>NZ_WBYQ01000010.1:0-55378 GCF_013282925.1 Marinobacterium sp. xm-g-48
CCGAAAGGTCCTGGGGTTTTTTGTTTATCAGGCGGCGGTGCCGCCTGTCACTACCTCGCCGCAGGCCATGTGAAAGCCCATGCACCGAAGGTGCGGGGATTAGGCGCCAACGGCGTCGCGAAGCGATTACGAACAGCGTTCGTAACCTATTGTAGGTCATTGCGAACTTCGTACAGGATCTCTGCCAAACCCATCGCGGCCTTTGCAAGACCGCTCCAACGGTTTTAAAAAGTCTCTGCCAACGTCAATAGCGGATGACAGGCTGAAGGCCAGTCACCGGCACTCCGTTAGATAAACCTCGCACCAGTCCATAATCATTGATACACCGCTTCGCGGTGATCGCGGTCTGCCGCTACGCGGCAGTTCGCTCCTACAGTCGGACTTCGTAAAAGATCTCTGCCAACGTCAACAGCGGATGATAGGCTGAAGGCCAGTTACCGGCATTTCGCTAGATAAACATGGCACCAGTCCATAATCACTGATACACCGCTTCGCGGTGATCGCGGTTTGCCGCTTTGCGGCAGTTCGCTCCTACAGTCGGACTTCGTAATACATCTCTGCTAAATTCATCGCGGCCTTCGCAAGACCGCTCCAACGGCTCCTAACTCTCCAACCAAAACGTAACCGGCCCATCATTGGTTAGTGATACTTTCATATCGGCACCAAACTTCCCGGTCGCAACTTTAAGCCCCGTTTTGTTAGCCGCTTCTACAAAGTAGTTGTAGAGCTCTTCACCCAGTGCTGGAGATGCCCCTTTTGAAAAACCCGGTCGTTTGCCCTTGGAGGTTTCGGCTACCAGCGTAAATTGAGAGACCACCAGTAACTCGCCTCCGATATCTTTAAGGCTAAGGTTCATCTTGTCCGATTCATCGCTAAAGATGCGGTAGTTGATTACCTTGTCGAGTAGTTTATCGGCTTTTGATTGGTCATCCTCTTTCTCTACACCGAGTAAAAGAAGTATCCCCTGATCTATTTCACCGATGCAGTTTCCGTCTACGACAACGCTAGCACTGCTGACTCGTTGAATAAGTCCTTTCATTAGCTGGTTAACTCCAGATACTGATCGGTGGCATGAATTAAACGGTCTGTAATGCCCGGCTCAAAGGCTGAGTGTCCGGCATCTCGAACAATATCAAAGTTGGCTTGAGGCAGTTCTTTAGCCAATAGGTGTGCCTGCTCAATAGGGCAAACCATGTCATATCGGCCATGAACAATCCAGGTCGGTATCTTTTTTGATGCGATCACAGTGATTGAGCAGTTGGTTTTCAGACATAAAAGAGTTGTTGGCAAAATAGTGTGCTTCGATACGCGCCATGGCTAATGCGACATGAGGATCACCAAAGTGGTCAACCAAACTAGGGTTAGGATCTAATGTGGAGCAGCGTCCCTCCCAAATAGACCAAGCCTTTGCTGCTGCCATACGCTCTAGTTCATTATCACTGGTCAGAACTTTATAGTAGCTGCTGACCATGTCGTTTCTCTGATCGGCCGGTATCGGTGCTATAAATGATTCCCAATGGTCAGGGAATACATAGCTTGCTCCCTCTTGGTAAAACCACTGAATATCTCTAGGTCGACAGAGGAATATACCTCTTAGAAACAGTGCATTGACTCGCTCTGGGTGAGATTGTGCGTAGGCAAGGCTTAACGTAGAACCCCAACTACCGCCAAATAGTGCCCACTTATCTAGGCCGAGATGGGTACGAATCTTTTCAATATCAGCGATTAAGTGTTCCGTTGTGTTGTTTTCTAAACTGCCATGCGGCGTCGAGCGCCCACAGCCGCGTTGATCAAATAGAATGATTTTGTAATGTTCTGGGTTAAAAAAGCGTCGATGCTCGGGCGAACAACCACCGCCTGGCCCGCCGTGGACGAACAGAATAGGCTCGCCATTGGGGTTGCCTGAAAGCTCTAAAAAGAGGCTGTGCCCTTTGCCTACATCCAGTTGCTCGCTGTGGTAGGCACTTATTTCTGGGTAGAGTGTTCTCATTCTACTGGTAACCCCGCATCTTCTAGGCGTTTCTTACGCAGCTCAATTAATCGATCGATCTCAAATATCTCCTGTGGGCTCGCATCCGTTTTAAGCCCTCCCACAATGGCGTAATTGATACGGGTTTTATGCAGATCAAAGAAGTCGGTCAATGACTTAGCTACCTTTAGTCGATTCTCTGGATAGATTGTGACTAAGTGTTCGGTTAACTCACCCGCTCGTTTGGGCAGCTTTAATACCATCTGTAATGCTACCTCTTCTGCTTTTAGGTGAGCAGATTCCAGTGCAGTTTTTATTAGGTGCTGAGGATCTTTCGGGTTCTGTTTGAGTGCCTCAATCAACAGTTTAAGCGCCGGCTCTGCAATCTCTGCAGCCACGTACTCCTCAAGAGGAGGCACGGATGCAGGGTTGGTTGTGAACTGGTAGGGCTGAGCGGGTTCTAGACGTTCGGTTCGCAAGAAGAGCTTACGCACTAATAAGAAGAGCATCAGCAGTAGATGCAGTGAAATGACGTAGAAGTAGAGCCAAACAGAGCTAAACCACTCCATCATAGCGCCCGCCACGATAGGGCCGACGACACCACCGACGCCTAATAGAATTTGCATCATACTGGTTGCAGGCATCGCCTCTTTACTGTCGATGTGGTCGAACACCTGTGTCACAGCTAGCGGGAAAATAGCGGCCCCAGCGCCCCCTGACAGTAGGAAGAAGAAGGTGACGAACCAGGTGGGTAGAGCGCTGTAAAAATCGATAATGATGACGGCATTTGCACCGACACCAATCATCATTAATACAGCGCCCACCGTACGTTTATCGAAACGATCCGCAAACCAGCCAGTTGGGTATTGTGTCATGAGGCCCCCAAGCAAATAGGAGCCTAAAATGATTGATAGTAGTGTGCCGCTAAAGCCTCGATCGTAAGCGTATAGAGCGATCAGTGATACGCTTGCGGAGCCAATAGAACCCGCCACCAGGCAAGATAGAGTACCTGATGGAGAGACCTTCCATAGTTGCCCAAATGACATTGGGCGGCTTCGGCCAGGTAGCTCGGGTGCTGGCATGCGTGACATCGACATAATAATCAGAGCGATCGCTAATACGGCGCTGATAATACCGAACAGTCTAAAATCACTCTCTTCGAAAATGTTCATCACAAAAGGTGCTGAACCGAATCCGACAGCAAAGAATATCTGGTAGACACTGAACAGTTTACCGCGGTTGCTGCTATCACTGGTGACATTAAGCCAGCTCTCCAGAGTAATAAAACTGGTGATGAAGCAGAAGCCTGCAACGACCCTTAACAGGGAAGTGATGATGAACGATTCAAGAAGTGTGTGCAGTATTGAGACGATCGACAGTGTTGCAGCCATTGTTGCAAAGGCGCGGATATGACCGACGCGGTTGACGACTTTGGCCCCAAACATCCCTGCCAGGATAGAGCCGGCGGCAAACATACCCATAGCAATACCGACTTGTGAAGACTCAATGCCCGCCGACTGCATTCTTAAAGGGAGGATGATAAAGAATAGGTTGTGGCTAAGCGCCATACCAATAATTGAAAAAAGAATAGGGCTGACCCGGTAAAAAATGCTGTTGGTCATTAGGTGGTTCCTAGTTTGTCACTTCAAGATTTCTTGGACTTTAGTTTACTCCGTTTATTTCGTTTGAATATAAAAAAACGGTGCTCAATTTGCATTGGCACCGTTTTATGTTTTGCATTTATTGCAAATTAATTAACGCTTAGCGCGTTTACGCTCATGCTCTTTCAAGAACTTCTTACGAATACGGATGTTCTCAGGTGTTACTTCAACCAACTCATCATCTTCAATGAAGTCTAGAGCCTGCTCTAGAGTAAAGCGGATAGGTGGCGTTAGCACGATGTTCTCATCAGTACCTGAGGCTCGGACGTTGGTTAGCTGCTTACCTTTGGTTGGGTTAACCGTTAGGTCATTCGAGCGGCTATGGATACCAATGACCATGCCTTCGTACACTTCAATGTTTGGACCGATCATGAGGCGACCGCGCTCCTGAAGAGAGAAGAGTGCGTAGCCCAGTACTTTACCGTTAACCATCGAAACCAGTACGCCGTTGTTACGAGTCACCGTCTCACCCTCTTTCACCACACCGTAGTGGTCAAAGATTGAGTTCATGATACCAGTACCAGACGTCATGGTTAGGAATTGGCTACGGAAGCCGATCAAACCGCGAGAAGGGATCATAAAGGTCAGGCGACAGCGGCCTTTGCCGTCAACTTCCATATTCGTCATGTCACCGCGACGCATGCCTAGCTCTTCGATGATCGAGCCCTGGTGCTGCTCTTCAACGTCGATCATAACGATCTCGTAAGGTTCGTGGATTTCGCCATCTACCTCTTTCTGAATTACTTCAGGACGGCTGATGCCAAGTTCGAAGCCTTCACGGCGCATGGTCTCAATCAGTACCGATAGGTGAAGTTCACCACGACCTGATACACGGAATTTCTCAGGGCTATCACCCGGCTCTACACGCAGTGCTACGTTGTGAATCAATTCGCGCTCTAGACGCTCTTTGATGTTACGGCTGGTAACGAATTTGCCCTCTTTACCGGCAAACGGAGAGTCGTTGACCTGGAATGTCATAGAGACGGTTGGCTCATCGACAGAGAGTGCTGGTAGTGCTTCAACAACATCTGGGTGACACAGCGTATCTGAGATGTTGAGTTCGTCTAGACCGGTAATACAGACAATGTCACCTGCTTGTGCACTGTCGACATCGACACGATCAAGACCGTGGTAGCCCATGATCTTAAGGATACGACCTGAACGCATTTTTGCGTGTGAATCGATGACTTTAACAGGCGTGTTGGTAGAGATCTTACCGCGTGAGATACGACCCACACCGATAACACCGACAAAGCTGTTGTAGTCCAACGCAGAGACCTGCATCTGGAATGGACCTTCTGTATCGACGTGAGGCGCATCAACGTGCTTGATGATCGCTTCAAATAGAGGCGTCATATCGTCAGCCATAGCTTCGTGATCATCACCCGCAATACCGTTGATCGCTGAGGCGTAGACAATCGGGAAGTCCAACTGCTCATCGGTAGCGCCTAGGTTGTCGAACAGTTCGAAAACCTGATCCATAACCCAATCTGGACGTGCACCAGGACGGTCGATTTTGTTGATAACAACGATTGGCTTAAGGCCGCGTGCAAAGGCTTTCTGAGTAACGAAGCGTGTTTGTGGCATTGGACCATCAACTGCATCAACAAGCAGAAGGACCGAGTCAACCATCGACATAACACGCTCTACCTCACCACCGAAATCGGCGTGCCCAGGAGTATCGACGATGTTGATGCGGTAGTCGTTCCAAGTGATGGCGGTGTTTTTGGCAAGGATGGTGATGCCACGCTCTTTCTCTTGGTCGTTTGAGTCCATGACGCGCTCAGCGCCTTCATCACGACGGCCAAGGGTACCTGACTGCTCTAGAAGTTTATCAACTAGGGTGGTTTTGCCATGGTCGACGTGTGCGATGATGGCGATATTGCGAAGATTTTCGATCACGAGGTGAGTCTCATTAATTAAAGATGCGCGGATTATACGCGTCGAGCGTGATCAAGGCGAATTAATAGCCAATAAATTTGGACCATATGAACAATTGTTAGAAGCGAATCTAGTGCAAAATTTTTTGGCTGGAGTATCATATTGGCACACATCGACAGACTAGTAATAGTTTAAAGCACCATTGTGGTGCGTATGTTTTAGGTGTGCATCAAATTGGTGCGTTTATTGTCATTGGTGATTCGTTGCTGATGCGGTAAATCACCGTAAATAAAGACTTTTTTCGAGTTGGCATACTGTTTGCTAGCTCGTTAGGAAGACTGAGCTTGCATGGTGCAGGCTTAAACCCAAGGCTACTAGTCTGGCAATATCTGATAATGGAGAGAGCCATAATGTCTGAACAGACACTAAATCTGATCAAAGAAACTGACGCGAAGTGGATCGACCTTCGCTTTACAGACTCTAAAGGTAAAGAGCAGCACGTAACTATCCCAGTTCACGAAATGGGTGACGACTTCTTCGAAGACGGCAAAATGTTTGATGGCTCATCTATCCAAGGTTGGAAGGGTATTAACGACTCTGACATGATCCTTCGTCCAGATGACTCTTCATCTATCGTTGATCCATTCTCTGAAGATGCAACAGTCATCATCCGTTGTGACATCGTTGAGCCTGCTACAGGTCTTGGTTACGAGCGTGATCCACGTTCTGTTGCTAAGCGTGCAGAAGAGTACCTGAAATCAACAGGTATCGCTGACAGCGCTATGTTCGGTCCAGAGCCAGAGTTCTTCGTATTTGACGAAGTTCACTTCCACTCTGACATGTCTGGTTGTGGCTACACTGTATCTTCTGAAGAAGCTGCATGGTCTTCTAACAGCAAATTCGAAGGCGGTAACACAGGTCACCGTCCACGCGTTAAAGGCGGTTACTTCCCAGTACCACCAGTAGACTCTCTACACGATCTTCGTGCTGCAATGTGTGACGCGATGACAGCGATGGGTCTGCACGTAGAAGTACACCACCACGAAGTAGCAACTGCTGGTCAGTGTGAAATCGGTGTGGCAGGTAACACCCTTGTTAAGAAAGCTGACGAAGTTCAGATTCTTAAGTACGCAGTTCACAACGTTGCTCACGCTTACGGTAAAACAGCTACGTTCATGCCTAAGCCAATCGTTGGTGACAACGGCTCTGGTATGCACGTTCACCAGTCTCTATCTAAAGGCGGTGTTAACATCTTCGCTGGCGACGCATACGCGGGCCTATCTGAAGAAGCTCTTTACTACATCGGCGGTATCATCAAGCACGCTAAAGCGCTTAACGCTCTATGTAACCCAGGTACTAACTCGTACAAGCGTCTTGTTCCAGGCTTCGAAGCACCAGTTATGCTAGCTTACTCAGCTCGTAACCGTTCAGCTTCTATCCGTATCCCATACGTAACTAGCCCTAAAGGCCGTCGTATCGAGACACGCTTCCCTGATCCAATCGCTAACCCATACCTAGCGTTCTCTGCGCTAATGATGGCGGGTCTTGACGGTATCCAGAACAAGATCCACCCTGGCGATGCAGCAGACAAAGACCTTTACGATCTACCAGCTGAAGAAGCTGCTCAGATCCCACAGGTTTGTTCTTCACTAGAAGAAGCTCTGGACGCTCTAGAAGCTGATCACGAGTTCCTAACTCGCGGCGGCGTATTCACTGAAGACATGCTAAACGCTTACATCGAACTTAAGCGTGAAGAGTGTGCTCAAGTGAGCCAGACAACTCACCCAATCGAATACGATCTTTACTACTCAGTTTAAGATCTTATCGATTCAAAAAACCCGGCACCTGCCGGGTTTTTTATGTCCAGGATGGACGGTATCCTGCAGGCGCATGGATGCGCAGGAGCAGGGTATGCCAGGACGAACAGTATCCTGCAGGCGCATGGATGCGCACAAAACACCTCGCACCAAAATGGTGCATAATATCTTCATATATGCCATTCTATTGTGCATGCTAAAACTCAAAAGCCCGTGGTTACTGGGTTTCGCTGAGTTGGCAACCTTTTTGCTTATTAAGTAGAGCTATTAAGGCTTAACGCTAGAGTAGAGCTGTTAAGTCATCAAAACCCTTGGGAATACCTAATGTTCGGATCGCAACAGTACAAATTGATTCTTGAAAACCTCAATACGGCTGTATTGGTACTGGGGCAGAAGTTCGAGTTGAAGTATATGAATCCGGCCGCTGAGGTTCTGTTAGAGGGTAGCTTTAAACGCTTAAAAAATTCACACATCGAGTATCTCTTTATTGGTTCCGAAGAGGAGCTCAAGCTATTAGAGAGTGTCTCTGCGACGGGACAGCATGTCAGTAAACGCGAAGCCGCTCTGATTACCTTTGGTGGTAACGAGTTGATGACGGATTACACCATCTCAAGGTTACCGAATGGGTTTCTACTGATGGAGTTGCACCCACGTGATCGCCTGGTTCGAATTGAGCGTGAAGAGGAGATGTTGAATCGACATGCCACCGCCAAAGTGCTTGTGCGTGGCTTGGCACATGAGATCAAGAACCCGTTGGGCGGGATTCGCGGCTCTGCACAGTTGCTAGAGCGCGAGCTGGATGATGAGGGGCTTAAAGAGTTCACCGGAATTATCATCGATGAAGCGGATCGGTTAAGAAATCTGGTGGATCGTCTGATGGGGCCTTACAAGAAGCCCAACATACACCCGGTGAACATTCACGAGGTGCTCGAGCGTGTGCGTGCTCTGATTGAAGTTGAAAGCGAGCAAGAGATTCAGTTGGTTCGTGACTACGACCCAAGTCTGCCGGAGTTTAACGGCGACAGTGAACAGTTGATCCAAGCGGTTTTAAACATCTGCAGAAATGCGATGCAGGCCCTGAAAGAGTCTGAAACAGCCGCTCCGCAAATCCGTATGAAAACACGAGCGCTCAGACGAATTACGCTGGGCGCAGAGCAGCATCGACTGGTCTGCTGCGTAGAGATTATCGATAACGGTCCGGGCATACCAAAGGATCTTTTAGATTCCGTGTTCTATCCGATGGTGACCGGTCGTGCGGAAGGGTCTGGGTTGGGACTATCGATTGCCCAATCTGTTATTGGTCAGCACCAGGGTTTAATCGAGGTCGCCTCGAAACCCAGTACAACAAATTTTAAAATTTTAATTCCTTTGGAGAGTTGAGATGGCTAAGCCAGCAACCGTTTGGATAGTAGATGATGATCGCTCAATACGTTGGGTTTTAGAGAAAGCGATCTCTGGCAGTGGCTTGGCGACAGAAGTGTTTGAGTCGGGCGATGCGTTGCTGCGTAAAATTAAGCGTGAACAGCCTGATGTGATTATCAGCGATATTCGTATGCCGGGCATTGATGGTCTTGAGATGCTAGAGCAGCTTCAAGCTGATTATGCAGACATTCCGACTATCATCATGACCGCTCACTCAGATTTAGATTCCGCGGTTGCCTCTTATCAAGGTGGTGCCTTTGAGTACTTGCCTAAGCCATTTGATATTGATGAGGCGGTAGCGCTGGTTCAGCGAGCGGTGCAGCACGTTGAAGAGCAGCGTCAACAAACCGAAGTGATTGTTGAAGATGATACACCTGAGATCATTGGTGAGGCGCCGGCTATGCAGGAGGTGTTCCGTGCCATTGGTCGTCTGTCTCATTCCCCGATTACTGTATTGATCAATGGTGAGTCTGGTACAGGTAAAGAGCTGGTGGCCCATGCTCTGCATCGCCACAGTCCGCGTGCGGGTAATGAGTTTATTCCATTGAACATGGCGGCTATTCCACATGACTTGATTGAGTCTGAACTGTTCGGGCATGAAAAGGGTGCCTTTACCGGAGCTCAAGCTTCGCGCCGTGGCCGTTTTGAACAGGCCGATGGTGGCACACTGTTCCTTGATGAGATCGGCGATATGCCTGCGGATACTCAAACTCGACTCTTGCGTGTTCTTGCTGACGGTGAGTTCTACCGTGTCGGTGGTCATACACCGGTTAAAGTTGATGTTCGAATCATTGCAGCTACCCACCAAAATCTCGAAAACCTCGTTAAAGAGGGCAAGTTTCGTGAGGATCTGTTCCACCGTCTAAACGTGATTCGAGTTCACATCCCCTCGTTAAATGAGCGTCGTGAAGATATTCCTCGTCTCGCTCGCCACTTTTTGTCACGTTCGGCGAAAGAGCTGGGCGTTGAGACTAAGATTCTTAAGCCGGAAACAGAGCGTTTTCTGCGCGATCTGACTTGGCCAGGTAATGTGCGACAGCTGGAAAACACCTGTCGCTGGATTACCGTGATGGCGTCTGGTCGAGAGGTTCTTGTCTCTGATTTACCACCAGAGCTTCTAGAGTCCTCAAATGAACGCCCTGTTGTTCATGGTAATTGGGAACAAGCACTGCGTGGCTGGGCTGATCAGCGTCTCTTTGAAGGGGAGAGGGGCATCCTCAAAGAGGCTGAACGTCAGTTTGAGCAGGTGTTGATAGAGACTGCGCTTAAACATACGGGTGGCCGTAAACGTGATGCGTCTGAACTTTTAGGCTGGGGGCGAAATACCCTAACCCGCAAGCTAAAAGAGCTGGGTATTGAGGCGGATTAGAGTCGCTTAATGCTACAATCGGCATCTAACAGTTTAGGTGCCGATATGCTTCACGTTGCTCTTTACGAACCCGAGATACCACCCAATACCGGAAATATTATTCGCCTGTGTGCTAACACGGGTTTCTCCCTTCATTTGATTAAACCCCTCGGCTTTGAGCTGGATGATAAGCGCCTGCGCAGAGCGGGATTGGATTATGCCGAGTTTGCCTCTATGAAAGTTCATGAGTCATTAGAAGCCTGTATTCAATCAGTCTCCCCAAGAAAAGTATGGTCGATGACGACCAAAACGGATCGCGCCTATACCGATGCTGATTTTGCATCGGGTGATATGATTCTATTGGGCCCGGAGACACGGGGTCTGCCTCAGAGTGTCATCGATTCGACCGATGCAATTACCTTGCCGATGTGCCCTGATTCACGCAGTTTGAATCTGTCTAATGCCTGTGCCATTGTTGTTTATGAGGCGTGGCGGCAGCTCTCTTTTGCGGGAGCCAAGTAGCTAAGGTCTGAGGTGGTTAGGCTTGCTTAAGGGGCTGAGTGTTGGGTATGGAGTGAAGCCATCTCGACACCCGCTAGGCGTAAGCAGATCTGTCCAATTATTAACCAGGGGTCGGTCGGTAGTTGTCCTTTAACGGCCTGATCACCTTGTCCACAAAGTCGCAGTAACTGCTCAATCTCCGAGACTTTAATCTGACGACTGGCATTGCGAATAGCGGTTTTACGTTTGCTAAACAGTCTCAGTCTGTTCGCAATCGTATCGTAATTCTTCCCTTCTGATATCTCTGTAATCACGCTGCTTAGCGTGCGCAACTCACGTGAAATGGCCCAGAGTATGAAGGTCGGTTCGACACCCTCTTGTCTTAGCGCCTGCAGAATGTGTTGTACTCTTGCAGGTTGTCTTTGTATCGCCGCATCTGCAAGTGCAAAGGCATCAAATCGTGACATGTCGCCAACCGCCTCGGCAACCTGGTTGGCATCAAGGGTTTGGTTGGGGTAGAGCAGAGAGAGCTTCTCTAACTCTTGTTGTGCCGCGAGTAGGTTGCCCTCTACACGATCGGCTAAGACGCCGATCGCCTCTTGATCCATAGAGATTGGAAAAGATTGAAGGCGTGTCGCTAGCCAGCGCGGGAGTTGGTCAACTTCAATGGGCCAGATTTCAACCACTAGCCCGAGCTTTTCGACCAGCTTGAACCAGGCGCTCTTTTTCGCACCGGCATCGAGTCGATCAGCCAAAATGAATATCACCGTATCGGGCGCAGGGTTCTCTAGATAGCGTTGTAGCAGATCTGATTCGGCTTTTTTGATCTTTTGTGAACCGAGTCGTAACTCAATAATTTTGCGCTCTGCAAATAGAGAGAGGCTATTGGCGGCCTCCATCAGGCTGTCCCAGTTAAAGCTGGAATCGATGTGATAGAGCTCTCGTTCAGTGAATTCTAGACCGCGAAGATGGGCTCGAATGGCGTCACAGCTTTCGTCGTGTTGAAGTGTTTCGTCCCCGGTTACAAGGTAGACCGGTAGCGCAGTATTTAGCTTGTTGAGCTGCTGAGGTAGCTGATCAACTCTAACTTTCATAGGTTAGCGCGGAACGAAACTTAGGTATTGGCGAATAATCTGTTCAGCCAGTGCACGATTGATCTCTGAGCGGTAGCGCGCTTCCAGAGTCTCTTGCGCCAAGGTGTCTGAAGTTTCGGTAACACTGCGTTGAACATTGACTCGGCGCTCAATGGCGGGCGCTGTGTTATCACCTTGATAGATGGCAAATTGAGCTTCACCGCTCAATTCGTACTCTTGTGCATCTGCATTGGCATCAAGAATCACCGCGCGGCGATTGTAGCGTGCCGATTCAACGATCAGTTTAAGCTTAGCTCGGGATGTTAGGGTCACGCCGTTGCGTTGCAGTTGAGTTGTCAGCTCTCTGCCTAACGAAGTGGGCTGTGTGGTGTTTTCGACCAGAGTTAATTGCTGTAACGCTGGTGGTACCTCATAAAGCCCTTTTAGGTGGAAGCCACAAGCTGTTAGAAACAGCATGGCGAAACCTGCAACGAACGTACGTGACAACTTCATCTTTTACTCCTAACTGACGACGATGTTGACCAGTTTGCCTGGTACAACAATCTCTTTGCGCAGCGTTAGGCCTTCCATGTATTTCTGAACATTAGCTTCAGCCAGGGCCAGTTGCAAAATTGTGTCCTTATCGGCATCGGCGGCAACATTGATACGAGCACGAAGTTTGCCATTAACCTGCACAATCATCTCGATGTTATCACGTACCAAAGCGGATTCATCAACGCTTGGCCAGCTATCATTTTGGCTTGCACCCGTCAGTTCAGTCAGCAGCTGATCGGCTGCGTGTGGAATGATCGGGGACAACAGCTGGACAGCAGCGCTAAGCGCTTCTTGTTTACAAGCACGTCCTTGCTCGGAGTCATCGTTGAATCGACCGATACTGTTTGAAAGCTCCATGACAGCGGCAATGGCTGTATTGAATGTCTGGCGGCGCTCAATATCATCCGTCACTTTTTGGATGGTTTCATGAGTCTTACGGCGCAGCTCTTTCTGCCCATCATTCAGCTTGGACGTGTCTAAAGTTGATGCTGGGCCGGCTGCGATATGGTCGTGTGCCTGTTTCCAGAGACGTTTGATGAAACGGTGTGCACCTTCCACACCTGAGTCAGACCACTCTAGTGACTGTTCTGGTGGTGCCGCAAACATCATGAATAGACGAACCGTATCGGCGCCGTATCGATCGATCATAACCTGAGGGTCGATGCCGTTGTTTTTCGACTTAGACATCTTGGACATGCCGTCGTGAATCAGCGTTTTACCCGTCTCTTTATGAGTGGCTTTGGTCACACGACCTTTCTCGTCTGTCTCAGTCTCTACATCAACCGGTGAGATCCAAACCTTACCGCCCTGTTCATCTTCGTAGTAGTAGCCATCGGCTAGAACCATGCCCTGACAGAGTAGGCGAGTGAAAGGTTCATCAGAGTTTACTAGACCCTCGTCACGCAGTAGTTTGTGATAGAAGCGTGAGTAGAGTAGGTGCAAAATAGCGTGCTCGATACCACCGATGTACTGATCAACAGGGAGCCAGTAGTTGGCTGCTTGAGGATCCAGCATCGCACTGTCTGAGTAACGGCTTGCATAGCGAGCAAAGTACCAACTTGACTCCATGAAGGTGTCGAAGGTATCCGTTTCGCGTTCTGCATCTGCGCCACACTTTGGACAGCTTGTTTTGATGAAGCTCTCCATCTTTTTAATCGGTGAACCGACGCCGTCGAAGGTTACCTCTTCTGGCAGAAGCACAGGCAGCTGATCTTCAGGTACGGGTACTGATCCACAGCTATTACAATTAACAACCGGGATCGGTGCGCCCCAGTAGCGTTGGCGTGAAACACCCCAATCGCGAAGGCGGAAGTTGATGGTTGTATGACCGCGACCTTTGTTGTTCAGTTCAGTCGCAATGGCTTTAAACGCCATTTCGAACTCTAGATCGTCAAAGTCACCCGAGTTGCACAGAACGCCTTTCTCTGTGAACGCTTCTTGCGTCAAGTCGACAGTCTGATCGTCGGACAGAGGCTTGATGACCTGTTTGATGTTCAGTCCGTATTTGGTTGCAAACTCCCAGTCACGTTGGTCGTGTCCAGGAACCGCCATGACAGCGCCTGAGCCGTAATCCATCAGAACAAAGTTTGCTGTCCAAACAGGCACCATTTCACCAGTGAGAGGGTGAGTGGCTTCGATGCCCAATGGCATGCCGCGTTTTTCCATCATCGCCATGTCAGCTTCGGCGACTTTTTGGTGACGACACTCATCAATAAAGCTAGCAAGTTCTGGGTTATTTTCGGCTGCTTCAAGTGCTAGAGGGTGTTGTGGTGCAACGGCAACATAGGTAACACCCATCAGCGTATCAGGGCGGGTTGTGAAGACCTCTAGATCACCTTTGTTAGGCACCGCAAATTTCAGCTCAACCCCTTTAGAGCGGCCGATCCAGTTGCGCTGCATGGTGCGGACCTGCTCTGGCCAATGATCCAGCTTCTCTAGATCTTCCAGTAGTTGGTCTGCGTAGTCAGTAATTTTCAGGAACCATTGAGGGATTTTCTTACGCTCAACAATCGCACCAGAGCGCCAACCGCGACCATCGATCACTTGCTCGTTAGCCAGAACGGTTTGGTCAACTGGGTCCCAGTTCACCTCGGCCTCTTTTTTGTAGACCAGGCCTTTCTCAAGAAGACGAGTAAAGAACCACTGCTCCCAACGGTAGTACTCCGGGTGGCAGGTCGCTAGCTCGCGATCCCAGTCGTAACCAAAGCCCATCTGTTTAAGCTGATTACGCATGTAATCGATATTGCTGTAGGTCCAGTTAGCAGGAGGCACATTGTTTTTAAGTGCAGCGTTTTCAGCTGGTAGGCCAAAGGCGTCCCAACCCATAGGCTGAAGAACGTTTTTTCCCTGCATGCGCTGGTATCGAGAGACGACATCACCGATGGTGTAGTTACGTACGTGGCCCATGTGCAGGCGACCACTTGGGTAAGGGAACATCGAGAGGCAGTAAAACTTCTCTTTGCTGGAATCCTCTTCAACGTTGAATGCGCCGGATTCTTCCCACTGCTGCTGGACTTTTGGTTCAATATCCTGGGGTTGGTACTGTTCGTTCATCGGTCTCTATATTCTGCAAACATAAAAACGGCATCATTGTTCTTGGAGCAAATTACTTTGCTAAGAAATGACACCGCTCAATGGTTATTTCATTAATACTGTTCAATACTGCATAGGATACATCAGATGCGGTCGCGCCGACAGGTTTGGCTGCTGAATAATCCGCTCTTAAAAGGAGTTTGCTTATGAGTGATACAAACCAAGATAAGCTCGATTCTGGCCGTTATGATCAATTGGTCGATCAAGTGATGGATTCTCTCGATGGTGCCAGTGAAGTGACGCTTGAGAAACTTACCTTAGCGGTCAATGAAGCGGTTGATCTGGAGCAGACAGCACTTGAAATGTCTGCAGATGAAGCAGCCCTGCTAAAAGCCTACCTAATGCGTGATCTGAAGCAATTCTCAATCGGTGTTCAAAAGGTCGGCGGAGCGCTGGCTGATTGGTTGGAGTTGGACCTTGCTGTGTTGGAGAAGGGAATTGTCGATCGCTTGATGAGAGTGGCCGATAAAACCCGTATCGAACAAGAGTTACTCCGTGAGCAGTTGAGTCATGGTGAAGCGCACTACGCCGCCGGTGAAATCGCGCTACCTGGACAGTTTGTCTGTACACAGTGTGGAGCTAAGCAGATGCTGAGCGAGAGTCAAAAATTACAGCCTTGTCGTGACTGTTCAGCGGTTCTGTTTGAACGAGCGATGTCTAAATAGCGCGGCTAATAACAGTGCTGCAGCAAGGATAAGCGCTGGCCACAACCCCAACTGTTGATAGGGGGTTTGGCCCATGCTTGGGGCGATCTCATGGGTTAGGATCGCCGTCTCGAATCTGGGTGCGGTCGCTAAGACTTGACCCTTGGCATCAATGAATCCTGATATGCCGTTGTTGGTGGCTCTTATCACGGGCCTACCATTTTCGATAGCACGCATTCTGGCGATCTCAAAGTGCTGATCTGGGCCATGAGATCCGCCGAACCAGGTGTCATTAGAGAGCGTCAGAATCATGTCACTCTGATTGGCATTCTCTCTGACCAACTCTGGGTAGGCGATCTCATAACAGATTGCGCCCGCCAGCGACCCCTGAGGTGTCTCTACCTGAAAAGTTGGTTGTTCTGGCAAGCTAAAGCTAGACATGGGGAGATCAAAAAAGGCGATCAGCCCTCGCAACTGATTTTCAAAGGGAATGTACTCCCCAAAAGGGACCAGTCTCTGTTTGTCGTACAGGCTGATTTTACCCGTCAACGTGCCCACCGAGTTGTGGTACAGGTTTCGTTGTTGGCTCTCACTCCACTCTTTTCTTGGGAAACCTGAAATTAACGTGGTGCCTTGTTGGTTGAGGATCTCCACTAGCGGACTGATCTGGTTGATGGCGCGGCCTATTAATTTGGGTACGGCGGTCTCAGGCCAAATGAGTAGATCGGTAGCGGGCGCTTGGACGCTTAAATTAATAATGTTCTGTATGTGTCGATCAACTTGCTCAATTTGCCACTTAGACTCTTGGGCTAAATTGGGCTGTATTAATGTGATCGAGACGGTCTTTTCTGAACTCTCTGTCCAGTGTGACGGAATAAGGTAAGA
This sequence comes from Marinobacterium sp. xm-g-48, assembly GCF_013282925.1. Taxonomy (NCBI): domain Bacteria; kingdom Pseudomonadati; phylum Pseudomonadota; class Gammaproteobacteria; order Oceanospirillales; family Oceanospirillaceae; genus Marinobacterium; species Marinobacterium sp. xm-g-48. The sequence continues at coordinate 16,349 of NZ_WBYQ01000010.1, forward strand.
GGCACCTAATATCGCAAGGATCAGTAGGAGAGGGGTCGGTTTTTTACGGTGGATGACATGGGAAGCCGAGACAGCAATGATCAGAACCATCGCCGACACTAGCCACACGCCGCCGATCGGGGCTAATGAGATAAGTGGTGTATCGATGAACGCATAGCCGATGAGCAGCCAAGGGAAGCCGGTAAATAGCCAGCTTCTCACCCATTCAAACAAGATCCAAAGAGCGACAAATCCTGGTGCTGAGCCGTCAGTAAACAGGCGTTTGTAGAGCCAAATTTGTGCGGCAAAGAGTATCGCTAACGCGCCAGTGAACATGAGAGTCATCAGTGCGGCGGCTAAAACACCCATGCCACCGTGTAAGTGAATACTCACATAGACCCAAGAGACACCGGCGGTGAAGTATCCCAAACCATAGAGCCAACCCATCAGGAACGCTGAATCGGATTTAAGGGTCAGCAAGTAGAGGGTGGCAATAGAGACAATCGCTAATAGCGGGTAACTAAAAGGGGCAAAAGCGAGTGTCGCTATTGCCCCTGCAGCAACCGCCAAAGTCCTATTCACAAGAGGCTGGAGCAGCATCACTACTCCTTGTGGTGCTTAACCTGTAGCAGTCTAATTCTGCGGTTTTCAGACGCTAGCACGGTGAAGGTGAAGTCATCGAGTCGAATCGTCTCCCCTTTATCGGGTAGGTGACCAAATTGACGTGTCACCAGTCCACCCACGGTATCGAACTCATCATCAGGTAGGCCGACGTCAAAGTACTCGTTAAAGTCTTCGATAGGGGTTAACGCTTTGACAATGAAGCCATCATCTTCAAAGGCTTTGATGTTGCCCTCGTCTTCATCTTCGTCGTGCTCATCTTCGATATCCCCGACGATCTGTTCGAGCACGTCTTCGATGGTAATAAGACCGGCAATTCCGCCGTACTCATCAACGACGATGGCCATGTGATTGCGTGTGACACGGAATTCACGTAGCAAGACGTTCAGTCGCTTACTTTCAGGAATGAAGGTTGCTTTGCGAAGGTGCTCAGCGAGACTGAACTGTTCTAAGCGGCCGTCCAGTGCATAGGGAAGCAGATCCTTGGCAAGAAGAATGCCGACGATCTCATCTGGGTTTTCACCTGCAATAGGAAAGCGAGAGTGTGCACTGTCGATGACCAGTGGCATAAATTCGTGGGCAGATTGATCGATCTGTACCGAGACCATTTGTGATCTAGGGATCATGACGTCACGCACTTGCATGTCGGTCACTTGTATAGCGCCTTCTACAATCGTTAGCGCATCTTGGTCTAGTAGGCCAGTGTCGTTGGCCTCATAAAGAACTTCAAACAGGTCTTCGCGGGTTTTGGGCTCATCCGAAAAAGCTGAAGCAAGTTTGCTAAAAAAGCTTTTGGATGAGCCGCTCGATCGGTCTTCACTCATAGTGTGTGGTTGCCTCAAATATAGGGGTCTGGGATTTGGAGTTGAGCGAGCAGTTCTCGTTCAAGTGACTCCATCTCCTCGGCTTCTTCATCCTTTATATGATCGAATCCAAGTAGATGCAATACCCCATGGATCACCATGTGAGCCCAATGGTGATGAATCTGTTTGTTTTGTTCGGTTGCTTCGCGCTCTACAACCGCGGCACAAATCGCTAGATCACCTAATATATTGCCAGGGAAGCCCGGAGGTGCTTCAAACGGAAAAGAGAGTACGTTGGTCGACTTGTCTTTACCGCGATATTCACGATTCAGTGTCTGGCTCTCGGTTTCATCAACGATACGAATGCATAGTTCAGCTTCGCCCGATAGCTGTGATGCCGCTAATTCGGCCCAGGATTGAAACTGCTCATCACTCGGGAGTGAGTTGCTATCAACAGCGCGAATAACCTCTAAATGAATCACTATTTACGCTCGTCTGTATGTTTGGCTTCGTACGCTTCATAAGCACGTACAATGTGCTGCACGATAGGGTGACGAACCACATCTTTCGCTTCGAAGTGAGTAAATCCAATCCCTTTCACCCCGTCCAGTACCTGCATTGCATGAATAAGGCCTGAGCTGGCGCCGCGTGGTAAGTCGACCTGGGTTTTATCCCCTGTGATAACCGCTGTTGAGCCAAACCCTATGCGGGTAAGAAACATCTTCATCTGCTCGCGTGTCGTATTTTGTGACTCATCAAGAATGACAAACGAGCCGTTCAACGTTCTGCCGCGCATGTAAGCTAAGGGTGCGATCTCTATGACATTCTTTTCGATCAGGCGTGCTACCTTCTCAAAGCCCATCATCTCATAGAGTGCGTCGTAGAGAGGGCGTAAGTAGGGATCGACTTTCTGAGTCAGATCGCCGGGTAGAAAACCGAGTTTTTCACCCGCTTCGACGGCAGGGCGAACCAGTAGTATTCGACTGACCTCTTCGCGCTCAAGGGCCTCAACCGCACAAGCAACCGCAAGGTAGGTTTTACCGGTGCCGGCAGGTCCGATACCAAAGTTAATGTCATGGTAACGAATCGACTGAACGTACTTTTGCTGATTCTCCCCGCGAGGTCGAATCGTCATTTTTCGAGTACGAATAGTGACATCATCCGTCGCAGTCGATTTCACATCAGTTTGTGAAATGCCTGAGTGTTGTAGCGATAGATGAATGTCTGATGGGGCAAGTGGTTTGCCGTTTAGAGACTCTTTGTACAGTGCTTCAATCAGTGTGCAGACCGGGCGAACGGCCTGAATTGCACCTTCAACTTTGAACTGGAATCCACGGTTACCGATTTGGACTCCGGTGCGCTCTTCAATCAGACGTAAGTGCTCATCAAACTGGCCGACTAGATTAGCCAAGGCTGCGCCATCTTCAGGCTGTAGGTTGATGTGGAAAGATTGTGTTTCGCTCATTATTGATCCAGCTCGGAGCTAACTAACTCACCGATCAACGAGTTCGGAAGCGCTTCAGCAATGCGGACATCGGCGAAGTGACCAATCAGGTCTGGATTATCGCAACGGAAGTTCACAACACGATTGTTCTCCGTGCGACCCGATAGTTGGCCAGGGTCTTTACGCGAGTAACCGTTGACCAGAATGCGTTGAGTGGTTCCGACCATGCGGCGGCTGATCTGCAAAGCGTTCTGAGTGATACGGCTTTGCAAAATGTGTAGGCGTTGTTTCTTCGTCTCTTCCGATACGTCGTCAGGCAGGTCTGCCGCAGGGGTGCCTGGGCGACGGCTGTAGATGAAGCTGAACGACGTATCAAAACCTATATCCTCGATTAGCTTCATGGTCGCCTCAAAGTCGGCATCCGTTTCACCTGGGAAGCCGATGATAAAGTCCGACGAGAAGCTGATATCTGGACGCTTCGCCTTGATTCGACGTAATTTCGACTTGTACTCAATCGCCGTGTGGCCGCGCTTCATTGCCATTAGTATGCGGTCAGAGCCACTCTGAACCGGTAGGTGAAGATGACTCACCAATTCCGGCACTTCGTCATAAACCTCGATCAGGCTGTCGGTAAACTCTACAGGGTGTGAAGTAGTGAAACGAATACGATCGATACCCTCAATCGCGGCAATGGTGCGAATCAGCTCAGCCAGATCAGCCGTATCACCGTCATGAGTCGCACCGAGGTAAGCGTTGACGTTTTGGCCCAGTAGATTGACTTCACGCACGCCCTGTTCAGCCAGCTCAACACACTCGGCTATCACATCATCCAGCGGGCGGCTGACCTCTTCGCCACGGGTGTAGGGCACGACACAGAAAGTACAGTACTTACTACAACCTTCCATGACTGAAACAAATGCCTCTGCCCCCTCAACTTTAGGAGCGGGGAGGTGGTCGAACTTTTCGATCTCTGGGAAGCTGACATCAACGATACCGACCTTGCCCCCCTTGGTATCTTCAATCATCTCGGGAAGACGGTGTAGGGTCTGTGGGCCAAAAATCATATCGACGAACGGCGCGCGATCACGAATCGCTTCGCCCTCTTGGCTTGCAACACAGCCGCCTACCCCGATCATTAATCCGGGTTTTTGCTCTTTCAAAAGACGCCAACGGCCTAACTGGTGGAACACCTTCTCTTGCGCCTTTTCACGAATTGAACAGGTGTTTAGAAGCAGGACGTCAGCCTCTTCTGGATTATCGGTTAGCTCCAGCTTGTGGCTATCGCCCAGAAGGTCAGCCATTCGTGCGGAGTCGTACTCATTCATCTGACATCCGTGTGTCTTGATAAAGAGCTTTTTAGTCATGTTTCACCTGTCGTTACGTTGAATCTATGCCCCATCATTTGGGGCGATGAAGTATACCTCAGCGCACTCTTTGGCGCTAACGAACTTGCAATTGTTTAGAGCGCCCCCACTAACCTGATTAGGCAACTCAAGTTTAGATTGATTGGAGATTCTCAATGGCCGATGCCAAACGCCTCTATCGCGTCACTTACATCAACAAAGATAAAGTCTACGAGCTTTACGTTGAACAGGTTTACAGTGCTGATATGTGGGGGTTTGTTGCGCTAGAGGGTTTCGTGTTTGGTAGTCACACTGAGATGCTGATTGATCCTGCCGAAGATCGTCTACAGCAGGAGTTCGCAGGTGTAAAACGCTCTTTCGTTCCGATGCAGGCCATTATTCAGATTGATGAGGTTGAGAAGCGAGGAAAAGCTCGTATTACGGATGCCGAGGGCACCGTCACCGCTTTTCCAGTCATGCCCTCACGGAGTAAATAACCTCGCGAAACTGATAATCAGTTACTTGCCAGCGACCCTTGGTCGTGCTGACAGATGGCAGGCTGCAAGGTGGGTAGTTGGAGCTCTATCTGATCCGTAGAGTAGTCCTCTACGCTTGAGTCTGAAAAGATCAGTTCGGCACTCTCAATTCTAAAACAGCTAACCGAGCTGTCAGCCCACACCTTATCCCACTGTTGATCGCCGGTTCTATGCTCGGGCGACAAAGGCCCTGCAATTCTCAAGTAGGCATGATCATCGCCGCTCTTCATCGCAGGAATAACCTTACCCTCTGCGTCGAAAGCGATCGTCTTAAACATCACGTAGTCTAGGTCGCGATCCGTCTGATTACTGAAATCGATGACTGCAGCAACATTTTTTGGGGTGATGACTTCCGTCTGAAGTTGGTGAATGACCAGTGTTTTTTGTAGTGGAGTGGGTGTGATGGGCGGTTGAGTTGTCAGCTTAGCTGTTGTGTCTGGCAAGCTGATACAACCTGACAATACCAGTGCTGGCAGGGTCAGTTTTAAAGCGTTTTGCATTGTTATTCTTTTTGCAATCACGTTGTTTTCTCCAAAAACCTTAACTGGATATTAACAAGGTTTTTGATGTTTTGCCTGAAATTTCTTTCGCGAGTCTAGGAACAAGATATCCTGGTAGCTCTCTCTGCATTTGCGTAAAGATCTCTTTACCCTGTTCAATCGGGATATCAAAGTGACTGGCCCCCGCGACAGGATCAAAAAGAAAGAGGTAGTAGGGGAGGATGCCTGCGCTAAACAGAGCACGTGAGAGTCTGACCTGCTCATCGGCGCTGTCATTGACCCCTTTTAACAACACCGCTTGATTGAGAATGGTTGCACCACTCTGTTTTAGCTTGGTGACGGCGTCGCTCAGACTCTGATCAATCTCATTGGCGTGGTTGATGTGAAGGACCACGACGCAATTGAGCCTTGAATTATGCAAGGTGTCATTGAGTTGATCGGTTACTCTGGATGGAATCACCACGGGTAGGCGAGTGTGGACTCTGAGTCGTTCGAGATGAGGTATGGCTTCAAGATCCGCTACCATCTTTGAAAAACGGTGATCAGAGGTGACCAGTGGATCACCGCCTGAGAAGATCACCTCTCTTAACTCTGTATGCTCTTTTAGATAGGCGAGAGCCCTTTGCCAATGCTCCCCACTAAGCTGGTTGTCAGAGTAAGGGAAGTGTCTGCGAAAACAGTAACGACAGTTAATGGCGCAAGCTCCGCTCAAGATCAACAGTGCTCGATCTTTATATTTGTGCACAACGCCTGGAGTCGGGCGTGCATCACTCTCGTTTAACGGGTCTTCTGTGAAACCTGGAGCCTGAATAAACTCGTCCCTGATCGGAAGGACCTGCTTCAGCAAAGGATCGTTTGGATTGCCTAGCTCCATGCGGCTTAGGAACTCAAGAGGGACGCGCAATGGGAAGAGCTGGCTAGCCGCTTGAGCCTGTTCGAGTAGCTCGTTGGGTAGGGACAGTCTCTCCAGTAAGGCTTTAGGATCGGTGATGGCACTTTTCAGTGAGTCTTGCCAAGAGTTTGGCGTAATGTCCAACAGCTGCATCATTGAAGTGACCAAAATTTCCAAGAATGTAAACGATCTGTTGGAGCCGATTCTCCTTTGAAGTAGAATGCTCGTCAAACATTCAATCAATGATTTGGAAAAAGAGATGGGAAACGTTTCAAGTGGTCAGTTTAAGACTGGCATGAAAGTGATGATCGACGGCGATCCATGTAACATGGTTGAAGTTGAATTTGTTAAACCGGGAAAAGGTCAGGCGTTCACTCGAGTTCGTCTTCGTAACCTTATGACGGGTCGTATTTGGGAGCGTACTTTCAAATCGAACGAATCAGCTGAAACAGCCGATGTGATGGATCGTGACATGGAGTACCTCTACAGTGATGGTGAGATGTGGCACTTCATGGAGCCAAGCACATTTGAACAGTACGCTGCGGATGAGAAAGCCGTTGCCGACTGTTCGCAGTGGTTGAAAGAGGGTGACAAAGTGATGATCACTCTATTTAACGACAACCCTATTGCTGTGACACCTCCTAACTTTGTTGAGCTTGAAGTGACTGAAACTGATCCAGGCCTTAAAGGCGATACGGCTCAGGGCGGTTCTAAGCCTGCGACTCTCAGCACGGGTGCAGTGGTTCGTGTGCCACTATTTATCAACCAGGGTGAAGTTCTTAAGATCGACACTCGTACCGGTGAATACGTAAGCCGTGCCTAACACGGGTTCGTAATAGAGACGGCAGCTTCGGCTGCCGTTTTTGGTTCTAATTTTGGAGTCTGTATGAATCGAAATCACTGGCAACCTACAGCAGAGATCTTAACACTTCGTGAGCGAGCAAAGATGCTGGCTGATGTGCGCGCTTTTTTTGCTGAACGCGGTGTCATGGAGGTGGATACTCAATGTCTGTCACAAGCGGCAGTCAGTGATCCTTTTATCGATTCACTTGAAGTCTCCTACTCAAGTTACCCCGGGGCTGAAGAGCAGCGTTACTACCTGCAGAGTTCGCCAGAGTACGCCATGAAGCGCCTATTGGCAGCTGACTCAGGCCCCATCTATCAGTTGGCTAAAGCATTTAGGAATGGCGAGGTAGGGCGGCTTCACAATCCTGAATTCACCATGCTTGAGTGGTATCGCCCTCGTTTCAGTGCGCAGCAGCTGATGGATGAAGTTCAGGCTCTGGTTACTGCGGTGCTGGGGCCGCAGCATTGGGAGCGTCTCAGTTATCGTGAACTGTTTAAACGCTTTGTGGGCGTGGATCCTCATCAAGCGACCATTGACCAGTTAAAAGCTCTGCTTGAGCCCCATTTTGAGTGCCCTTTTACGGATGATCGCAAAGATACTTGGCTCGAGCTGGTCATGTCGCATCTGATTGAGCCGAAACTCATTGAACCGGTGCTAGTATTTGATTTTCCCGCCTCTCAAGCTGCGTTGGCTGAGGTTGTTGAGGATGATCAGGGTGTCAAAGTGGCTGCCCGCTTCGAGCTGTATGCGGGCGGTATGGAGTTGGCGAATGGTTATCAGGAGCTGCGAGATCCCGCTGAGCAGGCTGAACGGCTGGAAGCTGACGATCAGCAGCGTGAATCCTCAGGGCTTCCACGACGACCGCTGGAGACTCGTTTAGTCTCGGCCCTAGAATCCGGCATTCCAGCTTGTGCCGGCGTGGCACTTGGTTTTGATCGGTTGCTGATGATCAAAGTTGGCGCGAGCAGTATCAAAGAGGTTGTCCCTTTCGGGTTTGAGCGCTGTTAGAGCGAATCGACGGCCAGCTTCATCCTACGAACCGCTTCCTCAATACGCGATCTTGGACACCCGAAGTTAAGTCTAACAAATCCAGGTGCACCAAAATCCTCCCCATCAGATAGTCCCACACCCTGAGATTCAAACAGTTGTTGTGGGCTGTCGACGCCAAGCTGATTGGCATCGATCCAGGCAAGGTAGGTGGCCTCGTTAGGTAGCATGCTTAAGCCGGGAATCTTGCCTATTTCAGAGATCAGGTAGTCTCTATTTCCCTTAAGATATTCGCACTGCTTGCGATTCCATTCGTCTCCCTGTGAGTAGGCGGCTTCTGCCGCGGTGTAGCCCAGTAGATTGACGTCGGGCACTATGCCCTTGCGTACCTTTTTAAATCGCGCTCTTAATTCGGGGTTTTGAATGATCGCAACAGAGCAGGCCAGCCCTGCAATGTTCCAGGTTTTACTGGGCGCCATCAGCGTCACAGTGCGTGAGGCGATCTCTTCACTCAAACTCGCGATCGGTGTGTGCTGTAGTTCAGGTTGTAAAATGAGATCGCAATGAATCTCATCGCTGCAGATCAATAGATCCTGATCGATAATGATCTGTGCGAGCCTCTCGAGCTCTTCATGGCGGTAGACGCCACCCCCAGGATTGTGTGGGTTGCAGAAAAGTAGCAGTCTGGTTTCTGCTGTAATGGCCTCTTCTAGTGCATCAAAATCAATGACACGACCCTTCATGGGAATGGTGATCAACGCCCTCGAAGAGAGAGCGGGAGCGGACATAAAGGGTGGGTAGATAGGTTGGGCGGTGATGACGGATTGCTCAGCCGTGCTTAAAGCGCGGGTCGCTAAATTTAGCCCGCAGACGAGACCGGGTAACCAGACTAGATCTTCAGCAGAGACCGTCCAGTTGTATAGGCGCTGCATGCGTTCAGAAAACAGCTGATTGAGTGTTTCTGGTGTGCGGGTGTAGCCAAAAACGCCATGATCGACACGCGTTTTTAAAGCATCAATCACAGCTTGTGGAGAGCGAAAATCGGTATCAGCAACCCACATTGGAAGTATGTCTGTACCGGCGTATTTAGACCACTTGTCACTCCAGGTCCCTTGGCGATCAATTAAGTGATCAAAATCGAAATCATTCATTGGTTCACTCACTACTCTTCCCTTTCTACTGGTCGATCATCAAGCTATCATAGGCCAATTACTCTTTATAGCGAGCCGTTAGAGAAATTATTTCTACGGCCTAAATTCGTGGAGACCCTTATGAGCAACGATCGCGTTATTATTTTTGATACCACGCTGCGCGATGGTGAACAGAGTCCCGGTGCGTCTATGACCGGTGAAGAGAAACTGCGAATCGCTCGTCAGCTTGAACGTATGAAAGTTGATGTGATTGAAGCGGGTTTCGCCATTGCGAGTCCTGGTGATTTCGAGGCGGTGAAAAATATTGCCGACAACATCAAAGATAGCCGAGTCTGTTCACTCTCTCGTGCTTTGGATGCGGATATTGATCGTGCGGGTGAAGCGCTGAAGAATGCTGCGCAAGGTCGTATTCATACCTTTATCGCGACTTCGCCGATTCATATGAAGTACAAGCTTCAGATGGAGCCTGATCGTGTTGTCGAGCAGGCTGTGCATGCCGTTAAGCGAGCGCGTAATCTGATCGATGATGTCGAGTTCTCGTTAGAAGATGCTAGCCGCTCTGAGTTGGATTTTATGTGCCGTATTATCGAAAAAGTGATCGATGCTGGCGCTCGTACTATCAATATCCCTGATACGGTCGGTTACGCCGTGCCTCATCAGTTTGCTGAGGTGATCGGGGAGCTCATTCAGCGTATTCCAAACTCGGATAAAGCGATCTTCTCTGTCCACTGTCATAACGATCTAGGCCTAGCGGTCGCCAACTCACTGGCAGCCGTGGGAGCGGGTGCACGTCAGGTGGAGTGTACGATCAACGGTTTGGGTGAGCGTGCTGGTAACGCAGCCCTAGAAGAGATCGTTATGGCACTGAAAACTCGCCAAGACGTTATGGGTCTTGAGACCAATATTGATACTCAGCACATTGTCGGTGCCTCTAAACTGGTGTCTAGCGTGACAGGTTTCCCTGTTCAGCCTAACAAGGCGATTGTCGGCGCTAACGCCTTTGCTCATGAATCGGGCATTCACCAAGATGGTGTACTGAAGCACCGTGAAACCTATGAGATCATGACCGCAGAGAGTGTCGGTTGGACGACCAATAAAATGGTATTGGGTAAGCATTCAGGCCGTGCTGCATTTAAATCACGTCTTGAGGAGCTGGGTACTACGTTCAAGAGTGATGCTGATCTAAACAGCGCTTTCCAAGCCTTCAAAGTGTTAGCCGATAAGAAACATGAGATCTTTGATGAGGATCTTATGGCGCTGGTCAGCAATAGCCGTGCCGAAGCGTCAAGCGAACGTTTTCAGTTGGTCAACCTATCTGTGACATCGCAAACGGGTGAGACACCTCAAGCCGATCTAGTTGTGAGTATTGATGGGCAAGAGCACTCGTGCTGTGCTGAGGGTAGTGGTCCAGTCGATGCTATCTTTAAAGCGATTGAGTCACAGGTGAACTCTGGCTCTACACTGTTGATCTATTCGGTGAATGCCGTGACTGAAGGAACCGATTCGCAAGGTGAAGTCACCGTGCGTCTTGAGAAGGGTGGTCGCATCGTAAATGGTTTAGGTGCCGATACCGATGTCATCATTGCATCGGCTAAGGCCTATATCCATGCGCTCAATCTTCTGGATACTAACGCGGAAAAAGCGCACCCACAGGTTTAATCATGTCAGTTCAGCAGGCTCGAATCCAAGCCGCCTATTTAGATCAGCTTGGTATCCAGCAGTGGATGCCTCGTCAAATCTTGCCAGCAGCAAAGCCTTCGCCTGATTGGGTCTATCGCTTTGCTCATCCTGCGGATCTCCTTGGTGACGATGAAGAGGTGATGCAGGCGTTGGCTCCACAAGCACACAAGCCTGTCGAGCCTCATGCTGAGCGTCGTGCGATTACTCAGATTGGTGAAGCCTTAGAGGTCTCCGCTCCCGATGAGGCAGAGGTAGGTTCTTCTAACATCAGACGTGCTGCCGTTGCTGAGTTGACGGCTGATGAGAGTTCTAAAGAGCCTCAAACATCGCCCACTACTTCGGTCAAACGAAGCTTTGAACCTGCGCCGCGTTATAAAATTGTTATGGCTCGAGCGGGCCGACTCCTACTAATCGATAATCTTCCCATTCGTGCTCGCGAAGGCTTCTCCAATAAGCATAAGCGTCTTTTGGCGGGCATTGTTCAAGCTCTTGGAGAGTCACCACAATCAATCACACTGCCGATTACGCTTGAGTGGCCTATGCTTGCCGGTAAAACCCTGGATCAGGGGCCGCATGAAGCGAGAAAACATGTGCAGCGACAGTTGAGCTTTATGCAGAAAGAGTCTGGTCTAGAGACCGTTATTCTGTTTGGCGAGGGGCTTGCGAATTGGGTGGTTGGTGAAGGTGTGGATGAGACTCATGGGCAACTGCTGCCACTGCAACAATCGGGACTGAACTATCTAACGACCCAATCACTCTCGCAGGCGCTCAATATGCCTGGCGCTAAACAGCAGATCTGGTCTGATCTTCAGCCACTGGTTTAGTGTTTATCTTCTGAAATGCCTGCTGTGATGACGATTGATCAACTGTTTGCTCTGGATCAACAGTGCTTTCCTGATTACTGGTCAAAATCTCAATGGCAGACGTATCTATCTCAAGATGATCGTTTTCCCTGCTACACACTGTTTGACGCTAACGAACCGATCGGCTTTGCGCTCTACCAAAGGTTATTTGATGAAGCGGAACTGCTCCGCATTGGCGTAGTGCCTGATCGGCGTGGAGAAGGTTGGGCGGCGAAGATGCTGACTGATCAGCTTGAACAGTTCACTGGGGATGGAATCAGCCGTGTCATGTTGGAAGTGCGTGCTTCTAATGAGGCGGCGATTCGTCTCTATCAATCGGTGGGTTTTGTCACGGACGGTCTGCGTAAACATTACTACCCGCTGATCGGTCAAGAGGGTAGGGAGGATGCGATCCTAATGTCACGACCGGTGTAAATTAAACAGATGGAAAATCCTATCTTAGACATCAATCTTATTTGGCATCTGGTAGCGGCACTTTTAGCGGTTACCTCTATCTGGAGTGCCTTTAAACGTGTGCCTTTTCAAGCGCTTTGGGCTGAGCCTCGACTTCAGCATCTGTTGTTCGGCGCTATGGTCTTGCTGATGTTGACTTGGACCTTTAGAGCGGGCCTATCGGAAGGGTTGAGTGTTCACTTTTTGGGTATGACCGCGTTGACACTGATGTTTGGCTGGGATCTTGCCATCTTGGCTGGCGCGATTGCGATGCTCGGCATCACTCTAGTTGGAGTGGAGCGCTTTGATATGCTGGCCATAAATTTAATTGCGATTGTTGTGGTGCCAGCGACACTGACCATCACGCTTCTTAAATATATCGAGAGACGATACCCGCCTAACTTCTTTGCCTATCTCTTTTTAGCCGCCTTTATTGGTGGTGGGTTTGCAGTCGCTAGCTCGGGGTTGACCCTGTCGCTTGTGCTTGGCTTGTCAGGTATCCACAGTTGGCAAACGATTTATCACGAGTACATCTCCTTCTTGCCGTTGATTATGTTCCCAGAGGGGCTCATTAACGGCATTCTTATGACCGCTGTCATGGTGTTTCATCCCGATTGGATCCGTACATTTGACGCGGCTAAGTACATCGACAATCAGTAGTAAGCCATCGCATTGCTAAGTGGCGGTTTTCCGCCACTTCTTGCTGATTAGCTTCGGCGAGCATCCGCCATTAATGCCTCCTTTAAGTCTTATGTCCTGTATTTATTTTCACTAACTTGTTGAAAATAAATATATATCTAGGTTGTTGGCACGTTTTCTGCTTTGCAAAAGTGCTTTTTACAAGGTCGTTGTGACCTAATACAAACTGGAGTGTAAATAATGAAAAAACTAACTCTTGGCCTTTCTGCCTTGGCTCTATCTGTATCGGCTGCTACTGCACAGGCTAACTGTGACGCTGGCGAGATCGTTGCAAAACTTTCACACGTTACTGGTGGTACAACTCACCCTAAAGTGGTTGCGGCTAACAAACTTGCTGAGCGTGTAAACGCTGAAATGAACGGCACTATGTGTATCGAAGTTTACCCAAATTCTACACTGTTCGGTGACTCTAAAGAGCTTGAAGCGCTTCTACTAGGTGACGTACAGATCCTAGCGCCTTCACTATCTAAGTTCGGTTCTTACACTTCTAAGTTTGGCGTATTCGACCTTCCATTCATCTTCAAAGATATGGACGCTGCAATGCGCTTCACGAACTCTGATGCTGGTCAGGACCTTCTTCTTGCAATGGAAGATGTTGGTTTTGTAGGCCTAGGTTACTGGATGTCTGGTATGAAGTACTTCTCTGCCAACAAACCACTACTAAAACCATCTGATGCTGAAGGTCTAAAGTTCCGCGTACAGAACTCTGACGTTGCTAAAGCGATGATCGCAGCAATGGGCGGTTCACCACAGCCAATGGCATTTAAAGAGGTTTACGGTGCACTACAGACTGGCGTTGTAGACGGTCAGGAAAACACTTGGTCAAACATCTACACTAAGAAGTTCTTCGAAGTGCAAGATTCAACGACTGAGACTAGCCACCAGCTTCTTGCATACCTATTCATGACGTCTCAAGAGTTCCTAGACTCTATGCCTAAAGACGCTCGTGAGCAGTTCATTGCGATCGCTAAAGACGTGACTAACGAAGCTAACCTAGCAGTTAAAGCGAAAGAGCAGGGCAACCGTGAAAACATCCTTAAGGGTGGCGGCAAAATCAACACACTTGACGATGCTGCGCGTAAAGAGTGGGTTGACGCTATGAAACCTGTTTGGAAACAGTTTGAAGATAAGATCGGTGCTGATCTAATCGAAGCTGCTGCAAACTCTTAATCAACTTAGGTTGATGATCGACGGGCTCGTTTAGAGCCCGTCCTTTCCTTTTCCCGAGCTTATGTAGCTCAACATATTGGAGTACTGACGTGGAGTGGCCGCATCTTTACCTCTTAATTCTTATTCTAGTGATCTGGGGCTTAGAGAAACGTTTCCCAAGATTTATGGAAAAACTGGAAGAGAATTTCCTTGTTCTAATCATCTTCTCGATCATGGCCGTATCCTTTGGTCAGGTTATTGCTCGCTACGCCTTCGGAACCGGTTGGTCAGCGGCACTTGAATTCAGCATGGTGATGTTCTCATGGCTGATTTTGATGGGGATGAGCTTCGGTATTAAGAATGGTACCCACTTGGGTGTCGATATCGTTCTTAATGCGGTACCTAGCAGGGTCGGTAAGTGGTTGTCGCTGTTTGCAGCTTTTGCAACGCTGATGTACGCCTTGATTCTTCTTGATAGTGCTTGGTTGGCAGCCTTGGGCGTCGATGTCCGCGGTGGTGCCATTGAGTACTGGGCTAAAATGTACAAGATCAACATCGGTGTCGAAGAGATGCGTTGGCCTGACTTCATTATGGAGTGGTTCGGCGTTAAAGAGCGTGTTCAACGTTGGTTGGTGTTGGTTATTCTGCCAATCAGTTTGGCTCTGTTGGCTTATCGCTCACTGCAGGCGTTTGTCGGTATTTGGACCGGTGCACGTCATCACCTCATTGCTGGTCACGAGGCGGAAGACCTTGTTGATGAGCACAAAGATGCACTGAAAGATTAAGGGCCTGAACTGATGGAAGCATTAATTCTATTTGCACTGGTATTGGGTCTGCTCTTTATCGGTCTTCCTGTGGGTGTGGCGCTAGGCCTATCCTCAATTCTATTTATTACTTTCTTCTCTACAGACTCATTGTCGTCTGTAGCGATTTCGCTGTTTGGTGTGGGTACACACTACACTCTTTTAGCGATCCCGTTTTTCATTATCGCGTCGTCGTTCATGTCGACCGGTGGTGTTGCGAAACGCTTGATTAACTTTGCGATTGCGTCAGTGGGGCACTTCCGTGGTGGTCTTGCGATGGCGTCAGTATTGGCCTGTATGATGTTTGCTGCACTCTCTGGTTCATCGCCAGCGACTGTTGTCGCGATCGGTACGATTGCTATCGCCGGTATGCGCCAAGTGGGTTACTCAAAAGAGTTCGCTTCGGGTGTTATCGCAAACGCGGGTACTTTGGGTATCTTGATTCCGCCCTCTATCGTTATGGTCGTTTACGCGGCATCGACGGATGTGTCGGTAGGTCGTATGTTCTTGGCTGGTGTTATTCCAGGTCTAATTGCCGGCGGTATGCTGATGCTGGCTATCTACGTGGTTGCACGTATTAAAAACCTGCCTGCAGAGGAGTGGAAAGGTTTCGGTACCATCGTTCGTGGTGGTAAGGATGCATTCTGGGGACTGTTCCTGATCGTCATCATCATGGGCGGTATCTACGGAGGCGCATTCACTCCAACAGAGGCTGCGGTTGTTGCGGCGGTCTACTCAATTATTGTTGCGCTCTTTATCTATCGCGATATGGGGCCTTTGAAAAACACGCCATGGGTACTTGAGTCGGATGCGCCACACGCGAAAGTCGGCTTCAGTGGTTCGGTTTATGGTGTGTCACTCTTCTTAGTCTGGATGATCCTGTCGTTCTTTGCGACGTCGGATCCAGATAGCACGGTAACCGCTGGCGAGCGTGCAATCTGGGGTGCTGTGGTCAGTATCGCCTTGACCATCTTCTACACCGTTAAGCGCAGTCACGCCATGAATGAGAGTTTTGCTCACTGCTTTGTTGCAGGCTTAGCGATCTGGAAACGTAACTTTGTGACTCTGATTACAGCCTTCTTCCCATCACTGTTCGGTGAAGAGAGCCGTAAGACCATGCTTGAGGGTACCAAAACCACAGTGATGCTGATGTTTATCATCGCCAATGCACTGTTGTTCGCTCACACTCTATCGGCTGAGCGTATTCCCCAGCACGTGACTGAGTGGATGCTCGATGTGGGCTTTACTTGGTGGTCATTCCTGATTGCAGTCAACATTCTGTTGTTGATCGGTGGCCAGTTCATGGAGCCATCCGGTCTATTGGTTATTGTGGCACCGGTTGTATTCCCGATTGCCATGGAGTTGGGCATCGACCCAATTCACCTAGGTATTATCATGGTAGTTAACATGGAAATCGGTATGATCACACCACCGATCAGTTTGAACCTGTTTGTAACCTCGGGGATTACAGGTATGAGCTTGTCGCGTGTCGTGAAGGCGGCCGCACCGTTTGTCGCGGTACTCTTTGTCTTCTTGATTCTTGTGACCTATGTGCCAGCGATCTCGACCTGGCTACCCTACAGCATCATGGGTCCTGAATTAGTGACCAAATAGTCCTTAATTCGACTCATTTTTTAAACGGGGATGGTTCTATGAACCCTCCCCGTTTTTGTTTAGGTAGATGGCAGGTGCTAATTAGCGCTTAAAGCTCTAAAATAAGCGCCTATTGCTATAACACTGGATATCTATGAGTCACACTGCTGTTAACAACGACGACCCCTATAAAGAGATTCGCCCCTACCGCGATGATGAAGTGGGTCAGGTTCTGTTTGATCTCCTCCACAATAATGAGTTTGTGGATGCCATTACAAAGTATCAGTTTCCTAAAGCCTCAGGTTGGGCGGGATGGTTTTTAAGGCCCATCGTCAAGCAGTATCTAGCGGCACGCATGGGTGATGTTGATACCGTTCGTGATTTTCAACAGCTTGTTGAAAGCTACATGAACAAGATGATCAAACGATCCACGACCAAGTTAAGTTGCAGTGGATTGGATAAGCTCGATAAAGAGGATGCTTATCTGTTTGTCTCTAATCATCGCGACATTGCTATGGATCCAGCGTTCGTGAATTGGATGCTCTACCATGCAGGGATGGACACAGTCCGAATTGCGATCGGTGATAACCTGCTGCGTAAGCCTTACGTGTCAGATCTGATGCGTTTGAACAAGTCGTTTATCGTCAACCGTTCTGCTAAAGGACGTGAGATGATGACGGCCTTAACTCAGCTCTCTAGTTACATCGATCACAGTGTCACCACGGGACATTCCGTCTGGATCGCTCAGCGCGAAGGGCGTGCGAAAGATGGTGACGATCGTACAGATCCAGCGCTACTGAAAATGTTCTATATGTCTCAGCGTAAGCAACGTAGCTTCTCTGAGATGGTGGAGCGACTCAATATTGTCCCAGTATCTATCGCATACGAACTAGACCCTTGTGACTCGGCTAAAGCCAATGAGTTGGCTGCCAAAGCTGAGGGCGGAACTTATGAGAAGAGTGAGTTCGAAGATATTCAGAGTATCGTCAAAGGGATTGTCGGTGACAAAGGCCGCGTTCATGTAGGCTTTGGTGAGCCTATTCGAGGTGAATTTGAATCGGCAGAAGAGCTGGCGGCAGAAATTGACCGTCAGATACACCAAAATTACCGCTTGCATGCCACCAATCTAGCCGCTGCAGGTGAAGCAACTGATGAGGGGCTGGCGTTACTTGAGTCAAGGCTGAGTCAGGTTGATGGCGCTGCTAAAGATATTTTGAAAGCGATGTACGCTAAACCGGTTTTAAACTACAACAATGCGCAAACGGAGAGCCACTGATGTCAGAGTTTACTCATATCGATGAGAAGGGTCAGGCTCGAATGGTCGATGTCTCTGAAAAAGAGGTTAGCTTCCGTGAAGCAAGAGCCTATGGTCGTGTGACCATGTTGCCAGAGACTCTCTCAATGATCGTCAATGGCGGTCATAAAAAGGGTGATGTACTGGCGACAGCACGTATTGCTGGGATCATGGCGGCTAAACGTACTTCCGACCTCATTCCAATGTGCCACCCTCTGATGCTGTCGAGTGTGAAAGTTGAGCTGACGCCGAATGAAGCAGAGAGCTGTGTTGAGATCAGCGCGATCTGCAAATTGAGTGGCCAGACGGGTGTTGAGATGGAAGCGCTGACCGCTGTCTCTGTGGCCGGTTTGACACTTTATGATATGTGTAAGGCGGTCGATAAAGGTATGGTGATCGATCAAGTCTCTCTGCAAGAGAAAAAGGGTGGTAAATCGGGCCACTGGATTGCTGAATAACAGCACTATTTTGGAAGCTACATGTTAAAAATTGTCTATTTCGCCAGTTTAAAAGATCGCATCGGTCGCTCTGAAGAGAGTATAGATCTCCCTGAAGGTATCAGTTCAGTCGACTCTTTGATTGATCATCTTTCGACAATGCACGGGGAAGAGTGGTCTTCAACCATTAATGGGTCGACGGTTTTGGTTGCGGTGAACCATGAGATGGCTGATAGAAGTGCTCCCATTAAAGAGGGTGATGAAGTCGCCTTCTTCCCGCCTGTGACAGGGGGTTGATGCAGTGACTAAGCTGATTGGGTTTGTTCGTGCGCTCTGCTATTACGCAGGCTTCTATCCAGTGACGATCGTCTGGGCATCACTCTGTCTGGTGGTTGCTCGTGCACTGCCGTTTAAACCAAGATTCTATTTTGTAACCGCGATCAATAACTTCTACATTGTTTGGCTACGAGTCTGTTGTGGCGTTAAGGTCAATGTTCAGGGGCGAGAAAACCTCCCTGCATCGGGTGCTTATGTTGCGATATCTAATCACCAGAGTGAGTGGGAGACGATCTATTTTCAGCTGTTGATCCAGCCACAGGTGGTGGTCCTTAAGCAGGAGTTACTGAAAATCCCATTTTTTGGTTGGGCGCTTGCTCTGCTAGAACCGATCGCTCTTGATCGCAGTAAACGTCGAGGCGCACTAAAACAACTGCTGGACCAAGGTAAGGCAAAATTGTCTTCGGGTGTGCCCATCCTTATTTTTCCTCAGGGTACCCGACTTCCGGTGGGTGAATTAGGTCGTTGGAATAAAGGTGGAGCTATGTTGGCTGTGAGCAGTGAAGTTCCTCTAGTCGCCATCGCTCATAATGCGGGTCGTTTCTGGCCAGGAAAGGGTTTTATTAAGCACCCTGGTACGGTTGATGTGCTTATAAGTAAACCTATCGAAACGACAGAGAGAACTGTTGAAGAAGTGCATAAGGATTCTGTAGACTGGCTTGAAGAAAGTCTTACACGCATCAAAGCATAAGGATCTATGTCACTGTTTGGATACGCCTCAATACATGGCGATGAAGGTAAAGCCCAGTTTCAGGCTCGATTGGCTGACAGTGCTCGAGTGGCCGGTATCGAGCTTGATTCAGTGGCCTTTGAAGAGACCTCTGAACCCATTCAGCTCTTAAAGATTTTGGATAAATTGAAGTCGGGCGATCTGCTTCTACTCAGTAAAGTCTATGACTTTACCCGGCTGTCGAGTGATCAGTTTGCTAAGGTTGCTCAAGTGTTGCTGGAAAAACAGATCTCAATCGCTGCGTGCGATGTCCTAGATTCGGTTATCAGCTTACGCAGTAATGACAAAGCGCGTTATCTAACCTCTCAAGTTCTGATCGAAATGATCGCACAGCAGACACAACCAGCAAAGGTGTGACTGAAGCAGCAATTACTGGTTGCACTGCCGGTTTCCCCTTTTTAAACTCATATGAATGGTTGTTGGAGTGATTCAGAGTTGTACGGCGATAAAATTAGAATTTTAGTAACCGGTTCGGAAGGGCAGATTGGCCGAGCGTTTTGTCGTGTCGCTGAAAAGCTAGAAAATATCGAAATAATCCCCGTCAACCATCGCAGTTTTGATGTGACTGATCCGGCTGCCATTGAAGCCAAATTGGCGGATGTACTTCCACATTACGTTCTTAATGGTGCCGGTTTCAATCAGGTTGATGCGGCCGATGCCCACCCAGGCAAAGCCTTTGCAATTAATGCGGATGGGCCTCTTAATCTGGCTAAAGCCTGCAGTGACCTTAGTATTCCAATTATCCATATCTCGTCTGATTACGTGTTCGATGGTCACTATGCGAGTGGCTATACTGAACTGGATGAGCCGGCTCCCTTAGGAGCCTTTGGTGAGTCAAAACTGCGCGGTGAAGAGCATGTTAGAGCTTATCAACCTAAACACATTATTCTTAGAATCAGCTGGGTATTCAGTGAGTCCGGAGTCAACTATCTGACCAAAATGCTCGATAAAGCGCGTGAGTATAAAACCATTGAAGCGGTGGATGATCGACGTGGATGCCCAACCGCTGCGCATGATGTGGCTCGAGTAATTTTGGCGATTATCCAACAGTTGGAAGAGGGTGCTGATCACTGGGGTACCTACCACTACTCCGGTGCAGAGATCACAACGCGCTACCGATTTACTGAGGCGATCATCGCTGCTGCTGGCCAATATGAGGAGCTGGCGGTTCGTAAAATTCGCCCGGTGGCTGGCGCAGAAGAGGAGGGGGCCGAACGCCCAACTTCATCCGTGCTGACCTGTAAGAAGATTTTGAATACCTTCGGTATTCGTCAACGTCCATGGCGCGTCGACCTGCAAAGACTGATTCGTGAAATCTACGGTGAAGATGGCAGTAAAGTGCCTCAACCGACGGTAGAAACCAAAGCGGAAGAGCTAGGTTCCTAGTCAATCTGCTCTAAAACGGTCGAGTCGTTTGTCTAATCGCTTAGAATCAGCGAAAATACGCGCCAATTCTGAGCGACGGCTCTTTTCAATTTTCTAGAAGAACGATTCATGTCAAACGCAGTTCACGATCAAGTGGCTAACCGCCGCACTTTTGCAATCATCTCCCACCCTGATGCCGCCCAGCCTTTCAACGCTTAAAATCACCTTTCATTGCACACCACAATCACATCTCTACGTACTGAATTTAAAGGCTTTTTGTCTTTTTCTCGTTTATTTGCTTTTCAATGATGTTCAAGCGTAACCTCGGAAAGTGTGTACAAACTTGAGTACAAATTCCGTTTTAGAGGCCTTTGGCGAAAATTCGAGTTATGGTCATTTCTGGTGTACGGGAAGGTAGAAAGGATGGCGTATCCTGTTGATTGATCACGCCAGATCAACAACCAACAGAAGGTGATACGCCATGGCCAAGTCTACCCTGAAGACTCTTCCACAACCAGAAAAAGACGTTATTGATCCGCTGACCGAGCTGCTGCGGACTGGGGCACGGGAGCTGATCGCACAGGCCGTCGAGGCCGAGCTTCAGGCGCTTCTGGATCAGCATGCCGAGCACCGGCTCCCGGATGGCCGTCAGGCCGTCGTGCGCAATGGCTATTTGCCTGAGCGTACTGTCCAGACCGGCATCGGCAATGTCGACATCAAGGTGCCGAAAGTACGGGATCGGAGTGGTTCCGGGGTTCGCTTCAACAGCACCTTGCTGCCGCCGTACCTGAAGCGAGCCCGGAGTGTGGAGGAAGTGCTTCCCTGGCTGTACCTGAAGGGTGTGAGCACCGGCGATTACCAAGAGGCACTGGCCGCGTTGCTGGGTGATCAGGCCAGGGGCTTGTCGGCCAACACCATCAGTCGCTTGAAGCAGCACTGGATCGATGAGCACCGGGAGTGGTGTCAGCGAGATCTGAGCCAAAGCCGCTACGTGTACTGGTGGGCCGACGGCGTATACAGCAACGTGCGCATGGATGACCGCCTCTGCCTGCTGGTGATCATCGGCGTGACGGAGCATGGGCGCAAGGAGCTGGTTGCGGTTGAGGACGGCTACCGCGAGTCGGAGGCCAGTTGGTCAGAGCTCCTGTCAGGGCTTCGGGCCCGAGGCCTGACGACCAGCCCGAAGCTGGCCATCGGCGACGGCGCTTTGGGCTTCTGGAAAGCGCTGGCCAAGTGCTATCCGGACACCCGCCATCAGCGCTGCTGGGTGCACAAGAGCGCGAACATCATGTCCGCGCTGCCAAAGTCGGTGCAACCGAAGGTCAAGGCGGCGCTGCATGAGATCTGGATGGCCGAGACGCAGGACGAGGCGCACAAGGCATTTGACCGGGCGCTGGTACGCTTTGAGTCGAAGTATCCCGGCGCCATGGAACGGCTGCGCAAGGATCGTGAGGAGCTGCTGGCGTTCTACGACTTCCCGGCAGAACACTGGGTCCATATCCGGACGACCAATCCGATCGAATCGACGTTTTCGACGGTGCGCCTGAGAAGCAAGAGAGCGCGGAACTGCGGCTCCCGAGAGACCACGCTGGCGATGGTCTACAAGCTACTGGAAACCGCGCAGAAGCGCTGGAAACGGATCAAGGGATTTGATCTGCTGGCCCTCGTGGTCAACAACGTGAAATTCAAGGATGGGGAACAAGTACAGGATCAGTCAGACAGGATACGCCATCCTTCTATCTCCCCGTACACCAGAAATGACCATAACTCTGAATCAGGGCTGGATTGTGCAAAACAGACGATAGTCAGTGGATAACTGTTGATTAAATGGTCTTCTCCCTCCCTCGGAGCACATTCGAATGATGTGCCCCATAATGTAACAAGAGCGTCACAGTGAATACGGGAGTACATGTTATGACTGATCAACAACATACTGTCGGTATTGATCTGGCAAAAAACAGCTTCTACATCGTTGTAGTCGATAAATCCTGTCGCGTTGTTGAAAAGAAGAAGCGCACGCGCAGCCAGTTGGTGAGTTATATCGCCCAACGGCCGGAGTCAACAATTGCTATGGAAGCCTGTGCCAGTTCTCATTACTGGGCTCGAACGCTCACGCAGTTAGGCCATAACGTTGTTCTGTTGCCAGCGCAGCATGTGAAAGGTTATTCCCGTGGACAGAAAAACGATTACAACGATGCCCAAGCGATTGCTGAAGCCTGTCATCATGGGGCTATACGGCCGGTGCTGCCAAAGACAGTTGATGAACAAGACGACTCCACTTTCGCACGCATCCGGCAGCAACTGGTGCATGATCGTACCCGTTTAGCCAATCACATACGCGGCATTCTGGCTGAATATGGAATCGTATTGCCTGTTGGTTTGCACATACTGAAACGGAGCCTCCCCGAGATCCTGGAAGATGCAGATAATCAATTGACCTATCGAATGCGGCTGCTGCTGTCTCGACAGCGAGAGAGGCTGATGGCACTAGACGAGGAGGTCGACTGGTACGATGAGCAGTTAAAACAATCGGTCGAAAAGGATAGTGCCTGTCAACGTATGCTTGCGATCCCGGGAGTCGGTGATATTGTCGCTCATGCCCTGAAACAGTGGATGGGGAACGGTCAGCAGTTCAGTAAAGGCCGAGATGCCTCCGCGGCCCTGGGTTTGGTACCACGACAGCACAGTACGGGTGGTAAAGCACGGTTAATGGGTATCTCGAAACGCGGTGACGCGCGGGTGCGCAGCGCAGTGATTCACGGGGCGCGTGCAGTGGTATCGAGAGCGAGCAAGAAAGATGACCCATTGAGTCGCTGGATTCAACGCCTCGTTGAGCATAGGGGCTTTAATCGAGCGGTGGTTGCCTATGCTAATAAAATGGTGCGATTCGCCTGGGTGTGTGTCGCCAAAAAAGAGCGCTTCCTCATCAGGCATGCTGCCGCTGCATGAATCTGACTTGTAAGGCTATTTAAGGAGCTGACCACCCAAGGTTTGCGTTAACCATGACATGATGAATAACAGGTCAAACCGACATACTTGAAAGCTTGCAGAGTTCGTTGGTGATTGAAAACACCGTACTGTCGATAAAGCCGAGTATGTGCGAATGCTTCATCTGGGTCCGAAGCGATCATTGAGCTTCATCTGAGACCGAATATACGACAGCAGCCTTTTTATCTGGCATGGTTTGCAAGACGGGAGAAGACCATATACGAACTCGGGTGTTTATTCAGCGTCAGTACTCCACACGAGCAATCAGTCCCGTGCCGACGAATAACAACAGGACGGCCCATGTGGAGTCGAGGAAGGAATCGACCGGCATCAGAATTTCCTTCCTACAGTGATCGTTCCGTAGACCGGGATTTCGTTTTGTCCCCGGAATTCGCGTGTGCGGTGGTAGCGGGCTATCGCGATGCGCCAATTGCCCTGGGTAATCGCGACGCCGTAGCCGACATCCGCCACGAGTGACCGTTTATCCACGCTATGGCTGGACTTGAAGGTATTGCCGTCCAACGTGATGTCGTGCAGAACCCAGCGAGCGTCTAGCGCCACGAAGAGGTGGGCGTTCCAGTTGCCGCCAGCGGTCGTGCGCACGGGCGCGGTGTTTTCTCCGGCAGGCCGCAGCGGTGCCGTGCCTAAATCATCCGGCAGGCGCAGGCCATAGCGCAGTTCTCCACCTACATTCGCGTAGGTGGCGAAATTGCCGAAGCTGCCGCCCCAGTGGCGGGTCAGATCCCAGCCCCAACCGCTGACGTTTTCTTGCCTGAAGACTCGCGTTCGGCGTTCGTGCAGCAACTGCAGCACAGGTTCGTCGCGCAGTTGGTGTCTCCAGCCATTGAATTTGTCCACTCCGATGGTGTCATGCCACCAGTTCTGGGTTTGCCTGGCCTGGGAGGAGGGGCCCACAACACCGACGCGGATTTGTGAGGTGCGCAGCGTATCGCCGCGCCGCGCGTTGTAGCCGAGGCTCAACATCATTGCGCCGGCGAAAGGGCGGTCGTCTTTGATCAGATCGCTGCGCGTTTTGTCGCTCGGGGTGTACATCATCTGCCCGAAGCCGATGGTCATGTTCTGTTCGTCAAAACCCTCGGGTTGCAGCACCGTGAGAAAACGATTCAGCCCACGGACGAGACGGGGTAGGCAAGGGTCATCGCGATAGTCCACAAGGTTGGGGGAGACCCAGCTGACGAGAAACCCGTTGGAGTACCCTTGGTCTTGTCCAATGCCGCCGAACATGTCGTTGTCGATCCGCAGATTGAGCGTTCCCGTTGAGCGCAGCGGGTTGTCCTGGTGGCAGGATTGGGCCTGTGCGGAGGCGCTCAGCAATAGCAGCAGCAAGGGGGCTGCGACTTTCAGCCTCCATTCAGTTTGGTCGGTGGACTGAACCTTCGTCACGCTGGCGTGCCACCCTGCCCAGGGGTTGCAGTCGCAATGACCGATTGGGGCTGGCGCACCAGCATCACCGGAACTGGTGCGATGCGAGCGAGCTGCTCGGCATCGCTTCCCATCAGCAGCCTGTCCACGCCCCGGCGTCCGTGAGTACCCAACACCACCAACTCGCATTGAGTGGTCAGTGCCTGCTGAGCGATGAGCACCGAGACGCGCTCGCCCTTGCTTTCCAGAAGGACGGTCTCAACCGCCAGGCCTTCCTGCCTCAGCCGCAGCGCCGCCTCGTCCAGCAGCTTCTGCCCGGCCGCCAGGAAGCCCGGCCTCACTTCTTCAATATAGATCCTCGGCCTCTCGAAGCCGTTGCTGTGCTTCATCTCCTCGATGACGTGCAGCAAGACGATGGTTGCGCCATTCAGGCGTGCCAGCACCGCAGCGTGGTGGAGCGCCAAATTGGCGGTAGGACTTCCGTCGAGCGGAACCAGCAGTCTTGAGTACATGAATATCTCCAGTTATCAGAGTAGGACGGGGTGCCGAACAGATATTGCGCATACCGTGTCGCAATAGCGGACGCGGTATGCGCTTATTCAGCTGCGTACATATTTCCCCGGGGCGTCGCAAATAGTGGGATATCCACGGGATTCGGCCCCCATGAGCGGAGGCGCAACACCTTCACCAGAGCGCTCTCGAAGCCATGCTGACCATGCCGGCCACCACGAATCTAGATGCGTCTGTGCAGTGGCTTGCCACTCGTCCGGCGCCATGTACCCCTCATTCACGGCGCGCGTATGGATTTGATACTGGCGCTTGCCTCGGCCAGGCTCGCTCACGATGCCGCCGTTGTGCCCTCCGGTGGTCAATACAGAGGCGCAACTGCAGTTCCAGGTTCGCCTTGAACAGGTTGAGAGGGATGGTTTCATTGCTCATGGTCAAACTCCTTACTGGGTTGAGTGCCCACTCGGGCGATCAAACGATCAGGCCATCTGGCCGATCGTTTTGCGAAAGCGTGCCAACGACAGGAAAAACAGCACCGTGCCGATCAGGGCCAGCGCCAGGAACGGCTGCCATACCGTCTCCAGGCCCGCGTCCCGGTAAAGGATGGCCTGGCTCAGTTCCACGAAATGGGTGGTGGGTGCGATCAGCATGATGTTCTGCACGATCTCGGGCATGCTTTCGCGGGGCGTGTCGCCGCCGGATAGCATCTGGAGCGGCAGGATGGTCAGCATCATCAGCATGCCGAACTGCGGCATGTTGCGCGCCAGCGTGGCGATGAATATGCCCATGGAGGTGGTGGCGAACAGGCTGAGGGCCGCGCCGGCGAAGAACAACACAATGGAGCCCTCGATGGGCACGCCCAGGATGCCGCGCACCATGAGGTTGAGGGACAGGAAGGAGGCGATCAGCACGACCAGGGCCATCGACCAGACCTTGGAGAGCATGATCTGCGCGGGTGTAACCGGCATCACCAGCAGGTGCTCGATGGTGCCGTGCTCGCGCTCCCGGATCAGCGCTGCGCCGGTCAGGATGATGGACAACAGCGTGATGTGGTTGATGATCTGCACCACCGAGCCGAACCAGGCCTTGTCCAGTGCCGGGTTGAAGCGTGCGCGCAATGCCAGATCCACGGGTGGCGCGTCGGTGCCGCGGTAACGCTTGACGAACTCATTGACTTCGCCGGTGAAGATCTGCTGGATATAGCCACTGCCGGTGAAGGCCTGGCTCATGCGGGTGGCGTCGACATTGAGCTGCACGGCAGGCGATCGCCCCGCCAGCACGTCGCGCTGGAAGTTGGGCGGAATGACCAGAGCGAAGGTGTACAGCCCCGCGTCCATGCCCGGGTCCACGTCCCCATAGTCGATCATGGCCGGTGGCGTGAACTGCGGGGGGTAGAAGGCCGAGGCAACCCGCTGGGACAGCGCCGAATTATCCTCGTCGACGATGGCGATGGGCGCGTTGTGCAGCGTCTCCGGCATGGACGTGGCCTTGGTGTAGACCGACGCGGTGAACACATAGACGATGAGCACAAGCATCATCGGATCGCGCCAAAGACTCCACAGCTCCTTGACACCAAGGTCGTAGATGTTGGCCAGGTTTCTTCTGCGCATCTCAACGCTCCTGCTTCTTGAGTAGCAAAACAGCCACGCCGAGAATGACCGGAACCGAAATGAGCATCGACCACAGCGGCCCCGTCAGGTCGGCCAGGCCGAGTGATTTGTTGAACACGCCACGGCTGATGGAGATCATGTGCGTGGCGGGGTAGATCTCGCCGATGAACTTGCTGGAGCCTTCAAGCGAGGACACGGGCTCCCTCAGGCCGGCGAACTGGGTGGCCGGAATGATGGTGCCGATCATGGCAAAGAACATGGCGGCGATCTGGCTGCGCGTGACGGCCGAGGCCAGCAGCCCCATGCCTGTCGCGGCGAAGGAGAAGATCAGCGCGGCCAGCGACAGGGTGAAGAAGCTGCCCGTGACCGGCACACCGAAGACGGTGACCGCGAGCAGGCTCATCAGCAGGAAGTTCACCATGGCCAGACCGACATAGGGCAGTTGCTTGCCAAGCAGGAACTCGATGCGCGTGACCGGCGTCACGTAGAGATTGGTGATCGAGCCCGTCTCCTTCTCGCGCACCACCGCCAGCGCGGTCAGCATCGCCGGCAGCATGAGCAACAACAGAGGAATCACGGCCGGTACCATGGCCGGCAGGCTCTTGACATCGGGGTTGTAGCGAAAGCGCGTCTCGACGCTGGCATTCCCGGCTACGCTGGCGCCGCCGCGCTCGCTGGCCTGTGCCAACAGCCAGTGCTGGTGCATGCCCTGAACGTAGCCCTGGACGGTTTCCGCGCGTTGTGGCATGGCGCCATCGATCCAGGCACCGATCTGCACGTTCTGGCCTCGCAACACATCGCGAGAGAAGCCAGGGGGGATCTCAATGGCCAGCGACAGTTCGCCGCTGCGCATGCGCCGGTCAAGATCGTCGTAGTCGACGATCGGCGCGTGCTCGGTAAAGTAGCGCGAGCCGGCCAGGTTCAACGTGTAGCTCTGGCTTAGCGTGGTCTGGTCGCGATCGAGCACCGCGTAGCTCAGGTCCTCGACGTCCATGGTGATGCCGAAACCGATCACGAACATCAGCAGTAGCGAACCGCCCAGCGCCAAGGTGGCGCGGACCGGGTCCCGCTGCAGTTCCAGCGTTTCGCGCCACAGATAGCTGAACATGCGCTGCAAGCTGAATCCGCCAGAGCGGTGCCCACCGTGTTCAGCGGGCACCGCGGATGGCTGATCGTCCTGGTCGGCGGCGGCCTGAGGCTGACTGGCCGGGGTGGCCGGAGTGGCCGCGCCGCCCTCGGCTTCGACGAGGTAGCCGATGAACGCCTCTTCAAGGGTTTTGGCGCCGCGCTTCTCGACCAGTCTGGCAGGCACATCGCTGTCGAGCACCTTGCCTGCATGCATCATCGACATGCGGTCGCAACGCTCGGCCTCGTTCATGAAGTGGGTGGAAATGAAGACCGTCACCCGGTCGCGCCGCGACAGCTCGATGAGCAGCCGCCAGAACGCGTCGCGCGCCACCGGATCGACGCCGGAGGTCGGTTCGTCCAGAATCAGCAGCTCGGGCTTGTGCACCATGGCAACGGCCAGCGACAGGCGCTGGCGTATGCCCAGAGGCAGACTGGCCGGCAGGCTGTCGATGACGTCCACCAGCCCGAAGCGCTCCACCATCTCATCGACGCGAGCAGGAATGTCCTCCGGGGACACACTGAAGAGCTTGGCGTGCAACTCCAGGTTCTGGCGTACCGTGATTTCGCTGTAGAGCGAGAACGCTTGGGACATGTAGCCGACGCGGCGGCGGGTGTCCAGGTCATGCGGATCGACTTCGTGGCCGAACAGCCAGGCCCGGCCCTCGCTCGCCGGCAGCAGGCCGGTGAGCATCTTCATGGTCGTGGACTTGCCGCACCCGTTGGAACCGAGGAAGCCGAAGATCTCACCGCGCCGGATACGGAAGGAGACACTGTCGACAGCGACGAAGTCGCCGAAGCGCATAGTGAGCTCCTGGGCTTCGATGGCAATGTCATCCGCTCCGTCATCAGGCAGCGGAGGAATGACCACCGCCTGGTGCCCACGCTTTTTCTCTTCCGGCAGCAGGCGGATGAATGCCTCTTCCAGGTTCGGGCTGCCTGTTCTTGCCAGCAATTCCTTCGGCGTGCCGGTGGCGAGGACCTTGCCGTCGTCGATGGCGGCCAGCCAGTCGAAGCGCTGGGCCTCATCCATGTAGGCCGTGGCCACAATCACGCTCATGCCGGGGCGATCGGCGCGGATACGCTCAATCAGATCCCAGAACTGCGCGCGCGCCAGCGGGTCCACGCCAGTCGTCGGCTCATCGAGAATCAGAAAATCCGGGTCATGAATCAGCGCGCAGCACAGGCCGAGTTTTTGCTTCATGCCCCCGGACAGCTTGCCTGCCGGGCGCTCCAGGAATTTGAACAGGCCAGTGGCCTGGGTGAGCTCATCGATCCGCTGGCGGCGCTCTGCGGCGCCATGACCGAACAGGCGCGCGAAGAACTGCAGATTCTCCTCGACCGAGAGCGTCGGATACAGGTTTTTGCCCAGTCCCTGCGGCATGTAGGCGATGCGCGGGCACACTTTATTGCGATGGGCCTTGCTGGCCATGTCGCCACCCAGCACCTCGACCGTGCCCTCCTGGATGATGCGCACACCCGCCAGCAATGAGAGCAGACTGGATTTGCCCACGCCGTCGGGGCCGATCAGGCCGACCATCCGTCCGGCGGGAATGTCCAGATCGATGCCATCCAGGGCGATGACGTCGCCGTAACGCAAGCGCACCTGACGGACGCTTGCAACGGTCGTGGGCTGCGCACTCGCACTGTGGCTCATACCTTACTCCGGCACGCGAACGGAGAGGTTTTGAGGCCACTCGGCATTGGCGTCGAGTTTGATCCAGGCCAGGCCGGGCAACCCGGTCTTGACCTGATTGAGGTGCTCACGCAGCAACTCCTGCGAAATCTGCGCACGCACGCGAAACATCAGTTTCTGCCGTTCGCTGGCGGTTTCCACCGTTTTGGGGGTGAACTGCGCCACACTGGCGACGAAGGAAACGGTCGCTGGAATAACAAACTCCGGCGCGGCATCCAGAATGATGCGGACCTCGGAACCCAGCGCGACGCGGCCGGCCACGGTCTCGGGCAGGAAGAAGGTGATGTAGACGTCCGACAGGTCGATAAGATTCAGGACGCGTCCGCCCGCTCCCAGCACCTCGCCGGGTTGCGCCACCCGCACCTGCACCCGACCGTCACGCGGCGAGCGCAGTTCGCTATCTCGTATGTCGGCTTCGATGCGGTTGATGCTGGCCGTGGCAGCGGACACGCTGGACCTTGCACCTACGAGCTGCGCCTTGGCGGCCTCGACCGCGGCGCGGGCAGCGGCGGTCTGTGCTTTGCTGGCCGCGAGCGTCGCCTGTGCGCCCCGCACGCGCGCCCGGTCATCGTCCAACTCTTGTATCGAGGCGGCGCCTTCTTGGGATAATGTCTGCGAACGTTTCAGCCGCCGTTGCGCGGCATCGAGCTCCGACTCGCGCTGGCCGACGAGTGCCTGCGCCGCAACCACGTCGGCTTCACGCAGCGCCACCTGGGCCTGTGCTGCGGTCACCGAGTGCTCGGCCTGTTCACGCATGGCGAAGGCTTCGTCGCGCTGCGCCTCAAGCGTTTCCAGTTGCATCCTGGCCAGTGGCTGGCCCGCTGAGACGAAATCGCCTTCACGGACCAGAATGTCTTCGATACGTCCGGGCAGCTTGGTGGCGATGTCGATCTCCGTGGCTTCGATGCGGCCATTGCCGTTGACGAATCCTTCGCCGGGGCCGGTATCGGCAAACTTCGTCCAGCCCCACCAGGCCAGCGCGACAACAACAGCTGCGGCGGCAACAACCAGGAGTTTTTTCTTGAGAGAGGATGAGACAGTCATAGGTTTCGCGTGCCTTAACGGGTTGATGGGGTGGAAGCGGGCGTCGAGGTCGCACTCTGCGCCTGGCCGGTTGCGGTGAGGGTGCCGCCGCCGAGCGCGGCATACAGTGCCACCTGGCTAGACAGCAGCGCACGGCGCGCCTGCACCAGTTGTTGTCCGGCATCCAGCAGATCGCGTTGGGCGTCCAGCACCTCCAGGAAAGCGGCCGAGCCGTTGTCGTAGCGCAACTGGGCCAGCCGCGCGCGTTCGCTTTGCGCTTCCAGATTGGCCCGCTGGATCGTCAATTGCTCAGCCAGCCAGTACTTGGCGCTCAGTGCATCGGCCACCTCGCGAAAGGCCGTTTGAATGGTCTTCTCGTAGCCGGCAACGGCGATGTCACGACGCACTTCGCTCAGTTCCAGGTTGGCGCGCCGCCGCCCGCCATCGAAGATGGGCAGCGACAAGGTAGGCATGAAGGTCCAGGCGCGGCTGCCGGAATCGAACAGGCCGTCAAGATCGGAACTGGCCGTGCCGAAGCTGCCGGTCAGCGCAATGCGCGGCAAGAACGCCGCACGGGCCGCGCCGATGTTGGCATCGCCGGCACGCAATTGGTGTTCGGCGGAAATGATGTCCGGGCGACTGATCAGCAGCTCCGAGGGCAGGCCGGCCCGGAGTTCGGCCAGCACCGTTGTTTCATCGAAGGGTGCCTTGGTGGGCAGCGGGCCAGGATCGGCACCTACCAGCAGTGCCAGCGCGTGCAGTTGCGTGGCGCGTGCTTGCTCAAGCTGGGTTAGCAGCGCCTGAGCATGGTTCAGCAAAGTTTGGACTTGAGTGAGGTCCAGCTTCGAGGTCGAGCCGACTTCAACGCGGCGCCGGAAAATGCGATAGGACTCCTCGCGGGTCGCGACGGTTTGACGGGCGATAGCCACGCGTTCGTCTATCTCGCGCAAGCCAAGATAACCGTCGGCCACCTGGGCGATTAGCGCCAGGTGGACGGCCTGGCGGGCCGCGTCGGAAGCCAGCCAGCTTTGCAGGGCGGCGTCTTCCAGGTTGCGGACCCGGCCCCACAGATCCAGCTCCCAGGTGCTCAAACCCACCTCGGCCCGATATTCGCCGCCCACCTGCGACCGGCCCGACATGTTCAGATCGCCAGGGACGCGGGCGCGTCCACCCTGGGCACCCACTCCCACGGCAGGAAATCGATCCGAGCGCTGAATGCGGAATGCGGCGCTGGCTTCCTCGACACGCAGCGCGGCCAGGCGCAGATCGCGGTTGTTCTCCAGCGCGGTCTCGATGAGGCGTTGCAGCAAAGGGTCCGTGAAGTAGGCCTGCCAGGCAAGTTCTCCCGCGTGGGCACCCTCGGTGCTCGATTCAAGATGACCAGGCCAAACCTCGGGTACCGGCAGCGGCGGGGTATCAGGAGCAGGAGCGAGCGACATGCAGCCGGTCAATGCCACGGCGCTCAGTGCCAGTGAGCCAGCGCGCAGTCTGAAATCAGGAAATAAGGGAAAAGCTGGAGGCAAGGTCACGTTCCGTACGGGGTTTGGGCTGAATGGGGTCTGGTTGGAGAGGCGGAGAGACGGTAGCCGCCCACGCAATGGGGGGGCGTGGCTGATGTCCACGATCCGTCCGTTCTTTACTCGCAAGCGTTATCAAGCCCACGCCATCTCCTTATTGATGTGTGCACACCCATGCCTCTTTCGGCTGGTTGATGAGGTGCTCTTCCTGTTTCACTTCCAGCGTTTCGGGTTCGTCCGCGTCCCTACGGCATCTCGCATCATGAGTTTTAAAAGCAACCCACTGGACGGTTGTTTATGATTATACGTTACAATCCCAGATTTGCAATTAGCAGTTCACTAGGCACTGCACGCCAGTCAGTTGGAACTGCTCAGCCTGGGCTGACCATGCGCCCATGGTGGAACCGGTGACCAGCCCATGGGACAATCCAGTCAATTTTTGAACAGGGACCTTTGTATGCCAACCAACAAAGACGACGTACCAGGCAAGCGCCGCTATCTGTCTTCTGTGGCCAGGAGAGAGGAAATATTGGATGCGGCGTTGATCGAGTTTGCGGATCGGACATACAACGCCGTGTCAATGGAGCGCCTGGCGGAATGCGCAGGCTTGTCCAAGGCTGGTATCTACGCCCACTTCAAAAGCAAGGAAGAAATTTTTCATGCCTTGCTCGAACGCACGACAAAGCAGATTTGCGATTTCCAGGGCTGGCTCCTGGATGAAGATCTGACGTTGCCAGAGCTGGTAGATGTCTACCTGGATCGCCTATACGCGACCTTTAGCTCCCCTGCCACGATGTCGATTTACCGGCTGCTTCTGGCCGAAAGCGCCAGAACACCAGAGCTGGTGCAGCGTTGGCACAACGAAGTTGCTCACGGACTGAAAGAGCGGGCGCAGCTCATCATCCAACGCAACATAGACCGGGGGATTGTTCGTCCGGGTGTCTTGACCGAGCACTTTTTCCCGCTGGCGCTCGCTCCCGCACTGCTATGGCTGAACTCGTCAATGCTATCCAGGGGAAACCCTTCCATAGAGCTCGTGCAGGTACGAGATGCGCATCGGCAGCTGCTGCTTGAGCTCTTGCAGCCTTGATGAGCAAGGTAAGGCAAAAAGCCAGACACCTCCCTGTGCGACTGGTGACCGGGGTTGCGGTGCTACTGCTGACTGCATGGGGTGCACTGGCTCTATGGCATCAGGTGCCGCAGCCGGCTGTTCGCTGGTTCACCCTCGCGCTGTGGGCGGCCGCGGGACTGTCGATGGTGGCGGCGCTGACAGGTCTGCTCAGCCGCAAGTCATGTAATTTCACGGCAGTGGTATTCGTAAGCGCCGTCGCTATTCTGGCGGCGTGGTGGAGCACCCTGCAGCCCTCGCACCACCGCCTATGGGCTGACGATGTCGCCCAGTTGCTGGAGGCCAGGATCGACGGCGATCATGTTCAACTGAAAAATGTACGCAACTTCGAATGGCGCAGTGAAACCGATTACACGCCGCGTTGGGAGAACCGTACCTACGACCTTACCCGCCTGCGTAGCGCCGATCTGGTACTTTCCTACTGGATGGGGCCGCACATTGCGCACACACTGGTGTCGTTCGGCTTCGACGGTGGCGAGCGGGTGGTGTTCTCACTGGAAATACGCAAGGAGCGCCACGAGTCCTTCTCGGCGATCGGCGGATTCTTCCGTCAGTTCGAGCAGATCCTGGTAGCCGCCGATGAGCGCGACATTGTGCGTACGCGCAGCAATGCGCGAGGCGAGGCCGTTTATCTCTATCGGTTGCAGATGAGTCAGGCGAATGTCCGCGCGTTGTTTCTGGAGTATCTGCACGCGGCCAATGAACTGCGGCGCACACCGCGCTTTTACAACACCTTGACCAGTAACTGCACGACCATCGTATTCGAGCTGGCTCGGCTCATTGCGCCAGCGTTGCCGGCGGACTATCGCCTGCTGCTGTCCGGACACTTTGCGGAATACATCCATGACCTGCACGGATTGACGCCCGGCCATCGCTACGCAGAACTGCAGGCACTGGGGCACATCAACGAACGCGCACTGGCCTCTGACGCATCAGGAGACGACTTCTCGATGTCGATTCGACAAGGTGTGCCCGGCGTGCCGGCCGACGAGGTATCTCCATGAGGTTCCAGCAGTCTTGCCGCATGGCAGTGTGGCTCGTCATTGCCCCGCTGTTGCTGGGGGGCTGCTCGATCCTGCGTGAGTTCGGCCCAGTGGTTGAGGTTCATACACTGGATGCGGGCGAGGCCATCGAACTCAAGCGCGGCGATATCCTGACACGCGGCAAACTCAGCGAGGCGACGACCCAGACCATCAGGGTGGCGGCATTGGATGCGCAGGCTTGCGCAAAACCGATCTCAGCGGATTGCGTCGAGGCCCTGGCCGCCGTGACCGGCGTTGCCGCGGATCGACGCCTGGCTGCACTGTCCGAACTGTGGCTGGCGCAGGCTCAGGCCATGAAGCCCGGATCAGAGCAGCAAGCCGCCTGGCTTGAGACCATTCGTTATGCCTATGCCTACCTGTTCTTCGGTGACCATACGCCTGGGGAGCGAGCCTTCGAGGATCGCCAGACGCAAGTGCGGGATTGGTATAACTATGCGGTCGAACGTGCCGCCACCGGGATGTTCGAGGTTCGGCAACAAATGTCTACGCAGTTGCCAGCGCAGACCCGCTGGAACATTGCAGGCTGGGAGCTGCAGCTGGATATGCGCAGCGCGCGCTTGCCGGGCAGTACGGCGGTGCCAGCCGAACTCCTGCCAGCCTCGTCCCTGTCTTTCCGCGGACTGCGCAGCCTCTACCGGCGCGACGGTTTCGGCGCCGAGCTGGTGGCGGTCATGCCGGACGAACCCCTGACTTCCGCCCCCACCCGGGATGGCCGTCCAGCGGCCAAACGCAATCAGCAGCCTCTACCCTGGAGCGAGATGCCCGCGCCGTCCATGACGATTCTGCTGCACCCGGACGGAGACGACCTGGACAGCGTGCTGCATACCCGCACTGTCCGTTTGACGGTGCATGACCCCTATGTGGAGTCGGCCATCATGCTGCGCGGGCAGCGCGTACCGCTGGCGGCCAATTTCACCGCCGGCTACGGACTGTGGCTGGCCCGCGCCAACTTCAACCGGCAGTCGCTGCGCAGCCTGCTTGGGCGCGAGGGTGGAATCGACCGTCCGCACGTCTACCTGATGCAGCCCTACGATCCGAACCGACGGATCATCGTCATGCTGCACGGACTGGCCAGTAGCCCGGAAGCCTGGGTGGAACTCGCCAACGAAATCCTGGGCGATGAGGCGCTGCGCCAGCATTACCAAATCTGGCAGGTCTACTACCCGACCAATCTGCCGATCGCATTGAACCACGCGATGATTCGCAGAGCGCTCGGGGATACGCTGGCGCATTTCGATCCTTCCGGCCAGGCGCCGGCATCGTCCGACCTTGTACTGGTGGGGCATAGCATGGGCGGGGTCATCGCGCGGTTGATGGTGTCGTCAACCGACCAGTCGCTGGTGCAGCTGGCTGCGGATCGCAGTCGGCTGACGCCGCAGCAGATCAAACGCATAGATCCGATGTTGCGTTTCGAGCCCTTCCCGCATGTCAGCCGCGCCATCTTCATCGCAGCACCGCACCGGGGCACGTCGGTCGCAGGTGGACGCCTGGGGCGCTGGATGGCGGGATTCATTCGCTTCCCCGTTACGGTGCTCGAAGAACTCGCCCACACACTAGCACCCAATGCGGCGGCCAGCAGCCACGAAAGCCTGGGGCATATCCCCAATAGCGTCGACAACCTCGACGAGAACGATCCTTTTGTGCGCGCGGCGGCGGACTTTCCCATCTCGGCTCAGGTGCGCTATCACTCGATCCTGGCGCAGACCAATGCCGACGTGCCGCTTGAGGATTCCGATGACGGCCTGGTACCATACCGCAGCGCCCACCTTCCCGGTGCAGAATCTGAGAAAGTCATAATTTCGGGACACAGCGTGCAACAGAACGCGGCTGCGGTACTGGAGATCCAGCGTATCCTCAAAGACGACATGGCTCTGCAGGAAGAGCATTTCATGCAGCCATAGGCAACTGCCATCTTCTGTACGCAGCCAAGCTGATTTGGGCAGGCTGCTATCTTTCAGGTGGGCGAAGTGCATTCATCTGTAATGTGCAAAGAGCATCAGACTTATGTCAGGGAGCTAGGGGAATGGGATGGAATCCCCCTCCTATGGCATTTCCCTAGCGGGCGGTGTTGCGGGTACAATTTTGGGGGCGGGGAAGCAAGGCGATGAATATTGAAGCCTCCGGTATCGGCCTAATCATTATTGTTCTGGTGATGGCGTTGGTAACATTGGTGACCCGCTGGGTGGCGTCTACATAATCTCGTTTGTACCAATCGGGTGCCGCGTTAAGCAGTTTATCCAAGCAATGTCTGGTTCGGTGCTGGTGGCTATTATAGCGCCAATGGCAGTAACTGGAGATGCTGGAGCCAAACTCGCCCTACTCATTACCGCATTCCTCATGTTTATACTGAAAAAACCGTTGCCCGCCATTGCGGCAGGCATCGTGACGGCGGCTGTATACCGGCAGTTGTAGTCACCCGCTAAGGTCCGTTATGTGCGCTAGCCAGGCCAACCTGTCAGTGATGCTGAAGTTGGCCCAGAGCAGACATTATGCGTGCGGTGAATCAAGCGGGCTAAGGAAGGTGTGATCAAGTCCGCCACATGGGATAATGCTGACTGCACATGATCGAGGACGCATAAGATGGATCAGCAACTTACATTCGCGGACAGCGAGTTCAGCAACAAGCGCCGTCAGACCCGCAAGGAGAAGTTCCTTGGCCGAATGGACAAGCTGATTCCATGGGCGCGTCTCGAAGCCGTTATCGAGCCCCACTATCCCAAGGCTGGAAACGGCCGTCGGCCTTACCCCTTGTCCACCATGTTGCGCATTCACTGCATGCAGCAGTGGTATAACCTCAGTGATCCAGCAATGGAAGATGCGCTGTACGAGATTGCCTCAATGCGGCTGTTTGCAGGCTTGTCACTGGATAAAGCCATCCCCGATCACACCACCATTCTGAAGTTCCGGCACTTACTCGAACGCCACGGTCTGACCCGACAGATTTTTCAAGAGGTGAACCAATGGCTCTCTGAGGCCGGTGTCCTTCTGAAAGAGGGCTCACTGGTTGATGCCACTATCATCGAAGCCCCCAGCTCCACCAAGAACAAAACGGGCGAGCGTGATCCGGAGATGCATCAAACCAAAAAAGGCAATCAGTGGCACTTTGGCTTGAAAGCTCATATAGGCGTGGATGCCCGCACCGGCATCACACACAGTTTCAGCACAACTGCCGCAAACGAACACGATCTCAATCAGGCTGGCCAGCTACTGCACGGTGAAGAAGCATTCATCTTTGCTGATGCGGGTTACCGGGGCGCCGAAAAGCGAGACGAGCTGAAAGATGTCAGTGCGGACTGGTACATCGCTGAACAGCCAGGGAAGCTGAAGACCCTGAAAAAACACCCTCGGATCAATAAGGTCAGAATCCGCACCGAGTATCTGAAAGCCAGCATCCGTGCGAAAGTTGAGCATCCGTTTCGGATCATCAAATGCCAGTTCGGCTTCGTAAAAGCCCGTTACCGTGGCCTGAAGAAAAACGACAGCAAGCTGGGCCATGCTGTTCGCGCTGGCCAATGTTGTGCGGGTGGACCAGATGTTGAGAGCACAGGGTTAATCCGTCTGTACTGCCTGAAAAGGCGGTTGCAGTCGGTTAAGAAGGGGCGGTTGTGCGCATTTTATGCGCCCCAGCACAGAGAAAATGCAGTTTTAATGGCACTGAAGGGACTTGTTCATACGTTCCCTAACGTCCCGAAGCGGACATTAAGTGTGCCATGCGCGTTACAGCGAAAACAAACACCGTACCTCCTCTCCACATTGGGAGAAGGCCTTCTTAAAGCGAACTTCTGAGCGTTTTGACCAATAAATTATGGAGCTGATCGACGGCTGCATTTCCGTGCGACGCCAGGCTTCGGTATACAGATACCTCCATAGGCTCCAATGGCCCTAAACCATGCTCACTTCCCAGAACCTCCAAATGAGGAGGGGCACTACAACGCGTCAGTACAGCAATCGCGAGGCCACTTTCAACAGCAGCAATTTGTCCAGCAAGGCTTGAACTATTGTACACAACTCGATAACGCCGTCCCTGCAAAGACAATGAGTTGATAGCACTGCGTTTGGCTAGGCTTGTGCTTTCGTAAACCGCTATGGGAAGCGGATCTCGCCTCCATATCCGAAACTCAGATGAGCCGACCCACACCATCGGTTCATAGAACAATAGCGTGCCGTGTCGGGGATGTTCCCGAGACACAAGTGCGAGATCTAGGTCACCGTTCTCAACCCGTGGAATCAGAGCGGTGGATTGCTCACAAAACAGCTCAATTTCAACCCCTCCATGATGGGTGTTAACGCCGATGTAATACTGACCCCCTGACGCCGAGGCAAAATTGACCCCCTGGGCGATAATGGCGGTTTTGAGCCGCCGAGATGTTGACCCAGGAGCAAGCAGTGGAGATCAAAGGGCACCTCGAAAAACCTCCCTCACAGCACCGGTAGCCCTGTGATAGCATCAAGCAACCACTAACACCCGATAGATCAGTACCATGAAGAAGCGTAGCGCAATCAAAAACGACCTCTTTGCCAGCGA
>NZ_WBYQ01000011.1:0-41029 GCF_013282925.1 Marinobacterium sp. xm-g-48
AACAGCAAAACGCATGGAGCCAAGGCTTGAGAGTTTTGTCAGAAACTAATCCGCTCGAGTTTCAAAGGGTGTTTGCTTCCTCTAAGAAGCAGGCTGTGAGGGATGTAGGATTCGATAATTTCATGAAGTACAGCAAAGAGTTGGTAGAGCTTGATGTGATTGATCTTGTCTCAATGATTCTTCACCGACCTTATAAGAATCGAAAATTCAAACGTAAACATT
Source organism: Marinobacterium sp. xm-g-48 (assembly GCF_013282925.1). Taxonomy (NCBI): domain Bacteria; kingdom Pseudomonadati; phylum Pseudomonadota; class Gammaproteobacteria; order Oceanospirillales; family Oceanospirillaceae; genus Marinobacterium; species Marinobacterium sp. xm-g-48. Next base: position 223 of record NZ_WBYQ01000011.1, read on the forward strand.
TTCATGTCGGCAGGTTAGATCATGCAATAGGGTATACGCGTTCAAATGTGGCTTTACAAGACGCTAGATCAAACATCAGAGAGTCTAGAGCTAGAAACGGTGTAGTTTCATCAATTAGAAACAACTTGGTCTCGTTGGCGCATTTGCTAGCTAGTGATGAACGTCTACAGCAGTTAGAGTATTTCGTTTCGATTCACGTCTGGCTTGTAAATGCTGCTCGTTATACTCCTGAAGCCTTGCAGGCAAGCTATAACTTAATTGCGGATATGAGAGATGATCTATTTGCTGTTCTTCAGGAGCCAGATTCTTTGCTGCCCAGTCAAAGAGATACGATCAGAAACTTTTTGTGCATCGATGAGGGGTTGAATCCTTTTTATGACTTGAGAGTAGCTTCTCACATTTCACCGTTCTCTACTAAAACAATAAGCGCAGCCTATTTACCTAAGAATGATACCTTAGATTTTCATTTAGATGGCTCGGAAGTAAATAATCTTGATTATCATATTGATGAACTGATGGAGTGGTTAAATTATAATTACGTGGTTTGTGATTTTGAAACGCCTTATCTAATTCGAAATATTAAGAAAATGTTTATAGGTGGTATGAAAACTTCAGAAGTTGTTGATTTTATGTTGGCTTGATTTAAAAGGGAGGCGGAAGCCTCCTTTTTATTTTTAAAATTTGTCATGAATTTTTACAAAAATTCGTTGTTGATTTTGTTTCTTTAAAATTATATTTTTGTATTACGGATTAATAATAATAAAAAGAGGTATCCGAAAATGAAAAATATTAAATTAAATCTAACTCAGAGGCCAAGCTTATATAGAATAGGTAAAGCCGAATATCGCTTCGATGGTAGTTTAAACAATCTTTTCACAGAAGATGAAGTGATCCAAGCTTATGAAATAATCAATGAGATAAACGATGAAGAAGTTGTAATGGCTTCTGCGTTACTTCATTTATTTCAGAAAGCATATGCTGCTAAGAGCGAAGAGTTATCTGGCTCAGAACAACTAGCAAAGCTCAGATATACGCAATATAGCCCTGTTCAAGATGCACTACTGAGATTTGCTACATCTCGCGCTCTCGAGCTAGTTGAGTCCTTGCCTGTAGCAGAGAGCTTAACACCTCTTGCTCACAGGGAAAGATTTCTTAGTGCGTTTGAACTGCTATCCCAAAAGTACCAGTTAGCGCCTAAAAAAATACTCCCTATAGAGTTACTAGGTGACAGTAATTCAAGGTATTGGAAACTCATGTATAAATTATTGAGTGATAGGAAAGTTTACTCAAACGACATGAGTCCAGCGATGTTTTCAGATTTGGTTGAGCACTATGCATTGAAGACTAATCTAGCTGTGTCTAATCCTGTTCCAGAGGAATTTTTTGATCAGCTTTCCAGTAATCAAACGTTTCGAATTTTGAAGGTGTCCAGAGTAGTCAAACAAGAGGTTCCTTATTTGGAAACAAAAGAAAAAAGTCCATTTTCTTTAATGAAGGAGAGTAAGATTTTAAACGAACTCGATCGATCCTTTCAGAGGTTTGTGGACATCAGTTCCTACAGTGCCATTGGCCTTCACCTTGCATCAATTGTCGAAGATCTCTTAGAGAATGATAAGTGTGAGCTTTTGAAAATGTGTTCTGAATGTGTTCCCTTAAAACGTCCTAAAGTAACTGAACATGCGAACTTAGATTTGGGGTTTTAGGTGTTGATGTCATGCTCTCTGTGGAGAGCATGACATAATAGACTTTCTACTTGTAAGTGATACAAATTTGGATCTGCTCAGATTCAAAACAACTCTTTGAATTGCTCATTGAAGTTAATTTGGCCGAATCTGTTACGTTCCACTGTGCATGTGAGTAGGTAGGGTTTGGTTGAGCGCTTACGTTGATATCAGCGCCTTCGCGCTGCTTTATGTAAAAGAAATATTTCCCGCTAAGCCAAGTGTCATTGCCCTCGTAAAGAATGACTGAGTCCGTATTACTGACTTTGAAATGACAATCGCCATTGATTACGGTTTTAGGTAAGTCTCTAGCACCCCAATCTAAGTGTCTATTTAGAATATCTAAATATGTGCTGCTGTCAGTTGATTTGAGGTATGTGACACTGCAGTCATCGATATGACTCCAATCATACATTTCAACAAGTTGTGATGGTTTGCCGCTCACAGTTAACTTGCTTAATACATGGTCATAACTGCTTTGAAGGCAAGAGTAATATCCTTCTTCTGCTATCTCGTTTTGTACTTCAAGTTCTCTGATTATTCTGTTGCAATTAGCCTTCGTATTACTGAACAACTTGTTTACATCGAAGTAAGACGGTGCAATTCGTTGAATCGTTTTTTGTTTGTTAGAAATGTCATCTAAGAAACAGCTCTTTATGCTACCTGTCCAGTAACCATCCCAGTTGCTTGGAAGGCAACTCGACTCATCGGCTTGTAATAATGTACTAAGTGAAACACAGAAAATTAGTAATAAAGCTCTCATTTAGAAACCATGTTCATTAAAGTCTTGTTCTAGCCGTTCTATGACAAGTTCTTCAAAGCCTTCAGACATTATTTCCCAATCTCCTGGGTACATAAGTGTTTCTGCTTCATACTCATGAAAAAGGGCTCTAATTTCATCTCTTCGTTCAAAGTTGGCCAATCTAGGTCTTATTTCTTTTCTTAGCTCCTCATAATCCTCAGGGGTAGGATCACTAGACTTGCTGCTACCAAAAAGCCCAGATGGCTTTCTAATAGACGTATTAATCATCTTTTGTACTTCAGGGTTGTTGCAGACTTCATCCCACTCAGGAGCTAGTAGTTTGTGTCCTGCATTTAAGTTGAAGCTTTGACGAGCAGTTTCAACTAAGAGGTAAGCTAGTGCTGTGTTCTTTGACATAAATAGACCTAAATAATTATTGTGAAAGTCGTGCTTTCTGAGTTGGAGTTAACTGCAATTTTCCCTTCATGAAGTTCAACGATCTCTTTCACAAAGCTTAGACCTATTCCTGTCCCTTTCTGTCCATCTTTGTTTGGAAGAGAGAAGAAACGATCAAATAACTTGGGAAGAGCATAATCGGGAATGACTGAACCAATGTTTGAAACAGAGATATCTACTTCGCTGTCATGTTTTGATACCCATACGTTAACTTCAGTGTCTGCGTCGGCGTGCTCGATCGCATTCTTTACTAGATTGCTTAAAGCTTGCTCTATGAGGAAAGAGTCTCCCTTAATCGAGAGGTCATGTTTATTCGTAGTAACAGATACCTGATGCACTTTGGCATAGGATGATAGGCTTTCTAAAACGTTATTAATTACTTCATCGAGACTGATCTTTTCGACTGTGTTTAATGCGTTTGCGTTCTCCAACTCAGCTAGATCAAGAAGACGTTCAATGAGACCTTGTATGCGTTCAGTTTGGCTAACTATGTTATTTAGAAAGCGATTACGAGCCTCATGAGGTAGGTCCTCTTTTAGAAGCTCAGAAGCTCCTCTAATGCCAGCAACAGGTGCTTTTAATTCATGAGTTAGCGTCTGAACATACTCTTCAATGTAAGTTTTGCCGTCTAAAGCTGAGCGCATTGATTCTAATGACTTAACTACATCTCCAACTTCGTTATCACCTGTTTGAGGTGGAGCTGCTTTTTCACCTCTACTTACTGCAAGAGCGTATTGTTGAATTTCATCTAGTGGTTTAGTGATCCACAGGTTAAGTGTGAAACCTATGTAAGCAAGAAATATGGCGAGAGCAATACCAGTAAACCATAAGTTTTGACTTAAATTATCGATGAATTGATCGACATTACGTGTTGGCTTTCCTATAGAGATAACTCCGATGATATCGCCTTTTGAAAGAATAGGGCGGGCTATGAAAAGCGTATCTCCATCTGGATAAATTGGATCTCCCCATGTCGCTCTTGCACCATATTCACCACTGAGGGTTCTGTTAACGTCTATCCATTGGGAGTAGTCCTCACCAACGTCTCGACTGTTGTCGGAATCAAATATCACTATTCCCTTTACATCTGTGACGTAGACTCGTGTATCGACTTGAGTCTTTTCTAAATCATAGATAAGCGCATCAAGTTTGCGGTTTGGAAGTGCATCAAAGGCTCTTTCTATCATCTGTGGATCAATGACAATATTGCCTTTATCGTCGCTTGTAACTGCGCTTTCACTGATAATCGCTGCAAACATTTCAGAAAAGTCGACAAGCGCTTCCTCAGTGGCTTCGAGATATCTTGGTCGAATCTCACCCTCGATCAGGTAAACATAGCCTAGTAAAGACGTGAATATAAACGCTACAAAAACGGCTAATAAACGAGTACGTATCTTCATTGTTTCGGAACCTCAAAGCAGTATCCCAAGCCACGTCGCGTCTTGATTGGGTTTAGTGAGCTATCCACGTTTTTGATCTTTTGACGAATGGTTTTTATATGGGTGTCTATCGTTCTATCGTAGCTCTCTTCGGGTCTTTGCCATACGATATCCATCAATTGCTCTCTGGAGTAAATACGCTCAGGGTGACTCATTAATAGCGCCAGAACACCGTATTCATATCGGCTTAGGTCTAGCGTCTGACCCTTTACTCTGATTCGAGAAGAATCTTTATCATGAGTAAATAGTGACGTTGATTTTGGTGTGACTTTTTCTGTGTTCTCTACTCTTCTTAATAGGGCTCTCACCTTTGCGGAAAGCACTCTTGGACTAAAAGGTTTTGTGATGTAGTCATCAGCTCCGAGTTCAAGACCAAGAACCTGATCAATCTCTGAATGTCGTGAAGTTAGGAAAACGATAGATGTATTAGAGATCTCTCGAATGCCTCGAAAAAGATCAAAACCATTACGATCTGGTAAACCAATATCAAGCAAAATAAGAGCAGGAATATTTCTTTGAATGGAATCTAATGCTGCTTGCCCTGTCGATACCCATTCGCATTCGATGTTCTCCGACTGAAGCGAATAGACAACAGTTTCTGCGATGGCAGGTTCATCCTCAACAAGTAAAACGTGCAAGTTAAATCCCCTAAATAAACTTAAAAAAGTTTGAAACTTCACATTCACTTCAAACTTCACACATATCAGTAGTAGATCCTAACCTCACTTAACAAAAGCTGAGGAAAGTGAAATGAGTTCACTAATTAACAGAATCTACAAACCACGAATGTTCGCAATCATGGCGTTGGTTTATTCATTTCAGGCGTTTGCATCTGCTGAGCCTGTATCTTTAAAAGATATCACACGCGGGACTTTAATCTCGAGAAATGAACAAGGAGAACTGGAGGATATACCACTTCTTAACTCTGAAATTCATTCAGAAGTGACTGGTCAGATCGCTAGAACAACGATCGTCCAGCACTTTAAGAATCCAGCTGCCTCCTGGATGGAAGCGCTTTACCTCTTCCCTTTGCCGCACGACGCTGCGGTAGACCAAATGAAGATGACGGTGGGGGACCGTATCATCGAAGGTCAGATAAAAGAACGGGAAGAGGCTAAAGCCACCTACGAGAAAGCTAAAAGTGAAGGAAAACAAACTGCACTTGTTGAGCAGGATCGCCCAAATATTTTCAGTACATCCGTCGCTAATATCCCTCCACAAGGGTATGTAACAATTACATTGGAATATCAGCAGAGTATTGAATGGCGTGATGGCGAGTTTTCCATCCGTTTTCCTCTAACAATTACGCCACGTTATACAGTAAATACTCCTGCTAAGTTTGAAGTAACTTCTACTGTGCAATTGAATGATGGTTGGTCATTACTTCCAAACGAACGTCCGCAAGCAATTCAATTAGAGGAAGCTGACAATACTCCTGACAATTCAACGAGTATTGATGTAGTGCTTAAACCAGGCTTCCAGCTTTCTGAGCTTCAGAGCCTTCATCACAATGTTTCAGTTAAATCTAAGCCTGATGGAACTCAAGTCGTTTCATTAGTGGATCAGGATGTCCGAGCAGACCAGGACTTTGTTCTTCGCTGGAAACCTATTGAATCAGTTAAGCCAACTGCTTCGTTCTTCAGTGAATCAACTTCAAAGGGCGACTTCGGTCTTTTGACTCTTGTCCCTCCAACTGTAGATGGATGGGAAGTACCACCACGTGAAGTGATATTTGTGATTGATACATCTGGATCAATGTCAGGACAGTCTATTGTTGCTGCTCGAGATGCTTTGATGGCAGGAGTGAATGGTCTAAATAAAAGTGACACTTTTAATATCATTGAGTTCAACACAAACAGTTACTCACTGTTTGCCCGTCCACAGGAAGCTTATGGCTACTCATTAAGTAACGCTCGTAAGTTTATTCGTAATCTGGAAGCGCGCGACGGGACTGAAATGGAACCTGCTATTGATATGGCACTTAACATGCCTGGAGAGTCTGACCGTTTACAGCAGGTTATCTTTATTACAGATGGCAGTGTCTCGAACGAAGCACAGCTGTTCTCCAAAATAAACAGAGAATTAGGAACTCGCCGATTTTTCACAGTTGGTATTGGCAGCGCACCGAACACTTACTTTATGGAAGAGTCAGCCCGCGTTGGTCGAGGCACCTATACCTATATTGCTGATCTCAACTATGCAGAGCAGGCAATGAAAGCTCTGTTTGAAAAGATCTCTAAACCAGCGTTAACCAACATCAAAGTAATGGGCTACGGGGTTTCAGATATCACACCTAGTGTTATTCCAGATCTCTATGCAGGCGAACCATTAACAGTCGCTATGAAAATGGATCGAGGCGTAAAACGCATTTTAATTACGGGTCGTTTAGGTGATACAGAATGGAAGCAAACAGCCGTTATAGATTCTGTTGGTCACCAGGCTGGTATTGGCGTGGATTGGGCGAGAAAGATGATTGCTCAATGGCAGCGTGCAGCGTTTAAAGGCGTTGAACGTAAACGAGTTCGTGAAGAGGTACTGGCATTAGCCCTAGAGCATCACCTTGTTAGTCCATACACAAGCTTAGTCGCTGTTGATGTAACACCAGTTCGTCCTTTGGAGGATGGATTGAATTCAAAAGCAGTTCCACCAACGCGTCCTAAAGGCTTAGAGATCAACCTTGCTAAAGGCGCTACAGGTTATGAATTGTCATTAATAATTGCCTCGCTTTTAACACTCCTTGGAGCATTTTTAGTCATGACTAAGCGAGAGGAGGTTTGATATGAATTCTCGCATTAAACGTCGTCTAGGATATGGGTTGATTGCTGGCGCTTTGGTTCTGTTAGTAGACGCACTTTGGATTCCAGCGAAAGCTCAGGTTGCTCAGCTGCTCTTAGATGCAGCTTGGGAAGTGACACAGAGAACAGGTGAGCCTCAACAACCCTGGCCTTGGGCAGATCATTACCCTGTTGCTCGATTCTCGGCTCCTGCGTTCGACATAGATCAAATTGTCCTGGGAGGCGACTCGGGAGCCGTTCTTGCATTCGCACCAGGTGAAAACTTGGAAGCAAAAAGTGTTGAAGGTGGTGCTCGCATCATCTCAGCACATCGAGATACTCATTTTCGATTTCTTAAACATATTAGTTTAGGAGATGAGCTTGTTCTTGAGGATGAGCAGGGAGTCCACCGCTTCAAAGTTGTTAATACAGATGTGGTGGATTCAAAAACCACTCGCATTAAGCCTGCCACAAACCCTGAAGGACTTTTCTTAGTTACCTGCTACCCGTTTGATGCTTTGTCAGCTGGTAGTGATGAACGCTTTGTTGTGACTGCGGTTCCTGTTAAAGCGAACGCAGTCCTTTAGTCAGAAATTTTCTAAATTTTATGCGGGATTGGAGAACAAGAATGACAGATCTAGTTATGCAGAGTATTGATACGTTATCACTCATGGACTTTAAGCCTATGCCAACGGATGAGTTGAAAGTTCGCTGCGCAAGAATGACTAAACAGGTTGATTTCTTCTATTGGTGGCGTTGGGAAGCAGGGCGAGGCGCTTTAAATAATGAATACTTCGTGTCGAAGTTCACTGAAGTGGAACTTCTTAGGTTTATAGCAATGATGGTTCGCGAGAATGAGGAGCGACCAGGTGCTTTTGAAGAGTATTGTGAAAATGGATCTTTGAGAGCAGCACTTGTAGAACTAGCTATAAGAGAAAAAGCCGCATAATTTAAATAATATTAGGAGGTGATTCTGCTCAGATTTACATGAAGTCTTTGCCAACAGTTTTTGTCTCAAGGACCTCCTCGTAGAGCTCAAGAATTGTTTGGCTATGCTCTCTAGCTACGTCGGATAAGCTTTCCCTAGCCATAATGACTTTCTCGTCTCTTATAGCTTCACGTAGCTGTTCAGGGGTCCACTGTTCCGCGTAAGAACGAAGTGACTCAATGTAACTTTGTGGTTTCACTTTAATCATGCATAAACTCTTGTATGGATATTTATACAGTATATAGAGTTGATTGTATTAAATAAAGAAACTTTGATGTTCACCTAATGGTGATCAGTTCAATTGACGCTGGTGCTCCCCACCTTAACGGTACTATGGAGGTTCCAACTCCTGAGGAGACTAGCCAAACCTTGTCCTGGTTGAACCCGACTCCACATAAAAACTCGATCGATGCGTTTGTTGGAGACCAGACTGGGTCCATAAATGGAATGTTTAATTGACCACAGTGAGTATGACCCGCCAGATACAATCCGCTTTCATCATCCTGTTGGATGGCCAGTGGGTCATGGGTCAAAGTTATACGAATTCCATCGCAATCATCATGAAAGCCGAACGGAATATAGTTTCCTGTGAAAGCATCTCCTAATCCCCGTAGACAAACTTCTGTATCTTTAATGAAAATAGATTTTGAGTTTCCTTCGATTAATTCAATACCATTTTCAGTTAATGACTGACCCCAAGTGGTATCTGTCCACCACTCATGATTGCCAAGAATTCCATAATTGGCAGCAAGGATTGTTAGGGGTTCAATACCCTTCAGTATTCTGGGTTTCAATAATCTAGTGCCATTATCATCCTCGCCAGTGTAATCACCGCCATGAAGGATTATGTCGGGATTGAATTCCTTTGTGGCGTCAATGATCTGATCGAGCCTATGAAAATCTGAATCTTGATCCTTTAGGTGCAAATCTGAAATGAAAGCAATGCGGATTGGTTCATTCAATTCGTTAGGTGCTTTGAAGGTATGTTTGTTAACCTTCAAGCCATAGGTGTGTTCATATATAAACCAAGCACACACTGCTATGACAACCCCGCTTAGTGTCTTTGTAATCATTTAATCTCTATTTTATTTGAACTCTTTGTGGATGCTGATTGAAACTCTCAGCAATCTGGATTGCATCCTTTAACTCATCATATCTTTGAAAAGGCAGGGTTCTTACCAAATGAATCTCACCTTTTGAGCTTTGTCTTGTAATTACTCTTACAGAAACTAAACCTCCTGCCTTTAGCTTGTTAGCTAAACTAGTAGCATGTTTTTTATCACCGAAAGCTGAGATTTGAAGAAGGGTAGGGTGATCTAACCTAGCGTCTTTAGGAGTCGATACATAATTGGTTTCTTTGATGACAACCTCGTCAGACTTAAGAATTTCATAAAAATCTTTAGTGATCGGTTTAATGCTTGATGAGTCTTTATTCTGTATAGGGGTGTTGAGCTTGTCTTCATTGTTTGAAGGCAAAAAGTTCAGAGCAATCACTCCGATCAAACTTATGGCTATTGCCATAAAAACATGTAGGACAACTGAGTTCGGTTGTTTGTCTAACAAAACCTCTAATCCTCATATCCTAGGATGGACTTTACAGTTTTCTTATTTAAATTGTGCTTCTCGCCCTGTAAAACAAAAATGTTACTTTCCCCAAGATAATCGGCATAGAGCTGCGTCAGTTCTGGACAGTACCCCATGTCCTCATCTCCAATGTATATAAATGTTCTTTTAGGGCACTTTAGGGTTTCTTCATTGAGGCTATTCATCAATGTTTTGACAGATGGGGGTCTAGAGCTAAACATCTTTGTTTTAGAAATGCCTTTTCCAAGGACAGGCGAGAGAAGTTTTATTGATGATAAATTTCCCTCAAAACCTATTAGTGAGTGGAGTAATAAATATGCTCCGTAAGAGTTTGCTACGACATCAAACCCCTCACATTTCACTAGAGTAGCTCTGATTTCCTCTACTTGTAATTGGAAATCCTGTTTGAGAAATAGAGGGTTTAAAGAGATGCCAACATATTTGTCAGCGTGGCTCTCAATATAAGCTCCAAGACCCTCTAATGCATTTCCACCACGACCTGTAATGTAAATGACGTTATTCATCTACGTTACTTACTCGGTTGATTGTTGTTTTTGATATTCGCCGAACGCTTTCATTGCTTCAGCTGAACCACGTAATCCAAATTCAGATAGTGATATAGACCCATCGTTATGAGGAATTGCGGCAATAAAGTCTGCTGATTGGTACATGAAGTTGAACATCTTATTGGCATCAATCAATTCAAGCACAAAGTTGCTCTTTACGAGTTCTGATTTGACGCATTCAGAGGTGATAACTGTATGCCCGTGAGTGGAACTAACCATAACAGCATATGGTTTACCTACGTTGCATTCATTGGTTTCAAGGTACAGCATACAGTTCTGATCTTTGGTGCAACCAATGCCGAAAAGAATTCCTGTTTGATCATATGTTCTGGCTGATGTGAGATTGTCATTATTTACAAACTCCCAAGAGTGAAACTTTTGTGAATCAGCGAAGGATTGGTAGCTTAAAAAAAGTGTAAGCACCGCGAGAATTTTGCTTTTCAAATCTTTACCTCCATTTGACTCGATGCAACCACGATTCCGCACGTGCTTCTGCATCAGCTATAATTTTTGGTGTTCTAGCTGCAATAGTGCAAAGGCGATTTGGATCTACAATTATCCCAACTCTAGGAAGGTCAAGCCTGTCAGCATCCCAGCATGTTCCGATCGTGGGGTCATCAGTGTAATCACCATAGGTGTGACTCTCGCATGCCGTTTTCAATAAATTTAGCTCATCCTCATTACAGTTGAGCATTTTCATTTCATGAAAATAATAGTCAGCAAGATCAGCAGCTCGTGGTCCATGATCTGGGTCCGACCAATCATCAAAACGACATGAATCATGAAACAATGAAAACAGCTCAATTACTTTTGTGTTTGCTCCAGTGAATTCAGCTAGTAATAGACCGTTCTTTCGCACTCTCATCCAATGAGCTGGACCGTGAACACTCAATAAATCTAAATGAAATTGAGAAACGATCTCTTCTACTAGTTTTGGATAAATCACATCACTGATCATGCGTTTACACACCTACAACAGGATAATAGGGATCTCCCCAAAGGGTATCAGGGTGTCTCATCATGATATCAATGATTATCGGAACTAAGGTCTCAAGCATACAAACACCATCTTTAACTTGTGCTCTGTTAGCTCCACTGTTCCAAGTTGCTCCACCATGCATTAATTGATTTCTAAGTGTGTACAGTCGGTTGAAAATTATTGATAAGACAGTGACGGTATCTTGGTTCGCGAGACTTATTCCTGCTTTTGCTTTAGCTGCTCTAAAGCTCTCTTGCCAAGTTGCTTCCTCAATTTTTCCATTATGGAAATCCCAGAATGGTTGGTAAACAAACTGGTTATCGAGGAGCGCTCTGACTTTGCTGCTGAATTGAGTCCAAAGGCAGTCATAAATAATATTTTCTTCATCAAGGGTACAGATTTTTGAAAAAAACTGAGTGAACTGACTTTTTTCTGCTTCTCTGTAATGTTGATCGATCTCAACAGCGTAACAAGCATTAAACGAGATCCAAAAATAAATGAATTTTGAGTCCTGGTCTTCAGCTTTTTCAGCTCGATCCAGCCAGCTGAGAGCTCTGTGTGTTCTTAAGGCAAGGTTTTGATGAAATCCCTCACGATGCTCCCTTTGGTAGGTTTTCAGTTTGATGTAATTCATATTAAATCCCTGTTCTGATATCTCATGTATCCAGGTGCATCATGCAAAAGTTTCTCGTGCTTTGCCTCGTCACTATCCTCATAGAATACGAGTAACTCATCTTTTTCTAAGGTACTTACTGTTGATTTAAACCATTCAACATAATCAGGGTTTTTATCAAAACCATCCTTCAATGCAGCACCGAAGTAATCTATGAAGCTATCCGTAAGTTCCTCTGTGGTTTGATAGTTTTTTGCCCAGTCTGCGCCAAGAGAATATTTATCGCAGCTTCCTGAGGTAATTGTGTAATTGACAGGCCATTGTCCGTTATCAGCTATTCCAATCTCAAAACGCCAATACATCCCGCTTGGAGACATCCCGCTGAATAGATAAAGCGACTCATATCCACGTTGATGTAATTCCAGCATCATTTTTAATACTCTAGATGGCATCATTTCTTGATTCATAGTTCGGCGCCAAGAGTTTTTAGTTGTTCTGCAGTGTGTTTTATCCTTTTGTATTCAAATAAAACATCCAACCAGTCTTGAGGGATTCCAGATAAACCGTAGTATGCTCCAGCAATTTGACCACATACTGCTGCTGTGGTGTCCGAATCATCACCTAGGTTTGCTGCTTTAAGAACGGCTTCTTTGAAGCAGTCGGTTGTTTCAAATGCCCAAAGAGCAGCTTCAATTGACTCAACAACATAGCCACTTCCCTTAATCTCTGTATCTGATTTGTGTATATAGGTTCGTTTGCACAAGTCATGAAGAGGTCTTGTTGAGTGCGTCGCTGAAAATCCATCTATTAAATGAGCTTTAGAGATATCTTCATTTATTGCTCTGAAAAGGATGTGACCTAATATTTTGCAGCATTCAATTGCTTCTAAGGCTTGGTGTGTTGTTCTTGATGATTCAGCCGCATAATGAATGGTTTGAGTGTAGTCGGAATTATATAAAAGAACTATGGGAGCAAGACGCATGATAGAGCCGTTACCAGCGGTTTTAGGATCATCAGAACCTGCGTATGGATCTCCAGTCTTCTTATACTTAGACATGGCTTTAGCTACTGTTTTGCCGACACCAAAGGCGCGCGAGCGTGTAGAGTTGTAACCCTCATTCCCCCAGCGCCAGTATCGCTCCATTTGATCTTTTGCATCAAATCCACGGCAGGCAATTAAGCTATCAGCCAGGCATAGAGCCATTGCAGTATCGTCTGTCCACTCACCAAGCTGCATTTGGAATTTTCCGCCTGATTTCATGGTTGTAAGTGGATCAAACCTGCCTCTTTTGTAAAATTCTACAGGTGCTCCCAAAGCATCGCCTACAGCTAAGCCAATTAATGACCCTAATGCCTTAGATGACTTCATGTAAATTCCATCTTTAAAAACAAATAGTAAAACATGTGGTTTATAACAGGTCTACCTAGGTAGACGTTGTTAACCTTGTAAACTTGAGTTAGTTTTATGACTAAGGCTTAATTTAAATAAAAGAAATTTTCTAATCAGTTTCGAGAAGTATCATTCCATCAAGATTTATTCAGATAGTATGAGATAGATAGTAAATGTGGTGAGCAAACAAGGAAGCTCATCTAGTCAGTTTGGTTTCGTCACCACTAAAAGATTCGGATCGATTACTAACGCATTACTACCAATAGAGGGGTTTTCATATACATGAGTCGGCTTCACACAATTCTAAAAGGAATGTCTACGCCTGAGCTGGTGAACATCTACGGCCATGAAAGTGTTGAAGCAATCGATGCTCTTCTCGGAAATGCTGTTACTGTGAAAAACCTAATTCAACTCATAGATAACAAATATGGAACACAGCTTCTTTCAAACAAAGATCTTCGATTAGCCGTAATTAGAAGGCTTAAGCCAGAAGAGTTTTCTTATGTTCTGTCAGGTGATTATGACCCAGGTTATAAGTTGTCCGAGACGGATGCGTTGAGTCTTTTGAATATGAAGTGGGGAAGGACTCAGGTATTGGCTCAACGGCTAATCAATGTTCTTGGTTTAGATGAACATTACCTGCCACCTGTGAAAGACCTAAAGCCAGATCATGTAAATGTAGAACCTTCCGTTTATTTGTACCCTCATCAATTAAGATTGAAGAACCATTTCGTGAGAGAGATTTCAGGTTCAACTAATAAGCTTCTGATACACATGCCTACTGGCGCAGGTAAAACAAGGACTTCTATCGAAGGTGTAATTGAGGTTTGGAAATCATTTTCAGATAGAAGCAAAAGCATTATTTGGATTGCTCATTCTGAAGAGCTCTGTGAGCAAGCCTTTGAAACGTTTGAAAAATTATGGCGTGTTAGGGGAGATACTAAGATAGATATAGTTCGACTTTGGGGTAGTCACGCTCTTTCTGATAATGCCGAGTCTACCTCAGGGAAAATCATTGTTGCAGGCTTCCAAAAACTGTACTCAATGATTACTTCAGAAAAAAATGAAGTTTTCAAAAGTATCTCATCTTTGAAACAAAATTCTGCAATTATTGTTGTGGATGAGGCGCATAAAGCGATAGCCCCTACTTATAAAGCTTGCATAGAGTATTTATTTGACCCTGATGAGACAAAGCTAATTGGGTTGTCAGCGACACCTGGGAGAGCTAAAGATGATATCTACGATTCCATTAATTCAGAAACGCACCAGTTAGCCTCTTTCTTTGATAACAATAAGCTTGGCATTGTTAACTCTAAAGGTGAGGAAGTTGCGGATCCGATTTCGTATCTTCAAGAAAAAGAATTTCTAGCGAAGTTAGTGAGGAAGCGAGTTTCTACAAATATAGAGTTGCAGCTTACTGATAAAGAACTCAACTTCGTATCTGATTTTCTTGAATTGCCAGATTCAGTATTGAAAAAACTTGGCGAGAATGAAGAAAGGAATGCATTGATTTTAAGTGAGGTGGCTGCACTTAAAATGAAAAATAAACAAATTATCTTATTCGCAGTAAGTGTAAAGCATGCCCGACTTCTCAATGAACTATTGAATCTTAAAAACATCCCTTCGAGGTGTGTAGATGGTCAAACATCACCTTACGATAGGGAGCAAGCAATAGCTGACTTTAAAAATGGAAACGTATCCGTTTTAGTAAACTATGGTGTTCTCACAACTGGATTTGATGCACCTAATACAAATGCTGTTGTGATTACGCGGCCAACGGGCTCACTAGTTCTTTACTCTCAAATGATCGGTCGTGGTATCAGAGGAAAAAAAGTAGGTGGCAACGAAGAGTGTTTTTTGGTGGACTTGGAAGATAATCTAATGGGCTTTCCATCGGAAAGTCTTGCCTTTACTCACTTTAATAAAGTTTGGAAGTAATAATGAACAATTCAATAGTACCTGCTAGTACAGCAATACAAACCTTCAGAGATGCTGGCTATAAAAATACAGCCAGTGCACTAGCTGAGCTTATTGATAATTCAATAGAAGCAAATGCTAAAAACATTCAAATCCTGACTCGTGAAAGTGAAGTTCAAGCAGCTAAAAGGGTTACGACAAGAATTTCTGACATCATGATTTATGATGATGGCGACGGGATGTCAGCAGATACGCTTGGAATATGTTTACAGTTCGGCAACGGTACTAGGCTTGAATCCCGTAAAGGTATAGGACGTTTTGGTATTGGTTTGCCTAATGCTTCAGTAAGCCAGTGTAGAAGAGTTGAGGTTTACTCATGGCAAAATAATTCGTGCCATCATACCTATCTTGATGTCGACGAAGTAAAGGATAGCCAGCAACAAGAAGTTAATATTGTTAAAGAATGCAAAATGCCTTTTGAGCTTTTAAAAGACATTGAGGGAGAGGTCGGTCAGAGTGGATCTTTAATAGTCTGGAAAAAGTGTGACCGTTTAGATATTGCCCGCGCTTCCACTTTATTTAAGCGAATGGAGTCTGAGCTTTGTCGCGTTTATCGCCACTTTTTAGATACAGATGATACTTATGGCAAGCAGCGAAAGATTAAGTTAATAAATACTGGTAAAGAGCGCTCAGTTACAGATCTTCATGCAAATGATCCGCTTTACTTAATGGTTCCTAATACCGTTCCTGGATTCAAAGACAAAGCTACAAACATACTTCATGGGAATGTGATTTCTCTTATGCTTCCTTACAACGAAGAAGGAGATGAAGCTGAGGTTCAGTTGAGGTTTTCGGTAGCGCTTCCTGAAACACAAAAACTTGGTGGCGGGTCTGATCTAGGACGTCATTACAGATCTAATACAGGTATATCCTTTGTTAGGGCGGCTAGAGAGATTGATTTCGGAACATTTGGTTATTTCAATCCGCAGGATGAAAGGCATCGTTGGTGGGGCTGTGAAGTGCGTTTTGAGCCAATATTTGATGAGGTGTTTGGTGTAACCAACAACAAACAAGCAGTTCGCGGTATTCACTTTATCGATATGAAGGAATTCAAGTCTGATCATGATGATTGGGAGTTGATGATTAAAGAAGATCCAAAGTTAGCTCTTAGGCAGGAGCTATCGAAGCGAATCTCAATTGAAATTAAAACTCTCGAAGAAATCATAAAAAGTAGAGGCAAAGGAACAAGGTCTTCAGAAAAGTCATCACTACCAGACAAGCCCTCAAGAATTGCTAATAAAGAGCTTGAAAATAACAAAAAGGACACTAAGTCAAAGTTAGAAGGTGAAGCTAAAACCAAAGAGCAAATGCAACAAGAGTGGATTTCATCTGTCATGGATAGCGACACATCTTTGACAGAAGAAGAAGCTAAAGAGATAGCTAACAATAAAATTGATTTGATTGTAGAAAAATCTTTTAGCTCTTGGCCTGGAGCGCAATTCTTTGCAGTTGAAACAACAGGCATGACTTGTAATTTAGTTATTAATAGAAAGCACCCTTTTTACACTGAGATGTATGAACCGTTGATGTCAAACGATGAGCATAGATACATAGATGCTCTAGATTTGTTGATGATGGGATACGCTAGAACCCAGGATGAATTGTTTGAACGCATAGATGATATTGATGAGATAAATAACACTTGGGGGTCTCACGTGAAGAGTTTCTTAAAGCAATTAAATGCTGATGCCTGAGGCTCGACTATTATCTGGTGAAGAACTGGCTCAAAGAGTTTCAGAGTCAGTTCAAACTGCCGATGGTGAGATATTCATTGTTTCAGCGTATTTGAAGCTCGCTGCCATTGAGTGGGTGGCATCCAATATTTCCCAAGATGTTCGGGTGCATGTTCTGAGTAGATGGAATAAGGCAGATTTAGTTAGTGGTGCATCTGACCTCAGTGTTTTTGAATTTTGTAAGTCGCTCGGTTGGTCCTTTTACATTGAGCAAACACTTCATGCCAAAGCTGTACTAGTAGATAAAAAGTTTTTGGCTCTTGGAAGTTCAAACTATACAAACAATGGATTAAGCCTTTTTGCTTCAGGTAACAAAGAGCTAAATATTGAGGTTTTTCCATCGAATGAAGAATGTACACGAATACGTAAGTTTTTTTTAGATGCTTATGCCTTGAATACGCCTATGTTCAATATTCTCAAAAAGGAAGTTGAGAGTGCTCAAGCAAATTTAGAAAGCAAACAATCTAACACCTGGAGCAGCCAGGTAAGCGAGTGTTTTCTACCAGTAGTAGATAAGATTTGGACTGATGAATGTTTGCGACTCGGACCATCCTGCTTTTTTAATAAACCTTCAGACGATATGGACTATAGTCATGACAAATCTTTGTGGAGCGGAGCTCCATCCTTAGACAAGTTTATGGCGCTTAAGATTTTTAAGTGGTTATCTTCTGTTGTGGAAGAAGAAAATGAACCTCTCAGGTTCGGTTACCTATCATCTAAGCTTCATGATGTTTTGATAAATGACCCCAAGCCTTATCGGAAGGACGTGAAGGAGTATTTAAGAGTTTTGTTAGAGTGGATTGAGTATTACGAAATATATCAAATCCAAAAACATGCACACACTGTAAGTTTGCAAAGGATAAAAAATGGCTAAGCCCACCGAGCAGGATGTTCTTTCGTTTCTCAGAGAAAGACCTGGACTTAAGGCTTCTCAGATGATTTACATCTTGAACTGTAAAAGGTCTGAGGTGAATTCCGTTCTTTATTCCCTTCTTTCTAAGAAACTAGTTGAGAAGGATGATAAGTTTTGTTGGTTTCTGAAAAGCGATTCTGTCGCTGCAACGCAAGTAAAGACAGAAACTAACAAGAATGCACTCATTGAAAGTTTGCCTGATTACAATTTTGTCTTGGAGTCTTTCAGAGGTAATTCATTATTTCATTTTGAGCATAGTGAAAATACTCTTCAGATTAAACTAAATACAAATCATCAGTTTTTTCAAAGAATTCCACCTTCACAACTTGAAGAAACGATGAATTATTTAGAGCCTTTATTGGTAAGTGCAGCTATGTCTCTAGAAAAACATTACTACGAAGCAGATCTTATAGAAGAGATAATAGACGATTGGGGTACTATTCTGATGTCAAAGCTTTAGTTGTGGTACTTATCGCCTAGGTATACGTCTTCATAACTGAATATAAATACAGTATCATGTTGCTCCTGGACACATTCTCCAGTCTAAGTGTTGACTAGGTAACTTATGAAATTCAAATTTACAGGCCATGATACTTTCCCTTTACGACATGGTTGGCTCTTCAAATCAATAAATCTTATTGAAAACAATGTGTTACTTTCAGCTTCTGATGTGGCAAAAGCTGAACAAGCAATCACGGCTCTTGGTGTGGGTAAGAATATGGTCAATGCTATTAAGTATTGGGCTGAGTCTACCCATGTAATCAAGTCTGTGATTGAAAACAGGGTGAGTGTTCAAAAGATTACACCTGTTGGCGAGATGATCCTTTCAGAGAAGAAAGGCTTTGATCCATACTTAGAAGATATTGGAACTATTTGGTTAGTTCACTTTCTTCTCAATTTTGACGAAGAAAGCCTTACTGCTTATCGGTATTTCTTCAACTACTCAAATAATATCTATTTTGAGAAAACCAAACTAATCGACGACCTTTATGATGATGCAATGCTGCTTTCAAGTAGAGTTTCAGTTGATGCTGTTACCCAGTTAAAGAAAGCTACTTTGAAAAAAGATGTAGATTGTTTTCTCTCAACTTATGCATCTAAGCCTAAAATTAATGCGGGTAAAAAATCTAAAGCAGCCGATGAAGATTACTTTGCATCCCCTCTTACTGAATTGGGTTTGATTCGTGACCTAGGTAGAGGTTACTTCCAATGCGAGGTTTCGGATCGTCCTTCGCTTCCTATTAACATCTTCTTGTTCGCTCTTGTGAATTTTTTCAAACACATTAATAAAGATTCAAGTGTTAATACGGTGAGTTTCGAAGACTTGCTAACTAAGCCTTTATCGCCTGGTCGTATTTTTAAACTTTCAGAATCTGGGTTAGGTCGGTTGCTCGATGAGGCTGTACTAGCCACAGACAATGAAGTGTTTTGGATCGATTCACTTGGCTTGAAACAAGTTTCGGTCGAGCAATCCCTTATAGAAGAACCAGCAGATTTACTGAGTGATTACTACAGGAGATCTAAATAATGTCTGCTCCTATTTCGATTAGCAATCACTTCAAGTCCTCTGCTCGTGTAACTGAAGCAAACTTCAATCATGAGCTGTTTTTAGAGAATTTCATTGCTCACGGTACAGTAATTCAAACGATTGAGAGTCTTGGTGCTGAAGTAAATGGTACTCAACAAAGAGCTTTTACTGTCACTGGTCCATATGGCTCTGGTAAATCTACATTAGCTTTATACTTTGATTGTCTTCTATCAAGTGATGACAACATCAGACGTAAAGCTCTAGATAAAATGGACTTGATTGGGGCAAGTGATAGGTTTCAAGAAAATTTCACTTACAAATCTGGTTGGCGCGTCGTTAAACATTTATGCGGTCTCTCATCACCAGTTAGCTCAATAACTGAATCAATAGTCGGCAATATTTGTCCATCTTTACTGCCCAAGCATGACCTGTCAGAGGATGACTGCCTGTCTATTCTCAAACTCGCATTCGATAAAGCTGAAGATTCTAATGATGGAGTTCTTATCATTATCGATGAAATGGGTAAGGCGTTAGATTATCAAGCAAGCGTGGGTGGGGATCTTCATTTCTTTCAAGCTTTCGCAGATCTTATCCAGCAGTACACTAGCATCATAGCTATAGGCTTTCTTCACCAGTCTTTCGCTGCTTACGCTAAAGGACGTGATTCAAGTACCCAAAATGAGTGGGGTAAAGTTCAAGGGCGCTACAAAGACTTTGGATTCAATCCAAGTATTGAAGAATCAATTTATTTGGTTGGAGAGTCTTTTACTGTGGAGCCCTCGCTTCATGTGAAGCTAAAAGATGTTGGCTCTGATCTTATAGATTCTGTATTGAAAGACTTTGAGCTGGGTGGTCGTTCGACTTTTGAAAAGGTCTTACCTATAGATCCTGTAGTTGCGATGCTTCTTGGTCCTATATCAAAACAAAGTTTTTCGCAGAATGAGCGCAGTCTTTTCAGCTTTATAGCAACGCATGAAAAGTATGGCTTTCGTGATTTTGTAAATAATGTATTTATTAGTGATGCCAGTGAGAAACTTTATGGCACTGATGCGTTGTGGGATTACTTATACAACAATTTAGGGCATGTAATTTCTGCATCTAGTGAAAGTAAAGCGTGGCTTGAAGCATGTGACGCAGTAAAAAGGGCTTCGATACATGGAACTAATATCCATGTATCTATTGCTAAATTAGTAGCTCTATTCACCGTGATGGGTACTCGAAGCGGTCTATACGCAAGAAAAGACTTTTTAATAGAATATTTCATCAACTC
The DNA here is from genome assembly GCF_013282925.1 of Marinobacterium sp. xm-g-48. Lineage (NCBI taxonomy): Bacteria > Pseudomonadati > Pseudomonadota > Gammaproteobacteria > Oceanospirillales > Oceanospirillaceae > Marinobacterium > Marinobacterium sp. xm-g-48. The sequence goes on from NZ_WBYQ01000011.1 coordinate 20,896, forward strand.
TCCTGGTACTAATTATTCTGAATCAGAAGTGTCTGAAGCAATCACGTTTCTTGAGTCTAAATCGATAGTAATTTTCCGTCATGCTTACGGTGCTTACCATGTATTCAGTGCCAGTGACTTAGATATCAATCGTTTGATTTTAGATTGGATTGAACGAATAAAAGACGGCTTAGACTGGGTTTCCTCGGTTAATACAGAAAAATTAATCTTGGCTAATGCTCACTATCATAGAACAGGGGTGATGCGTTGGGCTGAGACTCAGGTTGTAAGCTCGGTTGAGCAGGTCAATATACCTTCAGGCAAAGTAGGCGCAGCTTTTGTAAATTTCATCATCCCTACAACAAAAGGCTTGAGCGAGAGGCTCGTAGAACAATTTTCTGATAATGCTTATGTTGTTGTTGCTGAATATCCCAATACTGAGGCACTCGAAAGAGCAAGTGTTGAACTTATTGCTCTGCAAAAGTTAGCTAAGGAAGAGTCTGATAAGTTAAGTCGAGACCCTATAGCCAAATCCGAAATTGAAACTAGAGAAAGTGAGGCTAAATCCAATATTGAGAAGGTATTGGAAGAAACCCTTGATAAAGCTGCTTGGATATATCGAAGTCAATCTATTCAGCGTGCTTCTCTCACCTCTATAGTGAGTATCATCGCGGATCAGATCTATACTCTATGTCCACCAGTTCAAAATGAATTACTTAATCGTATGAAGTTGTCTGGAACTTCAAACTCAGCATTAAATAAACTAATGCTGGCTATTCTTTTTGATGCTGATGAAGTGAACTTGGGGCTTCCCACTGAAACATTCCCACCAGAGAAAGGGATATTTCTCAGTTGCTTAAAAGATAAAGGTTGGCATACGCCTGATAAGGAAGTTCCATTCTGTGGCAATTGGTTTGATATTAAAGATGCTGACCAGCTCCAAGAGTCACACCGTCTTTCATTCACACTATGGAAATCTGGCTACGAATTTATAAAGAGTGGAAGCGAGCTTAAAGTAATTCAAGATCTATATGATTACTGGATGAGTCCTCCCTTCGGTCTAACACTAGGGCTATGCAAACTTTACGCGATGGCACTTTTAAAATCTTTAGAAGGGCACTTAGCATTTTATGACTTCGACTCAACTAAAGATTGGATTTATATTCCTGAATTAGACGAGGAGCTGGTAGGTAAGCTTTGGCGTTATCCGTCCGAAGCTGCAGTACGTTATTACGAACTAGCAGATACAGATATCAGTTTGGTAAAACAGATTGCAATTGCTTCTGAAAACGTAAGTGATGAGTCGATTCTGAGCACTGCACGTTCTTTAGTAAAGAAAATGCATGCAATTCCGAGTTGGGTAAAAAGAACTTCAGGTCACAATTTATTTAAAGCTGGTGGAGAAGATCATTTAGATCCACTAACAAAGCGTTTTAGAGACCGTGTACTTGCAGCAAAAGATCCATACAAGCTTATACTTGAGGATATCCCTACAATTTTTGGTAACAGAGATGATATTAGTTCCAAGCTGAGTAATTGCTTATCTAGTCTATTTCAGACAGATACAAACTTATCATCGTATTTTAAAAATACATTATTGGAAATTTTAGGAGCAGCTCCTGGCCCAGACTTAACGAGAAGGTGTGAGTTTGTTGCTGAAAATGCTAGCAGACCAGAGATAGAAAACTTTGCTAAGCGAGTTGCCAAGTGGAGCAGTAATGAAACGCAACAAAATCTAGATGAGCTAATATCGCTTTTAGTTGGAGTTCGCAAAGACAGTTGGACAGACGAGCGTATAAGTGAAGGTTATGAAAAGCTCAGAAATTTGTCTGTTCAATTTAAGCGCTATGAAACATTTGCTGACTCAGAGAGCCGTTCTGATGCAAATACATCTCCAATATCTCTAATATATAAAGATTCAAATGGAGACGTAATCGAACTTGAACAATTCGTTGATGCTAAAGCACTAGATTCAAAAGAGCTAAAAGCACTCGAATCTAAATTGACTGAAGATCTTAATGAATTGAACAACTCTCATCGCGTATCCGTACTTATGGCACTACTTGCTAAAGAGATGATGCCCATTAGAGGCAAGGAGTAGTAATGGAGAAGGTAAAGCATGTATTAGGTCTGTCTGGCGGCAAAGACAGTAGTGCTCTTGCGCTATACATGAAAGAGACTCGCCCTGATTTAGACATAGAATACTTCTTCACTGATACGGGTTATGAACTGCCTGAAACAAATGATTTCATTGATCAGCTTGAGGCTAAGCTTGGCCATATTCATCGTTTAAATGACAAGTCTCTCAATGGAATCGAAGGTAGGGGTGAGCTTGAGTTTAGTTCCCTATTAAAAAAGAACGGTAACTATTTACCGTCTCAACGAGATCGATGGTGCACTGTAGAATTAAAGCTTAAGCCATTTGAAAAGTGGGTCGATGGCTTCATTGCAGAAGGCTACAAAATTAAAAATTATGTAGGCATTCGTGCAGATGAACCTCATCGAACTGGTTTTATGACGATTGAAAAGCCAATTGAAACCATTATGCCTTTCCGAGACGACGGTATAGTTAAATCAGATATCGTTAATATTCTTCGAAGAAATGGTCTTGATTTACCCGAATATTACAAATGGCGTTCTCGTTCTGGGTGTACTTTTTGTTTCTATCAGCAAAAGATCGAGTGGCTTAAGTTGATGGAGCATCATCCAGATCTTTTTGAAGAAGCTAAGAAATTTGAAAAGGGTGATGACGAGAGTTCAACAGTCGGTGAGCGTTTCTATTGGATGGGCCAAGGTGAGCCACTAGAAACTCTTGAAGATCCAGCTCGACAGGCTCAAATCCGCGAGAACCATGAGAAGAAGATTGCTAGATTCAACAAAAAGAAACGTCGTAATGCTCTTCTTGAAGATCCCGATATTATCGCCTGTACTTTGACAGACCTCGATGAAGCTTATGATCTAGCAGAAGGCGGTGGTGCGTGTATTACTTGCTACAAGTAGCGTAATTAACTGTATTTCCTGATTTCGCTTACAAGAGCTTCAATGTCTGAACTATTTAATTTGTGATGAAAGCTAATTCTCAAAGTTCTCTCACCAAGATCTCTATTAAGCCCAATAGAAGCTAATACATGAGATATTTCAACCTCTGTTGATGAGCAAGCTGATCCTGTGGTAAGGGCAAATTTATTCGTAGTGTTTCTTAATAAAGCTGCTACGTCAGTATCAGGAAGCGTAAGGGATACTAGAGAGGGTATACCCACACCGTTGACTTGATGATTAACGCCTTTATTTGTAAGGCAATTAATTAGAAACTGTTTGTAGTTTTGTTTTTTTAGATTTGTGTAGGACTGTGAAAAAGTCTCTACTGCTTTACCAGTGCTAACTATGAGAGGTCCAGGAAGAGTGCCTCCTCGAAGTCCTTCCTCTTGGCCAGCGCCATGAATTACAGGGTTCATTGGTAGTGATCTGCGATCTCTAATGTAAAGAGCTCCAATACCTTTAGGTCCACCAATTTTGTGTGCTGACAAAGAAAGATAGTCGAGATTCATATCATCAACATCAATCTCTTCTTTCAAGTAGCTTTGTGCTGCATCTGTATGGAACTTGATGCCATGTTCATAGCATAGATTGCCAATCTCTGAGATTGGGTTAATGGTTCCTAGTTCGTTGTTCACATGCATTACTGATACAAGGCTAGTGTCCTTTTTGATCAGTGCTTTGATTGCATCAGCCGTTATGATTCCATCTTTGTTTGGTGGTACGAGTGAAACCTCAATATCAGAATCTCTAGAGAGGTAATCTGATATTGCCAATATGCACTTATGTTCAATAGAAGAAATGATCAGGTGTCTTTTGTCTTTAAATTTAGAAAGGCTGAAATGACCCTTGAGTGCAAGATTGTTTGATTCAGTTGCTCCGCTTGTAAAAACAATTTCACTAGGAAGTGCACCAATAGAATCAGCTATTAATTCTCTTGATATATCTATCGCATTAGATGCCAATTCTCCCGCTCCGTGAGTAGAAGATGGGTTTCCAAAGAGTTCGATTGAAGCGTCAATCAAAGCTTCCTTAGCTTCTGGTAACATCGGATAAGAAGCAGCTGAGTCAAAGTAAATCATTTAATAATCTTAACGTTTGTAAAATCTATAACCACGTAGATCAAAACCCATATTTTCAATAGAGATCATAAGTTCTTCTCTAGTAGGACCGTAATCTTTCGTAGATTCCATGATACCTAGTTCTACTAGTTTTTTGTCGAAACTACGCTGTTTTTTAAAGTCTTCAAAACTGTCATCTATAAATTTGCTTTTCCAGTAAAGGGCTGGGGGCTTGAATGGAGGTACGTAGTCGAAAAAATCTACATCTTGTTTTCTAAGATTAACCTTGATTCTTTCTATCAGCAGTGGAAGCGGACTCGACTCAAATTCGTCATAGACCATGAAGCTAACTTTGCCGCTATGAATGTGAATCTTAATAAGATTTACACTTTCTAAATCACCATACAATTGAATCGCACAGTTAACATAGATGCGTAATGTTAGAGGAAGAACATCCAGGAATTTTTTATGAAAAATTAAATGTCTATTAGGTCTAAAATCACAAGCGCTGAGAATTTCACTAGCATTCGAACACTCTTCAGAAATAATTTCAGTATTGGCTATTGAAAACAAAGCTTCTTTTGCTGACTCATTAGCCTCTTTGTAATTTCCAAAAAATGTTTTGATGTCCGCTTGAAGGGATTTAGGAAGTGATTTGTATGGTTTCCTCTTACTAAATAGACCAAGTGCAAAGTATAGAGTTAAATCCTCTGTACGCATTGCTGCAGCTAGTTGTAAGTCTGTTATGTCAGCAATGCTATCTAATACTTTTAGAGCTTTTTTAGTGCTACCTATAGTGTTTTGTAAATCTTCAATAGACTCAAACTCGGTCTCTACTGGAAGGCGTCCATATGTGAGGCAACATTCCCAGAACTGATCTAATAACTGCTTATGCTTTACGTAAATAAGCTCGTTACGCCCAACTCTCTCAACGTCCTGAGTAATATGGTTCCAAGTGATATTTCGCTTATTACGATTGAGTAGAAATTCTTGTTCGGCTATTTTGTCTTTGAATACAAAAAACACTCCTGGAGCTGCTGCTATAGCTTCCGTGTCTAATGTTCGTTCAATGAAACCCTTTAGCTCAGCCTGTGTGTAGTATTTCTGAAATGTGTTTTTTGATGTGAGTACCCCATCTTTGTAGGGTTTGAATTTTGATATAACGCTCTCGCCAGCAATCATTGCACTTACTACTGTTAGCTTGCGGCTAAGCGAATAAGCTTTTTGTAGTGCTTCGATTCGCTCATCAATGTTTTCAATGACATTGATCACAAATCCTATATTGACTAAATCAGCATTAAATATTTCTTCGTCTGGTCTAAAGTTTGGATCCCATCCAGATGCTGAGAGCCCATGAGCTTGTAGTTCTCTTAGATCATCCCCTCGTCCACATCCATAATCGAAAATTGAATCCTCAGGCTTTAAAAATCCATGTTTAGCTAAAATTTTAAAGGGGGTTGAAAGCTCGTATCGAATAATTGCAGTCAGGTGCCTATCAACTTTATGTTCTTCGGTATCTAACACTCTTTCTGATAATTGCTCGAGATGTCCATCTATTAGCTCATAGCCTTTTTGCTGAATGAGTCTTTCCCATGTCTCTTTGAATCCAATTTTGAACGGGTTCTCATAGAGACCAATCATTTCACCCTCTTTAGTGATCTGACAGAACTCTTCGTATTGTTTGTGGTTTTCAGAGACCATCAACTCTTTACGGTGAAGTATGGGAGGGTTTTCTGATTTTTGGTACGAGGTTGTTCTGCTCGTAAGTTTTTCCAAATCTACTAGTGTGCTTTTAACAAGAGGGGGGTAAGAATTTGAAAAGAACTCTGGATAAGAGAGTAACGAAACTTTGAATTCCTTTCTGAATAGTTTTACAACGTCCCAATCATCATGGATTTTTAATGCATCCGCTATGTTTTGAATGACTTTGAAAATTGATTCGTATTTTTCAGACAGCAGAGATTTATGAAGATAAATAGCATCGGGTAGTTTTTTACCGTGCCTTATTTGGTTTATGAGCTTGCTGTAATCGTCATGATTCATTTGATTAACTTATCATGATTATAAGGCACTGTTGAGGCTGAGATTGAGAAAGGTATTTTCTCGGTGATTTGTTGAGTATCAGTCTTAATTTTAATCATTTCTTTGAACTGACTTTGATAGCCATGTTCGCCCCGTCAATTCAGGGTTCGGATTAAAGCTGACCTGATACCAGTATCAACCTAAATTTGAAATAACACCTCCTTGAACTATAACTCGCACAATGGAGTCGCGCTAGCAGGAGGACGGATTTTTGTGAAATTGTCGAAATCGTTGAAAAGTTGCTCTTTTTTTAGACAATTTAGCCGCCACGACGGTTGAAGTTACTGCGCTGCAGTGCGAAAATTTAAAGCTTCCTGTTATATGCAAATAACCCCGCGTATAGCAGACGTTTAAAAGGCTTACTAAGCATTACCCAGCTCAGGTCTAACGCTGCTGATAGAGAGATCCTTGTTTCAGTGGTATCGAGTGCTTTTTGTGTTAGCGCACACCCGTATTGATGACGTTTTGGCGGACAATCCCGCTGGCGCTGCACCCACTCATTCATGAATCAGACAAAGACAGAGTGTTGAATAGACAACACAATATTGAGGGTAAAAAGGTGGAACTACTTTCAGGTGCGGAAATGGTCGTACGCGCTCTTCGTGATGAAGGCGTTAAGTACATCTACGGCTATCCTGGTGGCGCATTGCTACACGTTTACGATGCGATCTTCCAACAGGATGAAGTTGAGCACATTCTTGTTCGTCACGAACAGGCAGCAACACACATGGCGGATGCCTACGCTCGTGCAACTAACAAAGCAGGTGTCGCGCTAGTAACTTCTGGCCCAGGTGCAACGAATGCGGTGACTGGCATCGCAACGGCTTACATGGATTCGATTCCAATGGTCGTGATTACAGGTCAGGTTATGAGCTACCTGATCGGTGAGGATGCATTCCAAGAGACGGATATGCTTGGCATCTCTCGTCCGATCGTTAAACACAGCTTCAGTGTGCAGCGTCCAGAGGATATCCCTTCGATCATTAAGAAGGCATTCCACATCGCACAGAGCGGTCGTCCGGGTCCAGTGGTTGTAGATATCCCTAAAGATATGACGACGCCAACTGAGCGTTACCCATACGACTACCCAGCAAACGTGAAAATGCGCTCTTACGGCCCTATCAGCCGTGGCCACAGTGGTCAGATCAAGAAAGCCGTTGATATGTTGCTAGCGGCTAAGCGTCCTGTGATCTACACCGGTGGTGGTGTCATCATGGGTGACGCAAGCGAAGAGCTGGTTAAACTGGCACAAGAGCTTAACTACCCAGTGACTAATACCCTAATGGGTCTTGGCGGCTACCCAGGTACTGATCGTCAATCATTGGGCATGCTGGGTATGCACGGTAGTTACGAAGCCAACATGGCAATGCACCACTCAGACTTCATTCTGGCGGTGGGTGCGCGATTCGATGACCGCGTTACCAACGGCACTGATAAGTTCTGTCCTACGGCGCGCATTGCACACATCGATATCGATCCTGCGTCGATCTCTAAGACGATCGATGTGGATGTGCCGATTGTAGGTCCTGCTAAAGCGGTTCTTAAAGAGATGCTTGAGTTGGTGGCTGAAGCGAAGACTCAGCCAGATGCTGAAGCGATCGCAAACTGGTGGAAACAGATCGATGAGTGGCGTCAACGCCACGGTGGCCGTTTTGAGCTAGGCGACAAGATGAAGCCTCAGCAGGTTATCGAGATGCTCTCTAAAGTGACTAACGGTGATGCGTTCGTCTGTTCTGACGTTGGTCAGCACCAGATGTTTGCGGCTCAGTACTACAAGTTCAATAAGCCAAATCGTTGGATTAACTCGGGCGGCCTAGGCACCATGGGCTTTGGTCTTCCGGCTGCGATGGGGGTTAAGTTGAACTTCCCTGACGCTGACGTTGCCTGTGTTACCGGTGAAGGCTCTATTCAGATGAATATCCAAGAGCTATCGACCTGTAAACAGTACGATCTGCCAGTGAAGATCATCAACCTTAATAACCAATCATTGGGTATGGTTCGCCAGTGGCAAGATATGAACTATGAGTCACGTCACTCGCAGTCTTACATGAAGTCACTACCAGACTTTATCAAACTGGTTGAATCCTACGGTCACGTCGGTATGAAGGTGGAGCGTTACGAAGATCTAGAAGGCGCAATGCGTGAAGCGTTCGCCATGAAAGATCGTCTAGTCTTCATGGATATCTATGTAGATCCATTTGAGCACGTCTACCCAATGCAGGTTCCACGCGGCTCTATGCGTGATATGTGGTTGAACAAAACGGAGAGGACTTAAACGATGCGTCATATCATTTCAGTTCTTCTAGAGAACGAACCCGGTGCACTGTCACGTGTTGTTGGCCTGTTCTCGCAGCGCAACTACAACATTGAATCGCTCACGGTAGCCCCAACTGAAGATCCAACGCTGTCTCGTTTGACAGTAACAACCATCGGTAATGACCGTGTTGTTGAGCAGATCACCAAGCAGTTGAACAAGCTAATCGATGTCGTGAAGGTTGTTGACCTATCGGAAGGCGATCACATCGAACGTGAAGTTATGATGATCAAGCTGAAAGCAAATGGTCAGATGCGTGCAGAGATTAAGCGTACTGCGGATATCTTCCGTGGCCACATCATCGATGTGACGCCGAATACTTACACTGTTCAGTTGATTGGTGATTCGGCTAAGCTGGATGCCTTTATTGCAGCCTTAGGTACCGCATCGATTCTTGAAGTGGTTCGCTCGGGCGTATCCGGTATTGCTCGCGGCGAGAAAGTATTGAGCGTTTAACGCATTTCATACTTCGAAAATCCCGGCTTTTGCTGGGATTTTTTTTGTCTAAAAATAGACTTGTTTGCCTCTCTGTTTAGGGATAAGGTTGACTGATCGGTCCAGATTTCTGATGACCAATCAAACTTCGATCACAAATAAGGAACACCAATAATGAAACGTGTAGTTTTGAAAACACTCGCTCTTTCAGTAGCGGTAGCTTCAGCATCGGCTCAAGCGGCAGACCTAAATCCAGCTGTTGTTTTTGACATGGGTGGTAAGTTCGATAAATCGTTTAACCAGTCTGTTTATAACGGCATGGAGCGATTTAAAGAGGAGAGCGGTGTTAACTACCGTGAGTTCGAGGTGACTAATGCATCACAGCGTGAACAGGCGATCCGTCGTTTTGCGCAGCGTGGTGCTAACCCAATCATCAGCGTTGGCTTCGCCCAAGCTGCGGCCGTTGATAAAGTGGCCGGTGAGTTCCCAGATGCACGCATCACTCTGATCGATATGGTGGTTGATAAGCCAAACGTTCAGTCAGTTGTCTTCAATGAGCACGAGGGTTCATTCCTTGTCGGTATGCTTGCCGCAATGAAATCAGAAACAGGGACTGTCAGCTTTGTCGGTGGCATGGACATTCCACTGATTCGTAAGTTTGAGTGTGGTTATGCTCAGGGTGCTCAGTACGTTAACAAAGATATCAACGTGATCCGTAACATGACCGGTACGACGCCAAGCGCTTGGAATGACCCAGCGAAAGGTGCTGAGCTGGCTGTTAGTCAGTTCGACCGTGGTTCTGATGTTGTCTATGCAGCAGCGGGCGGTACGGGCGTTGGTGTCTACCAAGCTGCGGCTGACTCTGGCAAATACGCAATTGGTGTCGACTCTAACCAGAACTACCTGCAGCCAGGTACGATGCTAACCTCTATGGTTAAGCGTGTTGATGTAGCGGCGTATAACTCGCTTAAAGCGATGCAGGATGGCACTTGGCAAGCGGGTTTCCAAGCGCTTGGTCTAGCGCAGGGCGGTGTCGATTGGGCACTTGATGAGCACAACGAAGCGCTGATCACCGCTGAGATGAAATCGGCTGTTGAAGCTGCGAAAAAAGCGATCATCGCTGGTGAAATCAAAGTTCACGACTACATGAGTGACAACAGCTGTCCAGCACTCGACTAAGATAGAGGTCTAACCGAGTGGTGACACAACCTATACAGGATCCCAATCGGGATCCTGTTTCTTATTCAATTCAGTTAGCGAAGATTAATAAACACTTCGGTGCCGTCAAAGCCAATGTCGACGTTGATCTGAATGTCGTTAAAGGTGAGATACACGCCATCGTTGGTGAAAACGGTGCCGGAAAGTCGACACTGATGAGTATCCTCTATGGGTTTTACGAGGCCGATAGTGGTTCTATCTATGTGGATGGCAAAGTGGTCAGTATCACTGACTCGAAACGCGCTATCGAGCTAGGGATTGGCATGGTCCATCAACACTTCATGTTGGTGGATAATTTCACGGTACTTGAGAATATCGTGCTGGGCGCTGAGGGTAGCTGGTCTTTAACGCATTCACTCGCTAAAGCACGTAAAAAACTGCAAGAGATCTCAGACTGTTATGGGTTGAATGTTGATCTGGATGCGGTGGTTTCACATCTTCCAGTCGGTTTGCAGCAGCGTGTAGAGATTCTTAAAGCGCTCTATCGTGACGCCAAAATTCTGATTCTGGATGAGCCTACCGGTGTTTTAACCCCTCAAGAGGTTGATCAACTCTTTGCGATTTTAAAAACACTTAAATCACAAGGTGTCAGCGTTCTACTGATCACCCATAAGCTGCAAGAGGTGATTGCGATCAGTGATCAGGTCTCTGTTATGCGAGCTGGGACCATGGTGGCGACCGTAAACACTGCGGAGACCAGTCGTGAAGCACTCGCTGAGCTTATGGTCGGCCGTAAGGTTCTGTTACGGGTAGATAAACAAGAAGCAAACCCGGGCGCAGCGCTTCTTAAAGTAGATTCGCTAACCTGGCGTGATGACACCAATGTGCCTCGTTTGGACGATGTCTCGTTCAGGGTGAGTGCGGGTGAAATTGTTGGTGTTGCTGGTGTATCTGGCAATGGTCAAACCGAACTTCTAGGTCTGTTGTCGGGCATGCTCGATGTGCAGCAGGGGCAGATTAATATTGAAGGGGTCTGCATTGATGCTCAGCATCAAATGACGCCTAAACAGATTCGTCACCTCGGTGTCGGACATGTGGCAGAGGATCGGCACCGTGATGGTATGGTGGGTGCGTTTAGTGCAGAAGAGACGGCCATCATGGGCTTTCAAGATGAGCCGGAGTTTAATGGCTCGATTCTGCAAAATCGCTCCGCCATCACTGAGCACTGTCAGGAGTTAATGAGTACCTTTGATGTGCGCCCAGTGGATCCCAATCTCAAATCGGCCAGTTTCTCTGGCGGTAATCAGCAAAAACTCTGTATCGCACGTGAGATGAACGCCGCACCTAAGGTGTTACTGGTGGGACAACCGACACGTGGCGTCGATATCGGTGCGATCGAGTTTATACATCAGCAGATTGTTGCGCTGCGTGATCAAGGAAGTGCTGTGTTAGTCGTCTCTGTAGAGTTAGAAGAGATCCTGTCGTTGTGTGATCGAGTGCTGGTGATGTCAGAAGGGCGCATCGTGGGTAATGTGTTGGCTTCAGAAACCGATGCGCGCTCGTTAGGGTTAATGATGTCCAGCTCAAGAAGCGGTGATCAAATGGATCAGCAGGGGGGGCAATCATGAGTCGTCGTGCAAAGCTCCCTGCTTGGGCAGACATTGGACTAATTCCGTTAATCAATGTCTTGTTGGCGTTTTTGTCAGCCGGTGTTGTGGTGGCTCTGATTGGTGAAAGCCCATTAGAGGCGGTGCAAGTGCTTATTCGTGGCGCCTTTGGCTATGACGAAGGGGTTGGCTATACGCTCTACTACACAACCAACTTTATCTTTACCGGTTTGGCGGTGGCCGTCGCATTCCATGCGGGGCTATTCAATATCGGCGGTGAAGGACAGGCCTACATTGGCGGTTTAGGTGTGGGGCTGATCTGTCTCGCTTTAGATCATCTTTTGCCATGGTGGGCTCTGCTACCTCTGGCTATTATTGCTGGATCCTTATTTGGTGCTGCTTGGGCGTTTATACCCGGCTATTTGCAAGCTTATCGCGGCAGTCATGTGGTGATTACCACCATTATGTTCAACTTCATTGCGTCTGCATTGATGGTCTATCTATTGGTGAATGTGCTGATTCAACCGGGTTCGATGTCACCAGAGACACGAGCGATTGCTCCCGAATCGACACTGCCGCTGATGCATGAGTTCTTTGCGTTTTTTGGGATCAAGATTACTCAAACGCCGCTTAATCTGTCTCTTTTTGTTGCACTATTGGCTTGTCTGTTTGTCTGGGTGCTTATTTGGAAAACTCGTTGGGGCTATGCCATTCGCATGATCGGTTTCAATGAGTCAGCTGCGGTCTATAGCGGAATCAATCCAAAACGAATGGTCGTCATTGCGATGATGATTTCAGGCTCTTTGGCCGGATTGGTCGCAATCAACGAGGTGATGGGGGCACAAGAGCGTGTAGGTTTAGACTTCGTCTCTGGTGCTGGGTTTACTGGCATCGCTGTCGCCTTGATGGGGCGCAATCATCCTTTGGGTATTATCATTGCTAGCTTGCTGTTTGGCGCGCTATTTCAGGGTGGGGCAGAGTTGGCGTTTGAGTTTTCAACCATCACACGTGATCTTGTTGTTGTGATTCAAGGCTTGGTCATTCTGTTCTGCGGTGCTCTGGCCTACATGATGCGTGGACCGCTGGAGCGACTCTTTGCATTGGTTTCCCGCTCAAGTCAGGAGGAGCGATAATGGAGTTTTCTGTTCAGTTAATCTCTGCATTAGATTCCACACTTCGTCTGGCGGCACCGTTAATTTTATGTGCCATGGCCGGTCTCTTTTCAGAGCGCTCGGGCATTGTAGATATCGGCTTAGAGGGCAAGATGCTAGCGGGTGCCTTTGCTGCGGCGGCAATGACGGCTGTAACGGGTTCGGTCTGGTTAGGTCTGCTTGCTGCCATATTGGTCTCAATTATGATGGCGTTACTGCACGGTTTTGCCTGTATCACCCACCGAGGTGATCAGGTGGTCAGTGGTTTGGCTATCAATATCTTAGCGGCCGGTTTGACTGTTGTGTTGGGCATCGCTTGGTTCCGTCGCGGCGGGCAGACACCCTCTCTTACATCAGATGAACGCTTTGGTCCGCTAACCTGGCCGTTGAGTGAGTGGTTGTCGGGTGTGCCGCTGCTAGGGTCCATCTATACAGAGCTACTCAGTGGGCACAATCTGTTGGTCTATGTCGCTTTAATGGCGGTCCCGCTGACCGCTTGGATTGTTTTTAAAACTCGTTTTGGACTGCGTCTTCGTGCAGTCGGTGAGAATCCGCAGGCGGTTGATACCGCCGGGATTTCAGTCGCTTGGTTGCGTTACCGTGCCGTCATTATGGCGGGTCTGCTCTGTGGTTTAGCAGGTGCTTACCTCTCTATCGCGTTGGGTGCAGGTTTCATTAAAGATATGTCGGCCGGTAAGGGTTACATCGCCTTGGCCGCACTTATTTTTGGTAAGTGGCGTCCATTCCCCGCACTCTTCGCTTGTCTTCTATTTGGCTTCTTAGAGGCCGTTGCAACCCGCATGCAGGGGGTTCAACTGCCCGTTGTTGGCGAAATCGATGTGCAGTTGATGCAGGCACTTCCTTACATTCTTACCGTTATTCTGTTGGCGGGTTTCATTGGTCGGGCGATCGCACCTAAAGCGATTGGTACCCCTTACAGTAAAGATCGAGCATAACAATGGCACAGCACAAGATTATTTTAGACACAGACCCTGGTATCGATGATGCGATGGCGATTTTTACCGCGATGGCACACCCTGATATTGAGCTGTTGGGCCTTACAACAACCTTTGGCAATGTCTCTGTTGATCAGGCTACTCAAAATGCCCTTACGCTGGTTGAGATGGCCGGCTCTGAAACGCCCGTTGCACAGGGTGTTGCGACGCCGATGATCAAGCCTCTAGCGGAATTTCCAGACTTTGTTCATGGAGTCGATGGGTTTGGTAATCTCAATTTAGCACCCCCTAAGAGAACATCGCTCCCTCAATCGGCGGCTGAATTCATTGTCGATCAAGCGAATCAGAACCCGGGTGAGATCGTTATCGTTGCGATTGGTCCTTTGGGTAACTTAGCTCAGGCGCTGCAGCTGGACCCTGAATTACCTAGCAAGATTAAGCAGGTTGTTATTATGGGTGGCGTGATTGCGAGTGATGGGAATGTCTCTCCGGTAGCTGAGGCTAATATTCTCTCTGATCCGCACGCTGCCGATAAAGTGATGGCTGCGGCTTGGCCTTTGGTCATGGTAGGGCTCGATGTAACTCATCAGATTATGTTGCCTCGATCACTGTTTGATCGTATTGCTAAAGAGAACGCCAAGGTGGGTTCATTTATGCAGAGTGCGGCTAAATTCTACATCGACTTTTACTCTAGCGTGCGGAATATTGATGGCTGCTATTCGCATGACGTTTCGGCCCTCGCTTATGTTGTGCATCCTGAGTTATTTGAAACGGTTTCAGGCCCAATCTGTGTTGCGACAGAAGGCGTTGCTATGGGTCAAACCATCATGAGTCGATTTGGCATACCCTATATGCTGGATTATTGGAAAGATCGTCCTGATCAGATGGCCTGCATGGGTGTTGACGATGCTGGCGTGGTCGATTTTTTCGAAACAGCAATGACAAACAGTTACTGGAGCTAGTGGTATGTCGAATTTTTTAGAAGCGGTCGATTATCAATCGGAAGGTGCCAGCGAGGCGTTTGTGAAATCGCTGCATGAGACCGGCTTCGGCGTCCTCAAAAATCACCCTATTGCCGAAGCGCAGGTTCGAGCCATCTACGATCATTGGCAGGCCTTTTTTAATAGCGATCGCAAATCTGACTTTGACTATAACGTCGGTACTCAGGATGGCTTTTTCTCCAGCAAAATTTCTGAAGTGGCGAAAGATCATACAGTTAAAGACATCAAAGAGTATTTTCACTACTACCCCTGGGGGCAGTGCCCTGAAGATTTGCGGGAGGAGTTACAGGCTTACTATTCTCAAACCAGCTCATTAGCCTCTGAGTTGCTAGGCTGGGTCGAAGAGTTTAGCCCTGAAGAGGTGAAAGCAGGCTACCGTGAGCCACTACCCAACATGATCAATGGCAGTGAGCAGACGCTGCTCCGTGTGCTTCACTACCCTCCCTTTGATGGTAATGAAGAACCAGGTGCTATCCGTGCGGCCGCACACGGTGACATAAACCTGCTAACGATTTTGCCGGCGGCCAGTGAGCCAGGTTTGCAGGTTCTCAGCAAAACAGGTGAGTGGCTTGATGTACCGGCTGAGTTTGGTAATTTGATCGTGAACATAGGCGATATGCTGCAAGAGGCATCGGCAGGTTATTTCCCGTCGACCATACATCGAGTGATCAACCCTGTTGGTGGCGCAACCAAAAAATCGCGCATCTCACTGCCGTTGTTTCTTCACCCTAGACCAGATGTGGTTCTATCGGATCGATACACAGCGGATAGCTATTTAAAAGAGCGGCTCAAAGAGTTGGGCGTTATCTGATCCTAAACCCGGCAATGTTCGGGTTTTTTTAGCGCAAAAATATCTGGAATATTCTTTGCATGCTAGGATAACTGGATGATCAATTATAAGGCGATGCAATGAGCGCTTATCTATCGACCCTAGAGTCGATCTATCTCCCTGCAGTGGTTATGTTTTCTCTATTGGTTGGCAGCTTTCTGAATGTTGTGATTCATCGCCTGCCGATTATGATGATGAATAGCTGGCGCCGTGAAGCCGCTGAATTCTTGGATCAGCAGGAGATAAGCGATGATCAACCTATCTCATTGTCTCAGCCACGCTCACGCTGCCCTCAATGCGGACATGCAATACGCTGGTATGAAAACATCCCAATCCTCTCCTATCTGTTAATTTTGAAAGGGCGCTGTTCAGGATGTGCCAGTTCGATCTCTATGCGTTACCCAATGATCGAAGGGTTGACGGCTGTAGTGGGTCTCACTATTGCGCTCTATTTTGGCTTTACTCTTCAGATGTTGGTGATGCTGTTCGTCAGTTACTCTCTGATTGTCTTGATCTTTATCGATGCAGATCATCAGCTGTTGCCCGATCAGATCACCTTGCCCCTTCTTTGGGCGGGTCTACTGGTTAATCTGGTATTTGGCTGGGTCCCGTTGGACTCTGCAGTGACTGGTGCGATGCTTGGCTATCTGGTTCTTTGGCTGGTGTTCTGGCTGTTTAAGTTGGTAACAGGTAAGGAGGGTATGGGCTACGGCGACTTTAAGTTGCTGTCGGCTCTTGGGGCTTGGGGTGGCTATGCGATCCTTCCCGGAATTATTCTGATCTCATCCGTTGCGGGTGTTATCTATGCACTTGTCGGCGCGTTGTTTGGTCGTCAGGATCTCACTAAACCCATGCCGTTTGGCCCATTTTTAGCCTTAGCTGGATGGCTGATGTTGATTTGGGGTGATCAAATTAATCAATGGTATCTGTCGCTTCTTCTATAGATTCGTTAGACTTGCAGCATATTTTTTAAGGGCTTAAACATGACTGACCAGATTGACCCAGAGACGTCTGACGCGACCAGTGAAGATAGCGTAAAGCGACCTCGTGGTATCTATTTGTTACCAAACCTATTTACGACGGGAGCACTGTTCTCAGGTTTCTATGCTGTCATTTCGGGCATGAACGGTCATTTCACTGCAGCGGCAGTCGCCATTTTTGTTGCTATGATTTTTGATGGTTTAGATGGTCGTGTGGCTCGAATGACAAACACACAATCTAAGTTTGGCGCTGAATACGATTCGCTGTCAGATATGGTCTCTTTCGGTGTGGCTCCCGCTCTGGTTAGTTTTACTTGGGTATTACAGAGCTTAGGAAAGTTTGGCTGGGTGGCTGCCTTTATCTACTGCGCCTGTGCTGCACTTCGTTTGGCACGATTTAATACTCAGATTGGCTCTTTGGATAAACGCTACTTTATGGGGCTGCCGAGCCCAGCGGCGGCGGCAACCATTGCTGGATTGATCTGGTTTATGACTGAAAAGGGGATAGACCCAGCCCCATTTGCTTGGTTGATCGCACTCTATGTGGCGCTCATTGGTCTCTCTATGGTGAGTAATGTTCTCTACAACAGCGGTAAAGAGATCAACTTAAAAGGGAAGATCACCTTTGTAAAAATGATTGTGATCGTACTGGTTGTCGCCTTTCTAGCGACAGATCCTGATCTCTACCTGTGGCTTATCTTTCTTGCTTACACTGTATCAGGCCCTATTCAATGGCTGCTTAGAAGTAGAAAACGACAAGCAGAGTAATACATCATTAGAAAGCCACCTTCGGGTGGTTTTTTATTTGTAAGGCATTTGTCAGCTTAGCGACTAATATTAGAGGTATAGCGATAGGAGATTAATTATGTTGATCGGTAAGCCTTCCAAAATTCTAAGCAGTGAAATCACATCTGAATCGGTCTATTTTTCTAGGCGTTCGCTATTGAAAGGACTGGGTTTGGTCGCAGGTGCTGCTTCGATGCCTAGCTATGCGCTGACACAACCCAAGAGTTCCGATCTGCCACTCTATCCTGGTCCTGACTGGTTAAGACCGAAGCTCGAAAGCGCAAAGACAACTTGGAGCGTCGATGAAGAGTTAACGCCTTACGATTCGGTCATTACCTACAACAACTTCTACGAGTTCGGCCTCAATAAAGAGGATCCGTATGAGAGAGCTCAGAATTTTAAGACAGACCCCTGGCAGGTTGAGATAGTGGGTGAGGTAGAGCGCCCGGGTATCTATAACCTGGAGGATCTTCTTGCAAAAGTGGACATAGAAGAGAGGATCTACCGCTTTCGATGCGTAGAGGCATGGTCGATGGTCATTCCTTGGCTCGGTTTCTCTCTGGCTTCACTGATAAAGCAGTTGAATCCAACTTCAAACGCTAAATACGTTGAGTTTGTCACGCTTGAAGACCCAGAGCAGATGCCGGGTCAGCGTTCACTCTTCAGTACCATCGATTGGCCATACAGAGAAGGGTTAAGAATAGATGAGGCAATGCATCCACTGACGTTGTTAGCGGTCGGTGTTTATGGTCAAGCGATGCCTCCACAGAATGGCGCGCCGCTTAGGTTGGTAGTGCCTTGGAAATATGGCTTCAAAAGTATTAAGTCTATCGTGCAGATTCGATTCAGGGAGACCATGCCGCAAAATACTTGGCGCTTAACGGCTTCTCAGGAGTATGGCTTTTATGCCAACGTCAATCCGAATGTAGATCACCCCAGATGGTCGCAAGCGACAGAGAGAAGGCTACCATCATCACTGTTTAATCCGAGAATCATAGAGACTCAAATGTTTAACGGCTATGAAGAGGTCGCACCTCTCTATGCTGGGATGGATCTCTCTAAATGGTATTAACCAGCAGGGGCTTATCTAGACGGCTCATCTGGATAGCACTTTTTACGTCGTTGGCCTTGCCATTGATATGGCTGGTCTACTTGGCCTATAGCAATCAGTTGGGAGCTGATCCAGCGAAAGAGCTTGTCGATGAATTAGGGCAGTGGGCAATTCGGTTTTTGATCCTGACACTCTGTGCATCAACCTTCAGTCGGCGTTTGAATATAAAGTTTTTGCTGCAACATCGGAGAATGGTGGGGCTGTATGCACTCTTTTATGCGGTGCTCCATCTTTTGGCGGTATCGACCTTTATTCTTGGCTGGCGTGTTGATCTGCTGATTAGAGAGTTAACGGATAGGCCCTATATTATGTTGGGTATGGCTGGGCTTTTGTTGCTCATCCCTTTGGGAATTACATCCACAAAAGGGTGGCAGAAAAAATTGGGTCGTAAATGGACAACGCTTCATAAATTGATCTACCCAGCAGCTATGCTAGCGCTGTTACACCTGGTACTACTAATAAGGGCAAGCATTTTAGAGGCGATGATCTATACGCTTTTAATATCTCTACTTTTAATAGAACGATTGTTTAGAAAAAGAAAACCTAAAAAGAGAGAGTGAACTAACACATAAATCCCAGACGTATCCTATATTGAATGTGTTGAATCAATAAAAACAAACTCAAAGTTCAGCTTTGAAAGGAGTGTAACAATGATTCTGCAGCATCTTTCGGGTGTGTTCTATCACCCAGTAAAAGAGTGGAAGTCAATTGATAAAGACTCTTCACTAACACTAAACAATGTCATTATTCAGCTGGTACTGCTGGCACTTATACCACCTATATCGTTATTCATAGGAACTACCCAGGTGGGATGGAGTGTCTCCTATGGTGAATATCACCTGTTGGCGAGCGAATCCGCCTTTGGAGCCGCGGTAGCATTTTACATTGCTATATTAGGCGTCATCGCCGGGTTGACCTACAGCATACGTTGGATGGAGAAAACCTATGGTGCCAACGCGGGTGTTGATGAGTGTGCGCGTTTAGCGCTATACACTGCAACGCCGATGTTGCTGGCAGGGCTCATTGGCCTCTATCCAATGCTGTGGCTCTGCGTGAGTGTCGGAATGTTAGCGGTAGCTTTTAGTGTCTATCTGCTCTACACAGGAGTACCCGTCATAATGCATATTGAAGAGGAGAGAGCGTTTATGTTCTCTACATCAATATTGACGGTTGGTCTTGTAGCGCTTGTCACCATTATGGCTGCGAGCGTTATTCTGTGGAGTACAGTCGTACCGCTGACCATATTAAGTTAAATTTATTTCCCTCAAGGGTTGACGCTCTGTTCAACCTAAGTATAATTCGCGCTCTCGATTACGGAGTCACACCTGATTACAGGTTGATCAGTAACCGAGAGGTGCGAATTAACTGTTTGTTTTTTAAGCAAATAATTGAAAGTTTTTGACGCATAAGACAGTTTTTAATTTTTAAAAAAATATTAAAAACTTGTTGACATGTGATGATGCAATCAATAATATACGCACCTCGCTTGAGACGAGTACTCAAGCAGCCACCAAAAGATCGGTGGCACGCTCTTTAACAATTAATCAGGTAATGCGTGTGGGCGCTTGTTGAGGTTGAGCACAAAAGCTTAACAAGACAAGCAACCTATATGTGAATTCATTTAGCGTAATGTTTTTCTTGAGCAAGA
>NZ_WBYQ01000012.1:0-25985 GCF_013282925.1 Marinobacterium sp. xm-g-48
CGATGACATCGTCCAGTACTTCGCCGTTGCTCATAAGCGTCAGGGTTGGCAGCTTCGCGCCCGGTGTCACACCGACCGCTTCATCAAACACAACAGTCAGGGTGACTTTATCGCCAGGCAGGTAGTTGCCGCTGACAACATCTACAGAGGCTACGCGGGGAGAAACAAGATCATCAGAGGTGATGGCCTGGCTAACGATGGCTACTTCGTTATTGCCTGACACATAGATTGACTCATTGACACCCGATGTCACCTTCGTGACAACCGCTTCGCCGACGCTGTCTGTCAACGACGCGCCATCAAGGAACAGACCGTTGACGGTCAGTCCGGTAATCGAAAAGTCATTCGGCGCCACGGTGTACGCAAACACCAGGGCATCATCTCCCGCCAACGCAGAGCGTGCGACATCCAGTTGGGCATTCGCACCGTTTGACAGCGCCAGGAATGGTGCGCTGCCTCCTGACGCGTTGAGCGTGACAGTGTCACTAAACCCAGCCGTGATATAGACCGTCTCGCCGACCCCGGTTGAGAGACGACTTGCATTGAATTGAGAGATTACCGTAGCCATTTTGTTTCCCCTTGCGAAGCTTAGCTTCGACAATTAATTGGGCCTAAATGTCACAACCGTGACAAATTAGACATACATCCATCGTGCATGAAAACAATTTATGTCATAAGTGTCAATAACAAATTGACAGAATAGTCTCAACTAATTATCGGACCTTAAAGTCCCTGGGCAAACGACTTCTCTTCTACAATGCAGATGGCAGAGATGAGCCGAACGGTCATTTACTGCCAGTTATATTGCCAAATACCTGAGTCATCACTGGTATTCGTCTCGGTCTGCACTGTCCTCACTACCAAATCTAGTTGCTCGTCCAAATTTTGTGCGTTGTACAGATCAGAAATTTGCACGCTTACTTTCGTCTGATGGGCCGTAATCTCTTCTTCCTTGAGCGACCTTGTCTCGACCACAACACCATCGATGATTAGCTCTACAATATCGCCTTCTTCCAAACCTTCATCCAGAGCAATAATTGCTTCAATTGTGTCTCCTAGGACAGGCTCACCGAGCTCGTTCTCGTACTGATCTCTTACGATTAAATCTGTTACATACGCTTCGTGCTGCAACATTTGTCGTAGGGTTTGTTGAGACTTCACTTGATGATCTGAGGCAATAAGCTCCGCTAGTGCATCTTGTGCTTGAGACTCGTTTAGAGCTTGTCCTGCGAGCAAAGATAATTCATCGGCAGTCAACTCAACGCCAGTTGCCTTTTGGGAATCGTATTCAACCTTAGTTGCGAACCCGTCCAAAGCATAGAGATCCTCAACAGCAGATTCCAATGCTGCAAACAATGTGGGATCACTTGCAACGGATGGATTATTGTCAGCAACCGACAGTATCCAGCTCTCTGTAAAGACGATCTCCGCTACCGCATCATAATCAAGTGTAATACCAGCATCTATTGCCGCTTTAACGCCTGCGTTGATGCGATCGATATTGCTGATCGTCACACCCTCAATACCAGCCTGCTGATAGGTCAGCAAGGTCGGAGCGGTCGAGTCGTAATCAAAGTCGGTTGCGCTCGAAATGGGCTCAACCACAAACCGTATCTCGTCTAGATTGATATTAGAGTTGTCGCTATTGTCGGTCTTTTGGGAAGCCGATATAGACAACCTAAAACCTGAGTAAGCCTTATTACTGGCCACTGCGAAGCGCTCAATGCTGCTGAGCGTGTTATCCGTAAAGGACTGAATAAACTCCCACTGCCCACTAGTCGCATTCCAGCCTTCAAGGTCGAAAGCAGCAGGTAAACGACTTGGGAAAGCATCACGAACATCGAGTTCTATCTGTCGAACAATGCCCCGATAGTTGGGGTCATTGCTTACCCAAGAGACTTGCTCTGGATTAGCTTGTGATAAGGCGTGATTATTGGCCCAGTACGTCGATGTGTTTCGGTCGAATGCATTGGCAACCTTGTGGGTTGAGTTGTCCCACTGGCTCGTTACGCTAAAATTACCACCGGTACCGTTAGTGGGCACGAACAGGGCACCCTCACCTTGGAAAATTTGGCTCGTGCCGTCGAAGTTTTCAGTGAGGTCGGTAAACGCATTGATCTGTGCCTGAACGCCAGCAGCCACCGCGTCAGTTACCGACAGTCCATCGGCCTGGCTCGATGCAAGAGCTTCCAGTACAGCAAACAGATTTGCGCCATTAACATCAGTGAACCCGGCCTCTACCAATTCAGCAGCGGTAGGTGCCTCCACATTGGCGCCAGCTTTCAGAGCATATTGCTCGATACCCAGGCTAATCGCTTGGGCGCGAGCCTCAGCTAAAACAGCTGTGCGATCTGTTAGATCAAGTGTTGGGTGTTCGAGCAGCGCCAACAAAATATCACCACTGGTCTCCGCCGTAACCATAGGCAACTCCAGCGCGGTGAACAAACTACTGTCGACCACAACGTCATATACGTTGAATTGAAGCTCGTCTAAATTTACTTTTGAGCTACTGTGACTGCTGTTTGCACTCGTTATGTTGAGGCGGTACCCAACAAATGCTTGACGCGCAACATCGGAATCAACTGAAAATGTTTTGTCGCTACTAGTAGATGTATTGAAGTAGGTTTGGATATCTACCCATGATCCCGTAAGCGGATCAAGACCTTGTAGCGTAAAGTCTCTCGGCGTGCGGTCAGTTGATCCTGACTCCTCACGGTATTCGTAGCTGAAAGATTGAATACGCGTCCATCTCGTGACGTCACCCTGATACCCTAATAGAAGTGGATTGCTGGAAGTTAAACTCCCATCGTCTGCAAAGTATGTAGCGCCGCTATCATCAAAGAGACGCCATGCGGGATAGGACGCCGCCTGATATGGGTTGTTTTCAATAACACCACTAACATCACCACTGAGCCTTGGCACATACTCCCTTAGATTTCCAACAGTAGTAAGAGCCATAGCGAGCGATCGATCAGCACCGAATTCGGCTTTTTCAGACAACAGGTTCATCAATGCACTGGGCTGGAGTACCTGCTGTGATACGAAGGCGGTCATGGCAGCGATATCCGTTAAATCGCTGCTGGTCGCCGCGTCTCGCCACTGCTGGTCAAGATAAGAGCGGCTAACCTCGCCAATGTCGTTAAAGCCAAGCTCCAAGTAGAAATCAGCAGTTAGGGTTTCGTTGTTGTTGTTAACAACGCGATTGATTTCACTAATTAGGAAATCCTCTCGCGCCGCATCCACGGCCTGCTGCAACGCCGTATTGGAACTAAACAAGGTAGCGTCGCTCGCCTGCGCGGTGACCAGCGCCGCCGAGATAAAGGCCGCGTTGTAAGCATTTATGCCCTGAATTCCCGCCTCGTCGAAAAGGTCCGCGCCCTTGGTGTTGAACCACAACTCATTGATAACGGTGATACCATCGTCGGGCGCTTGTAGATAGAGACGGAATCCGCTGTAAGCCTTATCACTATCTACATCAATAGTTTGCGTTCCCGCATTCGTACTATGAGCGTCACTGTAATGAATGTTCTCCCATCGCTGCCATGTGGCGTTATAGCCTTGTATCCAGAAGCCTGTCGTTATTTCCCCGGTAGTACGTAAATTAATGCTCACGCTGTCTAACACGCGAGGACCGATCAACTGATAGATATCGTAGATGCCAATTATGCCCTCCGGCTCCCCCGCATACACGTCGGCAACATTGTAATCACTGGCATATCCATTTCCGGCGCCGCTTTCAGTACCATCAAAGATTTCATAATGGGCATCCCAACCCGGACCCCACCAAGATTTAGCAAACACAAACCCGTCTACTAACGGGCTAGAGGCCGTCATATTATTTTCAACAAATGTGCCGTCCGCTAGCGCTTTTTGATAGTTGTCAGTGTCGGCTGAGATCGCGTTAACAAAATCAAACAGCGCTTCAAACTGATGGTTCTGATGATCAATGAGCTCTTGAATCTCTGATAAGCGCAGCGCTGCTCCGCGTGGGTCATTCAGGAGTAGCGTATTAATTCGGTCGATATTGTTCGCGTTCACACCAACAAGACCCGCGTCCGCGTAAACGCTTGGGTCTGTTACGGCACTTTCGTGCCGAATCATTGATTGGAGCGCCGCTTCGTGTGCCAACACATCATCAACTATCGGCTTCAACGTCGCGTGACTGATTACCGCTGGTTTTATCTCTGATGCCAAACGAACGTTCATCGCTTGTACGGCTGTATCTGTTATGTTGCCGAAACCGAGGTCCCTGTAGTCCGAAAGCGTTAACGTGGTGGCAACGCTCTGAGTTATGTACTCCACCTCCGATACGCCAAAATCTACCTGATCGTATTCGGACAGATCACCAATATGATCGAGCATTTCCAGTCTGAAACCGTTATATGGCGTACTAGATTCAATATTGAAACTCATTGGCCACTGCAAAGTGTTTGGACCTTGCAAATAGGCGACTAACTCCCACTCATCACTCTCTGGATTGTAGCCCCACACGTTAAATTCTTCCGGCGCACCATTGCGCCAGTTAGCGTTAGATGAGTTTGGCCAAATTCTTACCTCTTTTAGAATCTCTGCCGGCTTAGACTGATCCCAACCACGTGAATCACCGCCCAAACTCAGTACAGCGAAACCAGCATTATCCTCGGAGAACCAGCCACGTGCATCAGCGGTGTCATCTATCGCCTTTTCGCCATCGAATGCTGTGTAGACGTATGTCGTAGAGTTGTAAGAAGCAGTAGCTACAGCGCCCTGCCCGTCAGCTGTTAACGGCGCGTCAAGGAAGTTAGCTTCGCTGCCCTCAACGCCGACACTGTATGCGTTGCGATCAAGATAATCAGAAGCCTTCGCTGCGGCGTCGAAGTATCTCCCGACGGCCACTTCCATAACCCGCAAGGCATGGCTTACGTCAACTAGATTACCTGTATCACGCAGTGCCACATCGATAGCTGCCGCTACCGATGCGTCGATCGGCGCTTCAAAATCTATGTCTAGGTCAGCCAGCAGAACCGCAAATGCTTGATATTCGGACAGCGTCAGTTTCTGACTGTCATCACCTGCGGCAAACAGTGAGGCTTGATCAAAATAAGCCTCAAGCTGCGCAAGGTTCGTGTGAACAGTTTGCAGGTAAGCGTAGCGCTCCATGGTAGTGGTCAGGGCTGCACCACTCGCTTTTTCTACGAGATCACTAAAAATAGCGGCTTGAGCAGACGACAGTCCCTCAAAGCCCAGTGCGGCAAGTTGCGTCTCGTTAACGTCAAATGTTGCCGGCTTGGTGTAGAACAAAAGTTCGTCTAGGTTAATCCAGCCATCGGCATCGTTAGAACTATCAATACGGATGGCGAACCCTGTATACGCTTTTGCAGGATTGTTTACGTCATAATCAATATCAATGCTCACACCACTGCCACTGTCGCTTGCTGTATTTGTGAGATTTTCTCTAATCAGCTCCCAGTCACTGCCCGTCCAACCCAGTAGATCAAACTGGTTGGGAACTCTCGCGCCATAAGTTGCTCTTGCATCAAATACAACACGGGTGAGTACCTGCGCGCTCGATAAATCCTCGCTTCGCCAACCGATGAATTCGGGTTTTCCAGCACCGCTATGCCAGCCTACTCCGGTAGTGGTAGCAGACGTTGAATACTGTTTATCAAAGACATTGTTTGCGCCCCAGGTAGTTGCATATTTCGTGTAGTCAGAACCATTGTTTCCATAAAGTGGACCCGTCGCATCGAAGACCAGTCCTGCCTTCGCCTCATTACTGAGGTCGTAGTCAGGAACGAAATCTACTTCTGTGGCCGCAGTATCGACACCACCTGCCGACAAGTGCGCTTCAAATCGCGCAATCTGTGCATGAAACGCTGCAGCTGCAGTGCCCAACACGGACACGACTTCAGCATAGCTCGATCCGGTGTCGCTATCACCCAATATCGCTAACAAGCCATTGAGATTAATATCATCTTCGGCAATCCAATCCTCAAAGCCAAAAGCGACGAGGTCGGCGCGGGTCCATGCGGCGCTTGCGTCTCCACCTTGCCAGGCCTCGAGTTTGGCAACCCGCGCCTCAGCGTCTGATACGCGTGTCTGCAAAGTGGTCAGTGTTGGCGTGACAGTATCGGCCGCACCCGCAGTGCGCAGGTAAGCACTCACGTAATCCAGATTAGCCTCAGTCACGCCGTTAATGCCGGCAAGCGCATACGCTTCAACTGTCGCGGTCTGCTTTACGATGAAGCGGAGTTCGGTCAAATTGAGACTGTTCGTCTCGCTCGCACTACTCATTAAATCTTCTGAATAGAGCCGGAAACCACTGTAACTCTGACCTCGGTTTTGAATAGCAACCGCAAATGACAGCTCACCAGACGTCAGGGTGTCGTTATCGAAGCGCTCGATGATTTCCCAGGTCGCTCCGCCGTCATTTGTGCCTTCAAAGAGGAAGTTATTGGGGATACGCGCTCCAAAACTCGATCTGCCAACCCATTCAATAGCAGTGGGAATACCCGCAAGCAAACCTGTTGGATCAACAAACGCCACCCACTGATCTGCAGACCAACCGTTTGTATCCGAGTGGTAAAGTGTGCTTGTATTATCATCAAACGCGTTAACCGCACCTCTTGAGTCGTAGGTTGTCCGCACACTCGCTCCGAATACATAGGCCTCATTACCCGCCGCATCGAGATCGGGGACGAAATCACCCGTATTGAGTGCCGCATCAGAGACCACGTGGAGCCTTGCCAAGGCCGTGGCTTTGAGTTGCTCCGCAACCAGCAGTTGCGTTTCAAGATCCGCCATGGAGGTAATAGCGCCAGCGCTCAGATCGTCTAACGTGCTGATTAATGACGCGTAATCAGTCGCCTCGTAGGTTGATAGACCCAGAAGTTCCAGCTCGGCATTGGTCGGCTGGCTAATACCTGCATCGACAAAGGCCTTAACCTTATCGAACACCACTGCAATCTCGTCAGCCGCGTGCTGCATTTGCGCTGTCTGCGTAACACTTGTGAGTTGCGCAAGCTTTTGCACTACCGCAGCCGCCGTGGCCGCATCGGCAACGCCCTGAATACCCGCCTGCTGTAAATCAGTGAGCGTCAATGACGCGGTCTGATTGGTTGCAATAGCCGTGATGATTGTCTGGCTAGCGGTGTTCACCTCGTCGACGATGGCTTGAAGTTCACCACCGGCGACGTAGTCAGTTGAGAATGTGGTAAGTAAGCGCTGCTGATAACCCAGTAACAGATCTGCGTCCACATTCTGGATATTGAGCGCCGTGAGGTCACTCACACTAAAGCCTTCCGACGCCGTCACCCGATCGACAATGAGATTAAGTTCAGCCATGGCAGCGTCACCCGACGCCGCGGCAGAGGCACTGACAGTCAGCGCGTCATAGGCAAGGTCTTTGGCGAGCGTGTTATTGGCTGAAAAAACGGATGCAGGCGCCGCGTTGAACGTCACGTCGTAGGCCGTCATCGATATTTCATCAAAGCCCACATGGGTGTCGTGTGACTGATCGTTGGGGATGGAAATGCGGTAGCTCGAGTACAATCCGGGCTCATCAACCACAAAGGTCTTGGTCTCGCGCGGATCCCAGTCACGTGTGGCAGATGTAAATTGTGCTCCGGAGTTAGCGGTTACGACGTCACTACCCGCAACAGCATTGTAGATTTCACCCTCATAGAGCGGCAGATAGGCGACCAAATCACTATCAGTCAGTGTGGGTGCCGCCAACATACTGGCCTGAACTTCTTGCTGTGTAAGCTCACGGTTCCAAACAGCTGCCTCGCCAATGTAGCCGTCAAACGCAGGGTCTTGGGACCAGTTTGAGTCGCCAATAAAGTTACTGGTACGAGTCGTTTGGTCAGGTACTTGGGTAGCAAAGGTATGGAACACCTCACCGTTTAAATAGACCGTAGCTGCACCAGCATCCGAGATGCTGAAAGTTATGTGTTGCCAGCCGCTATTAGGGATACTTGAGGGACTTGTGCTCGTTGACGAAGTCGAGCCATCAAAGGCACTCATGTAAAGCTTATTGTTTGTGTTAAAGCCTAAAATGAGATTGGAGTTGGCCGCACCGTTCCCTAAATCAAAAATCCGCGACATAGCTGATTGCGTGTTGCCATCTAGGTTTACCCAAGCCTGCAACGTTACAGCGCCACCCAAGGTAATATCACCTAAGTCTATGGCGCCGTTGTTAAAATCCACTGCACCATTTTGCGCAATCAGCGATTCAGTACCCGTTAACGTCTGGGTATCCGAGTACTCACTTAAATATTGAGATCCATTAATGGGTGTAGCAGACCCCATGCTGGAGTTTGTGGCATGGTTTTCAAGCGTGCCGTCATAGGCCTTTAGGTAATATTCAAGACCCGCCTCATCACCATTCAACGGCGACAGCAAGCTTGCATCGATCTCGCTTTGCGTGAGCGCCTTATCCCAAATACGTACCTCACCCACTTTCATGGTGGGGTAACCATTTGGCCAATTCGATTTGCCAATGAAATTGCTTGTCAGTGTGGTGTTAGAGAAGGTGTGCAGCTGTCCCGCCGTCAGACCTGCACCAGTGCTTTGATTAACGGTCGCGATCTCGGTACCGTCGATATAAATGTGGGGTGTTTTATCGTCTTCCAAACTGACTGTAACTTGATGCCACCCGGTGTTAGGTAAAACACCTGCTTGAGTGTAAACACGTGCCTGCGTACCACCACTAATATTTGTGGTAAATCTCAGACCATTGCTGCCATCAAATGCAAGCAAAACATTGGTGTTATTCTCACCTAAGCCAAAGTCAAAAATTCGGGACCATTCATCAGGTGTTGTTCCTTCCAGATTAACCCAGAATTGCATGGTGAAATCACCATCCATGGTGATGTCAGGTACATCGATGTACTGACTGCTACCGCTTTGCAGCTCAAAGCTGCCGCTTTGATCAATCAGCTCCGACATATTGGTGGGTGTCGCTAAATTCTGCCCACCCACATCAAGATCGACCCAATTTGCACCATCAAAACCTTGGAGTACAAAAGCACCCGGACCACGCGCGGGCATTGCTACGCCGGTAATGGAGAACTCAGTAACCAGTTTTTCGCTGGGCAAATCAACTTGCCACCACTCGACACCATCTTGGGTAACAGCCCAAGAGTTTTGATTGTTACTAGCCGTAGCGACGACATCGTCTAGCGCATCGTAGGCACGATAGTAGAAACCCGCATCATTAGAAGAAGAAGACGTCACGCCATCTACCGTATTGGTGGTGGCACCTGCCGGCATGAGATCGACTGTAGATCGTGTGAACGTTGCCAGGTCATACCAAATAGAGGCGTCGGCGGTGTAGTCGAGGCGTCCCTTCACCACGAACTCTTCAGGCAGGGTCGCCACTACATCGCTGTTGAATGCCGCTTTTAAACTCTCAAAGCGCAAACGTGTATTGCCGCTGGCTTCGGCGCCTAGCGTGATCTCGCTGCTCAGCACTTCGCCGCTGTCTT
The DNA here is from genome assembly GCF_013282925.1 of Marinobacterium sp. xm-g-48. Taxonomy (NCBI): domain Bacteria; kingdom Pseudomonadati; phylum Pseudomonadota; class Gammaproteobacteria; order Oceanospirillales; family Oceanospirillaceae; genus Marinobacterium; species Marinobacterium sp. xm-g-48. The sequence goes on from NZ_WBYQ01000012.1 coordinate 9,468, forward strand.
GATTTGTTATGCCGTCAACCAGACCGGTCGTAGCTGATACGCCACTGATCAAATCGGTTGAGGCGGCAAGGACAGTATTATCAAATAGCGCGTTGTCGTCACCACCGCTTTCGGCAGTGAAAACAGTGATCGGATCATTGGCGAAAGTATTAATCCGCGTATCAAGCTCACCGCGGTAATCACTTACACCGCTGGTCACAATGGATTGCAACTCACTGCAGGTGTCTTTCAACGCCGCATCGGTCTGGGCTTCCAAACGCGCAACAACAAACTCAAGGTTATAGGTGTCAACTCCTTCAAGGCCGGCAGCCACAAAGTCATCCACCGTTAAGGCTGTGTCACCGTCTTCATAATCGGTTAGTAACTGTATCGCAGCGTCAGCCAAACCCACTGCCGCCTGTAAGCCAGCTGCATCAGTTGGCTGGGTACGTGCAATTTGCTCTACGACCGCTGCATAGTTATCAGTTGATACGCCTAGTAAGCCGGCGGTATTTAGGTCCTCTAAAGAGGCAGTAACGTAGCTATTATCAATCGGGGTCTTGGTATTAAACGTAAGCTGGTTAATATTAATGTAACCATCAGACCCAGAATTTTCTTGGTTGGCCGTTGTATCGATAACCAAGCGGAACCCTGAGTAAAGCTTTTCCTCTGGAAAGTCGTAGGCGTCATAGGGTTTGTTTAAGAGCTGTTCTCTCGTAACGGAAAAACCGCCTTGGGTTGTGTTGGTGAAGCTCCCAATCGGTTCCCAGTTCGAGGTATCGGGATTGTATCCCTCAACAGCGAATTCACCCGGCACGCGACCACCCAGGCCAGCACGTGCGATAACCGTTACGGATTGGAATGCGCCAAGATTTGTGGCTGTTGTTGCGGGATCCTTCCAACCCAAAATGGCTGAGTTGGACCCATTCAAAGCGCCTTCACTGTGAGCACCATTGCTGTCGCCTGTACCTGTGCTGCTATCAAAGGCCTTATAAGCGTCATAATTATTAGGTTCGTGCCAATTGAAAAAAGTCTCAACGATACCTGCAGCGTCTTGATCGCTGTTATTATCGATCTGGGGCACGAAGGACGATGTCGTGCTGGAAAGCTCACTAAAGCTTTGTGCGTCGGCAGCAATGGCTAGTGTGTACGTTAGGGCATCCGAAGCCGCTACCAGACCGGGATCCACAACCGCCTGTATTTCGCTGACGCTGTTAAGGACGAGCGCACTATCGAACTTCACTTCGTTGTTGACGGCATAGAGTGTTGTTGGTGTGACGCCGGTGATACCTGCGGCGGCGTAGTCATCGACGGTGAGCTCGCGACCCAAGGTGCCGTTGTTGTAGGCCTCGATAGCGGCAATGGCGGCATCGGCTTTAGCCAGTAAGTAGTTTAGGTCGAGCACCCGGTTGGCATCACCCTCAGCGGCCAAGGCCACCTGGGCATTGACGGCTTTCAGGTTATCGATGCCGTTGGCCACATCATCGCTGATGCCTGTGGCAAGGCCGACCGCGGCGTATTCCGCCACCGTAAAGCCTACCTGCGGATCGGCTGGTGTATTCGCTTCAAAGGCTGCCAATTTGGTATTGGCCGAGGCAACCGCGACTTCAATGTCACTGACGGTATGCGTAGTCGTGATATTGGTATTCAGCGCTTTAAGCTGGGTATTAACCGCCACCAGATTGTCTTCAGTAACGCCCGTCACCTGCGCCAGCGTGTAATCTTCCACTGTGGGTGCGGTTGAACCGCCATCGGCGTAGGCTTCGATGATTGCCAATGCCGCGGTTTGGGCATCCAAGCCCTGCCCTGCTGTTTCCAGCTCAGTCTCAAGTTCACCCACGACCGTGGCAACGTTACTCGTAGTCACTGCCGTGAAGGTGCTTCCTTCAACGACCTTGTTCACCGCATAGAGGTTGTCGGCATCAATGCCGTTACTAGTGCGGAACTGGGCACCCGATAGGAGATAGTCATCTAGGCTCGGTTGTGCGGCACGCAATGTGGCTGCAGCGCCATAGGCACCCCAGTCTTTCCACTCAATGTGCAGCACCTCGCCATCAGCACGCACACTAAAGGCTAGATCATCATAACCCGTTACGCTCTCTAGGGCCGCAACCAAGGTCGCTGCATCAGCCGTTGCTAGAGCTTCAGTGACCAAGGTGTCACTGCCAACACGCAGGGTGAAGCTGTCGGTGGCCAATAGCCCCGTCAGATCCATGCTCAGGTGGCGCGGGGTGGCATCGTTGAGGCTACCATTTGCGTTGATTGTGCTATCGCCTGCATCCACGACCGTGCCACTGGCAACCGGAGTGCTGTAGGCCACGATCTTCTCAAGCGCAGCTTTCTGAACCGCCAAGCCCGCATCCACAACCGCCTGCAACTTGGCGGTGGTATCGGCATCATCACGCTCAGCCGCAATCAGCTCACGCTGTACCGCCTCAAAGTTATCGCCGGTGACTTCTAGGAAGGTCGCGTAGTTGTATGTATCTACATCTGGAATCTGCTCTGCGGCCACTTCATCAGCAGCGTAGTTCGCTAAGATTTCGAGTGCGTTGATCACGTTGTTTACCAACGACTTCAGTTCGTCATAACTATCAATAGAGCTCAGGTTGGTATCGCTGCCTTTGTTCATCAGCGCGATACGGATCGCTGCGATGTTATCGGCAGTAGCGCCACTGATTCCTAGGCCGTTCAGCTGTTCAAAGGTAACACCGTTGGTAGCCGGATCTGTTCCATCGGCAAGTACCGCTGTATCCAGCACCGCTTTGATGTTATCCGCGATAGTTTGTAGCTCAGTGACTGTATCGACATCGTCATTCGATTGAATATCGATAATGTCCCCCAGAATACTGATCTGAGCTGTTTTGATCACGGCATCATCGCTGAGCGTTACATCCAGGTTGGTGTAATCCGTTTCAGCAATTGTTGATGTGTCGTTATCGGTCGCATCAGCAGCTGTCAGAATAAGGTTGTAGCTATTAACAACCGCCTGAACCTTAGCCTGAATGTCGCTAGATACTGTGACGCTAGACTGCGCTAAGACATCCAGTACAGATGCCAAATTAGTGCTGTCCACACCTGTTACAAAAATCGCTTCGAAGTCAGCAACGGTTGGGATCAGTGCAGCATCTGTAGGGGTAGGAACAGATTCAGCAAAGTTCACAAGTTTGTTGGCTGCGGTGGCAACGTCTGTAACAAGTGTGGTCAGTTTGGTGAGGCGGTTTACGCCTGAATAATCGTTCGCTGTATTGGCAATCGCTAGGCGGATTAAGCCTAGGTTCTCTGCATTTACAGAGTCGCTCGCTGCACCATTAGCGGTCAGCGTGCGCGGTGAATTTGTATCGTTAGTGAAACCGAGAGTTTCAAGCTCAGTAGCTGTCAGCGCATTGGTGTCATCAAAGGTTGCTGTTGTTTCAAGCGCGGCGTTCACCAACACTTTAGATGCCACATCTGCGAATGTTTGAATTTCAGCTACGGTTGCCTGAGCAGTAGTATCCGCCACGATTAGATCGTTCAGAAGCGCAACTTCAGCATCGGTGTCCATATCATTGATACCAATCAGCGCAATTTCTGCCTGTGTTAGTTTGGCTGCAGAGGCATCCCCAGCCAGCGCAACAACTTTGGCTGCGATATCAACAAGCTTCTGAACCTTTTCCAGTGTGTTGACTTCGCTTGATGCAACAGCGCTATCTAGGATGCTATTGATCAGCGCAATGTTATCACTGGCTGTTCCAGAATCATCAGCACCCTCAACACCCATCGCTTCAAGTTGAGCGACGGTCACTGAATCTGAATCATTCGCGTCCGCTTCTGCTTTAACTGCTTCTAGGGCGTTCACAGCACCGTCAACCAGCGCCTGGACTTTGGCAAGCGTATCGACGGTATCGTAATCGGTGCCAATACCTGTATCTTTCAGGACCTTCTGAATTGCGCTAAGGTTATCGTCAGTTACCGAGGGTGTTGCCACGTCAGCATCGGCGTTGTCGAGATCAAAGCCCAATAAGCCCAGCTGAGCTTTGGTAATCGCGGGCGTTTTGCCTTCAACGGTATCGATCAGAGCCGTCACCGCTTTGCGGATACCCACCACCTCATTAATACGATCAACCCGAGTGTTATCCGTAAAGCTCGAGATCACCTCGTTGAGTACAGTTACCTCGGCTGCAGCACGCGCTGTGGTCGTGCTAAAACCTGTCACACCAATCGACTCATACTCCGACTGCGTTAACGCTGCCGCCGCGCCGCCTGAGGTCGCCGCCGTCAGAACACTCTTGTACAACGTAATCAGCGTGCGCAATGTCGCCGTGTTACTGACCGTTGCTCCCGTCACCTCCGTCGTATTGAGCAGCGAGTTGATTGCAGCAAGATTAGACGACGTCACATCATCAGCGGTCGAGGCATCCAGGCCGTTAATCGTGTCCCATTGGGCTAACGTCGGGTAACTGGTGGTCGCGGTATTGAGTTCCGCGGCCTTCTCAATCTCCGAGAGGTTGTCTAGGTTGGCAACAATGTCAGCTTTGACCTTCGCAAAATGATCAACGGTTGCGTAGTTAAGATCACCATTGCCCTTTAAATACGTGATGACACCGGCATAGTTCGTATCATCAACAAGGCTCAAGCCAAGCAGATTAAGTTGCGCCCGCGTGACATCACCCCCGGCCGCAGTGGATGAACCATCATCGACAGTGTTGGTCGCCAAGAGCGCTTCAACGGCATCAGCCAACGACTGTAATGCCGCAATATCACCGACATCCGTGAGGTTACGCTCGTCAATCAGATGACTCAAAAATGAGGCCGCCGCATTAGACAACCCAGTTATGCCTAACGCTGCAAAGTCGCTTGCCGTCGCTAACTGAATATCATCGTCAATACCAACAAAACCGTCTAAGTCATCATCACTGTTGTAAACCGTGTAACTGACCTCATCTATCAACAGTTCGAAGTTTAATAACTCTAGTTCGTTACCGTTTCCTGTAGCGGTCACGTTGAACCTGTACTGCTGGTATGCATCTGTTGTTGCACTTGGAAAAAGATATGTGTGGCTCGTGTTCTGAGTTTCTTGCGAGTCAGTCTGCGTATCTAGAATAGTCCACGTCAAACTATCGTTTGAACCTTCAAGTGTCCAAGATTTAGGGTATCCGGCATTTGTAGATTTAAGCGTATATCCAGAGAGTTGATACGCCTTATCCGCATCAATAATAAGGACATTAGTAGGATCGCCATCGGCATTTGCATAACCTGACCCGAGGTCATTATCAAATGCCTCATTAAGTGCCCAGGTACTGCCGAACACACTTTCTGTCGATATGGTAAAGCCATTTTGAGTAATCGATGTTGCCGTACCTGATGGGGTATTTGTTTCAGGAATTATGTCTACTGTCTGTTGCGCGACATCAACACTATCTACGCCTCCATCGGCGAGCGTTTCGACTTTAGCCCAGGCATCGACGATGTCTTGTGTGTCGGTTGCGACGCTGCTTGCGATGCTATCGAGCACACCGCTGGTGGAGAGTGACGAGTTGATCGCAGCTACGTTCGCATCGGTTACTCCAGCCACACCAATAGCGGCGAAATCAGCAGCAGTTGGTGCGTTAGCACCATCATTTGCTGCGGCGTATGCCTGAATCACGTTCGCCGAAGTCGCTGTATCGTTGATCAGCGTTTCAAGAGCGGTGAAATCTAGGATATCTGAGTGATCATCTGCGGTGTTGGCAATTGCTAGACGGATTGAGTCTAGGTTAACTGCACTAATCTCTGTGCCCGATACCGCTGGTGTTGCAGGTGCGGTGGTAAAGCCCAGATATTCTAGGTCGGTAAGTGTTAGCGCTGTCGCTGTTGCATTATCGATACCAACGACATCGCTCTCTTCAGCCAGTGTTAACATCGTTGTTAGTGCGGTTGCCTGGTTCTGAAGATCGGTCACCGTATTAACACGAGTGCTGTCGTTCTTAGCGATGATGTAGCTGTTAACAAGAGCGACTTCATCCGCTGAAGTTACACCGGTGATACCAATGTTGTCGTAATCCTGAGCTTCAGCTTCAACGGTGCCATCATTGGCCATTTTCAGAATTAGATTGTAGCTATCGACGATCGCTTTAATCTGACCGTAGTTCGATACTTTCGCTGTTGTGGTGCTCGCCAGTTCAAGTACGCTGTTGATCGCAGCGTAGTCCGTCACATCAGTCACACCCATATCATTCAGGGTGGTGACATCAACAATCGCTGAGGCATCATTGCTGCCCGCCGCTGTTGAAATCGCATTCATTGCTGCGATTGCATCGTTAACTAGCGTTTTTAGTGAAGCGAGATCTGTCAGCGCACTGAAGTCTGTATCGATCGCAAGATTAACAAGTACCTGCTGAATCGCTGTTAGGTTGTCGTCGGTAACATCCGTAAGCACGTTGCTATCGGCGTTATCAACATCAAAACCGAGTAGTTTCAGCTGTTCCTTGGTGATCTTAGGTGTTTCACCCATCGCGGTGCGAAGGGCTGCCTGTACTGCGTTGTAAAGCGCCTGCGTCTCGGCAACGGTACCAACATCCGCGTTTGCTTTGGTATCCACCAGATCGTTGAAGATCGCGATCGCGGCGCTCTGTTTAGCCGACTCACCGGTTGTCGCTTCCAGGCCTGTTAGACCCATGGCGATTAGGTCATCCGCAGTCATCACATCCGTTGCGTTACCATCGGTACCATCAGCAATCTCGACGAGCTTTTTAACCGCTGCAACGACACTTGATAGCGTCGAGAAGTTACGTGCAATCACGCCATTTACTGGCTGACTATCAAGTGAGCTGTTCAGTGCAGCTACATCTGGAATGTCAGCAGCGTCTATACCTACTGCTGTGTAGTCATCTTCCGTGAGGTTATCAACCGCTGTATTACCTTCCGCTGCATCGCGAAGTTTGAATACAGCAGCAAGACCTGCGTTTACAACACTCTGGATGCCTGATGAGGTGGTCGCGATGCCATCATCGTCCGCTTCACGCTGAATGATCAGCGCGTTGATCATATCGATATCATCGGCGATTAGGCCTGTGATACCAGCTGTTTCGTAATCGTCCAGTGTTGGTACTGGAGCATCCGCTAGCTCGTTTGCGTGGTTCGCAATCTTCAGCAGTGCATCCGTGTACGCCTGTACACCTGCGTTAACGATAGCTGCCGCTGTATCGAAGTCGTAAACAGTGTTGCTGTCTTCCAGTGCAATCAACTTGTTGATGGCTGGAAGCGTCAGTTCGGTTACTGCAGTCAGACCTGCAAGTTTGTAGGTCATTACAGTTGGTTTAGTGTTTGCGCTATCGATGGCGTAGTTCAGCACCACATTCAAGTTGTTGGCCTGAACGGTCGCTGCGTTCGTCGCAACCGTCTGAATTTCAGCTAGCTGATCAACCTGATCAGGTGCTTTCTGTTCTACTAAGTCAACGGCTGCGTACAGCTGTTTCTCAGTAAGACCCGTTACACCCGCTGTGACAAAATCTTCCAGTGTTGGGCGTGCTGTGTGCAGTTCACCCATGTTGCTATGAACACCGAAGTTTTTGAAGGTGATCTCAAGCAGACCACTGCCGTTATCAGCAATAGTGAACGGCGCGAGTGTGTAGGCTGAATCTGCTTGGAAAGCTGTGATCATCTCTGCAACGGTTGGCGCAGAGGCAAAAGCACCTGTCTCAAGCGTTACAGTACCTAGGTGAAGCGTATAGCCATCAGCCGCTGCCAATACACCCGGATCGATAGTCTGAACCGCTTTGGTTGACGCATCGCCCGCTGTCGTTTCAGTGCCTACAACATAGGCATCGGCGTAATCGGAGATCTTCGCCATGGCATCAAGCTGGGCTTGAATACCGTTATTCACGATCGTCTGGATATCACCAACCGTAGTGGTTTCGCCTGTCGCAGAACCTAGGATCACCGCATTCACTGCCACTAGGTTATCTGCAGTCACGTTTAGAATACCTGCCGCCGCGTAATCGTCGGTGCTCAGTGCAGTGTTGCCATTACCCAGATCGGTTGCGCCGTCTGAGTTGTTGAAGGTTTCAATCAGCGCTATGGCATCATTAGCCAGACCAACGATGGTTTGAATGTCAGCGACAGAGTCTTTATTACCTGTGGTGGTCTCAAGACGCATCTGCGCGTTAACGGCCAATAGATTATCGACTGTCACGTTAAGCACACCAGCATCTGCATAGGCTGCTAGCTGCTCTGTCGTTGTAAGAGCGGCTTCACCACCTGAGAGATCATCAAGGGCGTAGGTTTCAACTTGGACATCAGATTCAAGGTAAGCGATGGCATCGTTTGCTGAAGTGACTTTAGCCTGAAGCTCAAGAACTGAGTTTAAGTTTTCCGTTGGTGCGTCTAGTTCAACATCTGCTGTCAGCTGCTTACGGATCTGAGCGTTAACTGCCAACAGGTTATCTTCTGTAACACCTGTGATACCAGCTGCTTCGTATGCTGTGATCTGAGTTGACGCATCCGTTGAATCTGTTGCCGTAAGCGGTGCGATGTCGCTCAAGATGTAAGCCAATGCATCATTTGCATCGGTCACGATATCTTGGATTTCAGAGACAGAATCTGCATCACCATCTACAGCAAGAAGTACCTGCGCGTTTACAGCAAGCAAGTTATCTTCAGATACTCCGGTCACACCCACATCCGAGTAGTCAGTCTCAGCTAGTACCGTTTCTGTATCTGCTGCGAACTCTTCGATCTGTGAAAGTTCAGTATTCGCCTGCGTTACGATCGTTTGAATCTGGTTCACAGTCGCTTTATCGGTTGCCACACGGAACTGTGCGTTAACCGCGAGTAGATTCTCTACAGTGATACCTTGGATACCCGCTGCACTGTATGCGGCTAGCTGGTCTGCCAGTGTGATACCTGTTTCACCCTCAGCGATAGTCTCTGGTGCTGCAGTTTCATCTGCAACAGTTGCTAGGTAAGTGATCGCATCGTTTGCATCAGTCACAAGCGCTTGTAGCTCATCGACGTTATCTTTCAGCGTACCATCTGTTACTAGACGATTCTGTGCGTTAACGGCAAGAAGGTTATCTTCAGATACGCCTGTGATGCCTGCTGCGCCATATGCTGCCAACTGATCTGAAAGCGTGATTATCTCTACGTTCAGTTCAGGCGCAACTGTAGTGCTAAGGTATGTAATTGCATCGTTCGCTAGGCCAACGATGGTTTCGATCTCTGCAACAGCGTCTTTGTTCTCGGCTGTCGTCTCTAGACGCATCTGCGCGTTGACCGCTAGAACATTGTCAGCTGTGACGCTTAGAACACCCGCTTCATGGTAAGCAGTGACCTGCTGTGCCTGAGTAAGGTTTAGGTAGTCCTCTTCAAGCGCAACTGTGCTGTCTAGGTATGCGATCGTATCATTCGCGGCAGTCACCTTAGCCTGGATATCCGCTACGGTATCGAGATTGTCTGTTGCGTTGCTATCCGCAGCAAGCTGCTTGCGGATCTGAGCATTTACGGCCAGCAGGTTATCTTCTGTAACACCGGTGATGCCCGCAGCGTTGTAGGCTTCGATTTGTGCTGTAGCATCTAGTGTTTCTGTAGACGTCAGCGGTGCGATGTCGCTCAGGATGAACGCCAATGCATTGTTCGCCGCATCAACTAGACCGCCGATCTCTTCAACCGAGTCTGCTGCTAGATCTTCAGCACGGACAACCTGTGCATTGACTGCCAATAGATTTTCGTCGGTAACCGTCAGAACGCCTACCGCTTCGTAATCGGTGATTGCAAGTGCATCATCACCTTCGGCGTGCGCTTCGATCTTCGCGAGTGCGGCATCTGCAGTTGTAACAGTCGCTTGAACTTCAGCCACTGTCGCTTGGTTCTCTGTAACACGCATCTGAGCGTTTACAGCGAGAAGGTTGTCTGCTGTCACACCCAGAACACCGGCAGCACTGTATGCTGCTAGCTGAGCCTCTTGTGTAATGTTTTCATAATCGGTTTCAACGGCAACGGTTGTCAGGTAGACAAGCGCTTCGTCAGCCAGTGTGACAAGGTTTTGCAGCTCACTGACACTGTCTTTGCCAGCAATGTCAACCACCAGGCGCACCTGTGCATTGACTGCAAGCAGGTTATCCTCCGTGACATCAGTGACGCCTGCTGCGCTGTAAGCAGCAAGTTGCTCGTCTAGGGTGAGACCTGTCTCACCATCTGCCAGTTCGATAACAGCACGGATCTCTGGGGCAACGGTGGTACGGATGTACTCGATTGCAGCATCTGCAGCTTCAACCAGTGCGGTTAGCTCTTCAAGCGAGTCTTTATCTTCTGATGTCGCCGCTAGACGAACCTGTGCGTTAACTGCCAGTAGGTTATCTTCAGTCACACCTGCAACACCTGCCTGTGCGTATACCGCTTCGGTAGGGTTATTCGCAGCGTCAGCATCCAATGCAGTGTGCGCGCTTAGCGTGTTCAGCGCAGTAAAGACGTTGGTTGCTACGGATTGAAGATCAGCCAATGTTGCAAAGTTGTTGTAGCTCTCAACCGCATCACGTGCGATTACGGTCTGCAGTGCCGTCAGGTTCGCCTCTGTTGCATCAGTTAAGCCAAGTAGGATCAACTGATCAACGGTGATGCCAGTTTCTGTATTAGTTCCGTTTACAACGGTCTCGCGCAAAGCGATTACGGCGTTGCTAAGGGCTTGCAGCTCAGCGGCTGTATCAATACCTTCGCTGCTCTGAACATCCATTAGAGAGTTCAGGAAGCTTGTCGTTAGGTCGTTACTGTCCGTCGTATCAAGATCGTTGATACCCAGAGTGTCATAATCGGTCAGTGATAGCGCATCAACTTCGTTAACTTCACCGCCATCCGCCATGCCGTACAGCACGTTGTAAATAGAGACGAGTGAGTTCAGCTCAGTCTGAAGATCAGTCTCACCAACGACCACATCACTGTCAGCCAGGATCTCGTTCATTGCGCCTAGCGCTGAGATGGTAGTACCGGTGCCTGCGAGTACGACTTCGTAATCAAGCTCAGTCGGTTCACCCAGACCACCGTTGATTACATCCGACGCTGCGACTGGATCTTCAGAGAAGGATTTAATGCGATCTGCTGCGGTAACAACAGCATCAACTAGATGAGTCAGCTCAGTGAGTTCGGCCACATCAGTATCGGCCTTGGTTGCCATAAAGGCGCGTACAGAGGCAAGCTGTGCCTGAGTGACGGTTTGATTTAGTAAGCTCAACTGCTCGACGGTAATCGCATTTTCATCAGTCGCCGCTGTTGAGGCATCTTCAAGATCGACGGTGTAGAGCAGTGCGTTGATCGCATCGGCAATCGCTTCAAGCTCTGCCGTTGAGTCGATCTGATCGACGGTTTTATTGATGAGCAGCGATGTTGCAAAGTTAACTGCACGATCATCGGTGAGCTGTTTTACGCCCAGAACGGCATAATCTTCAGTCGCAGGAGCAACTGCATCAGCGTCCTGAGCATTGAAGCTTAGAAGGCTGTTATACGCGTTGATAATGGTCTGCGTTTCGTTACGCACACCGTCCGCTGTAATCACGATATCGCTATCAGCCAGCACGGAGTTGATGCTATCAACGAGCGCCTCGTCCATGTTGGCAAGACGCAGTTTCTGGTATGTCTCAAGCGTTGGGATCTGATCAGCATTGGCGATTGGATCTTCGCTGTAGAGGCGGATTGCATCCATCGAGCCGTTAAAGTCGTCTACCAAGAACTGCAGCTCGTTGATATCCATCACCGCATAAGAGAGCTCGGTGTTGGTGCTCAGGCCGCCATTAAGTACGGTCACCATATCGTCATTGTCGATACCGGTGATGCCAAGGCGCTCGTAATCGGCAAGAGTTGGCTCTAGATCCACTGACTGTGGATCAACCACAAAGCTAATCAGGTTTTGATAGCTGCCAAGCATCGCTTCAAACAGCGTAATATCACCCACCTGAGCGGCACCGATACCGGTTTGATCCAATACTTTGGCAAATGCCTGCTCAAATACCGGTGAAAAGTCTGGGAAACCCAGCGCTACATAGTGCGCGTGCGTCACATCGTCTGCAGCGGTGTTCTGTTCAGCGGCGATGGTGATCGTATCCAGTGCAGCCAGAGCACTAGAGAGCAGTGCATCGATTTTGGCGATGCTGTCCACATCCGAACCGTCATCGGCGGTCTGAGTCAGCAGGCGGTGTGCCAAGCTAAGGGTGTTTTCGCTGACACCCTGAACGCCGATCAGCTCAAGCTGTTCGATGGTTACGAACGGCTCAACATCAGCTGCGGTGCGTAAAACAGCACGCAGCGCTTGCGCTTTCTCTAGATCGTCTGCAGTAAACTCCTGACCTGAGGCTTCCACATCCTGCATCAGGTCAACGGCATTGGCCGCCTGGTCGATCTCCAGTGCTGCCAGCGGTGTGAATTCCAGTGTTTGGTTGTCGGTGTTTTCAACAATACCGTCCACTAACATCTCGATGGTTGCGCGAGCAGAGCCGGTATCGGTATCTTTTACGGCGAGTGCTGCCAGTGCTTCACCGTAGGCTTCGCCAGCAGAGAGACCGTCGTTCTCGTCGAACTGCTTATCCAGCGTTGTCGTGACGCGAGTGCGGGTAATATCAATGCCTTCAAGGCCAAACAACGCAGCGATCTTGACGTTGTAGTCGAGCTGTTCTGCAGACAACAAGCTGGGTATTTCACCCTCAACATACCCGGCTTTACGCACGGCCAGCTCTGTCAGAGGCGAGACAATCACAGTGATGGGCTTGGATTCAGGTGCTGCTTCATCAACACTGAGCATGGCGCGCAGCGAAGTATCTAGGCTAGTCGACTGCTTGGTAAACTCGTTGATGTAGTCGGTTGAAACAGAAGAGTTGTCACGCACCTCGACCAGCATAGGGCCGCGGTAACCGTTCAACAGTGTGATCAACACCTGACCGTCAGCGGCGTCGGTCTCATAATCAACGCGGTAGTCCTGACCGTCGGTCAGTTCAATACCGGTATCAGTAAATAGATGCACACTCGCATCCGAGCCAATAAAAGGACCCGCCACTGGCGTAATTTGGAAGGCCGTGGTGATCGTATCAACCGGCTGAACCAGCACAGCCGCTTGAGTCAGCGGGTTACCTGAGCGGTCAGCGACAGCCTCAGCAGCGACACTGATCTCGAGCTCACCGCGGAAGTTGTTGTTGGTAGAGAGTTGAATGGTGTAGGTGCGCTCATCAACCTGAGTCAGGCTGCCCTCTACAACGATGGAGTGAGTATCAAAAAGATCGAAGGGTGCAGGCTGAATGAGGTTCTGTTCATCCAAAACTTCGGAGCCATCAGCCGGTTTGATGAATAAAACCGATTCATCAAAGGCTGATGGAGGCTCATCAAAGGTTAGCGTAACGGTGATCGGCTCACCCGGAATCGCTGCAATCTCTGGCTGATCGTCAGTGAGTTCTAGATTGAATCGTTTGGTATCGATCGACAGCGTTGAGTAGTTCAGCGCGCTCGGATCGATATCAACCACAGCGTCATTACCCGCCAGATCAGTGATCTGAGCACCCTGCTCGGCCATGCCCAGTACGCGCAGGTAATCTTTATTGATGTGCTCCTCAGCAACACGGTACTCAAAACGCATGATGCCGTTAGCAAGATCAGAGCGCTCAGCGATATACGCTGCCGTTTGACCGTTACTCAGCGAAAGTACTGGTTCACCGGCGCTGGTATCGACTAGCAGCGCTTCATCAAACTGGATATCAAACGCAACGACCGTATCGATGCCGTAGTAGCCATCGTTGAGGACATCGTTTTCTGAGCCAGCATCTTCAACCAGATTAACCAGCTGCAAGGTCGGTGCGTTGGTGTCTACCGCAACCGGTGACGCATCTGCATTGATCAGTAGGTCTGATCCAAAAGCAGCAACGGCGTTGCCCGCTGCATCAGAGATCAAACCGCCGTTCATGTTGATGCCGCTAACTTCGAGGGCATCAACTGAGTGATCGGTCATTTCGACTTCGTAGCGGAACAGTAGCGTATTGGATGCGGAACCTGACACGTAGGTGGCTACGCCACCGTTGGCCAATTCGAGGGTTGGGCGGCCAGACGCAGTATCAACGTTGACCCATTCGCTGGTCTCCATCTGAATCCAAACGACATTTTCGATTCCGTAACTACCCGCTACTGCGCTAAAACTAACAGCCTGAGGTTCGATACCATCAACGATGACAGTCTCCTGCAGGCGGTTTGTGCTGTTCAGGCTGACGTTGGCACGGTTGTGGGCAACATCGACGAGTTTTGCATCATTTTCGAGGAACGCCAGCACCTGCAGAGGGTTTGCAGAGGCCGCAGGCTCACTAAATTCGTAGTTGAAGGTCCAGGTGTCTGTGCCCGCACCGCTCAGGTAAACAGCCTGTTTACCGTTGTTTAAAAAGAGTGAAGGGGCATGTTCTGGCGCCGATTCGAAGTCGAGCGATTCACTGAATTTAACCGTCAACTGAACGGTATCACCCACCGCATAGGCTCCGGCCTCAGCGTGGATACCTTCGATCTTCGCTTTTACCGTATCGACTGGCTGGAGCAGAACATCCGACGCTTTGTTGGGGTTGCCGGCCTCATCAGTGACAACGCCATCCATCACGCGCACTTTAATCGGCTGGGTGCTATTACGGTCTGGGGTTACAACAAAGCTATATTCGCCTTCAGGACGACCCGAGTTATCCGGTGTCTCCAGGCTTAACTGATCAATGCTACCGCCTTCGACGCTGAGCTTGCTCAGGTCAAAGTCCTGCACCGACTCAGAGAAGTTCACCACCATGCGCACATCGCCATTAACGATGCCGTCCGCATCCGAGCGGATGGTCACGGTTGGGTAAGCGCTATCCAAGGTGTAGTTAGCATCTTGTGACTGACCGAGGCCAAAGTTGCCTGCCAAATCAGAAACTTTGGTGAGATCCAGACTCAGAGTCTGCTCACCGGCTTGCGTGTCTTTCAGCGGAGTGAACGTGCCTGTCCAGGTCACGCCATCTTCACTGCTGAGGTTACTCAGCGCGCCGTTCTCGATGTTGAAGAACTCTGGGCGCAGCTCTTTGATCGCCCCATTAAATTCGATGGTAAGCGTTGCCGCTTCACCCGCGCTCAGATCTGCAGAACCGTTCTCGTCGAGAACGCTGATAGACTCTACTTCTGGTAGCGTCAGATCGATAAAGATGCCGCCTTCAGCCTGCGCGATCGCACCGCCGTTTGGCAGGGTCAGGTCAGCAGATTCACCAGCAACAACGCCGTTGAAAGTCGCGTAATTGGTGCGCAGTTCAGCAATCGCCAGTGCGTCCGACTCAAAATCAGTCGCTTTAACGGCATAGCTGAAGACTAGGCGTGTTGGTGTAGAGGCTGCGGCGTTGTAGGTGGCGATTTCGCCATTGCTCAGTTTCAGCTCTGGGGTACCCAGCGCATCGTTCATCTCAACCGGTTTGTTCCAACCCAGGGCGATATCAATGATCTCGCCTTCGTTGTAGTGACCGGCGTTGGCAGAGATGGTGTTGATGTACGGTGTCGCAGCATCCACCACCACATCCGAGCGGTACGCCAGACGGCTGTTGTCGCTCAGGATCGCCATATTGGCTTCGTTGCCGGAGATGTCCTTAAACACCGAGCCGTTAGTGATCAGTGCATGTACATCTAGATCGGTGGTATCGAAGTCATTTGGCTGAACGGTGTAGCGGAAGTTCAGGAAGCTTGAACCGTCACCATCGACATACTCAGCGACCGCACCGTTACTCAGTGCCAGAATCGGTGAACCGTTGGTGAAGTCGATGTAGACGTTCTCGCTGAACTGAACTGTCAGTTCAACGCTGTCACCTGCTAGGTACAGCGCGTCCTCTGCCGCAGAGATGGTGACAATCGTTGGCGCAACGCCATCAATTTCAACCACTGCATGGTTGGAGAGGTTGGCACCGGGAGTGATGTAAGTCTTAGCGTCGTTACCCGCATTGTCAGTAATGTTGGCACCGTCTTTCACCAGTGCCTGCACATTGAGCGCATCGACCTGATCGTTCTGTACCACGGTGTACTCAAACACCAGCGTGTTGCTCTCGCTACCGCGCACATACTCAGCCACCTGGCCGTTGTTCAGGGCAAGGAACGGTGTGCCGTTCACGGCATCAACATTGACGATCTCATCGTAGGTAACAGCAATCGCGATGGTATCGCCGGCGGTGTAGGAACCGCTCTCGGCATTGATACGGGTAATTTCAGGCGCACGGATATCCCAAGGACGCGCAATCGACTGCTCTGCGTTAAGGTTACCCAGGCTGTCGGTCATCGTGCCTTTACGCAGTGTGACGGTGACGTCACCGGTAGGATTATCCTGTGCTGCCGCGGTAGGCGCGACTTCCAGAGTGTAGACCTGCCCTGCTTGAACTTCAGTAAAGCCACTGGTCACTTTGATGCCGTTGGTCACGACAATGTCGTTCACATCAAAGTCAGTCACTTGCTCACCAAAATCGATGGTGATCAGACGGTTACCGTTGTAGAGCACGCTAGAGCTAAGCTCTGCGACAGGACCCAGGGTATCGATAGAGATCGGGTTAGAGACACTCAGACCCGTACCGGTATTAC
>NZ_WBYQ01000013.1:0-3267 GCF_013282925.1 Marinobacterium sp. xm-g-48
TTAGGTGCCTGGCAATGACCTACTCTCACATGGGGAAACCCCACACTACCATCGGCGATGACGCGTTTCACGACTGAGTTCGGTAAGGGATCAGGTGGTTCCACGTCTCTATTGTCACCAGGCAAAACTGGTTAACGCATTGGATACTGTAAGATGCGTCTTGGTTGTCTATACAAGCTACAACCGTTAAATCAATCATTAAACCACTCAGCTGTTCATCTGAAGCTTTCGCTCTCAGACAGCTTTGGCGTTATATGGTCAAGCCTCACGAGCAATTAGTACTGGTTAGCTCAACGCCTCACAACGCTTACACACCCAGCCTATCAACGTCCTAGTCTTGAACGGCTCTTTAGGGACCTTAAAGGTCCAGTGAGATCTCATCTTGAAGGGGGCTTCCCGCTTAGATGCTTTCAGCGGTTATCCCGTCCGAACATAGCTACCCGGCAATGCCACTGGCGTGACAACCGGAACACCAGAGGTTCGTTCACTCCGGTCCTCTCGTACTAGGAGCAACTCTTCTCAAATCTCAAACGCCCACGGCAGATAGGGACCGAACTGTCTCACGACGTTCTAAACCCAGCTCGCGTACCACTTTAAATGGCGAACAGCCATACCCTTGGGACCGGCTTCAGCCCCAGGATGTGATGAGCCGACATCGAGGTGCCAAACACCGCCGTCGATGTGAACTCTTGGGCGGTATCAGCCTGTTATCCCCGGAGTACCTTTTATCCGTTGAGCGATGGCCCTTCCATACAGAACCACCGGATCACTAGAACCTACTTTCGTACCTGCTCCACGTGTCTGTGTCGCAGTCAAGCACCCTTTTACTCTTGCGCTCAATGCATGATTTCCGACCATGCTGAGGGTACCTTCGTGCTCCTCCGTTACTCTTTGGGAGGAGACCGCCCCAGTCAAACTACCCACCACACACTGTCCTCGATCCCGATAAGGGACCTGAGTTAGGACTTCAACGTTACCAGGCTGGTATTTCAAGATCGGCTCCACTTGAACTGGCGTCCAAGTTTCAAAGCCTCCCAGCTATCCTACACAAGTAAGGTCAAAGTCCAGTGTGAAGCTATAGTAAAGGTTCACGGGGTCTTTCCGTCTAGCCGCGGGTACGCTGCATCTTCACAGCGAGTTCAATTTCACTGAGTCTCGGGTGGAGACAGTGTGGCCATCGTTACGCCATTCGTGCAGGTCGGAACTTACCCGACAAGGAATTTCGCTACCTTAGGACCGTTATAGTTACGGCCGCCGTTTACTTGGGCTTCGATCAAGAGCTTCGCCGGAGCTAACCCCATCAATTAACCTTCAAGCACCGGGCAGGCGTCACACCCTATACGTCCACTTTCGTGTTTGCAGAGTGCTGTGTTTTTAATAAACAGTCGCAGCCACCTGGTATCTTCGACCGGCCTCAGCTTAGGGAGCAAGTCCCATCACCAAAACCGGCGCACCTTCTCCCGAAGTTACGGTGCCATTTTGCCTAGTTCCTTCACCCGAGTTCTCTCAAGCGCCTTGGTATTCTCAACCTGACCACCTGTGTCGGTTTGGGGTACGATCCCACATAACCTGAAGCTTAGAGGATTTTCCTGGAAGCCGGGCATCAACTACTTCACTCCATATAGGAGCTCGTCATCAGATCTCAGTCATATAGGAACCCGGATTTGCCTAAGTTCCAAACCTACATCCTTAAACGCGGACAACCAACGCCGCGCTAGCCTAGCCTTCTCCGTCCCCCCGTCGCAGTTATGCGAGGTGCAGGAATATTAACCTGCTTCCCATCGATTACGCTTTTCAGCCTCATCTTAGGGGTCGACTCACCCTACCCCGATTAACGTTGGATAGGAACCCTTGGTCTTCCGGCGAGGGAGTTTTTCACTCCCTTTATCGTTACTTATGTCAACATTCGCACTTCTGATACCTCCACGGTGCCTTACAGCTTCCGCTTCAACAGCTTACAGAACGCTCCTCTACCATGCGTATAAACGCATCCGCAGCTTCGGTCTCTAGTTTGAGCCCCGTTATATCTTCCGCGCAGGCCGACTCGACTAGTGAGCTATTACGCTTTCTTTAAAGGATGGCTGCTTCTAAGCCAACCTCCTAGCTGTCTAAGCCTTCCCACATCGTTTCCCACTTAACTAGAAGTTTGGGACCTTAGCTGGCGGTCTGGGTTGTTTCCCTTTTCACGACGGACGTTAGCACCCGCCGTGTGTCTCCCATGATTGCACTCTTGGGTATTCGGAGTTTGCATCGGGTTGGTAAGTCGGGATGACCCCCTAGCCGAAACAGTGCTCTACCCCCCAAGGTGAGACATGAGGCGCTACCTAAATAGCTTTCGAGGAGAACCAGCTATCTCCGAGCTTGATTAGCCTTTCACTCCGATCCACAGGTCATCCGCTAACTTTTCAACGGTAGTCGGTTCGGTCCTCCAGTTGATGTTACTCAACCTTCAACCTGCCCATGGATAGATCGCCCGGTTTCGGGTCTACTCCCAGCAACTATGCGCCCTATTAAGACTCGGTTTCCCTACGCCTCCCCTAAACGGTTAAGCTTGCTACTGAAAGTAAGTCGTTGACCCATTATACAAAAGGTACGCAGTCACCGAACTAAGTCGGCTCCCACTGCTTGTACGTACACGGTTTCAGGGTCTATTTCACTCCCCTCACAGGGGTTCTTTTCGCCTTTCCCTCACGGTACTGGTTCACTATCGGTCAGTCAGGAGTATTTAGCCTTGGAGGATGGTCCCCCCATGTTCAGACAGGATAACACGTGTCCCGTCCTACTCGATTTCACTGGAAAAGGGTTTTCGAATACGGGGCTATCACCCACTATGGCCAGACTTTCCAGTCTGTTCTTCTAACCCAAATCCAGCTTAAGGGCTGGTCCCCGTTCGCTCGCCGCTACTAAGGGAATCTCGGTTGATTTCTTTTCCTTCGGGTACTTAGATGTTTCAGTTCCCCGAGTTCGCCTCTCTAAACCTATATATTCAGTAAAGAGATACCACTTACGTGGTGGGTTTCCCCATTCGGAAATGTACGGATCAAAGCTTGTTTACCAGCTCCCCGTACCTTATCGCAGGTTACAACGTCCTTCATCGCCTCTGACTGCCAAGGCATCCACCGTGCACGCTTATTCACTTGACCATATAACCCAAAGGTGTCTGATCAACTGAATGGTTCTCGTAACGATCGATTTCGCCGGTTGGCGCTTGTATCAAACAATACAAGACAATCTTTATCTTACAGTTTCCAAATTGTTAAAGAGCGT
>NZ_WBYQ01000014.1:0-1665 GCF_013282925.1 Marinobacterium sp. xm-g-48
TTTAAGCTTTCTTAATTCTTCTGATACATGATTACGTGAAATCTCTAGCTCTCCAATACGAAAGCCGATATTAAAAGACCAATATGCTCCCCATGCAGTTACTCCCAAGACAGCTAATGGTAATGAGTTATTTATGTATGAGTTTTCGAAGAGGGCATTGCTTGTAGCTAGAAGCGGTATGATAAATAAACTAACGACCGTCAAAGAGTAAGTAACACAACGAAAAGCAGCCTTTTTAAATTTAATAGGCTTTGAGAATGGGTCTATATTTTTATCATGCGGCTGAAAGCCAATTTCATGGGCTGTTTTGTATCCAGAAGTTGAGCATCCCATGTAAGTCAAAGCGATTATTAATATTGTAAGTACAGTGATTATCAAAGACCCTACAACTTCTAAACGACCCTCAAAAAAACTTAAAACTGGCAGGGCAAGTATAAAAGCTAATTGTAAGGACCTTATCAGCCAATAACCTTTATCGAAATTAAACATTTAACCTCCCTGCACAAGTTTTACTATTTACTCTTCGCTGTAGAGCCAGCTGCTGAAGATTTCATACATTCTCTCAGATGGTAAGTAGAGTGTAATGTCCTCTTTTTTACGGATTCTTGACCTCCAAACCCACTGTATCAACTCAGTTAATGCATAGTGTTTTGAGAAGCATTTATTGTCCGCACCTAACCAACGTGCAATGTATGGATTGGGATGCTGGTCATATAAGTATATTAAATGAGAGCAGTCTGCAAAGTCATTTGTTCCCCTAGTTTTGTTAGCAATCCACCTCGCATTAAATAATTTAGAATTTTTGGCAAACTTTCCAGCTTTAGACCTATTATTAGTATTCTCATACCATGCATCTTTCTTACTGGTTATGAGTATTTTTTCTTGGTCTACGCCTTTCAAGTCCCTAGACCTAAGATTCTTCAAACAACTAGATACTCTATTGTAGTCGCTAGGTCGTGCTAAGCTTTTTGCTTGCCCAGTGTTAGATAGATTCAAACCTCTCAGTGCATTTATAGGCTTTAGAGTAATTAGACGCTTTGCTTCTTCTTTAAAGAAAATGTTCTGTTTCCTAGATTCGTTTACCTCATACTCAAAGCCTGAAAATTTTAAGTAGTAAGTAAAGTAAGAGCCTTGGCTCATATAGGTTAGAACAGTCACTTTTTTACACTTAGAGAGAATATTTAGTGGTAAGCAATTAATGAACAAACTGTTATTTAGTAGGTACAGACCACCACTTTTTGCTTGTTGAAAAAGCACAGGATTTAAAGTGTCAGCTGCAGCATTGTGATTGTTCAACCATTTTTCGGTTGGATGAACCCTTCCAGTTTCATCTACTGAAATGAAGCCCGCTGATATATAAATCTCCTTAACTGAGTAGGGTGATTTCTCGCATACTGTTGATACACAGTCCGGAACTTCATCAATAACTATTTCATAGTTTTCTAAGAGACCATCATCAGCGAGTTGGGATAGCCTGGGATATATAGAGTGAGTACAGACAATGTTCTTTCCCTCTCTAACTTGCTGTATCAAAGATTCTGTCTTGGTTTCTAGTCCAGCTTCTAAATCAATTGTTGGTTGAACAAAATTAAGGTGTGTACATGCCCTAAGCAGCCTTTCAATCTCAGTAAGGTAAGGTACAACAACAATGTAACTTCTCTCACT
>NZ_WBYQ01000015.1:0-1809 GCF_013282925.1 Marinobacterium sp. xm-g-48
TGACGATCGAAGCTATTGTAGAAGAGTGTTCTTAACTTAGATTCAATGTAGAAACGTGCATCATCCTGAGTTAGCTGAAGATCAAAATTCTCTGCTAACCTAGCCTTTAGTAATGCAGTACAGGTATCAAGATAGTAAGGATCAAACGTAAATATACTCCAGTAAGGAACACGATCTCCTTTCGATAAAATGCTTTGAAACATTTTGTTGTGCTTAAGATCTTTTGCGTCAAAATCCTTATGATCTTTTTTTATTTTTCGGAAACGTTTTCTAGCTTTATCAACTTTTGACCAACCAAACTTTTCATTTAAAATTTGTCGAACTCTTTCTTTGGTTAGTCCTAACTTATTCCCAATAGCTTCTAAGTTAAAACCTTCACTTTCAGCAATGTCCCACAATTCTTTTCTATCAAATGCATAAACCATGTTTCGATTCCTCTTTATATTTGCCACAAGGGCAAGACGGGAAGAAACTTAAAACCATACAAGAACGATAGCAAACAACCAAAATGGTCACATATTACTAAATCGAATATGGCAAATTTTTACAACAAGAACAAACCAATTGTGAAATAAATCAAACCCAAGAATAAACCCTCAAAAAATACCGACTTCTTAACAATCAATATCTTATATTTTTCAGAGGGTAATTTTTCTCAGCTTATTTTAATATTAAATATTTTAAAAATTTAAAACGAAATATTTTAAACAAACCAATAAAAATCAAATCAACATAAAAGGCTTTTATTTAATAAAGGTTTATCATTTTTTGTCTTATGAAAATAAAATCTAAACAGAACAGGCTAACAACAAATATTTTTTCTACCAATCTCACTTTGACTCAGTAAACCCATCCTCTTAACACTGTCTAGCAAGTTGATTCGACATCTCTGAAAAACACATACGCTGGACTTCACCTCTCCCCTAACTTTATTAACAAAGCTACAAAACTTGTTGATCTGGATTTCATGTATGAGCAAAAAATTCACATCAAAGCATCTTTTTTAAAAAAAAATTAAAATTTTTTTGCGAGCACTTTTATGGGTTTGAGAGGCAAATTCGTGAAAAAAACGTGACAGTAATCTCGGCTCGAAGTGGCGAGCTAATGGACACCTGGAAGTAGCGTGAAAACTGAATATGGAAAGAGATCAGCTTATCAATACTCCATAAAACTCAACGCGAATATTTTACTAAAACTACAATGACCCGTATGAATTAAACCAATAAAATCAATGACTTATGCTTGATTTAGGCATTGACACCCCTTGCTCATATCGTTATCGTTTAAAGCATCAAGGCAAAGGAGAACGTATGACGAAACAAATTTTTGATCTAACAAAACAATCAGGAGAACGCACACTAAGAGCTAATAATTTTTATAATAAAACTTCTTCGAAGAAGTTATGTGTCAAACAGAACCCTACCCACGGCACTGCAATTCATTACTCGCAAAAGCTTAATGATATTCATGAATTGAAACCCCATGAGCGTGATTACGCTGTAATTCTTGATTGGTCTGATGACGTTGTCTCTTACACATCAAATATCCAGCTAAGTGCATCCATCAACAAAGTTACTAAAACGCAGAAATTTTCGTTTCTTGTGCACTACAAAGATAAACAAGTGCTGGTTGATATTGGGTCGAGTCAATCTCCACGTCACTCAAATCCTAGATTTAGTAACCGTAGACTTCCCCTAAAAGTGCACAAGTCAAAACTAGAGATTTCTGACATCATAAGTCGATGGAGGAGATCCAATGAGAAAGTCAAAATTCAGCGAGAGCAAAATCGTCACTCTGCTTAAAGAAGCT
>NZ_WBYQ01000017.1:0-1533 GCF_013282925.1 Marinobacterium sp. xm-g-48
TCGCTGGCAAAGAGGTCGTTTTTGATTGCGCTACGCTTCTTCATGGTACTGATCTATCGGGTGTTAGTGGTTGCTTGATGCTATCACAGGGCTACCGGTGCTGTGAGGGAGGTTTTTCGAGGTGCCCAACAGCAATTACTGGATCAAATGAGTGAGATAGATTGGATATTGTTGGGTGAAAATCATGAAACGGATATTCATCACGAACTTCAAACAGAGATACTAGAGCTACTGTCCAAAAAGAAGATACTCGGTAATGTTGCCTTTGAAATGGCGAATACAGATCAACAGAGTGCACTAGACAGCGCATTAGGGGAGCCGTCGAATCCAGAACAACTCAACTGGCAAAAAGGCTGGCCTTGGGAGTGGTATGAATCACCCGTGAACTTAGCTTTAACGAAAGCAAACAGAGTACTCAGCACAGACCTAACTCGACAACAACAGATGCAAGCCTACATGGATGAATCAATAGATCATCCTAACGAACACTACAAAAACTTTATGCTCGACATACTCTATGAAAGCCACTGCGGCAAGCTACCCAAATCACAACTGGGCAACATGTTAAGAGTTCAAATAGCCCGTGATCGACAGATGGGCAGAGTACTTAAAGAGAACAGCACCGATAAAGTCGATCTATACATTGCAGGCAACATGCATGTCAGAAAAGATGCCGGCGTCCCCTTTCATAATGAGCTGAATAGCTTATCGATCATGATGCTATCCGTTGGTGACAGCAGAGACCCCTTTGAAATCATACCAGACAGCTATCAGGATGAAGCGATAGCTGATTATGTGATATTCACACCGGAAGTAGAGCAGAGGGATCACTGTTCGCAGATTGAAGGGTAGTAGTTAGCTGTTGGAGCGGTCTTGCGAAGGCCGTGAAGGTTGGGCGCGTAATTAGAGAGCAGGTGACAGGCTAAAGCCAGTCACTGGTGTGCTTAACTCGCTACGAAGCTGCGGTGACTGGCCTTCAGCCTGTCACTGGTGTGCTTAACTCACTACGAAGCTACGGTGACTGGCCTTCAGCCTGTCACTGGTGTGCTTAACTCACTACGAAGCTACGGTGACTGGCCTTCAGCCTGTCACTGGTGTGCTTAATTCACTACGAAGCTACGGTGACTGGCTTCAGCCTGTCATCCGCTGTTGACGTTGGCAGAGATCTTTTTTAAAACCGTTGGAGCAGTCTTGCAAAGGCCGCGATGGATTTGGCAGAGATCCTTTACGAAGCTCTCAATGACCTACAATAGGTGCCGAGCGTTGCTCGTCATCGCTTCGCGACGCTTGCAGCGCCTCCCCGCCGCACTTTCAGTGCATGCGTGGTCACATGGGCATTCGCTCAGAAGTCTCCTTGCTCCAAACATAAAAAAAGGGCCATCCGAACGGATGACCCTTTTTCTATGTTAGGTGCCTGGCAATGACCTACTCTCACATGGGGAAACCCCACACTACCATCGGCGATGACGCGTTTCACGACTGAGTTCGGTAAGGGATCAGGTGGTTCCACGTCTCTATTGTCACCAGGCAAAA
>NZ_WBYQ01000018.1:0-1451 GCF_013282925.1 Marinobacterium sp. xm-g-48
TGCTCACCAAAATCGATGGTGATCAGACGGTTACCGTTGTAGAGCACGCTAGAGCTAAGCTCTGCGACAGGACCCAGGGTATCGATAGAGATCGGGTTAGAGACACTCAGCCCCGTACCGGTATTACCGGCATTGTCAGCCACCAGGCTGTTATCCAGCACCAGCGTCGTCTCATCGGCTTCGATCTTCAGGGTCGGGGTAAACACACCCTTCCACACCGTACGGGGAATAGCTGTACCTTCCACAGGCACCAGCGGTGACAGCGTACCGTTGCTGACACTGATGGCATCACGAGGGTTGGTGACAGACTCAGCGAAGGTGACAGTGACACCCGAGGTCTCACCGGCAATCAAGGCGTCGCTATCAAAGGTGATCGTCCCCTCTGGGCGCTCACCATCAAAACTAATATCGTACTTGGCAGCAACCGCAGTGATCTGTGACAGTGACACAGACGCCTCGCCGGTGCCTGACAGTGAGATCAGTGTGCTGTTAGGTGCATCAAAGCTCAGAACATCGAGGTCTTGAGCATTCGCATCACCCTCTTGGGCGGTGTAGCGGAACAGCAGCTGTTTAGACGGCGCACCGCTGACATACTCAGCCGTGGCACCGTTGCTCAGTGACAGTGAAGGCGCATCGCCTTCCAGATCGACCGCTTCAGAGAAGTTAACGATAAACTCAACGCTTTCGCCTAGGCTCACCACCTGGCTAGCACTGTCGATACGGGTAATAAACGGACTTTGGGCGTTAATCGCCACATCGTTGAAGGTGCTCAGGTTGTTCGCAGAGGTGATACGCACATCTACGTCCTGGCCCAGGCTGCCGTTAAAAACGGCATCGTTCTCGGCCAGACCGAGAACACGCAGATCATCAGTGTTGCGATCGCTGGCACCGACAATGTAGCTAAATGTCAGTGTATTGGTGTCAGAACCACCGGTGTAACGGGCAAACCCACCGTTACTCAGTACCAGTGTGGATACACCTTCAGAGGTATCCACATTAACCACACCGGTCATGCGCACGCTAAAGCTGAGCACTTCGCCCACTTTAAAGGCTTCGGTGTCATTATCGAGGTAACGGATCGACTCGATCTTCACATCGGCGAGGTTAACCACCTCGTCAACGTAGACGGTCTGATCGCCCAGTGACACAGAGGTTGCGCTGGGCAGTTCAGGCAGTGACAAAATCGCCGCATTGCCAGAAGCATCGGCGAGGAAAGAGCCGTTTGAGAGCAGCTCACCGAGCTGCAGGTCAGCGACATCCATGGTGTCAGTGACCGTAAAGGTAAAGTTGAGCTTCTTCGTGCCTGAACCTGACTCGTAGGAGGCGATGACATCGTCCAGTACTTCGCCGTTGCTCATAAGCGTCAGGGTTGGCAGCTTCGCGCCCGGTGTCACACCGACCGCTTCATCAAACACAACAGTCAGGGTGACTTTATCGCCAGGCAGGTAGTT
>NZ_WBYQ01000019.1:0-1372 GCF_013282925.1 Marinobacterium sp. xm-g-48
GCATAAACCATGCGACTAGAGTAACTAAAACTATGCCAAGCCCTGACCAAATTGCATATGCAATACCAACAGGGATTGATTTCAGAGTAAGTGAAAGTAAATAGAAAGCTGCGCCATAACCAATAATAACAAGCATAGATGGGGCGATTTTAGTAAAACCTTCACTCGACTTCAGACTAGATGTTGCAATTACTTCACAAATAATTGCAGCGGATAAAAACAACCAGTTTTTCAAGGTTTGCTCCAATGTATATATATTGCGATAGAGTAAACTAACCCTTTAATAATGTGCACTCTTGTTCTTTTGGAGAGACTGTGAGCACATGTACATCTAACATTTCAATTCTAAGACGGTTTGATTTGCCGTTTACTATATACCTATAAAGCATATGATTATTTATGTCCTCTTTTGGCACCTGGCAGACTAAGCAAATGGATGAACAGTCCGAGGATAATATCCCGCCTTGAGCGTCTGGCAGGTGAAATATTTATAGGTTTTGGCTTGAAGCGAGCCCCTTCGAGGTATTAGCAGAGACGGCAGCTTTGTGCCGTTAGACGTAGCCCCGCTTAGCGGTCAAACACGACCCAAAGCTGCCACTGACAATTCAAATGGGTTGCACCTGACGTACTTCGTATATAAGTGCGCAGCAAATAATACAGTTACTAGAAAAAACCTTTAATATCTTTATTTTACTATGCGGATGTATTCCTCAGAGGGAAAAGAATGTCGGAGATCAATTCTACTATTACAGAAGGTAAATCAATGCTGATAAGTTTTGCCGACTGGGAAAATCTTTCTACTGATGATCAGTGGTGTAAGCCTGTAGCGTTCAATTCGGCTGCTGATGAGATCAGCTATGTATTTGATCGATACGAGAATTATGGAGCATCACATGTTGAGTATCTGGTTAATCCTAAAAGGAAAACCTTTGAATATCTTCTGACCGACAGGCTTTATAGAGGGTTGATCGACGAAATGCCTATCAGGTTTTATGATTATAGCCTCCTGAGAAAAGATTATCTGGAAGCCGTGATGGAACGAGGACTAGATGAAAATATTTTCAGGCGGTACAAAGAGATAGAAGATCAGAAACTGGCGAAACTATTCAAATGGCTCTCCGATATTTATGAAATTGAAAATGACTGCTTTGAACTGATACAGACATTTTTCGAAAGATTTGAAACCTATGAATCGTATTTAAAATTTATAGAAGTAATGCAGAAAGATACTGCTACTCAGAAAACTGAAAACGAATCATATAAGGTGTTACTTGATCAACTTTCAAGCATCTAAGGCGATTCGGGGCTTGCCAATGTTTTAATTGGCTAGATTCTGATTTAATTCGCAGCTGTAAACGACTGCTATGTGCCG
>NZ_WBYQ01000001.1:0-754379 GCF_013282925.1 Marinobacterium sp. xm-g-48
TTTTGCCTGGTGACAATAGAGACGTGGAACCACCTGATCCCTTACCGAACTCAGTCGTGAAACGCGTCATCGCCGATGGTAGTGTGGGGTTTCCCCATGTGAGAGTAGGTCATTGCCAGGCACCTAACATAGAAAAAGGGTCATCCGTTCGGATGACCCTTTTTTTATGTTTGGAGCAAGGAGACTTCTGAGCGAATGCCCATGTGACAACCCATGCCCCAACGGGGCGGGGTTGAGGCGCTGCAAGCGTCGCGAAGCGATGACGAGCAACGCTCGGCACCTATTGTAGGTCATTGAGAGCTTCGTAAAGGATCTCTGCCAAATCCATCGCGGCCTTTGCAAGACCGCTCCAACGTTTTAACAGAATCTCTGCCAACGGATAGAGCGGATGACAGGCTGAAGGCCAGTCACCGTAGCTTCGTAGTGAGTTAAGCACACCAGTGACTGGCTTTAGCCTGTCATCTGCTCTCCAATTACGCGCCCAACCTTCCCGGCCTTCGCAAGACCGCTCCAACTACCCTCTCAAATGCTCTGCAAAGAACGCCAAGGTTCTCTCCCAAGCCAGCTCTGCTTCAGCTTCGCTGTAGCGTGCAGTCGAGTCGTTGTGGAAGCCGTGGTTCACTCCTGCGTAGGTGTGAGCGGTATAAGTTTTACCTAGCTTATCCAATATAGGCTGGTAGTCGACCCAGGTTCCATTCACGCGCTTATCCAGTTCTGCAAAGTGGAACTGTAATGGAGCAGTGATCTTCTCAAATCCGTCTTCAGCAGGCGTTCCATAGAAGGGAACACCGGCGTTCAAATCTGATCCTAGATCGATCGCTAGTTGATTGACTAGGTAGCCACCAAAGCAGAATCCAACCATACCCAGTTTGCCACTGCTGAACTCGTGATTCTTAATAAACTGAGCGGCTGCAATGAAGTCTGCAACGATTTTGCTTCGCTCTAACGTACGCTGCATTGCGCGGCCTTCGTCATCGTTGCCTGGGTAACCACCCAATGGATAGAGAGCATCGGGTGCAAAGGCGATATAGCCTGCTTTGGCCAGACGTCTAGCGACGTCCTCGATGTATGGATTCAAACCACGGTTCTCGTGGGCAACCAGTACGGTCGGCGCATCATTCATCTCATCGACCCCTGCTGGAACAACTAGGTATCCGCGCCCTTTTCCATGGCCTTCAGGCGACTCGAACTCTACATATCTCCCTTTGATTTCGGGATCATTGAATGAGACCTGTTCCGCCAGGGCGTAGTTTGGTGTCAGTGCTGTCGTCATTGCGCCAAGGGTTAATCCTGCAATGCCTAAAGTGCCTAAGCGCGCTAGGAAGGTGCGTCGGTCAATATCACCGTGTGCATATTCGTCGTACCAATCAAACGCGACCTGAGGAATGGTCAGCGGGGTTTGTTCTTTTTGTTGCATATCCATGGTTGCACTCCTGTGCTGATGATTTACAGATACTCTTTTGCCTATGCGTCGGTTTCTTACTACTGGAGCAAACTCTATAATGAGTCTCTTATTTATAGCTTAGGATTTTGAAATGCGCCTAATGATATTTTTATTAACGGCCCTGCTTGTGTCGGGCTGCGTGCCATTCGTTCCGTTTATCTAATTCTAATATGCCATCAGATTTCACTATTAATCGCTTCACCACCGAGTTCTCACCGTCTGAGGACCGAATTCGAATGGTGGTCGAAGAGAGTCAGCAGCAAACGATTGTCATTTGGCTAACGCGTCGTCTTTTGGTGCGACTCATTGGGGCGATGGTTAAAGCGATTGAATCAGAGACAGTGGGGCGTCCTGAGTCGGATACTCTTCAATCATTTACTCAATACCGTGCTCAACAAGCTCAGGTCGAAGAGGCACCTGTTAAGGCGATAGAGGGCAGTTCTGAGTGGTTAATCAATCGTGTTGATCTGAATGTCTCGCATGAGCGACTGACGTTAAAGCTATTCTGTGATGAGGAGTGTGCCACTCTTGCCATGCCTCGTGTTAATGCTCGTCAGTGGCTGAATATTATGCACCGGCTATTTGAGGTCGCTGAGTGGCACTATGATAAATGGCCTAGTTGGCTTCAGCAGTCCCCCTCAGTGACTCAGCCGGCCCTGGTCCATTAAGACCGCGTCAAAATTCCATTAACAGTTTATTTACTATGCTCGCATCCATTAACGCCCTGCTACCCGATTTGCTGACCGTATCAGAATCTTGGTTTCTAATTGTGCTTTCAGGCTTTACCTCGCTGCTAACGGCAACGCTTGGCATTGGTGGCGGCGCGCTGTTGCTAGCGGTCTTGGCGCAGATAATGCCGCTTGCTGCACTGATTCCGGTGCATGGATTGGTCCAATTTGGCTCTAATTTTAATCGTGCACTGCTGACTTGGCGCCATATTGATCGTCCATTGATCGCTCAATTTATGGCGGGTGCCGTCATAGGAGCGGTGATTGCGTCGTTCATCGTCGTTCAGTTGCCCCTGACGTGGATTCAAATTGCGGTTGGCCTATTTATATTATGGATCGTTTGGGGGCCTAAACCGAAAGGGGGTGGTCTCTCTCCAAAAGGGGCAGTTGTAGCAGGTGGGTTAACCACGATTATCTCGATGTTTGTTGGAGCAACCGGCCCTTTAGTCGGAGGGCTTGTCTACCGCACTGGAGCGGATAAGCTATCGAAAGTAGCGACAATGGCCGCTGCATTGACGGGGCAACATCTATTAAAGGGTGTTGTGTTCGCGTTTGTTGGATTCTCATTCCTTGAGTGGCTGCCCCTCATCGCACTAATGATTCTATCGGGCGCAATAGGCACTTGGGTCGGGCTCAACATTCTGCATAAGATCTCTTCTGATCTCTTTAATCAGCTGTTTCGACTGGTCATTACTCTGCTTGCGCTGCGATTACTGTGGCAGGGGGTCGAATCGTTTTTATGGCATTAACACCAAACCAGCCGCGGCCGTTAATGCTGTTGCGGTGAAACGTGCCAACCATTTAGTGTTTGACTCATCAGCGAGCTTTTTCTGCAACCAGCGGCCACCCGATGCATAAGCAATTAACGCACCGATCTCTATCACAATAAAGGTTCCGCCCATGACAGTAACCTGCTCGGCGATATTGGCTGTTGGATCCATAAATTGTGGAAAGAAGGCGGTGAAGATCAGGATCAACTTAGGGTTGGTTGAGGCGACGATCGCTTCTGATCGAGCCATCTCCCAGATTTTTGTCTCTTGTGCATCGACACTGTTCAGGTTGACCTGTGCACGGAGTGATTGCCAGGCCATGTAGAGCAAGTAAGCGGCACCGATTAGCTTCATAACAAAGAAAGCGTGTTCGCTTAGTGCAAGCAGCGCTTCTAGGCCATAAGCAAGCAGAACCAGCATCACCACCATGACGGGTAGACGCGCAAGACCGGCAACTGATGCAGCAAAGAGTGAAGTGCGTGTCCCATGTATCAGTGCTATCAGGTTATTGGGACCAGGGAAAAAGTTCATCCCGATACAGGCTGGAAGGAATATCCACCATTGAGCTTCGTTCATATCTCTCCCTATTTCCCTAAAGAGTCGGTTAACAGCAGGTAAGCTATTGTCCACATAGTAAGGGCTACGAGGCAATCTAATACGCGCCAAGCCAGTGGATTGGCAAACAGAGGTGTAAGCGCTCTCGCACCGTAGCTAATGGTTAAAAACCAGAGCAGAGAGAAACTGGATGCACCGGCTGCAAACCAATAAGTGTCTAGGCTGTCATAACGCCCTGCAATGCTGCCCAGTAGTACCACAGTATCTAGGTAGACATGGGGGTTAAGCAGGCTTAAGGCTGCGGTTGCCATCAATGCTGTAGAGAGGCTGCTAAAACCTGCGCTTTTATTAGCTTGTAGAGTGTTGCTTTTGAGTGCCGACAACCCTGCTTTGCATCCATAGAGTATCAAAAAGGCAGCACCGCCCCAGGTAACCAAGGTTAAAAATAGCTCGGAGCGATTGATTAAAGCACCCATGCCAGCGGCACCCGCAAAAATTAACAGGGTATCGATCAATGCGCAGGTGAGGGCAATCTGCCAAAAGTAGTGCCGCTTAACTCCTTGGGTTAATACAAAGGCATTTTGAGCACCAATCGCAGCGATTAAGCTCGCTCCGGTAATGGCACCTGTAATGTAAGCAGTCGGTAGCAATGTCATAGTCGGTCCAAACCAAAAGAAGCCACGGAGTTCGTGGCTTCTTGATGGCTATCCTATCTAAGCGATCGCTTAGAACGGGATGTCATCATCAAAGTCATCAAACGCAGGAGGCTGCTGTTGCGGGGCTTGTTGTTGCGGCGCCTGCTGAGGCGCTTGTTGACGCGGTGCACTTTGCTGAGGTTGTTGGTTGTAACCCATATCGCCGCCCTGCTGTTGGTAACCGCCGCCCATGTTGTCGCCACCGCCATTTCGGCCATCTAGCATCTGCATTTCGCTCGCTACGATTTCAGTAGTGTAGCGATCTTGGCCATCTTGACCCTGCCATTTACGGGTACGCAGTGCGCCTTCAACGTAGACTTTTGAACCTTTGCGAAGGTACTCACCAGCGATCTCAGCAAGGCGGTTAAAGAATACAATGCGGTGCCACTCGGTACGTTCGTTCATTTGCCCCGTGTTCTTGTCTTTCCAAGAGTCACTGGTTGCCAGTGTGATGTTGGTCACCGCACCACCGTTTGGCATGTAACGAGTCTCTGGGTCACCACCAATGTTACCCACTAGAATTACTTTATTAATACCGCGTGCCATTCTTATCTCCGCACAAAAACTTTAATCAATTTAGGTTACTTTAACAGATCAAAAGCGGCGATTCAGCCGTAATTGCAATCTACTTATCTGTCGTATTGAACTGCATGATATAGTACTCGTTTTTTCACGGCCGGAGCAGTAATGGACACAATTCTGGTACGCGGTGCGCGCACCCATAACCTTAAAGGGATCGATCTAGAGATACCCCGCGATAAGTTAGTCGTAGTGACCGGTCTATCGGGATCTGGTAAGTCCTCACTTGCCTTCGATACGCTCTATGCTGAGGGACAGCGACGTTATGTCGAGTCACTCTCTACCTACGCGCGTCAGTTCCTATCGATGATGGAAAAACCCGAGGTGGACCACATTGAAGGTCTCTCGCCGGCCATCTCTATTGAGCAGAAGTCGACCTCCCACAACCCGCGTTCAACGGTCGGTACCATTACTGAGATCTATGACTACCTGCGCCTTCTTTACGCTCGTGCGGGTGAACCGCGTTGTCCTGATCATGATCTACCTCTAAAGGCGCAAACTATCAGTCAGATGGTCGACCAAGTGTTGGCACTGCCAGAGGGGTCTAAACTGATGCTACTGGCACCTGTTGTGCAGGATCGTAAAGGCGAGCATCTGCACACTTTGAATGAGTTAAGAGCCCAAGGCTTTGTTCGAGCTCGTATTGATGGCACGGTTGTTGATTTAGATGATGTCCCGGCGCTCGATAAGAACAAGAAGCACCGTATTGATGTGGTCGTAGATCGTTTTAAAGTGCGATCTGACCTACAGCAACGTCTTGCTGAGTCGTTTGAAACCGCCATCAATCTTACCGACGGTCTGGCAACGGTTGATTGGATGGATGAGGGTGCGGGCGAAGAGATGATCTTCTCTGCGCGTTTTGCTTGTCCTAAGTGTGGGCACTCCATTCAAGAGCTAGAGCCGCGCCTCTTCTCTTTCAACAACCCACACGGCGCTTGCCCAAGCTGCGATGGTTTGGGGGTTAAGCAGTATTTTGATCCCAACAAGGTTGTTCAAGATAACACTCTGACGCTCTCTGAAGGGGCAATTCGTGGTTGGGATCGACGCACGCTTTACTATTTCCAACAGCTTAAAGCAGTTGCCGAACACTACGGCTTTGATATCGATACGCCGTTTAAGGATCTGTCTAAAAAGCATCAAGAGGTGATCCTCTATGGCAGCGGTACTGAGACAGTACCATTCCGCTACCTGAATGATCGTGGCGATATCGTCTCTAAATCACACGCTTTTGAAGGGGTTATTAATAACCTTGAGCGTCGTTATAAAGAGACTGAGTCAGACATGGTGCGTGATGACTTAGCGAAGTACATCAACATGCAGCCTTGTCCGAGTTGTTCTGGCAGTCGTCTGCGTCGTGAAGCGCGTCACGTATTCATCGATGACAAGACACTGCCAGAGCTTGTACGTTACCCCATTGGTTCAGCATTGGACTACTTCAATGGCTTGAAGCTAGAGGGAAAACAGGGCGAGATCGCAGAGAAAGTGCTGAAAGAGATCCGTGAACGACTCAGCTTCCTTGTCAATGTCGGACTTGATTACCTCTCTCTAGAGCGCAGTGCAGAGACTCTATCAGGCGGCGAAGCTCAGCGTATTCGTCTGGCCAGTCAGATTGGTGCCGGTCTAGTCGGTGTGATGTACATCCTAGATGAGCCCTCTATCGGTCTGCACCAACGCGATAATGAGCGTCTTTTGAAGACGCTTGAGCATCTACGCGACCTGGGTAATACCGTGATTGTCGTTGAGCACGACGAGGATGCGATCCGCCAAGCTGATCATATTATTGATATTGGTCCTGGTGCCGGTGTACACGGTGGCGAGGTTGTTGGTTCTGGAAGCTATGAGGATATCGTTAACAGTGAGCGCTCACTTACTGGTCAATACCTCTCCGGCAAGCGTGCCATTGAGGTGCCCAAGCAGCGCCATGAGCGTGATCCTAAGAAGTCGCTCAAACTGTTTGGGGCCTCTGGTAACAATCTGCAAAACGTCGACCTAGAGATTCCGGTTGGCCTGTTTACCTGTATCACCGGTGTATCGGGCTCTGGTAAGTCGACACTAATTAATAATACGCTCTACCCGATTGCGGCAACGGAACTGAATAACGCGACGACCTTAACGCCAGCTCCGTATAAAAAGGTGGTCGGTATGGACCACTTCGATAAGGTAATCGATATCGATCAGAGTCCAATCGGTCGTACCCCTCGTTCAAACCCTGCAACCTATACCGGTATCTTTACTCAGGTACGCGAACTGTTTGCCGGTACCCAAGAGGCTCGTTCACGTGGCTACAAACCAGGACGATTCAGCTTCAACGTCAAAGGCGGACGTTGTGAAGCCTGTCAGGGTGATGGCGTTATTAAGGTAGAGATGCACTTCCTACCGGATGTGTACGTGCCTTGTGATGTCTGTAAAGGGAAGCGTTACAACCGCGAAACTCTGGAAGTTCAGTACAAGGGTAAAAATATTCATGAGGTGCTGGACCAAACGGTTGAGGACGCACGAGAGTTCTTCGATGCTATCCCTGCCTTGGCTCGCAGATTACAGACCCTGATCGATGTCGGCTTGAGTTACATCCGATTAGGCCAAGCGGCAACGACGCTGTCCGGTGGTGAGGCGCAGCGCGTTAAGTTGGCCAAAGAGCTCTCTAAGCGGGATACAGGCAAGACGCTCTACATTCTCGATGAGCCGACGACCGGTCTGCACTTCTATGACATTGAGCAGCTGTTGACGGTCCTTAATCGTCTGCGCGATCACGGCAATACCATCGTTGTTATCGAGCACAACCTCGATGTGATTAAAACGGCGGATTGGATAGTCGATTTGGGGCCTGAAGGTGGCAGTGGCGGTGGTCGTATTGTCGCTGAAGGAACCCCTGAGCAGGTGGCTGATACTGAAGGGTCTGAGACGGGGCGTTTCTTAAAACCGATGCTCTAAACCCTACACCTACAAAAAAGCCGGCACTTCTGCCGGCTTATTTATGTCGCTTGCGATTAGATCAGTCCAGCTGACTAAGATCGCGAACGGCACCCTTATCCGCTGCCGTAACAAGCTTCGCGTAGGCTTTTAGCGCTGCAGAGACTTTACGAGGACGCTCTTTAGCAGGCTTCCATCCCGCTGCATCTTGCGCTGCGCGACGAGTCGCTAGCTCTTCATCGCTGACAAGCACGTCGATGGTGCGATTTGGAATGTCGATACGAATTATATCGCCATCTCGAACAAGACCGATGTTACCGCCACCAGCAGCTTCTGGTGAGACGTGACCGATCGATAGGCCTGAAGTACCACCCGAGAAACGACCATCAGTAAGAAGAGCACAGGCTTTACCTAGACCCTTAGACTTGATGTATGACGTTGGGTAGAGCATCTCTTGCATGCCTGGGCCACCCTTAGGACCTTCGTAACGAACAATGACAACGTCGCCCGCTTTGACCTGGTCGTTTAGGATATGATCAACCGCTTCGTCTTGAGATTCGGTGATGTGTGCGGGACCTTCAAACACAAGGATCGAGTCATCAACACCGGCTGTTTTCACAACACAACCATCTTGAGCTAGGTTGCCGAACAGTACAGCTAGGCCACCCTCTTGAGAGAAAGCGTGCTCTACTGAACGGATACAACCCTCGGCGCGATCCCCATCAAGAGATGGCCAGCGCGTCGATTGAGAGAAGGCTTGTTGAGTTGGAATGCCGGCAGGACCCGCTTTGTAGAACTCAACGACTTCCGGTGTTGGATTGCGCATGATGTCCCATTTGTCGAGCACTTCAGCCATATCTTTACCAGCTACGCTTGGAACGTCGGTGTGTAATTTGCCGCCACGATCGAGCTCACCCAAAATGGCCATGATGCCACCCGCACGGTGTACATCTTCAATGTGGTATTTAGGTGTATTTGGCGCCACTTTACAGAGCTGTGGGACGACGCGTGAAAGACGATCGATGTCAGCCAATGTGAAGTCGATCTCTGCCTCTTGAGCAATCGCTAGAAGGTGAAGAATGGTATTGGTAGAACCGCCCATTGCGATATCCAGCGTGATCGCGTTTTCAAAGGCTTTGAATCCAACGCTACGAGGTAGAACGCGTTCGTTGTCATTCTCGTAGTAGTCCTTTGCCATCTCAACGATGCGGCGGCCTGCCTCTAGGAAGAGGTTTTCACGGTCAGCGTGGGTTGCCACGACCGTACCGTTACCTGGTAGAGCAAGACCTAAAGCTTCTGCCAAACAGTTCATCGAGTTGGCCGTAAACATACCAGAACAAGAACCACAGGTTGGACAGGCTGAGCGCTCAACGGCGTCTACTGTCTCATCGGAAGCCGTTGGATCGGCTGCCAGTACCATTGCATCGACTAGATCGAGTTTGTGCTCTGCTAGTTTTGTCTTGCCGGCTTCCATTGGGCCGCCGGTGACGAAGATAACAGGGATGTTCAGGCGCATAGAGGCCATCAACATTCCCGGTGTGATCTTGTCACAGTTAGAGATGCAGACAATGGCATCGGCACAGTGTGCGTTCACCATGTACTCCACTGAGTCGGCGATGATGTCACGGCTAGGTAGAGAGTAGAGCATACCGTCGTGGCCCATCGCGATGCCGTCATCGACGGCAATGGTGTTGAACTCTTTTGCAACACCGCCCGCACGTTCGATCTCACGTGCGACTAGCTGCCCCATGTCTTTTAGGTGAACGTGGCCGGGAACGAACTGAGTAAATGAGTTGGCTACGGCAATGATCGGTTTGTGAAAGTCATCATCTTTCATGCCAGTTGCACGCCAAAGCGCGCGGGCACCAGCCATATTGCGGCCAGCGGTGGATGTTTTTGAACGGTACTGTGGCATCGTCTTCTCTCTTTTGATTACGCCAAAAAATTATCCACTCAGTATATCAGATTGAACGAAATGATCAGCTTAAAGACTTGTTCGCAGGTTCCTTATTCTGAGTAGGGTTTTTTACCGATTCAGACTCAATTAATATGTGCTGAGTTATTCTAATAATCATTGTTCTATCCTCGTGTTTGGAGGAGTGTTTGAAACACTTATTTTTGTTGATGTTGAGCCCCGTGTTTTTGGGGTTTTCTGTTGCTAGTGCCGCTGATAAAGAGGCCGTGGCCGATGCGGTTACTGCTGTTGTTGAAGCAGATGTTACTTCGCCTGAAGCCGTTGCAATTCCTGAAGGTGTCATTGATCCTGTTGTCACCCCTGAGTCGACCAGTGCCGCTGAAGTGAGTGTGGCTGATGTGCAATTGCCCTTTGATCTTAAGGCTGCAGCTGATCTGGCCATCGACACATTCGGTGGTGAAGTGGTGAAAGCGGAAGAGACACCGGACGAAGCTGGACTGCTTCTTTTCACTATCCGTATTGTTAACGAAGGGCGTGTTAAAGACGTCGTTATTGATGCAGCTAATGGTGACATTATTAAGCCTCTTGAAGAGCCGCTTGCTGCAGAAGCTGAATCGGATACGGTAACCGAGGATGTTCCTGTAAGCGAGAAAGCTCCTTTAAGTGAGGAGGCTGCACAGTGAAAATACTCGTCGTTGAGGACGATCCGGATCTACGTCGTCAGCTAGTCAGCGGTCTATCGGGTCGTGCTTATACTGTAGAAGATTGCGGTGATGGTAACGAAGCGCTCTACCAGGGCAGTGAGTTTGAATACGATCTTGCGATTGTCGATATTGGCCTACCCGGCATGTCAGGCCTTGATGTTATTCGAGGCTGGCGTAAAGCGCAGAGACAGTTTCCTATTTTGATTCTTACGGCACGCGGTGATTGGCAGGATAAGGTAGAGGGGTTAGAAGCGGGCGCTGACGATTACCTTGTTAAACCTTTTCACATGGAAGAGCTGAATGCGCGCGTGAATGCACTGCTTCGTCGTGCAGCTGGTCACGCCTCCCCGCAGATGACCTTTGGCCCCATTACTTTGGATACGGTCGCACGTGCCGTATTTGTTAATGGCTCAGAAATTAAACTGACCAGCTATGAATACCGCACATTGGAGTACCTAATGGTGCACGCCGGTAAGACAATCTCTAAAGCTGAGTTGACTGAGCATCTTTACCATCAAGATTACGATCGCGACTCCAATGTGTTGGAAGTGTTTGTTCGTCGTCTTCGTCAAAAACTGGATCCTGATCAGACCTTGCATCCGATCATGACCGTCCGAGGTCTAGGCTATCGTTTTGCTCTGGAAGCCTCTGAATAAGTTCTTTTCGGGCATCAAATGGGTGCCCGGATCTCTGCAGACTCGACTCCTTTGGGCGTCGATTGTGCTGCTCCCTATTCTGATTATTTTCGCCGGTGCAGCACTGCAGAACGCCTACGAGAGCAGTCTGTTTGCATCGGAGCGCTCCCAAGCGCAACTGCAAACCTATGGTATTTTGGGGTCCGCTGATCTGGTGGAGGGGGAGCTCGTCCTACCACGCCGCCTTCAAGAGCCGCGTTTCAGTCAGGTCCAATCTGGATTATCAGGGCTGGTGTTCGATGCTCAAGGTCTATTGCGTTGGCAGTCTGAGTCGAGTGCACTGCTCGAAGAGCAGTTTCTCATTCAGGTTTCAACCATCCAGCCGGAGCCGGGCAGTAGTCGATTTCAGCACTTAAAAGATCAAGGATTCTACCTCTACGTCTACCCACTGGTTTGGGAGATTGAAGAGAAGGAGTTTCGTTACACCATCGCGATAGTGAGTTCAGATGCGGCCGCGATGGAAGAGCTGCTAGCCTTCCAACGCCAGTTGTGGGGTTGGTTATTAGCGGTCTACTTGCTGGCTCTTTTGCTGCAGTTCTTTATTCTTCGTTGGGGTCTGAAACCCTTGGATGATCTTGCGGACGACCTCTCTATGATTGAGCAGGGTGATGCGGAGAAGCTTGAAGGTGTCTATCCCTATGAGGTGGAGCGTATTACCAAGAACTTGAACCGCCTGATCGAATCCGAGCGCTCGCAACGAGAGCGCTACCGCAACACCCTAGGCGACCTTGCACACAGTCTTAAAACACCACTGGCAGTGATTCGTGGTGCCGGAGAAGAGCAACACTCGCAATCGAGCTATAAACGCTTGGTTGAAGAGCAGAGTGATCGCATGACTCAGATTGTGCAGTATCAATTGAGCCGTGCGGTGAAGTCTAAAGAGCAGGCTATGACAGGCGCCACCAGCCTGCTGTTGTCGGTCGATCGTATTGTTAATGCACTTGGCCGGGTCTATGCCGCAAAAGAGATCGATGTCGAGCGTGAAGGGTTAAATCATTTCTTCGCGGGTGATGAACGAGATCTGATGGAGATGCTGGGTAATCTGATTGAGAACGCCTTTAAGTATTGTGATCATCAGGTTCGTCTCTCTGCGACGCAAGAGCAGCAGTGGTTAGAGATTGTTATAGAGAATGATGGCCAAGCTATCTCGACAGAGGAACATCAGGTTGTCATTGAACGAGGTGCTCGTCTCGACACCTCTCGACCTGGTCAGGGCATAGGTTTAGCCGTTGTGACGGATATTGTCAGCAGTTACAACGGGGGTATCGAAATAGCGCAGTCGGAGCTTGGCGGAGCCCAGATTAGACTCCGCCTTCCGGCTGGTGAGGAGTGATTACTCCAAGATTTTAAAGAAGACTTTTGAGTTTCTTTGAAAGTTATAGAGCGCCTGACGTTCAGTGGGTAGTGCGCTTAAATCGCGCTCTACAAAGCCTCTCTCCAAGAACCAGTGTGCGGTTCTTGTTGTCAGTACAAACAACTCTTTAAGGCCAATGGCTTTAGCTCGCTCAGTAATGTGCTCAAGCAGACTATCACCACGTTCACCACCACGATACTCATCACTGACGGCTATTCCGGCAAGCTCACCAACGCCCTCTTCATGGAAGGGGTAGAGGGCGGCACAGCCAATGATCGCATTATCTCGTTCAATGACAGAGAAGCGCTCAATTTCAGATTCGAGCAGCTCTCTAGAGCGGCGCACCAACACACCGGCCTGCTCTAGAGGGGCGATAAGATCAATCAGACCGCCGACATCATCGATGCTCGCTTCCCTGACCTGCTCATAGGAGTGGCGGCTGACCATTGTGCCGTAACCGTCTCGGGTGAACAGTTCCGTTAGCAGTGCACCATCCTCTTGGTAGCTCACTAGGTGACAACGTGGCACACCACGCTCACAAGCATCGGCCGCGGCACCAAGCAGACAAGCGATCTCGGAGTGTGGTTGAGTCGGGTCATCAATATTCGCTAAATAGTGCGAAACCAGACGTTTAGCCGTCGACGCGAGCAGTTCACTGCGTAACTCGCCTTGGCTATCACGTATACCCTGCTGTGCGCCAAACAGCACAAGTTTGTCGGCGTTCAATGCTGTCGCTACATTCACTGCGACCTCCTCAACCGATAGGTTGAAGATCTCTCCAGTCGGTGAGTAACCCAGGTTGGTCACCAGCACTATGTTCTCTAGGGCTAACTGCTGCTGAATCGCTTCACTGTCGACGCGACGCAGCTCGCCGGTTAATCCCATGTCCACGCCATCAAGAACACCCAGCGGTTTAGCCATAACAAAGTTGCCACTAACAACACGTATTTTGGCGCCGTGCATCGGTGTGTTGGCAAGGCTCATAGAGAGGCGTGCTTCAAATTCGGTTCTGACATTGGCCACGGCATCAATGACATCACCCATTAGGTCGGGTGAGGTAATACGCTGATCGTGGTGCAGTCTAACCTCTTTGCCGGCAGCTTGAAGGCGTTGATCAATTTGTGGGCGCGCACCGTGCACCAGAACGAGCTTAACACCTAAGCCATTCAGCAGCGCAATGTCATGAATAATATTAGCAAAGTTGTCGCTGGCAACGGCTTCACCCGTCAGCATCATCACCATCGTTTTATCACGATGATGGTGGATGTAGGGTGATGAGTGCCTAAACCACTTCACATAGTTCGATGAGCTATCCATCGTTAACAGCCTTTCACACAGTATTGATTGATTAGATTATGCAACAGATCGAGGGTTGGAGCGAATTGATCCAGCGCTAAGAACTCATCTGGCTGGTGAGCCTGATCAATCGACCCAGGTCCGAGTACCAGTGTCTGCATCCCCATCTGCTGCAGGAAGGGCGCCTCTGTGCCAAATGCGACCGCTTCCGCTTTGTGTCCAGTGAGTCGTTCGACACATGCCACAAATTCGCTTTCGCTCTGTTCAAACGGAGGGATGCCGGGGAATAGTGAGCGAACACTCAGATCCACTCTGTGCTTCTGCTCTATCGGCTTGAGCCGATCGCTGATTAGGTTTCGCAGTCCATCCATCGACATGCCAGGTAGCGGGCGAAGGTCAAACTCCAACTCACACTGCCCACAGATCCGATTGGGATTATCACCACCGTGGATACAGCCCAAATTCATGGTCGGGACGTCGATTCTAAAGTTTGAGTTCTGATACTTAGACTGAAGCTCGCTGCGTATTGTGAGCAGCTCATTCATCACACCACTCATCGCCTCTAGCGCATTGGCCCCAAGCGATGGATCGGATGAGTGACCCGCTTGCCCCTCAATGCGAACCGCTTCCATCATCATGCCTTTATGCATTCTGATCGGTTTCAGGCTGGTCGGCTCGCCGATCAACGCAGCACGTGCTTTGGGTTTGCCCGCATCGACCAAGGCTCTTGCCCCAGACATCGAGGACTCCTCATCGGCTGTTGCGAGAATGATCAGCGGTGCTTGTAAGGGTGTATCTTTGTATTGCTTGGCGGCTTCAATCGCCAGTGCTAAAAAGCCTTTCATGTCACAGGTGCCCAGCCCATACAGTTTTTGATCACGCTCTTCGACTTTAAAAGGGTCTGATTTCCACAGCTCTGGATCACAGGGCACAGTATCGGTATGGCCAGAGAGAACGAGACCGCCAGGTCCTGTGCCCAAGGTTGCTATTAGATTGGCTTTGCCTGGGTTGTTGGGAACCGGCATCACCTCACATTGAAACCCTAGCGATTCACACCAGCTGTGCAGTAACTCAATGACGCCGAGGTTTGAGTGATCCCATTTCGGTGTGGTTGAGCTGATAGAG
The DNA here is from genome assembly GCF_013282925.1 of Marinobacterium sp. xm-g-48. Taxonomy (NCBI): domain Bacteria; kingdom Pseudomonadati; phylum Pseudomonadota; class Gammaproteobacteria; order Oceanospirillales; family Oceanospirillaceae; genus Marinobacterium; species Marinobacterium sp. xm-g-48. The sequence continues at coordinate 14,771 of NZ_WBYQ01000001.1, forward strand.
GGCACAGCTATCAGTGAACTGATCATCTCTATCGGCTTGGGTGGCATGGGCATGGTCGGCTCTCCATAAATATTTCATCTGACTTTATCCTGTTCCAGTGCGTTGGTCACTGATTCAGAGCTCAAAACTCTTGTACAATGGCTTAAACATCCGCGTTATTGAGAATGGAATCATGTCCAAAGAGCTTGAGTTAAAGTTAGGTTGCCTTCCGACTGTGGCAGCACAGGTCTGCGCACTGCCGTTTTTAAGTGACTTACCCAGTGAATCAAAGCTCCTTCTCAATCTCTACTACGATACGCCGGATGAGTCTTTGAAACGGATGAAAATGGCGCTGCGCATTCGTAAATCTGGCGATCAGTGGCTGCAGACTTTGAAAACGACTGGGATAACCGATGCATCGGGGCTCTCCACTCGTGGTGAATATGAGTGGGTGATCGATGGGCCCAATCTCAAGTTGGATCTTCTAAAGGAGTTGCTGCCCGCCGATCTCGACAGTGACAGCCTCTACCCTGTCTTTTCAACCAACTTTAAGCGCACAACTTGGCTCTATCAACGCGAACAGACGCAGATCGAGATCGCTTGTGATCAGGGTGAAGTACGAACCGGTAATCGTATTGAGCCGATCTCTGAAGTGGAGTTAGAGCTAAAACAGGGCGATGCCAGTGCTCTGTTTGATCTTGCTGAACAATTGACTCGATTGAGCCCACTGTGGATTGGTCAGCGTAGCAAGGCGCAGCGTGGCTGGGAGCTACGATTCGAGCACCCTCCTGCCCCAGAGTTGCCATCGCTTATCATGGAGCGTGGCGATTTGGCTGAGCGTGTTGAGCGCCTCTCGGCCATGACCATCTGTTGGCAGCGCTGTTATGAATTGATTCCAATCACTCTCGCACCAACGGTCATTACCACCCTCTGTTCTGCCCTGGAACAACAGATTGCACTGTTGCGACAGTTAAGTGATTTAGAAGCCTCTGCAGGGCTGCTGAAGGAGTACGAAGCACTGCTTACTCGAGTCATGCCTCTTTATGATTTGGCCTATTTCAGCGGCTCCACTCCAACCTTTTATAAGACCATTCAAGAGAGATCACGATCGATCTCTGCTGATCTTTTGAATGATCCTTCAATCGGTCAGTTAGCGCTCAGAACGGCTCACTTCATTCGTGAAACGACTCAAGGAGCGGGTGATGAATAAGGTTCTGATCATTAATACCGGTGGCACCTTTGGTATGGTGCTAGGTGAAGCCGGGCTGGCGCCCGCTGCCGATCTTGAATTACGGCTGCGAGAACAGGTACCAGAGTTGGCGCACTATTCATTTGATCTCGTCGACCTGCTTCCCCTCATCGACAGTTCCGATCTTCGTTTAAATGATTGGACGCGCATCTGCGAAACGATCCTATCTGAACAGCATCACTATGCCGGCTTTATTGTGATTCATGGCACGGATACCTTAGCGTACACCGCATCGGCGTTAAGCTTTGCGCTGCTGGGTTTGAGTCAGCCTGTTGTGGTGACGGGATCTCAGTACCCCTTAGGTGTTGAGGGCAGTGATGCGCCAACTAACCTGTTGGATTCGCTTAGCTATCTGGCCCAGCCTGATGTTGAAGGCGTTCGTGTCTGTTTTGGCGGACTTAATCTTCAGGCAAACCGCGTTCGAAAAGTGGATGCTCAGGACTATGTCGCTTTTGAGATGCCAAACGGTGAGATCTCATCTATCCATGAAGCTGCGGTTCCAGAAGTGCTGGGCTACCAAGAGGGCGCAGTCGCGACCCTTTTGATCTACCCCGGAATGTCTGCCGCTATCATGGATGGGCTTCTGACGGATGATCGCCTGCGAGCTGTTGTGTTGTTGAGCTTTGGCAGTGGCAATATTCCAACGACCAGCAGTGACTTTGGCGATGCACTAAGGCGTGCTCATGAGAAAGGTGTGCTGTTGGTCAACATGACCCAGTGTCTGAAAGGTCGAGTCATTCCAGGGGCTTATGAGACCGGAGCTTTGTTAGCAGAGTTGGGCGCATTGCCGGGCTTTGATATGACACCTGAAGCGGCCTTTGCCAAGCTGCACTATCTGTTTGCAAAAGGCTTAGACAAAAAAGCGGTTGAGGCCCAATGGCAACAACCGCTTTGTGGAGAGCTTCAGCCCTGAGAAGAGCTTTAGCCTTCATTGAGGGGTGAAGGCTCTGTATTAGTGCCCCAGAATCTGACTTAGGAAGAGTTTAGTACGCTCGTTCTGTGGATTGTTAAAGAACTCGTTGGGTTCATTCTCTTCCACAATTTGTCCTGCATCCATGAAGATGACACGGTCAGCAACTTTCTTAGCGAAGCCCATCTCGTGTGTCACACACAACATGGTCATACCCTCTTCAGCGAGCTCAACCATGACGTCGAGTACCTCTTTGATCATCTCAGGATCGAGAGCTGACGTCGGCTCATCAAACAGCATGATGTTCGGGTTCATACAGAGGGAGCGCGCAATCGCGACACGCTGCTGCTGACCACCCGATAGCTGGCCTGGGTACTTATCAGCCTGATCAGGAATCTTAACGCGCTCTAGGTACTTCATTGCGATCTCTTCAGCTTCCGCTTTTGGCTTCTTCTGAACCCAGATCGGACCGAGTGTTAGGTTTTCCAGAATGGTTAGGTGCGGGAATAGGTTGAAGTGCTGGAACACCATGCCCACGTCGCGGCGGATCTTTTCGATATTCTTAACATCTTCAATCATCTCGACACCGTCAACCACTAGAGATCCCTCTTGGAACTCCTCTAGGCGGTTGATACAGCGAATGGTGGTCGATTTGCCTGAGCCCGACGGGCCACAGATAACGATACGCTCACCTTTTTTAACACGCAGATTGATATCACGTAGTACATGGAAATTACCGTACCACTTGTTTAGGTTCTCAATAACGATGACATCTTGAGAGTCTGCTGCTGAGTTAGTTGCGGTCATGATTAGTCTCTCTTATCAGTATTCATTTGACGTTCGATGCGGCGAGCAAGCACCGACATGCTGAAACAGCTTCCCCAGAACACGAGGAAGACGAATAGGTAACCTTCAAGCGCATGGCCACCTAGCCAGTAGGAGTTAGACAGAGCTGTCTGTAGTGTTTGAACGACTTCTGGGATGCCGATGATCAACAAGAAGGTTGTGTTCTTAAACAGCATGACAAAGGTAGCCAGAATGTTCGGCATCGACACTTTGATAACCTGCGGCAAGATGATCAACAGGATCTTCTGCCAGTAGCTAAGGCCGATCGAATCTGCCGCTTCGTATTGACCCGACGGGACAGCTTGGAAACCACCACGGAACACTTCTGCCATGTAACCTGACATGAAGAAGATCAATACCAACCAGACACGAATCAACTTATCGACGTTCGTTCCTTCTGCAAAGAAGAGTGGCAGCATGACTGAGCCCATGAAGAAGAGCGACAGTACCGGAACACCACGGAAGAACTCGATAAAGATAACTGAAACGGATCGGATAAATGGCATCTCTGAGCGACGGCCCAAAGCCCACAGGAAGCTGAATGGGAAGGCGACGATAATGCTGGCGGCTGCCATAAAGACGTTGAGCGTAAATCCACCCCAAAGGTCAGTACTGACAACCTCTAGACCTAACCAACGACCATCTAGGATAGCGATACCCACAATCGGTAGTAGTAACCAAGATGTGATGGAAGCTTTCAGGCGAATCGATTTTGGCAGTGTGAATGACGCCGCAATCACCATCACTAGTAAGATTAGGGTTAGGTTGATACGCCATACCTCTTCAACAGGGTAAGTCCCATAGAAGAATTGGTAAGACCAAGCGTTAATAAAGACCCAACAAGCCCCCTCTTTGACACAGGCATCTTCTGTGGTGCCGGTGAAATTTGCCGACCAAAAAGCCCAGTCAAAGATAAGTGGTAGGTAGTAAGCCAACAGTGCAATGACTGAAAGGGTTACGACCGAGTTCGGGATCGAAGAGAAAAGGTTGTCACGCAGCCAGGCTGTAAAACCGACGGTTTTAATCGGTGCCGGGCGGGCTGCAATAGGCTGAAATTCTTTCATTATGCTCTCCTATCGGCTCACCAACGCAACCGCGCTGTTAAATCGGTTCATGAGGAACGAGATCACCATATTGACCACAAAGTAGACGATAATGGTCATAAAGATGGTCTCAATCGCTTGTCCAGTCTGGTTAAGAGCGGTGCCGACAAATACGTTGAATAGATCGGGATAACCGACCGCCGCCGCTAGCGTAGAGTTCTTCACCAGTGACTGATACTCGGAGTTCAGTAGCGGCACAATGACACGCATTGCCTGAGGCACGATGATCAATGACATGATCTTATTCTCACGCAAACCAATGCTGCGAGCCGCTTCTGTTTGACCGTGTGGAATCGATTGCACACCTGCACGCACGGCTTCGGCAATGAATGCACCAGTGTAGACCGACAGCGCAATGGCAAGCGACATCAGCTCTGGGATGACGGTAATACCACCGAAGTAGTTAAAGCCCTTTAGAGCTGGGTATTCAACGGTGAATGGAAAGCCCGTTAACGCTGCAACAATTAATGGAAATAGAATCACCATGGCGATGCTGGTCTTCAGCACAGGGAACTGTTGGCCGGTCAGCTCTTGACGTTTTTTGGCCCAGCGACGCAGTACAAAAATTCCTGCAACGGCAGCGCCTAAAGCGATCCAGACCAAAGATGATAGATCGCCGCCAATCAGTTTAGGTAGGTAGAGGCCGCGAACGTTGAGGAACACAGCTTCGCCTAAACTCAAGCTTTGGCGAGCGCCAGGCAGACTGGATAGAACGGCGAAGTACCAGAAGAACACCTGTAGCAGAAGCGGTACGTTTCGGAAGATTTCTACATAGACCAGAGCAATCTTACGAATCAACCAGTTATGCGAGAAGTGCGCCACACCAAAGATAAATCCAAGTAGCGTCGCGAAGAAGATACCGATGGCCGAGACCAAAAGGGTGTTTAAGAAACCGACAACAAATATTCGTCCGTAGGTGTCGGTCGACTCAAAGGAGATCAACGACATCAAGACATCATAGCCTGCAGCTGCGCCTAAGAAGTCGAAACCGGTTTTGATCCCCGTCGCTTCCATGTTGGCCAGCGTGTTGCCAATGATGGTGCCAAAGAAATAGAGCAACCCAGCGACCAGTGCGATCTGATAGAAGAAACCGCGGATGCGTGGGTTGTTATAAAAGGCGTTGGAGGTGGTTCCGGAGCTCGATTTACGGCTCGCTGACTTAACCTCTTCAATGGTTTTTTGTTTGAACATTGAATTAACCTAAAAATAGAGTGCTTTCACGCAGAAAGGGGCACTGTTGTGCCCCTTTTTAGATCGCTTCGGTTTTAGCGCATAGCTGGTGCGTATAGGATACCGCCATCACGCCAAGACGCGTTGATACCACGTGCTAGCTTAAGTGGTGAATCCATACCCACGTTACGCTCAAACGACTCTGAGTAGTTACCTACTTGAGTGATGATGTTGTAAGCCCAGTCAGCACTTAGACCTAGGTTAGCACCTAGTTCACCTTCAGCACCTAGTAGACGCTTGTTAGCTGGGTTGCCGTTCGCTTTCATGTCAGCTGCGTTTGCAGAAGTGACCTTCTGCTCTTCTGCTTCGATCATTGCGTTTAGAGACCACTTAACAATGTTGAACCACTGGTCATCGCCTTGACGAACTACTGGGCCTAGAGGCTCTTTAGAGATAACTTCGGGAAGAATCACTGCATTGCCTGGGTTAGCTAGACCGATACGAAGTGCCGCTAGCTGAGAACCGTCTGATGTTAGGAAGTCACAACGACCTGATTCGAAACCTTGACGAGTTTGGTCAGAGGTATCGAAAGTAACCGCTTTGTATGACATGCCGTTCTCACGGAAGTAGTCAGCGATTGCAAGCTCAGTAGAGGTACCCGCTTGGATACATGCGTTTGCACCGTCTAGCTCAGTTGCGCTTGATACGCCTAGGTCTTTCATGACCATGAATGACGCACCGTCGTAGTAGTTAGTACCAGCAAAGTTGATACCTAGTGATGTATCACGAGTGTGAGTCCAAGTCGTGTTACGAGATAGCATGTCGATTTCGCCAGACGCTAGCGCAGTGAAACGCTCTTTAGCGGTTAGCGGTTTGTATTGAACAGCTTCTGAATCGCCAAGTACTGCAGCTGCAACCGCACGACACATATCAACGTCGAGACCGCTCCATTTGCCGTTCTCATCTTTTTGAGAGAAGCCTGCAAGACCAGTAGATACACCACAAGTTAGGGTGCCACGGCTCTTAACATCGTCAAGAGTAGCTGCTTGAACTGCACCAGCAGTCATTGTTGCAGCAAGGATAGAAGCGGTTAGTAAAGCTTTCTTAGCCATTATGTAGATCCTCTTTTGAGTAGGTTGTTGTTCTTTTTCCACAGCAACTAGTGTGCCAACAATTTTCAGTGAGTCATTTTCATCGACATTCATCGTTAAAAATTGTCTGAAAGTTACGGTATAACGGGGTGTTTTGATCAAATAATCTTTAATACCCAACGCCAGCACTCTGCTTACTCGTTTAAGATTGTGTCATTCTGACTCAAAGGTCAATACTAAAGTAGGGCTTAAATTGAGCTTTTGCACAGTATTGGTGCAATTTGATTTAAGTCCTGTTCCTCTTATAACTGAACGCAGTATATTAGTCCTATTGGCAAGATTTCGGAGTGGTTTGAGTGACAGCGATATTGAATGACTACCTAGAAAAACAGCAGCAAAAGGTTTCAGCAGCAAGAGATCTGCTTGAATCAGATCACAATCGGTTGGCGGAGTTAGATCGAGTGCTATTGGGATCTGACTATGTTGCGGATCAGCTGCAGCGTCATCCCGAATTGATTGAGCAGTTAAACCTTGATGTTGGTGAGCTTCCAACAGGTGCTTTAACAGCGCAAGTGTTGGCGGCTGTTGAAGCTGTGGGGAGTGAAGAGGCACTGAGTGTTGCGCTGCGTCGCCTGCGTCGATTGGCCATGGTTAGAATTATTTGGCGCGACTTGAACCGATTGGCCGATCTAACAGAAACCACCCGGATGCTCTCCGAACTGGCCGATGCCACTACTGATGCAGCATTGAATTGGCTGCACCAAGATCTAGTCAAAGATCTGGGTGAGCCAATGGACTTAGATGGAAATTTGCAACGCATGGCCGTCATTGGAATGGGCAAATTGGGGGCACATGAGCTCAATCTCTCCTCGGATATCGACCTGATGTTTACCTTCCCCGCCAATGGCGAAACCCAAGGTGGCCGCCGTTCACTATCCAACCAAGAGTTCTTTACACGACTGGGTAAAAGATTGATTCGTGTTTTAGATGCCCCCACAGCCGAGGGCTTTGTATTCCGTGTCGATATGCGTCTGCGTCCGTTTGGATCTTCTGGTCCATTGGTTGCCAGTTTTGATGCCATGGAGCAGTACTACCAGACACAGGGGCGTGAGTGGGAGCGTTATGCGTTGATCAAAGCGCGTATCATCGCGGGTGATAAGGAAGCTGGCGCCCAGTTGATGCAGGATCTGCGCCCCTTTGTCTATCGTAAGTACATTGACTACAGCGCCTTTGAATCTTTGCGTGAAATGAAAGGGATGATTGAGCGTGAGAACCGTTTAAAGGGTCGTGAGAATAACGTTAAGTTGGGAGCCGGAGGTATTCGCGAGGTTGAGTTCATCGCTCAAGCCTTTCAGCTAATCCGCGGCGGGCGTGATACACGTTTGCAGCAACGAGAGTTGTGCAACATATTGCCACTTCTCCCAGAGGTAGTCGGCATTCCAGACGTGGTTGTGACAGAGCTAACCCATGCCTACGTCTTCCTGCGTAATGTGGAACATGCGATTCAGGCGCAAGCAGATAAGCAGACCCAAGAGCTACCAGCTGATGATCTCGGTATGCAGCGCCTTGCCTACTCCATGGGCTTTACGAGTCCAGAGGCGCTTTTAACAGAGCTAAATGAGCATCGAAGTCGAGTCTCACAGCACTTTGCAGATGTTATTGCACCAGTGGATCAGGAAGGCAATGCCGAGCAAACTGAGAGCGATGCGCATCTTACGGGCCTCTGGCATGAGGAGTTTGCAGATCAGGAGGCGCTGGCTCACTATCTGACAGAGCTGGGTTACAGCGAAACCGATCGAGCGTTGAAGGCACTGGTATCGCTGCGCCAGTTAAGAACGGTACAGGCGTTGCAAAATGTCGGGCAGGAGCGTTTGTTGGATCTGCTGCCTCGTTTGCTCCGGGATCTGTCGGGCGTGGAAAACGCAGAAGAGACTTTGGAGCGGGTTTTGCAGCTGATTCAAGCTGTAGTGCGTCGTTCAGCCTATCTTCTTCTGCTAGCCGAAAACCCCAGTGCTCGAGCGCAGTTGGTAAAGCTCTGTTCAGCCAGTCCATGGTTTGCAGAGAAGTTAGCTCATCAACCGGTCCTTCTTGATGAGCTGATTGATGCATCATCACTGTTCAATCCACCGGACGCACAAGCTTTATCCAATGAGTTACGACAGCAGTTGATGCGTATCCCAGAGGATGACATTGAGCAGTTAATGGAAGCGCTGCGTTACTTTAGAAATGCCCATATTCTGCGAGTGGCTGCTGCGGATATCACAGGTGCATTGCCTCTGATGAAAGTGAGTGATTACTTAACCTGGCTAGCAGAAGCAATTCTTCAGGCGGTTTTGCAGATCGCATGGCGCGATATGACAACTAAATATGGCACGCCGCAGCGATCGGCAGGCGTTCCATGCGATCAAGACTTTGTCATTATCGGCTTTGGTAAATTGGGTGGGATTGAGCTCTCTTATGGATCGGATCTGGATCTGGTTTTTGTGCATGATGCGCCCAGTAATTTGATGACTGCTGGGGGCAATAAAGAGATAGCCAATGACGTTTTTTTCACGCGTTTAGGTCAGCGCATCATTCATATATTGAACACCTTCACGACCTCGGGTCAGCTTTATGAGGTCGATATGCGTCTGCGACCCTCTGGCAATTCTGGACTATTGGTCAGCTCCCTGAATGCCTTTGAGGCCTATCAACTGAATGAAGCCTGGACTTGGGAGCACCAAGCACTGGTGCGTGCCCGTGTAGTGGCAGGGTCGAGTCGACTTAAAGCCGAATTTGAAGCGGTGCGTGCTAAGGTCCTTTGTAAGGATAGGGAAGCTGAATCGTTACGTGAAGAGGTGATCGCAATGCGCCAGAAGATGCGTGATCATCTTGGCACTGCAGAGGGTTCAGAAGCGTTCAATATCAAACAGGATGCTGGCGGTATTGTCGATATCGAGTTTGCGGTGCAGTACCTTGTGCTCAGATACGCTAAAGAGACAGCTGCGCTTTATGAGTTCACTGATAACGTGCGCATTATTGAGGCTCTGGCGGATGCGGGTTATTTGGATCAAACCCAGGCTGAAGTGTTAAGCGAGAGTTATAAAACTTACCGCGCATTAGGCCATCGCCAGACTCTACAAAACGCGAAGGGAGTGGTAACAAAAGATGCCCTGTCTGAGATGCGAGAGGCCGTTTCTAATATCTGGAAAGTACTGTTAGAAATACGCTAAATAAAAAGGGGCTGATGCCCCTTTTTAGTTGAAAATTTATAGGTGGGTTAACCAGCCGTGCGGGTCTTCGGCCTTACCCCACTGAATGTCATTCAGTGCACGACGAAGCTTAACGGTAGTCTCGCCGATTCCACCGTTGCCGACTTTGTACTCTTTATCTTTGTAGATCAGAGTACCTACAGGGGCCAGAACGGCAGCCGTACCCGACAAAGCCGCTTCACAACCTGGTTTTGCAGCACGTTCCAGAAGCTCTTCTACTGAAAGCTGGCGCTCTTGAACATCCATGCCTAGATCACGAGCTAATGTCAGAATGGAGTCACGAGTGACACCGTGCAGGAAGCTCTCATCCAACGCTTTTGTGATGATCTGGTTGCCATCAATAAGCAAGAAATTCGCAGCGCCGGTCTCTTGAACGTCACCACCCGGACAGAAGAGTACCTGATCCGCCTGGTATTGGGCTTTGGCATTTAAGATGGGTCCCATGGCTGCAGCGTAGTTACCACCGCTCTTGATCATGCCCATGTGTGGAGGGCAGCGCATCGCTTCATCGTCGACCAGTAGGCGAAGTGCTTTATCGCCACCAGCGAAATAATCACCTACAGGTGATAGAAGGATGTATTGACATGAGGTAACCGACGGCACCGCCGCTTTACCAATCGCAGGCTCAGTACCAATGTGTGTTGGACGAATGTACATCGAACCCGGTGGCTCTGGTACATCTGCAGCGTACTGTCGAACGATTGACTCGATCATTTGTTGCGTCTGCGCCTTATCAATCTCAGGTAAACCAAGAAGGCGGCTGCTCTGCGCAAAGCGTTCAATGTTCTTGTCCATACGGAAAATTTTGACTGAACCATCAGCATGTCGAAACGCCTTTAACCCCTCAAAGCAGGTGCTTGAGTAGTGCAGCACATGTGCGCCTGGATGAAATGAGATGGAGTCACTAGCGACCACTTCAGTTGGGCTCCAGCTGTCGCCATCAAACCAAGTTATCGCCATCTCTGGCATAAAGAGAGAACCAAATGCTGCCATGAAAATCTTCCTAAAATTACAACTGTTCTGTTGAATCGATACAGTGCGCCAAAATTTAATCGATCAATTGTAAGCCATAGAGGGAAAATTGGAATCGATATTTATTAAATTGAAGTGTGTTTAGGGCGGGAACTGTTTATCCTTAGGAATCTATAAGCGAAAAGGTTTGTTGTGGCAGATATCTGGATCATCAGTGATGGAAAGCCTGGGCACGTTAATCAGTCCCTTGGGCTGGTTGAAGCGTTGCTTGAGTTTAATCCGAATCTGACGTTCAAAACCCTTCCGCTGAAGGGCATCAGTAGCGTAATGTTTGCTTCAGATCGCCCTAAGTTGATTATCAGTGCAGGTCGAGCCACTCACTTTTGGAATTGGGCGCTCTCCGTTTGTTTTGGGGCGAAAAATGTCGTACTGATGCGTCCATCCCTCCCTTACAGCTTCTTTAATTTAGCCCTGGTCCCAGAGCATGATGCGCCCCCCGCTAATGATCGTGTTGTAAGGACCAAGGGAGCTATCAATCGAATGAAACCGTCCAATAAACAGCCGGAGAGTCGATTGGTTCTTTTAGGTGGGCCAAGTAAGCACGTGATCTGGGATGATGATCGCATTATTGAGCAGATCGACGAGCTAACTGAACCATCCATTGGTTTATTGAATGTAGCGACCTCTCGAAGAACCCCCAGCGACCTATTAAAACGGCTTGAATCGAAAACGAGCATCAGATTAATTGAGCCTGATTCAGTCGATAGTGATTGGTTACCCAGCACTTTAGCAACCACCGAACAGGTGATTGTCAGCTCAGACAGTGTCTCAATGGTCTACGAAGCATTAAGCGCCGGGTGCACTGTTTCGCTGATACGTTTAGAATCTACGCCTAATTCAAGAACGCAACAGGGCATCGATGCATTGGTAAAGCAAGGTTTAGTGGGCGCTACAGCCGACCAAAAACCGGCCAATCCAGTGTCGAATTTTCGAGAAGCAGTTCGCTGCGCAGAGATTATTTTGGAGAGAGCATGGCTGTAAAACTGCCAAACTATGTTGAAGCAAAAATAGCCATTATTGGGCTTGGCTATGTTGGTTTGCCATTAGCTGTTGAGTTTGGAAAGAGTCGTTCGGTTGTTGGGTTCGATATTAACCAAGCACGTATTGATGAGCTGTCCAGTGGCAAAGATTCAACGCTTGAGGTTAGCCTAGAAGAACTGAGCGAAGCGCAGAGCCTAAGCTTTACTGCTGAAGAGACAGAACTTAAAGATTGCTCAATCTTTATTGTAACTGTACCCACTCCGATTAATGGCCATAAACAGCCTGACCTATCCCCATTGATTAAAGCGTCTGAGCTGCTTGGTCGCGTGATCAGCCAGGGCTCCATTGTTATTTATGAGTCGACGGTATACCCAGGTGCTACAGAGGAAGATTGTATCCCTGTGATTGAGGCTGGCTCAGGTTTGGTTTTCAACGAAGACTTTTATGCCGGATACAGCCCAGAGCGAATTAACCCAGGCGATAAAACTCATCGACTGGTCAATATTATGAAAGTGACCTCTGGCTCCACACCTGAGGTCGCAGACTTTGTGGATCAACTCTACGCCTCTGTCATTGAGGCAGGTACCTTCAAGGCCAGCAGTATCCGTGTTGCAGAAGCTGCAAAGGTTATTGAGAACACCCAACGAGACCTTAATATTGCTCTGATTAATGAGCTAGCGATTATCTTTAATCGCTTGGGTATTGATACCGAAGAGGTTCTCAAAGCGGCAGGCACTAAGTGGAATTTCTTACCATTCCGTCCAGGGCTTGTAGGTGGACACTGTATTGGAGTGGATCCCTATTACCTGACATACAAAGCTCAATCTGCTGGTTATATACCTGATGTCATTCTTGCAGGTCGTCGCATCAATGATGGAATGGGGGCGTTTGTTGCAGACGAATTGGTTAAGGCGATGCTGAAGCGTCGCATTCATGTCAATGAGAGTCGCATTCTCGTTATGGGATTGGCGTTTAAAGAGAACTGCCCAGACCTTCGAAATACTCGGGTGCTCGATATTGTCTCGGTTCTAGAAACCTACGGTGTCGCCGTTGATATTCATGATCCTTGGGTCGATGCTGAAGAGGCCAAACAGGAGTATGGTGTCGAGCTGGTGTCACAACCCCAGCCAGATCAATATGACGCCATCATCATCGCTGTCGCACATAATCAGTTTAAAGAGTATGGATTAGATACCCTTAGATCTTGGGGACGTGATACGCATGTTCTTTACGATCTAAAGTACCTCTTTGAGCTGTCAGAAACGGACCTTCGTCTCTAGATGAAAGTTGTTCAAGTCTTACCTGCCCTGAATGGTGGCGGGGTAGAAAAAGGCACTTTGGAAGTTGCTAAGTACCTTGTCGATCACGGGCATGAATCAATCGTCGTTTCGGCTGGTGGCGGTATGGTTCAGCAGTTAGAAGGTGAAGGCAGTCGACACATTCAGTGGGATTTAGGTAAAAAGTCTCTACTAACTTTTCGACATATTTGGGCATTTCGAAAATTCTTGAGAGAAGAGCAACCTGATATTCTGCATCTTCGATCTCGGATGCCCGCTTGGGTCGCATGGTTTGCGTGGAACGGCCTGCCAAAAACTACTAGGCCTAAATTAGTAACTACAGTTCACGGGCTCTATTCGGTTAGTAAGTATTCACAAATCATGTGTCGAGGAGAGGCGGTCATAGCCGTTTCTGAGACCGTTCGCGACTACATATTAAAGAATTACCCAGAGACACCAGAGAGCAATATTCATCTGATTTATCGCGGTGTTGAACCAGCAGAATGGCCTTATGGCTATCAAGCTAGCCCCGGGTGGAAAAAGGCTTTTTTTACTGAGTTTCCGCAATTAGAAGGAAAGCGCCTGCTCTGCCTACCTGGGCGACTAACCCGTTTGAAAGGGCATAATGATTTCTTAGATCTAATCAGCTCTCTTGCCTCAGATTATGAAGATATTCATGCGATCATCGTCGGCGGTGAGGACCCAAAAAGAAAAGAGTACGCCCAAGAGCTTTACCAGAGAGTGAAAGACCTTGGCCTAGAGCAGCGAGTTACCTTCACCGGAGCGAGAAGAGATATTCGCGAAATTTTTTCGATCAGTGAAATTGTCTATTCACTCTCAACCAAGCCTGAATCCTTTGGTAGAACTGTTTTGGAAGCACTCTCCCTAGGTAAGCCTGTATTGGGTTATGATCATGGAGGAGTGGGTGAGGTGCTCTCTAATATCTTTAAACTAGGTAAGTGTGCTGTGAGTAATCAAGTGGATCTGACGGATAAGACTCATTTTGTTTTGAGGAATAATCAAACGGTTAAAAGAACTGATCTCTTTGCAAAAAAGACTATGCTCTCTTCGACGATAAGGGTTTATGAAGAATTGTATGCTAAGTAGAAAATTTAAAGAATGGTGGAGACATAACACCTCTGTTGCCCTGTTAGGGCTGTATTTTTTTTCACTTCCTATTGGAAAAACTTTATGGTTACCACTTTTAGCTATGTGCTTTTATGGCTTTTCTGATTTCATTAGACATAAAAGGCAATCAACTCTTCCTAAAGCGACTGTAACCTGGTTTGCAATCTCATTATGTTTCATGGTTCCTGCCGCCTTATCATTACCCGATTCTTTAGCAATCGATCGAACTGTAAAATTTTTGGTAACATACCCATTGTTCGCAATGGTCGGCTTCTTCCTAATAACTAGGTTTGATATTACCAAACATCTAAAACCACTTCTTTTCACAACTTCTGTTATCAGCTTTACATGGGGTATTTCTGCATTCTGGCAATTTTCATTACCAGATTTCAATCCATTTCCAGCTCCATCTGGAGCACGATATCAGGGTGTTTTCGGTCAGTCTGATATGATTTTAGGTTATGTTCTAGCACCAATAGTTCCTCTAATTGCTTATGGATATTGGTCTATTGGTTTTAAGAAAACGGCGGTTATTTTTAGCTTATTTCTTATGAGCGTCTGTTTCATTAGTGGCAATAGGGCTAGTTGGGTATCCGTATTAGTTTTTTTATGCAGCGTATTTCTCTTTTTCCTGGTTAATCAAAACATTAGAAAAAAAGTTAAGTTGGCCTTTAGTATTGCTGCCGTCATGCTGGTTATTATGAGTGGATATCTATCTCAAGGAACCCCACTTGGTGAACGTTTGAATCAAACCCTTCAGTTTTTCAAATCGCCTTCTTTTAGTAGCTTCGATAATTCTTCTGCTGGTAGAGGTGAAATTTGGATGACTTCAATTAATATTGGTACAAAAAATTTCTGGAATGGAACAGGTGTTGGTGCGTTTCGATTTGCCTACCCATACTATGCCCCAGACAATGCAAGATTTAAGTTTCCAAATTCAGATAGGAAGTCGGAGCATAAATTTACCGGTGCAATGTACCCCCATCAGCTTGTTCTTCAGCAATTTTCTGGTGCTGGGGTTTTTGGCATTTTGGGCATTTTGATTTTTTATTCAATGTTACTTTATGCAACCGTAAAAAGTCTAAAGCATCATAATTTACTGGTTTTTGGACTAACTGCAGCTATCTGGTCGGGTTTCTTCCCATTAAATACACATTTAAATTTTCATGGTGGTTGGTTAACAGCAAGTTTTTGGGTGTGGGTGGGTCTACTTTTGTCAATGTTGAATAGAAAGGTTGATAGTAAAGGAAATAACGCTTGAATATAGTGCAGTTTATCGGAAGTAAAAAACTTGGCGGTGCAGAAAATTTCTTTATAAGACTTACAAACAGCTTGTCGAGCTTGTCTGATTGTTCTGCTCTCATAGCCAAAGGATCTGAGATTAAACACCATTTAAATTGTTCTTATTCTGAGTCTTTAATTCTTGGACCATCAGACCCTCTCTCGAAATTTAATGTAAAGCAAAAATTGGTTTCTGAGTCCCCTCAAATCGTTCAGTCTTGGATGGGACGAGCAACTCGATTGGTTCCAAAGAAACGCAGCTTTGTGCACATTGCTAGGCTTGGTGGCTACTACGATGTATCTCACTACCGGTCAGCAGATTATTTAGTTGGAAACACTCAGGGTATATGTGATTATTTGGTGAAAGAGGGTGTTTCTTCTAAGAAAGTCCATCACATTTCAAACTTTGTAAAACCTGTTGAGCTGGATAAAGCAGCTGCTAGGTTGTCCGTTAGAAATGAGCTTGGGTTACATCAAGATACTCAAATAATATTTTCTCTAGGGCGCCTTCATCCTAATAAAGGTTTTGACTGTTTACTTCGTGCTTTTAGTAAAACCTTAACCACGGCACGTTCAAATAATGCAAAACTGATCATTGCTGGGGATGGGCCATTAAAAACTGAACTGAGTGTTCTTGCTGAAGAATTATCAATTGCAAATGATGTCATTTGGTTAGGCTGGCGCCAGGACGTACCGGATTTAATGGCCGCATCAGATCTTTTTATTTGTCCATCACGCTTTGAGCCCTTAGGAAACGTTATTCTCGAAGCTTGGTCGCAAAAACTACCTGTAATTACATCAATGACATCTGGCGCATTAGAATTGGCTGAAGATGGGTCTTCAGCTATTTTCTTTCCAATAGATGACGACACTGTACTATCAGAGTCTATTCGAGACTGGCTAATAAGCCCTTCAGGTAAGTATGGAGACCTATCTCTGAACGGTTATTCGGAGCTGCTTAATAAGTTCAGTGAATCAGCCATTACTGATTCATATATGGAGCTTTATAAAAAGGCGAGTAACTAAGAATTTATCAATCTAATTATTTCTACATAAAGGATTTCTAATGCTTTTAAAAACCCCTGTCTCTGTCGGCGAAATTTTGGATAAATTATCCATTTTAGAGATTAAATCTGAGCGTATTCAGGACGAGTCTAAGCTCGTTAACATCAAAAAAGAACTTAACATGCTTCTAGATTTGCTAGGTTCTATTGATGGATTACTTGAAAGTGTTGAGGAGCTTTACTCTAGCCTAAAATCAGTCAATGAGGAACTTTGGGTCATTGAAGATGACATAAGGGTCAAAGAGTCTAGGAAAGAGTTTGACGAAGAGTTTATTCGCCTGGCTAGAGCTGTATATGTCACAAACGACAAACGTGCCAATGTAAAAAAACAAATCAACTTAAGACTTGGCTCAGAGCTTATTGAGGAAAAATCATATGAGGACTATACGTGAGATCTTCACCTAAAAGTACTTTGTTGATTAAACACGGATCACTTGGTGATATATTTTTAATGCTTGGGGCTTTGAAAGATATTAGCGAAAAATCTGGGGGTCCTATTGATGTATTAACAATGGGGCCGTACGCTAAAATTTTTGAACGATCTCCCTTTGTAAGAAAAGTTTTAGTAGATAACCGGTTAAGTTTTTTCAATTTCAGTTACCTGAAAATGCTACTCAGTTATTTTCGTAAGCACCCGTATGACGAGATAGTGGATTTGCAAAATTCCGCTCGCACTTATAAATACCGTTTATTATCCTGCAATAGTTCTAACTGGTGCCAGCTTGGTACAGAGTCGCCAGAAAACTTCACTTTTGAAAATGTCACTTCCCCAGTTCTAGCAAAATTTGCAACTCAATTGAGCCAATCAGGTTACTCGATTGCAGGTTTAATTGAAGGAGACTTGGGTTGGTTGTGTGATGAGAGTGCCGCATCGACTCTTGTTGGCCAATCTAATCGCTCAGTGATTTTGTTACCTGGTGCATCCGCCCGTCATCAACATAAAATTTGGCATGGTTATCATGCACTCGCTGAGATATTAATTTCTTCTGGAATTGATGTTTTTATTGCTCCGGGCCCTGATGATATGGAATTGTGCAAAGAGATGCCGGGTCAATTACTTCTTACTGAAGGCAGATGGCTGAATTTTTTTGAGCTAGCAGGTGCATTATCTAAATCCTCTTTTGTTGTTGGTAATGATTCTGGGCCAACGCATCTGGCAGCATCTTTGGGGTGTAACGGTGTTGCGCTTTTCTCCTCTAAAACTGAGCGGTACGCCTTAAATATGATGCGCCGTCACATGAAGGTAATGATATCCAAAAGCCTGATGGATATCTCAGTTGATGATGTTTTTAATAAAGTGACTAGTTCAATAGCTTTAGAAGATTAGAGTCTTTATATCTATGTATTATTCTAAGTCGTATTTTTTGATATAGGTGCTTTACGCTAGATCTAAGAGACCTCTTTATCATTGAACGTCGAGATTTTAGAATTCTTGTTTCATTATCGTTATTTGTTTTTGTGTTTGCTGAGTTTACGATTTTTTCGATTACGGAGAATAGGTTGTACTCATGAAGAATTTTTCTTTTTGCCTCAAGTACAGCGGGTCTTCTCCTGAAGTATTCCTTCGCTGTTAGAGAACTAATTGTTTTAATGGCTTCCTCGGGATTGCTTATATCAAGAATGATAATTGAATCTTCCGGGAAGTATTGTTTGATATTTGGACAGCCCACATAAAGAGGTACAGCTTCACCTAAAAATGCGTCCGCTAGTTTTTCGGTCCAATGGTGCTCACTGTAGTGATTTTCAACAGCGATATGGAACATGTAAGGCTGAATAGCCTCTGCTTTATCATCCATTTCAGTAAAGCCCCTGCCATATATATCTATATTTGGAAGAGAGTCCGTCAATGCTTTGATGAATTGATATCGAAGAGCATGTAGGGTGTGCTTTTCTTTCTTTGATGACCCGACGACACTAATTAATCTGTCTTTACAGCTTTCATTGCTCTCATGAAGGCCTTCAAAATCTATTGTGTTTTTGCTGCCTACCCCATAAAACCACTGGAGTGCGGGCTGGCTAAAAATTCGATTTTTATGGGGCAATGCCCACTCTGGTTGGCTGGTCAGGACAAACCCAAACTGATCAGTGAACTCAGAGAAATAAGACTTAATAGAGCTTGGTTCTGATGTCACTAGTATAGTTTTTTCAGGGGGGCATGCTAATTTTTCTTGTCGCATTGACCTGCGCTCTTTATTTGAAGGCGGTAAGTCATCATAGACAACAAGCCAGTCATATTCGCGCTCGTCAATATCGAATGTGAAGGTGCAATTGTTTACTACTGGGTATGAGGAATTTAACTGATGGCGCCAAACTCTTTCGCCTGGGCGGGACATAAATTTAACTTTTAAGTTCGAATTATACATATAATAGTTAAATTCCTTACTGAGAGATTACATTCATTTTCTGGGAGTAATAAGATTCTCTTTAAGAATATCAGTATCACAAAAATAGAGGCAATTAGCTTGTGAAAAAACGTGCGCTTATAACCGGCATTACAGGTCAAGATGGCTCATATCTAGCTGAGTTTTTGCTTGGAAAGGGGTATGAAGTTCATGGTATCAAGCGTCGCGCATCTTCGTTTAATACTCAACGCATTGATCACATTTACCAAGATCCTCACGTCGAAAATCAGAACTTAGTACTCCACTATGGTGACCTGACTGATTCTTCGAATCTGACTCGCATTTTGCAGGAGGTTCAACCTGATGAGGTTTATAATCTTGGTGCGCAGTCTCATGTCGCTGTTTCTTTTGAATCCCCAGAGTACACTGCTGACGTTGATGCCATGGGTACCCTGCGACTACTGGAGGCGATTCGATTTTTGGGGCTTGAAAAGAAAACCCGTTTTTATCAAGCGTCCACGTCTGAACTATATGGGTTAGTTCAGGAAGTGCCTCAAAAAGAAACAACACCTTTCTATCCTCGCAGCCCCTATGCAGTCGCAAAGCTCTATGCTTACTGGATTACGGTTAATTATCGAGAAGCTTATGGCATATATGCTTGTAATGGTGTTCTTTTTAACCATGAGTCACCGCGCCGTGGTGAAACTTTCGTAACTCGCAAAATTACTAGGGGCTTGGCTAATATTTCTCAGGGTTTGGATTCATGCCTGTTTATGGGCAATATCGATTCTTTGCGAGATTGGGGGCACGCTAAGGATTATGTGCGTATGCAATGGATGATGCTTCAGCAGGAAAAACCAGAAGATTATGTTATCGCGACTGGAGTTCAGTACAGTGTGCGTGAATTTATTATGTGGTCTGCGGCGGAACTAGGTATTCAGCTCGAGTTCTCTGGAGAAGGTATTCATGAGATCGGTAAGGTAGTCAGTATTGAGGGTGATAAAGCGCCTCATGTTTCTGTTGGGGATGTCATCGTTCGAATTGATCCTCGTTATTTCCGGCCTTCGGAAGTTGATACCCTGCTAGGTGATCCTTCTAAAGCTAAGAGTCAGTTAGGTTGGACCCCTGAAATTTCAGTGCAGCAGATGTGCGCAGAGATGGTGGCAGGTGATCTCATGGCAGCCCAGCGATTAGCTCTACTAAAGGCTCACGGTCATGACATATCAGTAAGTATGGAGAACTAGAATGAAGAGAGTCTTCGTCGCTGGTCACCGTGGTATGGTTGGTAGTGCAATTGTTCGGCAGCTAAAACAGGATACTAGCGTAGAAATTATTACTGCTGACCGGCATCAGCTAGACTTGATAGATCAGCGCTCCGTTCACGACTTTTTTGCAGCCCACTCTATTGATCAAGTTTATCTTGCTGCGGCAAAAGTGGGAGGCATACATGCCAATAACGAATATCCCGGACAGTTCATTTACGAGAACCTGATGATTCAAAGTAATCTAATTCATGGCTCTCATGTTGCGGGTGTTAACCAACTTCTTTTTTTAGGTTCTTCATGCATTTACCCTAAATATGCTGAGCAGCCAATGCAAGAGGATTCTCTGCTAACTGGAATTCTTGAACCTACAAATGAGCCCTACGCAGTAGCTAAGATTGCAGGTATCAAGATGTGCGAGTCTTATGCTCGTCAGTACGGGCGTGACTACCGTAGTATCATGCCCACTAATTTGTATGGGCCCGGTGATAACTTTCATCCAGAGAACTCTCATGTAATCCCTGCGATGCTGCGTCGTTTTCATGAGGCTAAGTTAGAGGGTGCAGATGAGGTTAAGGTGTGGGGTTCCGGTACTCCCATGAGGGAGTTTCTTTATGTTGATGATATGGCAACAGCCTGTATTCACCTTATGAATTTGGATGTTCAATCCTACCGAGATATTACTGAGCCTCAGCTTTCACATATCAACGTTGGATCAGGGGTTGATTGTACTATTTGTGAGTTAGCTGAAACGATAAAAGAGGTAGTTGGTTTTCAGGGTAGTTTGGTTTTTGATCCAACTAAGCCAGATGGCGCACCAAGAAAGCTTTTGGACTCATCTAAACTTCAAAGTTCAGGATGGCTGCCGCAATTCCAACTTTATGAGGGATTAACCTATGCTTACGATTGGTTTCTGAGCCACGATGACGATTTTCGTTGTGCGTAGAGGTAGTTTTTTCCGCATGGATGAGATTTAAATCGCCTATGCATCCACATGTATTGAGAGGGTTCGTAATTAATACCTTTCTCTATCTCAATGTTTATACGTGTGGCTGAGTCTATCTCGTCTTCATTTGAGTTTGTCTCGATTCTGGGGTGCAGGCGTAAAATGTAATTACCATTTGGGTTGCGGTGATGAGAGAGCAAAATAACAGGTGACTTACTCAATTTAGCAAGCTTAGCGGTAGCAGTTGTTGTCGCGGCATTAACTCCAAAAAATGGTGCAAAAACTGAATGTTTAGGCCCGAAATCTTGATCTGGCGCGTACCAAACAATCTCATTTCTTTTCAAGGCTCTGATCACAGATCTAAAATCTGATCGGTCAATCATTGATTTGATCGATCTTAAGCGCCCCTTTGTAATCACCATGTCCATCAGTGGATTGTTGTGTGGGCGATACATGGTGTGAAGTGGGTAGAAAAGTGAGAATAGAAGGCCACCTAAATCGAGTGTTGAGTAGTGGGCTCCTAAGAGAATAACGCCCTTACCTTCTGAAAGAGCTTCGTCTAGGTACTCTTTACCCTCGATAGATACCTTGGAGCGAAAAAACTCTCTATCGCTCCACCAAGCCATAGCCGTCTCAATGATCCCAATGCCATTGTTTTTAAAAGTGTCAGCCACCAACTGAGTGTGCTCATTTTCAGTTAGTTGAGGAAAACAGAGGCGAATATTTACTTCAGTAACATGTCGGCGTTTTGAAGCTATGTTTTTAATAATAGAGCCTAAGGCCGCTCCAATTTTTATTTGAAGTCCAAAAGGAAGCCAATTAATTAGACGCAAAGCTCCTAGACCTAACCATGTAGGCCAGTACCTTGGAGCTAGAAAATTGGTGTGAGCTTCAGTTTTCATAACAATAGCTAAGCTGGAATCCACAAAGTTTATAGGTTTAAGTGCTTTATGGGCAATTCCCTAGGGTATACTTACTCCACTTTTTTAGAAGTTAACGCTTTATTAGGTTAAAATATGCACTCTGAGCAAACAAGTTGGTCATTATATAAACGCCTATTGCGCTATGTCAGTCCATATTGGCACGGTTTTGCTATCAGCTTTTTGGGTTTTGGACTTTATGGTGCTTCTCAAGCAGCCTCTGCAAAGTGGTTAGAGATGGTTGTTGATGCCGTTGAGGCAGGCGAGCTTGATCAACGTTACCTTTTGGCCATTATGGTCTTAGCTATTTTCGCCAGTAGAGGTTTGGGAACCTTTATTGGAAGCTACAGTATTGCTTACATTGCACGCCAAGTAATTCATGGTTTGCGAGTGGATCTTTTTGAAATACTACAGCGATTACCCACTTCTTTTTATAACAAATCGAGTAGTGGTCAAATTCTAGCAAAGCTGACTTATAACGTTGAACAGGTTACTGAGGCTGTAACTGAAGCAATAAAGGTTGGGCTTCGCGAAGGCATGACAGTTATTGGGCTGTTCGGATACATGCTCTATTTAAATTGGAAATTGACTCTGATTTTTATTGGTGCAGCACCATTTATAGGCATTGTAGTTATGATTGCCTCTCGCAAAATGCGCAGACAATCAAAACAGTTACAGGAATCGGTTGGAGATATCACTGACGCAGCATCTGAAGCTGTGCGAGGCTATCAAATTGTGCGCATATTTGGCGGTGCAGAATTTGAAAGTGATCGCTTCTTTAAAGCGAGTGATCTCAATCGTAGGCAGTTCATGAGGCTAGTGGTTACTCAATCACTCAATACCCCCATTATTCAGTTACTTGTGGCGGCTGCACTAGCCGTATTAATGTTTATTGCTATGCATCCATCGGTAATGCAAGGAATGACCACGGGTAGTTTTGTCGCCTTTTTAACCGCGGCAGGTTTGATTACAAAACCATTGCGCTTACTTACCGATGTGAACAGTAAAATTCAGAGAGGTATTGCCGCCTCAGAGGGTGTCTTTGCGGTTATGGATGAACCGGTTGAGGTCGACACCGGATCGATTGAGCTTGGTCGAGCGGTTGGTGATCTTAAATTCTCGGATTTAAGCTTTGCTTATCCCGGAACTCAAGATGATGCGCTGAAGCAGATTAATTTGGATATTCCTGCAGGAACGACCGTTGCGTTGGTTGGTAAGTCTGGCTCGGGTAAATCGACGCTGGTCAGTCTGTTACCGCGTTTTAATGATGGTTGGCGTGGTGAGTTGTTACTGGATGGCCAAGCGCTTGAGTCCTGTACGCTAGAGTCGCTACGTGAACAAATTGCGTTAGTTAACCAGCAAGTTGTGCTTTTTAACGGCACGATCGCTGACAATATTGCATATGGTGCGCTTGCATCATCGACTCCAGAACAGATTAAAGTGGCCGCAGAGGCTGCGCATGTCATGGAGTTTGTTGAGCGACTGCCCAAAGGTCTTGAAACTGAGATTGGCGAGGGTGGCGTGCTTCTCTCAGGTGGTCAGCGTCAGCGTATTGCGATCGCTCGCGCTATTTTGAAAAATGCACCTATCTTGATTCTTGATGAGGCAACCTCGGCACTGGATACAGAGTCGGAACGACACATCCAGGAAGCACTCGATGAGGTCGTAAAGGGGCGGACAACGCTTATCATTGCCCATCGCCTCTCCACCATTGAAAAAGCGGATCTGATCGTTGTAATGGATCAGGGGCAAATAGTGGAGCGCGGTACTCATGCAGAGCTGTTGGCTTTGGATGGGGATTATGCTCAGCTTCATCGTATGCAGTTTAGTGAGCAGCTAGATGGCTAGGCTGCTCTATTCCGCGCTTTATACACTGTTACTGCCTCTCTTCGTTTTTCGCCTGTTAGTTCGTAGCTTAAAAGCCTCTGCCTATCGACAGCGTCTGATTGAACGTTTTGGTATTCAGCAGAAAACACTAGGCAGACCGATCTGGATTCACGCGGTTTCTGTTGGTGAAACCATTGCGATTAGCCCGCTTGTTGAGAGGCTTTTAGATCAGGGTGAGTCGGTCCTTTTCACAACGACCACACCAACGGGAGCGGCACAGGTAAAACAGCGTTTTGGCGGGCGAGTCGAGCACCGTTACCTGCCATGGGATCTACCGATCTTCTTTACACTGTTTTTCGGAGCTCACTCTCCAAAATTACTGCTCATTGTTGAGACAGAGATTTGGCCGAATCTCTTGACAGCTACATCAAGTCGGAAGATTCCCATCGTTCTGGCAAATGCTCGTCTATCTGAGAAGTCATTCAAGGGATATAAGCGCTTTTCAGGGTTGACCAAGGATACGTTAAATTCAATTTCGCTTTTGCTAGCCCAACATGAGTCGGATGCAGAAAGGTTTAAGAGCTTGGGTATGCCAGAGGATCGACTGCTGGTTTCTGGTAGTATCAAATTCGATATCGATCTTCCTGAAGATCAGATTCAAATAGGTAAAGCGTGGAAAGCTGCTTTTGACCGCAAAGTGCTAGTGGCTGCCAGTACCCATCAGGGTGAGGATAAGATTTTGTTGGATGCTTGGAGTGTCATTCCACAAGATCAGCGTCCGGTACTCATTCTCGTACCCCGCCATCCAGAGCGTTTTGACTCTGTTTATCAGTTGGCTAAAGGCTATTCTGATTTTGTAAGTAAGCGATCACTATCTACGGCCGATAGAAATATCGATATATGGATTGGTGATTCGCTGGGTGAGATGTT
Source organism: Marinobacterium sp. xm-g-48 (assembly GCF_013282925.1). Taxonomy (NCBI): domain Bacteria; kingdom Pseudomonadati; phylum Pseudomonadota; class Gammaproteobacteria; order Oceanospirillales; family Oceanospirillaceae; genus Marinobacterium; species Marinobacterium sp. xm-g-48. Next base: position 39,360 of record NZ_WBYQ01000001.1, read on the forward strand.
TGCTTACTACTCAGCTGCGGATCTAGCCTTCGTCGGTGGAAGCTTCTCTGGTACGGGTGGGCATAATCCGCTTGAGCCGGCCGCTCTTGGTTTGCCAATTGTCATGGGGCCAAGTGATTATAACTTCCGCTCGATTATCTCGACGCTGAAAAGTGAAGGTGCATTGGTGCAAGTTCAATGTGAACAGGAATTGGCTGAGCAGATTGAGCGCTTGCTAAGCCAAGATAACCAGGCAATGTCTCAAGCCGGCATGCAGGTGGTAGAAAAAAATAGAGGCGCTCTGGAGCGCCTCTATGAGCAAGTTCAAAGTCTAATTACGAATTAGCCATAGTAGGACTTAAACCAGGCTATAAACTGCTCCACACCCTTTTCAATCGGTGTATTGGGCTGGTATCCAGTGTCGCGCATCAGAGCGGCTACATCTGCATAGGTATGCTCAACATCGCCAGGTTGTAGAGGCAGTAACTCTTTCTCTGTTGTTTTTCCTAACGCCTTCTCAATGCACTCAATGTAGTAGAGCAGCTCTACAGGCTGGCTATTGCCGATGTTGTAGATGCGCCAAGGCGCTTTTGATGTTGCTGGATCAGGATCTAAGCCAGACCATTCTGGATTGGATTGAGCTACATTATCCAGTGTGCGCACTACGCCTTGTACGATGTCATCAATGTAGGTGAAGTCGCGGCGGTGCTTGCCGTAGTTAAACACCTTCAGTGGTTTGTCTTCTGTTATCGCTTTTGCGAAAAGAATTGGCGACATATCTGGACGGCCCCAAGGTCCGTAGACAGTAAAGAAGCGCAGGCCAGTAGTTGGCAAGTTGTAGAGTTGACTGTAACTATGAGCCATCGCTTCGTTAGCCTTTTTGGAGGCAGCATACAGCGAAACTGGGTGGTCGACATTATTATTTTCGCTGAACGGAATAGTCTCGTTTGCACCGTATACTGAGCTTGATGATGCGTAAACCAAGTGCTCGACTTGATTGTGGCGACAACCTTCAAGAATATTCAGAAATCCAACAAGGTTGGAATCTGCATAAGCATGCGGGTTCTCAATGGAGTAACGAACACCCGCTTGCGCCGCTAAATGAACAACACGATCAAACTTCTCTTCTGCAAATAAATTAGACAGTTCATTTCGATCGGCAATGTCGAGCTTGATAAAGCGGAAGTTCGATAGGGGTTCCAGTTGAGAGAGACGCGCCTCTTTCAAACTCACTTCGTAATAGTCATTAAGGTTATCGATACCAACAACCTCATCACCACGGTTGCATAGCCACTGGCTGACATGAAAACCAATAAAGCCGGCTGCACCTGTAACAAGAATTTTCATTAATTAGATCTCAGATAGGTCGAGTTGTTCGTCGGTTTGATCGGCGAATGCAGCCATTAGATGAGTTCGTAGCAGCGAGCCATCCGAGTCTAAAACCCAAGCCTGTTGAGCTTCATCGTAGTCAAAATGCAGGCCCTGCGTGCGGGTTGCTAGCCAAAGCTGCTTCACTGGAGGCTGGCGCGTTAGGATAATTTGGCTTCGGTCAGGGCACTTAATCGTCATCATCGCGCCGTTATTGTCATAGTCCAAATCGGATTCCGCATCGTCTAACAGCTCTTCGAGTGCGTTGAGGGTCTCTTCAACTCGCTCTAAATAGATAGCATCACTCATTGTCTAACCTCCTGTAAACATTGGTTTCATTATACTGATTTCCGCAGCTTTGTCCGTGCTAAATAGGCCTTTCGTGGTCGCCTACAGGCCTATTATCAGGGTATACTCTGGCTTTAATTTTATTGATCAAAACCCGACACAAAAAGGGTTGGTCGTAATTGGAGTGGATTATGCGAATGTTCTTTGCACTGGTGTTCTGTTGTGCACTCGTTGGATGCGGTCAGAAGGGCCCATTGTCTATGCCTGGTGCTGAAACTTCGCAGCAATCAAACTCTTAAGAGAGAAAAAATGGAAAGTTTTGAATACCGCGACGGTCAACTGTTTGCGGAAGATGTATCTGTTGAAGAGATCGCTAATACGGTTGGCACCCCCGCTTATGTTTACTCGCGTGATGCCCTAGAACGAGGCTATTTGGCTTATGCCGATGCGTTAGCAGGGCGCGATGCATTGGTCTGCTTTGCGGTTAAATCTAACTCCAACCTAGCTGTATTAAACGTATTGGCTAAGTTGGGAGCAGGCTTTGATATTGTCTCTCAGGGTGAATTAGAGCGCGTGCTTTTGGCGGGTGCGGATCCTTCCAAAGTGGTCTTTTCTGGTGTTGGCAAGCAGGCTGCAGAGATCGCTCGTGCGCTAGAAGTTGGCATCCACTGTTTCAATATCGAGTCTGAATCAGAGCTGGAACGTGTTAATGCCGTCGCTGCTGAGTTAGGCAAGGTGGCCGATGTCTCATTCCGTGTGAATCCTGATGTCGATGCGGGCACGCACCCTTACATCTCAACGGGCCTAAAAGAGAACAAGTTTGGTATCGCCATTGATTCTGCGCTTGAGGTTTATCAGCGAGCGGCTCAGCTTTCAAACGTTAAAGTGGTTGGCGTTGATTGCCACATCGGTTCGCAGTTGACTGAAATCGATCCCTTCCTCGATGCGCTCGATCGCCTATTAGCATTGATCGATCGATTGGCGGAAGCGGGTATCCTGATCGAACACCTCGACCTTGGCGGTGGCTTAGGGGTTTGTTACACCGACGAGACACCACCAGAGCCCAAAGATTACATCGATGCCATCATTGATCGTTTGGGTGATCGTCAGCTTAAGTTAGTGTTTGAGCCGGGCCGTTCGATCTCTGCGAACGCGGGAATTCTACTCACCAAGGTTGAGTTCCTTAAGCGTAATGAAGAGAAGAACTTTGCCATTATCGATGCGGCAATGAACGATCTGATTCGCCCGTCGTTATACAGCGCTTACCAAGAGATTATTCCAGCTCAGCTAGAGTCATCCGCGGAAGAGGCCGTTTGGGATCTTGTCGGCCCGATTTGTGAAACCGGCGACTTCCTTGGCAAAGATCGTAAGTTGGCACTGACTCCAGGTGATCTATTAGCAGTCTGCTCGGCAGGCGCATACGGCTTTGTCATGGCTTCTAACTACAACACCCGTGGCCGTGCCGCTGAGGTGATGGTGGATGATGCGCGCTTCCAAGTGGTTCGTGAGCGTGAGCAGTTTGCTGATCTTGTGCGCGGTGAATCATTACTGTCAGAGGAAGGCTGATGCTACTGCGATTCACTAAGATGCATGGCTTGGGCAATGACTTTATGGTCATTGACGCCATCTCACAACGCGTCCGTGTCAACGCGGACCTTGTGCGTCAACTTTCGGATCGCAATTTTGGTGTCGGTTTTGATCAGATGTTGTTGGTCGAACCGCCATCCGATCCGGATATGGATTTTCGTTACCGTATCTTTAATGCTGATGGCAGTGAAGTCGAGCACTGTGGCAACGGCGCTCGCTGCTTTGCGCGATTTGTTCGCGATAAAGGGTTGGTGTTGCGAGATACCATTAAGGTGCAAACAGCACGTGGTCGTGCGGTGTTGAACATTGTGGGTCGCGATCTGGTTGAAGTTGATATGGGTGCTCCAGAGTTGGATCCGGTCGAAGTGCCTACCACCTTCACAGAGAAGAGCACGACTTACTCTACCCAACTGGCTTCAGGTCAAACTGTTGAGTTTGGTGCGGTCTCCATGGGTAATCCTCATGCTGTCTTGGTCGTTGATTCCATTGAAAGCGCGCCGGTTGAGAGCTGGGGGCCAGAGCTGGAATCTCATGCTGTCTTCCCTAGTCGTGCCAATATCGGATTTATGGAAGTCATCTCCAAAAATGAGGTGAATCTTCGTGTCTATGAGCGCGGTGCAGGTGAAACTCAAGCGTGTGGTACTGGGGCTTGTGCTGCCGTCGTGTCAGGTCGTTTGCGTGGCCTTCTCGATAGCAAAGTTACCGTTCACTTACCTGGTGGTGATCTTGAGATTGAGTGGTTAGGTGAAGGGCACTCCGTCAATATGACTGGTCCCGTATGTTCGGTTTACGAAGGGCAGATCTACTTATGAGCCAACCGCTAGATGAAAACCAAGTCGCAGAGTGGCTTGCACAGAATCCCAGTTTTTTTGAGAACCATACCTGGTTACTTGAAAAGCTGACGGTACCTCATCATAGAGGTTCGGCGGTCTCCTTGGTTGAACGTCAAACCAGCATGCTGCGAGAAAAAGCCAATACACTCGAAATCCACCTGTCGGATATGATCGAAGCAGCGCGTCATAACGACGGGCAATTCGGTAAGACCAAGCGGATGGTTCTGTCACTGCTAGAGGCAGACAGCTTTGATGAAGTCAGTATTGCACTTGAAGAGAGCTTGTGTGGCGACTTCAGTGGCGATGAGGTGGAGCTAATCCTCTTCTCGGATACGGAGCTCGACGTTAACTCACTAAGAGTGTTGCCGCGCAGTCAAACGTCAATTGTTCAGCCGTTGATCGACTCATCAAGCCCGGTCTGCGGACAGTTGTCGGATCAGATGACCCGATTCTTATTCCGAAACCCTCAAAAGCCCGTTGGATCTTGCGCTGTGGTACCTCTAGTGAAGGGCGAATCTTTAGGTCTTCTGGTTATTGGCTCATACGACGCCAACTACTTCCAGTCTACGCAAGGAACGCTATTTTTGGCGTATATCGGCGAAGTTCTAAGCAGAATCCTTGCGCGTTTGATGAATATTCGAGGCTAGCATGGGTTGCTCGGATAGCGATTTAGAATTTCGCTTTACCGAGCACCTCCGTGTCGAGCGTCAGCTATCCGATAAAACAGTCTTCAACTATCAGCGCGATCTTCAGCGCTTTCGAGAGACGCTACAACTGATTGAATTCACAGGCTGGCTTGAGCTCTCTGAGCGCCCTCTGCGTTACGCGGTGGCCGAGCTGCACTCAGAGGGTCTGTCGGGCCGATCGTTGCAACGAATGCTGTCTGCACTTCGTAGCTTTTATCGATATCTGAATCAGCAATCGATCTGCGAACATAATCCCGCTCTGGCCATTAAAGCGCCGAAAGCCCCTCGCCGTCTTCCACAAACACTGAGTTCTGAGACCTTGAATGAGGTGTTAGACACGCCACAAGATGATCCCTTAAAGATTCGTGATCTAGCCATGATGGAGCTGCTCTATTCCAGTGGGCTGCGCGTATCAGAATTGGTTGGTATTAATCTAAGCGATATCGATTTAGGTTCAGGCTCCGTCATCGTTGAGGGTAAGGGTCGCAAAATGCGCCAAGTTCCAGTGGGCGGTGCGGCTCTGCAGGCCATTAAGCTTTGGCTAAAGGAGCGCTTGGCATTAGCCGACTACAATGAAGAAGCTCTGTTTGTCGGGAAGCTGGGCAAGCGTCTCTCATCCCGCAGCGTCGAGAAACGTTTGAAAGAGCTTGGTGAACAGTCGGGTGTCGCAGGCAATTTATACCCACACCGGCTGCGTCATAGTTTCGCGACTGAAATGCTCGCCGGCTCTGGTGACCTTCGTGCCGTGCAAGAGCTATTAGGTCACGCCGATATCAGTACGACTCAGATATATACGCACCTAGACTTCAAGCAACTTAAATCGATCTATCAAAACTCACACCCAAGGGCTAAACGACGTGAAAAAAATTAAGTGTGTCACCTTTGATCTCGACGATACCTTATGGGCCGTCCACCCGGTTGTGATTAAAGCGAACGATCTATTGTGGGAGTGGCTAGAACGCGAGGTTCCAGCTTACACAGAGCGATATTCACTCAGTGATCTTGCCGAAGGGTCAGCACTGCGTCGCTCTCTACTTGAGCGTTATCCAGAAATTGCACACAGCATGACAGAAACGCGTATACGTCTGCTTGAAGAGGGGATGGTCTCAGTGGGGCTTACCCAACAAGAGGCGGAATCAAAAGCGGCGGCAGCTTTTGATCTGTTTTTACATCATCGCCACGCGGTCACGCCCTACGACCAGGTGATCGATATGTTGCAGCAACTTAAAGATCAAGGGTTGCTGATTGGTGCACTGAGTAACGGTAATGCTGAGGTGGCTAAAACCCCCTTAGCGCAGTGGTTCGATTTTCAATTTAATGCCGACGGGGTGGGTACTGCGAAGCCCCACCCTCTGATGTTTGAGAAGGCTTTAGAGTTTGCTTCGGTCAACGCGGATGAGGTGGTCCATGTGGGTGATCACCCGATTAATGATATTCGGGCGGCAAAAGAGATGGGAATGCATACCATCTGGGTCAACCCCGAAGGGCTGGAGTGGGCCATTGAGGTGGATGCTGACTGGCACGCTGAGACGATTAGTGAGATACCTAAGATCGTCGCCAATCTCAATCGATAAACATCTCCAAAAGATCATTAAGAAACAGCTGCCCCTCTTGGGTTGGAGCAATTCTAGTTAAGTCTTCAACTAGCATTCCACGTTGACGAGCTTTTGATAGCAGAGGTTCTATACGTTCAATCGAACATCCAGTGCTCTGCTCAAAAAGCTCTGTGGCAACGCCCGATTTCAGGCGCAAGGCGTTGAGCATAAACTCAAAGGGCAGAGCCTCGGATTCTATGATCTCTCTACCTGCAACTGGGTCGATGGCATTTATGTAAGCCTTGGGTTGGCGCTGTTTATGAATACGTTCAATCAGCAGCTGACCTTGCTCCCAGCGGGAAATCTTAGCGTGTGCGCCGGCACCAATACCTAAGTAGTCACCGAACTGCCAGTAGTTGAGGTTGTGTTTTGATTCACCGCCTGGTCGTGCGAAGGCGGAAATCTCATACTGCTCATAACCATGACGTTTTAGCAGTTCACTGCCCTGCTCCTGAATAGCCCATAAGAACTCCTCGATCGGTAGAGAGGGCGGTTTAGCTGCAAACTCTGTGTTGGGCTCAATCGTCAGTTGATACCAAGAGATTTGATCAGGTTCAAACGCGATAGCCTGCTCAAGATCATTCAACGCAGCGTCCGGGGTTTGACCGGGTAGTCCGTGCATCAGATCGATATTGGTCCGTTGAAACAGTTTTGTTGCTGATTGAATGGCTTTAACGGCTTCGCCGCCTGTATGGATTCGGCCAAGAGCTCTCAGCCGATCATCATCAAAGCTCTGCACGCCGATCGACAACCGATTGATGCCCGCATCTGCAAACCCTTCAAACTTCTCTTGTTCAAAAGTCCCAGGGTTTGCTTCCATAGTAATTTCAGCGTCTGGTTCTAGGCTGTAGTTTGATTTAACAGCCTCAAGTAATCTGGCGTAGCTTTCCGGTTTTAGAAGGCTAGGTGTCCCGCCACCGATGAAGATCGAATGTATGGGTCGACCAGACGTTAGGTGTTGCTCGTTTTTTAGTTCTGAAATTAGGCGGTCCAAGTAGAGTGATTCAGGAATCTCATCTCTGACTTGGTGCGAATTGAAGTCACAATATGGACACTTTCGAATGCACCAAGGCACGTGCACATAGAGTGACAGCGGTGGTAGCTTGGCATCCATTTAGGCGAGGAAAGCAGCCAGCTGTTCTGTCAGCTGTGCAACGGCTTTGCCGCGATGGCTGACGGCTTTTTTCTGCTCTGGGGTGAGTTGTGCTGCTGCGCAGTCATACTCAGGTGACCAGAATATAGGATCGTAACCAAAGCCATTCTCCCCTTCAGGTGCACCAAGAATCTTACCTTCCCAGCTGCCCACAGCGATCAGTGGAGTAGGATCATTCTGGTGGCGCATACAGACCAGAACACAGCGAAATCGTGCAGAGCGCTGCTCCGCTTCAAGCTCACCAAGCTCTTGAAGAAGCTTATCTATATTCTGTTGGTCCGAGGCTCCTGGGCCTGCAAAACGAGCAGAGTAGATGCCAGGGGCTCCAGAGAGAGCATCCACCTCAAGGCCTGAGTCATCAGCAATGGCAGGTAAGCCGGTTGCAGCGCAGGCGTTGCGGGCTTTGATGATCGCGTTCTCGACAAAACTTAAACCGGTCTCTTCAGCATCTTCAACACCCAAGTCTCCCTGGGAGACGATCTCAAAATCCAGAGGAGCCAGTATCTTTGAGAACTCCTTGAGTTTGCCCTGGTTACCGCTGGCTAAAACAATCCGCTGGCTCATGCCTACTCCGTGTAGAAGGTTTGGTTGAAGCTAACCTTGATCGGAGCTTGGTTAGGGTCCGGTGTGACCTCGAGCTCGATCGTCATGCGTTCCTCTTCGCTGAAGCGGAACCCGCCAATGTAGTAGATTGCATCGCCCTCAATGATCGGTTTGAACTCAATGGTCTGAATCTGTTGAAGCAAATTACTCGCTTCGCCTTTGATGTTGGCTCGTACAGCCGTTTTGTCACCGTTCTGCTCAAGTTTGAAAACAGCCACATTGACCAGAGCTCTGACTTTACTGCGCAGGATGCCATTTGCAGCGGCGACTTCAGGGGTAACAAAGCTTGAGTTGAAGGCGTTATAGTGCACTTCATAACCGCGCTCAATCTGTTTCTGTTCCGCATGACCGGACAGAGCAAATAGCGAAGTGAGTAATAGAACCATTAAAGAACGCATCATTAATCTCAACCTCTATCGTGTGATTCGGTAGATCGCGATTTCACCCATCATATTGGGCCAGAGCTTATGCCACCAACGCTGGCGGTGCTCATTGTCGACTACGGTGCGTTCAATGATTCGGATGTTTCTCTCGATGCAGAGCGCTTCAAAATCTTTAAAGGTACAGAAGTGAATGTTTGGCGTGTCATACCAGCTGTAAGAGAGAAACTTGGAGACCGGCATCTTACCGCGAAATGCCAAGTAGAATCGCGCACGCCAGTGGGCAAAGTTAGGGAAGGTGACGATCCCCTCATTACCAATACGCAACATCTCCTCTACGATCAAGTCGGGACGGTGCATGACCTGCAACGCTTGCGTCATAACGACGCTGTCAAAGCTTGAGTCGTCTATGCTGGCAAGACCTTCATCTAAGTTTTTTTCAATGACGTTCACACCGCGCGCAATACAGTGAGTGATATTGTCATGATCGATCTCTAAACCTAAGCCATCAACCTGCTTTTGCTGGGAGAGAAAATCGAGCAGTTCACCGTCACCACAACCCATATCAAGGACGCGCGCCTCGGGTTGAATCCAGTCTGCAATGATCTCTAAATCAGCTCTCATGGGTGACTCCTAGATTGAGTTCATTGGCTACACGGTTCATGTAGGCTCTAAATACAGCCATGTATCGAGGGCTGTCGATTAAGAAGGCGTCGTGTCCGTGATCAGAGTCGATTTCTGCGTAGCTGACATCTTTATCGGCTGCGACCAGTGCATCGGTAATCTCACGCGAGCGCTCGGGAGAGAAGCGCCAGTCTGTTGTAAACGAGACGACGAGAAATTTACAGCTAGCCTGGCTTAATGCCTTTGAAAGATCATCGCCATACTCTGATGCGGGATCAAAGTAATCCAGCGCTTTTGTCATTAACAGGTAGGTATTTGCATCGAACGCCGTCGAAAACTTCTCACCTTGGTATCGAAGGTAACTTTCGACTTGGAATTGAGTATTTAAGTCGAAACTCAGCTCACCCGTGCGCATCTCACGACCAAACTTCTCGGCCATACCGTCATCAGATAGATAGGTGATGTGGCCAATCATACGAGCCAGTGAGAGCCCTGTTTTGGGAAGGGTTTCGTGATCGTAATAGCGTCCCTCGTGGAACTGAGGGTCTTTCGAAATAGCCTGTCTAGCAACCTCATTGAACGCGATATTTTGTGCCGTTAACTTTGGTGAAGAGGCGATGATTAATGCGTGGCCCAGTCTTTCAGGGTAGTCGATTGACCACTGCATCGCTTGCATACCGCCCAAGCTGCCACCCACAATCGCTGCCCAACGTTGGATACCGAAGTGGTCTGCAAGTCGAACCTGACTGTTGACCCAGTCTCGAACGGTAACAAAAGGAAAGTCTGGTCCGTAAGGTTTTCCGGTGTTTGGGTCGATGGAAGTCGGGCCTGTTGAGCCGTGACAGCCACCAAGGTTATTCAACGACACAACAAAAAAGCGATTCGTGTCGATCGGCTTCCCAGGACCAATAGCACTGTCCCACCAGCCAGGGTATTTATCACTCTCTGAATGATATCCCGCCGCATGGTGGTGACCCGATAGTGCATGGCAGATCAAAACCGCATTTGAGCAATCTGCATTGAGTTGCCCGTAGGTCTCAACCATTAGATCGTATTCAGGCAGCACTCGGCCTGAAGCCAAAGAGAGAGGCTCGGCAAAGTGAATCAATTCTGGTGTAACGATACCGACGGAATCCGTTGGCAAGCTAGCCGGCATTAGGCTATCTCCTGTGCAATGCTGTACGTGAAACAGTATTTAATTCTAGCAAACCACGGGTTCAGTTACATGACCAGACGAGTGATTTGAGATTGTAGAATTTGAATCACTAAAAAGATCAAAATCGGTGATAGATCCAGACCGCCGATAGGTGGAATGACTTTGCGCGCCAAAGAGAACACGGGCTCTGTGATCTGCATAATGAGCTGTGGACCCGGGTGGTAGCTGTTTGGGGCTACCCAGGAGAGGATCACTGACCCAATAACAGCCCAGAAATAGATGGTGAGAATGCCGTCAAGCACCCCGAATAGGCCAAACAGTGCCGCACCCAGCATGTTGGGGATGTTGCCCTGTGTAAAGAAGATAATCGCGACAACAACAGCCACTTTAACTGCGAAGGCCAATACCAACGGGGAGATGTCTAAACGCCCAATTCTTGGAACCAGTTTCTGCAGTGGAGCCAAAGGAACTTGGGTAAAGCGAACCACCGATTGAGAGATCGGATTGTAATAGTCAGCGCCACTCGCCTGCAGTAAAAAACGCAGAAGCAGAATAAATGCAAAAACTTCACCAATCGTTCGAATGATTAATGTCAGTGTATCGCCAGCCATGTTCAATCCTATAGTTCGCTTAATGATGACAAGTGTTTAAGAGTAGCTGTTTTGCAGCCATTAGTCTTTACCGAGTTGCTCACTCATCTCTGCTGCACGGTTCTTGCAGGCGGTCATTGCTCGTAACACAACCTCGCCCAGTTGATCCTGTTCGAAGCTGTTAATCGCTTGCTCAGTGGTACCGCCTGGGGAGGTGACATTTTTTCGCAACTGGGCCGGTTCAATCCCAGTTTGAGCGGCCATCTCTGCAGCCCCTTTGGCGGTTTGAATGGTTAGTTGACGCGCCGCTTCAGGACTCATGCCGAGCGCTTGTGCCGCTTCAATCATCTTCTCCATCATTAGGAAGAAGTAAGCAGGGCCTGACCCCGAAACGGCAGTTACCTGATCGATGCCCTCTTCAGTATCACACCAGGTAGCAATGCCGACCGCTTCTGCAATTGAAGAGGCTTGAGCTTTCTGCTCATCACTCACTCTAGGGTTGGCAAACAGGCCGCTGGCGCCTAATTTGAGTAGAGATGGCGTGTTCGGCATTGAACGAATCACGGCCAGTTCACCGCCGGCCCAACGCTCCAAAGAGTCGCAGCTAATGCCTGCTGCCACAGAGATTAACAGCGGTTTACGCTGTTGCAGTGTGGGTGCTAACTCAGTCAGTGTATCGCGCATCATCTGCGGCTTAACGGAGATTACAACAATTTCCGAAGCGTTAATCGCGAGATGGTTATCGGTCGTTGTGTGAACGCCACGCTCAGCAAAGCTTGCTAACTTATCGAGCTGGCGACGTGTGGCCCATAGCTTGTCGACGGGGTATCCCGTTGCAATTAAGCCCTCAAGGATTGCACCGGCCATGTTGCCTGTACCAATAAATGCGATAGATGGCTGTGCCACACTTTTCTCCTAAAAATTATTTGTTGTAGTTGCGTGGGCCGAATAGAGCCGTACCAATACGAACGATGGTTGCGCCCTCTTCAATGGCGGCATCCAGATCACCCGACATGCCCATTGATAGGGTATCCAGACTGGGTATCGTTTGTTTGATCTCTTCAAACAGAGTTCTCACCTGACAAAAACGCTCTTTTTGTAGTTCAACATCCTCAGTCGCTTCTGGTATAGCCATTAAACCACGTAAGTTTATTTTGGGGAGTTCGGCAATCTGTTTGGCGAGCTCGAGCGCTTCATCTGGAAGGCAACCAGATTTGCTCTCTTCACAGCTAATATTAACCTGCAAGCAGATGTTTAAGTCCTCGGCATAATGAGGACGTTGTGCCGACAGACGTTGTGCAATTTTCAGTCTATCGACACTATGGACCCAGGCAAACTGCTCTGCGATTGGCTTCGTTTTGTTGGATTGAATAGGGCCAATAAAGTGCCATTCGAGATTAAGGGGCTCAAGAGCGGATATTTTATCCAGCGCCTCTTGCAGATAATTTTCACCGAAAGCACGTTGCCCTAAGCGAGCCAGTTCGACGACCTCATCCACACTGCGGGTCTTACTGACGGCTAGTAGGCATACCTCTTTTTCAGAACGGTTTGACTCAGCGCAGGCTTTTTCTATCTCGGATCTCACCTTTTTCAGGCTCTCTGCTATGCTAGTCATATGTGTCACTACTCATGAGGTTGATGCGGTCGTTTCCGCTAGGGTGAACTCAATTATGGATATTACCGAACTTTTAGCCTTTGCTGTACAGCAAGGAGCATCCGATCTGCACATTACGGCGGGTATGCCGCCGTTGATCCGTGTCGACGGTGATGTGCGTCGCATCAAACTGCCATCGATGGATCATAAACAGGTCCATGGGTTGCTGTATGACATTATGAATGACAAGCAGCGTAAAGAGTACGAAGAGAAGTTAGAAGTCGATTTCTCCTTTGAAGTACCTCAGCTGGCGCGTTTTCGTGTTAATGGTTTTGTTCAAAACCGCGGAGCGGCAGCGGTATTTCGTACCATCCCCAGTAAAGTGCTGACTATGGATGATCTTGGCATGGGTAAGGTCTTCCAGCAGCTCTCCGACCAGCCAAAAGGGCTGGTTCTAGTGACAGGACCAACCGGTTCCGGTAAGTCGACCACGCTGGCAGCGATGATCGATTACATCAATGACTCTCGATCTGAGCATATATTGACGATTGAGGATCCCATCGAATTTGTACACGAGAGTAAAAAGTGTCTGATTAACCAGCGTGAGGTGCATCGAGATACCCTTGGATTTGATGCGGCACTGCGTTCGGCGCTGCGTGAAGACCCCGATGTCATCCTAGTGGGTGAGATGCGTGACCTAGAGACCATTCGTCTTGCGTTGACTGCAGCAGAGACTGGACACTTAGTTTTCGGCACTCTTCATACCACCTCGGCAGCGAAAACCATTGACCGTATCATCGATGTCTTTCCAGCCGCAGAGAAAGATATGGTCCGTTCAATGCTCTCTGAATCGCTGCAGGGCGTTATCTCTCAAGCCCTTTTGAAGAAGACAGGCGGCGGTCGAGTCGCAGCTCACGAGATCATGATCGGGACATCGGCCATACGTAACCTGATTCGGGAAGATAAAGTGGCTCAGATGTATTCAGCCATTCAGACGGGTTCCCAGGTGGGTATGAAGACCTTGGATCAGGCCCTTTTAGAGCTGGTTCAAAAAGGCTTTATCACGCCAGAGCAAGCGGCTGCTCGCGCTAAAGACCCTTCGATATTTTAAGTGAGGTAACCCGTGGATTTTACACAGCTATTAAAAGTAATGACCGAGCGCGGTGGTTCAGATCTGTTCATCACTGCGGGTGCACCCCCTTCTATCAAGGTGGACGGCACGATCAAGCCACTGACACGTGAGTCGCTCAACTCATCACAATCACGTGCACTGGTTTACAGTACGATGAGTGACAAGCAGCTGGCCGAATTTGAAGCAACCAATGAGTGTAACTTTGCACTGAGTGTGAACGGTATCGGTCGTTTTCGTGTTAGCGCCTATGTGCAACGAAACACGCCGGGAATGGTGCTGCGTTCTATAGCTAACCACATACCGACTATGGAGGAGCTCAAACTTCCTGAGGTGCTTAAAGATCTCTCGATGACGAAGCGTGGTTTGATCCTATTTGTCGGTGGTACCTCTACCGGTAAATCGACCTCTCTGGCATCAATGATTGATTACCGTAATGAGCATGCTGCGGGGCATATCATTACGGTTGAAGACCCCATTGAGTACATTCACCATCATAAAAAGTCGATCGTGACTCAACGTGAAGTGGGGCTTGATACTGAGTCGTTTGAAGTAGCACTGAAAAACACCTTACGTCAGGCACCAGATGTCATCTTGATGGGTGAAATCCGCTCGGCTGAAACCATGGCGTACGCTCTGGCATTCGCTGAGACCGGCCACCTCTGTTTGGCAACGCTTCATGCTAACAATGCGAACCAAGCCCTTGACCGTATCATCTCGTTCTTTGGCCCTGAGCATCATAATCAGATCTGGATGGATCTATCACTTAACTTGAAAGCGATTGTCGCGCAGCAACTGCTGCCCACTGCGGATGGTAAGGGGCGAAGAGCGGCCATTGAAGTGCTAATCAACACGCCGCTGATTCAGGATCTGATTCGCAAAGGTGAGGTGCACGAGATTAAAGATGTCATCAAGAAATCGAGCAATCTTGGCATGCAGACCTTCGATCAGGCACTGTTTGCGCTCTACAAAGAGGGTGTCATCACTTACGAAGTGGCACTGTCCTTTGCTGACTCGTCAAATGATCTGCGTTTGATGATCAAACTCAGTGATGAGGGGGGTAAGCAAGAAGGTGAGGATCTACCGTCATTTACTCTTCAAGATTCAGACGATACTCTGAATCACTGATTGGTCCATAAATAGGCAAAAAAAGACCCAGCATCGGCTGGGTCTTTTCGTTTTCAGACTATTAACTTAAGCGATGTACTGGCTGACCATTGAGTAGAGTCAGTGTCACACGGCCTTTCAGTTCAGTGTTGATGAACGGGGTATTCTTACCACGAGATTTGAGCGTTTCACTGTTGACCGTCCAGGTCGCTTCTGGATCAAAGACACACACATCTGCATCAGCCCCGACTTCGAGAGAGCCGGCTTCGATGCCTAGCACTTTCGCAGGACCCGCTGTCAATTTTTCAATCAGCTGAGGCAGGGCGATCAACTGCTGCTCTACCAACATTAGGCTCAGCGGTAATAGTGTTTCAAGTCCACTAATGCCTGGTTCAGTCGCCGCGAAAGGTGCTTCTTTTGAAATAGCATCCTGAGGCTGATGATCGGAACAGATGGCATCCAGTGTGTCGGTGACTAAGCCTTGACGCAGTCCCGCACGATCCAGCTGCGAACGCAGCGGTGGGATGACATGGAATAGGCTGTTAAAACCATTAACCTCCTCATCTGTCAGAAGCAGGTTGTGAATCGCCACATCAGCGGTCACATTGAGACCTCGTTCACGGGCACTCTGAATTAATAGAACTGACTGAGCACAGGAAAGCTGGCCGAAGTGAGCCCTTACACCGGTCTCTTCAATCAGAATCAAGCAGCGTGATACCTCTATGGTTTCAGCAGCGGAAGGAATGCCGTTCAAGCCAAGACGAGTGGCGGTGGTGCCTTCGTGCATACAACCCTCGGCAGCCAGTGCTCGATCTTCCGCTTGAAACACTACCAACAGGTCATGTGTGGCCGCGTATTCAAGCGCTCTTAGCATTACACGCGAGCTATCGATCGGGTGACGACCGTTAGTGAAACCGATACAGCCTGAGCTCGCCAGTGCATGCAGTGGCGCAAGCTGCTCGCCTTGCATTGACTGTGTCAGCGCTCCTAGCGGTAGCACTCGTGCCATACCGGCATCGGTTGCACGATCTTGTACCAGTTCAGCAACCGCTGTGCTGTCTACGACCGGTTTGGTGTTAGGTGAGGCTACCAGTGTGGTAATGCCGCCAGCAGCGGCAGCGGCAGTCTCGGATGCGATAGTCCCTTTTTGCGTTAAACCTGGTTCACGCAGATGGGTACATAGATCGATGAGACCGGGGCAGACGATCTGTCCTTCAGCATCAAACTCTTCGTCAGCAGAGAAGCCCTCTGGCGCCTCTCCTATGGCGGCGATGCGTCCTTTGACAATGTAGAGGTCATCAATTCGATCTATATTTTGTGCAGGGTCGATAATGCGCCCGCCGGCAATTTTAATCTGCACTGTTTACTCTCCTGCCTCTAATTTTTTTGCTCTCTCCGCAACCTGGCCACTCATCGCCATCGACATAACGGCCATCCTAACGGCAATGCCGTTGGTGACCTGATTCAGTATCACCGATTTAGGTCCGTCAGCTACGGAGGACGCGATTTCAACGCCTCGGTTAATCGGCCCTGGGTGCATAACGATCGCCTCAGGGTGTGCAAAGGCGAGCTTCTCCTCTGATAGGCCATAGAGTTTGAAGAACTCAGACTCGCTCGGTAACAGAGCGGAGGTCATACGCTCTTTTTGCAGACGAAGCATGATGACGACATCGGCATCACGAAGACCCTGTGCCATGTCGGTAAAAACTTTGACCCCAAGCATCTCGACATTACGCGGTAGCAGTGTACGAGGTGCGATCAGACGAATCTCGGGTACACCGAGAATCCTTAAGGCATGAATCTGTGAGCGAGCTACACGCGAATGAAGTATATCGCCGACGATCGCGACTTTTAGATGCTTAAAGCCACCTTTATGGCGACGAATAGTCATCATATCCAGCATCGCTTGGGTCGGGTGTGCGTGACGACCGTCACCGGCATTGATGATGGCGACGTTGGGTGTGACCTGGCTGGCAATGAAGTGAGCCGCACCGCTATCCGAGTGGCGAACGACAAACATATCCGAATGCATCGCTTCCAAGGTCATCAAGGTGTCTTTTAGCGTCTCCCCTTTTTTTGTGGAGCTGGTGCTGATGTTTAAATTCAGAACGTCAGCCGATAGGCGCTTAGCGGCTAGCTCAAAGGTCGACAATGTACGTGTACTGTTCTCAAAAAAGAGGTTGGCCACGGTTTTACCCCGAAGAAGCGGCACCTTTTTAACCTGCTGCTCACTCATATCCACAAAAGAGTCAGCCGTATCTAGCAGTTCTAATAGCAGTGACTCTGGCAGCCCCTCGATATCTAAAAAGTGCTTTAGCTGGCCATCTTCGGTTAGCTGCGCTTGAGTTGGGTCAGGAAAGTTAAACATGTTCGCTTCCTATTATTTGCTACGCTGACTGATGGTCAGTTCAAGGGGAGATGGGCCTGTTAGCTTTACCTGTTGATCGCTTGATAACGTCAGGGTTCCACCGATGACATCAGCTTGAATCGGCAGTTCGCGGCGTTGTAGGTCAATCAGGGTGACCAGTGTCACAGAGGCTGGACGACCAAAATCGAACAGTTCATTGAGCGCGGCTCTAGCTGTGCGACCACTCATTAACACGTCGTCAACCAAGATAATGTTGCGATCTTCGGTTGCGCTTGGCAGCTTTGAAACCCCTACTTTAGGGTTCAATCCAACGCGAGTGAAATCGTCACGATAGAAGGAGATGTCCAGCACCCCCATCTCATCCTGAATCCCCAGGTGTTGGTGAAGACGTTCAGCCAACCAAACACCGCCACTATGAATGCCAATGATGTACGGGTTATCTAAGCCGCGTGTCTCGATTAACTGCTGTGTGCTGTCACACATTCTTGTTAGGAGCTGTTCAGCGTCCAAAGTTTTACTGGTCATAATAGTCCTCAAGCCTTGCATGGCTTGGTATGCGCTGTTCTTGAAGAAACCAACCTTCTAACATCAATTGAGCGGCGATACCGTCGACAGATTCTGCACCGAAATCGGCTGATCCGCCATTCTCAAGATGAATCGATTTAGCCTCTTGAGATGTTAATCGTTCATCAAAAAGAAAGCAGGGTATTTTAGATCGTTCATGCAGGCGGTTGGCGAATTTTCTCGCTCGTCGCGCCATATCACTGATAGTGCCATCCATGTTCAATGGCAGTCCCACAACGATCGTCTTTGGCTGCCATTCAGCAATAATTTTATCGACTAAACTCCAATCGGGGATGCCATCTTTTGCAGCAATTGGATTTAGAGGTTGGGCGGTGGCTGTTAATGACTGACCAAAGGCAACACCAATTCTGCGTAAGCCAAAATCGAATCCCAGTGCGCTCTCAGTTAACTCAGTCATTGGACCTTAATTATGCGTGCCCCGCCTGTGCGGAGATTAGGTTTAGGTCGACACCCAGAGTAGACGCTGCGGATGAGAGTCTAAATTCGGGTTCAACATCGAACAGTATATCTAAATTTGCGGGTGAGCTTAACCATAGGTTCTGACACATCTCTTCATCGAGCTGCCCCGGTCCCCAGCCCGCATAACCTAAAGCGAACAGATAGTCTTCAGGCCCCTCGCCACGCGAAATGGCCTCTAGAACATCAAGGGATGTGGTTAACGTCAGTTGCTCGGGTAGGTGTAGTGAGGATTTCCAAGCTTGCTCGCCCTGTCTGTGCAGAATAAACCCATGCTCTTCAGAGACCGGTCCGCCTTGGTAAACAGGCTGATAGTTCAAGGGAGAGTTTTCAGGGAGATCGAGCTGATCAAGGATCTCATCCATAGGAATCTCATGCGGCTTATTGACCACAATCCCCATGGCACCCTCTTCATTGTGCTCACAAAGATAGATGAGGCTGTTGCTAAAGTAGTCACTCTCCAGACTGGGCATAGACATCAAGAAGTGGTGCTTGAGTAGGTTGGCATTACTCATCTCTTTCTCCTTTAACAACGTCGAATCTTTTTACACCCTCAGTGTAAGCTGAAAATGTTTCGATATCAGTACACTTGGGTATTTTTCTCAAATTTCCAAGTGCGAATGATCTCCAGTCGGTCCAGCCGCTGGCGCATCTCATTAGGGAAGGGCTCGAAGGGTGAAGCGCTCCTAACTGTCCGAACGGCGGCATCATCCAGTATTGAGTAGCCAGAACTTTTGAGGATCTCTAACTGCTTGACGCTCCCATCAGCGGCTAAAGTGACTAGCATCTGCAGACTGCCTTCAATGCCCTTGCGTCGCGCTTCGATAGGGTAGTTGAGATTACCTATCGTTTCGATTTTCTGACGCCAGCGCTCTAGATAGAGTGCATCAGCTTTGGCCAAGGTCGAAAGCGAAGTGACACGCCCCGTGCGTGAGCGACTCTCTAATTTTCGCTGCTCATCTTTTAAGCGCGCTTCCAAAGAGGCGATCTCCTCTGACGCTTTAAACAGAGCCGTTGAGTCGCCTGCTAAGGGATTCGAGGCGTTAGTCTGAATGGAATCAGTCTGTTGATTGGCTTTAAGCAGCGCTTGGGTATTGGCTGCTAACAGCTCATTGGTACCCGATTTAGCTTGCTGAGTTTGGTCGTTGACGCCCTCAGCATTCGAAGGAGCTAAGCCCGTTCCGGATTGTGCACTGATCTGTGCCGAGAGTTGGTTGATCTTGTCAGACCTGAACAGCGCAGGCTCAACAACACTCGCCTCTTGGTTTGTTTGTGAATCGCCCTGACCTAATTGCTGGTGCTGTGCCAAATAGGCAGGGTCTATAGGTGCCTGTGGATCCTGATTAATCGCAAAGGTGATCTCTAGTGTTTTAGATGATTGCTCTGTTTTCAGTGCATCAAATCCGACCAAAAGTATGATCAGTGCGTGCAGAGCCAGTGCCAATACCAGCATAAAGCGCAGACGCTCATCGGCATCTGCACACCATGCAGCTAATCGATTGATCGGTTTTGGCGAGGCG
Source organism: Marinobacterium sp. xm-g-48 (assembly GCF_013282925.1). NCBI lineage: Bacteria > Pseudomonadati > Pseudomonadota > Gammaproteobacteria > Oceanospirillales > Oceanospirillaceae > Marinobacterium > Marinobacterium sp. xm-g-48. The sequence goes on from NZ_WBYQ01000001.1 coordinate 58,961, forward strand.
GTTAAGTTCATTGCTGAGCGAGTTGCTCCTCGATGCAGTCCATTAACTGCATGCCGATGTCCAAACCGAACTGATCATTGAGTTCACGAATACAGGTCGGGCTGGTGACATTGATCTCGGTTAGGTAGTCACCAATCACATCCAAGCCGACAAATAGAAGCCCTGCTTCGCGCAGTTTGGGCCCCACCTGTGCAGCAATCCAACGATCACGTTCGCTCAGTGGGCGGCCTTCGCCTCGTCCCCCTGCGGCTAGATTACCGCGAGTCTCTCCCTGACTTGGAATGCGTGCCAGTGCATAGTCGATAGGCTCGCCATTGATCATCAATATGCGTTTATCTCCCTCGACAATCTCAGGGATGTAGCGCTGCGCCATAATGGTCTCTTGGCCAAATTTTGTCAGCGTCTCTATCACCACCCCTAGGTTCAAACCATCCTCTTTGATGCGGTAGATAGAGCTGCCACCCATACCATCCAAGGGTTTGAAAATGACGTCCTTATGCTCAGCATGAAAGGCTTTTAATCGCTCCTCTGAACGACTGACCAGTACCGGCGGGCAGCATTGCGGGAAGTGCGTGGCAAATAGTTTTTCGTTGAAATCGCGCAGGCTCTGAGTGCGGTTTACGATAAGCACACCGGCGGCTTCAGCAACCGCCAAAAGATGGGTGGTGTAGATAAATTCATTGTCGAAAGGTGGGTCTTTTCGCATCAATATGACATCGAGCTCTGTTAGCGATAGATCTTGGTAGGCTTCACGTTCGAACCACTTGTTCGGGTTCATATCGACGCTAATCGGCGCCATACGAGCACGAACATCCCCATCTCTTGAGTAGAGATCGGACTGCTCCATATAGTACAGCTCCCACCCTTTCTGCTGCGCTGCCCAGAGCATCGCCAAAGAGCTGTCTTTTTTGTAGTTGATGTCGTCAATAGGGTCCATGACGATGCCCAGTTTAATGCTCATCTCTCTTTCCTTTTATGAGAAGTCACCCCAGAGGTAGTTTAGTACCGATGCCGCTGCGACGGGGGCGGTCTCTGTGCGTAATATTCGACTGCCCAGTAACCAGGGCTTAAATCCTTTTTGCAGTGCCAGCTCGACTTCGCTCTCTTCTAAACCACCTTCCGGTCCAATCAGCAGTGCCACGCTGGAGGGTCTTGGCTCACTGTTGAGCGATGTGAGCTCAAGGTGTGGATGAAGAATCAGTTTTAATTCAGCATCACTCTGTTCGATCCACTCTGTCAGTGACAGAGGAGCGTTTACGCTCATCGGCTTAGCCCGAAAACTCTGTTCGCTGGCGCTGATCGCGATCTGCTGCCAGTGAGCTGATCGCTTCTCTTGGCGATCGGCTGTTAGTTTGACCTCGGAACGATCCGTGAAAAGGGGGGTCAGGCTTTGTACTCCCAACTCTGTCGCTTTTTGCACGGCATAGTCCATGCGTTCACCGCGCGAAAGTCCCTGCCCAATATGAATGTCGATCGGGGATTCGCGATCATTCGGGTCGGCCGCAATGATCCGCACACTGGATTCACGCTTTGCCACGCTCGATAGCTCGGCCTGATAGTCAAAACCATCACCGTTGAATAGTACGAGTTTGAACCCTTGCTTCATACGCAACACTTTCACTAGGTGATTGTGAGCGGCTTCTGGCAGTTCAATTTCTGTTCCGGTGCTCAGTGGTAGGTCTAGGTAGACAAGGGGTATTCGCATACTGATTCTCTGGTTACTCTGCCACTGATTATGCCATGACAATTAGGGTGCGTCAGGCTGGATTTAGACACAAAAAAGGGCAGGCTTTCGCCTACCCTTAGCCACTATTAGTTGGCGATTAGACGCCTGCAGCTGATTTTAACGCGTCTGCTTTATCGGTCTTCTCCCATGGGAAGGCCGTGAAGGTGTCATCACCAACGGTCATCTCAAATGGATCACGACCAAAGTGACCGTATGCCGCTGTCTGGCGGTACATAGGGTGCAGTAGATCTAGCATGTTTGTGATTGCGTACGGGCGCAGATCAAAGGTCTCGCGAACCAACTCGATGATCTTCTCATCCGAGATCTTGCCAGTGCCGAAGGTGTTGATTGAAACTGAGGTCGGTTCTGCAACACCAATCGCGTAAGAGACTTGAATCTCACAACGATCTGCAAGGCCTGCAGCGACGATATTCTTAGCCACATAGCGACCTGCATACGCTGCTGAACGGTCCACTTTTGATGGATCTTTGCCCGAGAACGCCCCACCACCGTGACGTGCCATGCCGCCGTAGGTATCAACAATGATCTTACGACCCGTCAGACCACAGTCACCGACGGGACCGCCGATAACAAATTTACCGGTTGGGTTGATGTGCAGCTTAGTGCCAGCATGCAGTAGATCAGCTGGCAGAACATGCTTAATGATCAGCTCTTGAACCGCTTCCTGAAGATCTTTCTGGGTGACATCTGGATTGTGTTGCGTCGAAAGAACAACCGCATCAATCGCGACCGGCTTACCGTTTTCGTAACGACAAGTCACCTGAGATTTCGCGTCTGGACGCAACCAAGGCAGCAAGCCTGATTTGCGGGCTTCTGCTTGGCGCTCTACAAGACGATGGGCAAAGGTAATTGGAGCAGGCATTAGAACATCGGTTTCGTTCGACGCGTAGCCGAACATCAAACCCTGGTCACCGGCGCCTTGATCTTCAGGTTTCGCACGATCAACGCCCTGAGCGATATCCACAGACTGTTTACCGATGATGTTGATCACACCACAGGTATCACCATCGTAACCTACATCTGAAGAGGTGTAGCCGATGTCATTAATCACGTCACGAACAAGATCTTCAAGATCAATCCAAGAGGTGGTGCTGATCTCACCAGAGACAATCGCAACCCCGGTTTTCACCATGGTCTCACACGCCACTCGTGCGTACTTGTCCTCTTTTAAAATCGCGTCTAAGACTGCATCAGAGATCTGATCGGCAATCTTATCTGGGTGCCCTTCTGAAACTGATTCAGAGGTGAAAATCGAATATTCGCTCATGAGTAAATCCTATGGGTTAGGTCGAGCCGCACATGCACAGCTCTCAAAATGTGGCAGCCATTGTAACCGGTTAAGAGTCGAGTTCTAAGTAAAAAGAGCTCTTCTTCGATGAAACCTTTGATCATTACCCATGAAATTGAGTCATTTTAGCTAATGTCATTTGAATCTAAGCCCCGTCTGCGAGAGAATTTACTCCTCAATTTTTAATACCCCCCGCAGGAGTAGATTAATGTCATCTCGCCGTGAGTTAGCCAATGCGATCCGCGCATTGAGCATGGATGCTGTTCAGAAAGCCAAATCTGGTCACCCAGGTGCCCCAATGGGAATGGCGGATATTGCCGAAGTACTCTGGAATGAGTTCATGAAGCATAACCCAAGCAACCCTCACTGGTTTGATCGCGACCGTTTCGTACTGTCAAACGGCCACGGTTCGATGCTGATCTATTCCTTGTTGCACCTAACCGGTTACGACGTCAGTGCAGAAGATCTGGCTAACTTCCGCCAACTGCATGCTAAAACGGCGGGTCACCCAGAGTATGGTTACTGCCCAGGCGTAGAGACGACGACTGGGCCTTTGGGGCAAGGTATCACTAACGCCGTTGGTATGGCTGTCGCTGAGAAGACACTAGCGGCTCAATTCAACCGCCCAGGCCATGAGATTATCGACCACCACACCTACGCATTCATGGGTGATGGCTGTCTGATGGAGGGTATCTCACACGAAGCTTGTTCACTAGCGGGTACTCTGGGTCTTGGCAAACTGATCGCATTTTGGGATGACAACGGCATCTCGATTGACGGTGAGGTTGAAGGTTGGTTCAGCGATGACACGCCTGCACGTTTTGAATCTTACGGCTGGCAGGTGATTCGTGGCGTTGATGGTCACGATGCGGAACAGATCATTGCTGCTGTTGAAGCAGCTCAAGCGAACGAAGATCAGCCAACGTTGATCTGCTGTAAAACAATCATCGGCTTTGGTGCGCCAAACAAGCAGGGCAAAGAGGATTGTCACGGTGCACCTTTAGGTGACGACGAGATCGCTTTGGCTCGCCAAGAGTTGAACTGGCCACACGCCCCATTTGAGATCCCAGAAGAGATCGCAGAGGGTTGGGATGCACGTGAAGCGGGCAGTGTTCTTGAAAACGAGTGGAACGAACGCCTTGCAGAGTACTCTGAAGCCTTCCCTGAGCTTGCAGCGGAGTTGATGCGTCGCCTGTCAGGTGAGTTGCCTGCCGATTTCTCTGAAAAAGCGGATGCTTGGATTGCAGAAGTAGCTGAAAAGGGTGAGACCATCGCGTCTCGTAAGGCTTCGCAAAACGCTCTTAACTCACTAGGACCTATCCTGCCAGAGTTCTTAGGTGGTTCTGCCGACCTAGCAGGTTCTAACCTGACACTGTGGTCTGGCTCTAAAGCAATTAGCGCTGATGATGCGAGCGGTAACTACCTACACTACGGTGTGCGTGAGTTTGGTATGAGTGCGATCATGAACGGCATCGCACTGCACGGTGGTTTCATCCCATACGGTGCGACCTTCCTAATCTTTATGGAGTACGCTCGTAACGCGGTTCGTATGGCGGCTCTGATGAAGCAGCGCGCTATCTTTGTTTACACTCACGACTCTATCGGTTTGGGTGAAGATGGTCCTACTCACCAACCGGTTGAGCAGGTAGCTAGCCTGCGTATGACGCCTAACATGGAGACATGGCGCCCTTGTGACGCGGTTGAATCCGCTGTGGCTTGGCGTAACGCGGTTGAGCGTGCCGATGGTCCAAGTTCATTGATCTTCTCGCGTCAGAATTTGCCGCACCAATCTCGCAGTGGTGATCAGATCGCAGCGATCTCTAAAGGTGGCTACATCTTGCAAGATTGTGCCGGCACACCGGATCTAATCCTAATCGCGACAGGTTCTGAAGTTGAGTTGGCTATGGCATCAGCCGAAGCACTGACAGCAGAAGGCAAAGCGGTTCGCGTAGTCTCTATGCCATCAACTGATCGTTTTGATGCTCAGACTGCTGAGTACAAAGAGTCTGTTCTACCGGCTGCGGTTACAGCTCGTGTAGCGATTGAGGCGGGTATTGCAGACTTCTGGTACAAGTACGTTGGCTTTGGTGGCGCGATTGTTGGTATGGAATCCTTTGGTGAATCTGCACCGGCTGGCGAGCTCTTCAAGCACTTCGGCTTCACGGTAGAGAATGTTAAACAGAAGGCGCTAGCCCTCGTTTAAGTTGATCACGCTGGTTTTTAACCGGCGTTTTACTCTCTGAGAGGTGAGATGAGCTACCGAATAGCGATTAACGGTTATGGTCGAATTGGGCAGTGTCTGCTCAGGGCTCTGTTTGAGCGTGGCTTAGAGACTAAGCTTCAACCCATTGCGATTAATGAGTTGGCTGAGCCTGAGACGGTCTCCTATTTGACGCGTTATGACACGACGCATGGCCGCTTCCCGGCACAGGTGTCTCTTAAAGATGATCAGCTAGTTATTCGTGACCACGCCATCCAAATCTTAAATACTCCCAAGCCCGACCAACTCCCTTGGCGTGAAATGGGTATTGATCTGCTGATGGAGTGTTCTGGCTCGTTCAGTGACCGTCAAACAGCTGAGTTGCATCTGAAGCAGGGGGCCAAGCGCCTACTCTTTTCACAGCCCGCTACGGCTGAGGTAGACGCTACCGTTGTGTTTGGCTTAAACCAAGATTCAATAAACGTGAATCATAAAGTGGTCTCAGCCGCCTCCTGTACGACCAATTGTGTGATACCTATATTAGATCAGCTCGATAGGCATTTTGGCATTGAGCAGGGTGTGACCACGACGATTCACTCGGCGATGAATGATCAGCCAGTGATCGATGCTTACCATCACACCGATTTGCGACTAACCCGCAGTGCTCTGCAGTCGATTATTCCGGTGGATACAGGGTTGGCAAAAGGGATCGATCGCCTACTGCCGTCGCTGGAAGGGAAATTTAAGTGCCTCCATTTACGTGTGCCAACCCTTAATGTCTCACTGATGGATATGTCGATCAGCTTAGAGCGTGACACCACTGAAGAGGAGATCAACCAACTCTTTAAATCGCTCTCTGAAGGTCCGTTAAAAGGGTTGTTGGGATACACAGAGGAGCCGCATGCATCGACCGACTTTAACCACGACAGTCGCTCAGTCGTTGTTGATGGCACCCAGACTCGATTGTCCGGCAAGCGTTTACTGAAGCTGGTCTGCTGGTTTGATAATGAGTGGGGCTTTGCCAACCGAATGTTGGATATTGCTGAGCATTGGCTCGCACTGAAACAGAATTAATTAAATGATTGGAGAATAACAATGAACGTAAAACTGATGAAAGATTTGGATCTTGCAGGCAAACGCGTATTGATTCGTGAAGATCTGAACGTTCCTGTTAAAGATGGCAAAGTCACTTCCGATGCTCGTATTCGCGCCTCACTACCGACCATTCAGCTAGCGCTTGAAAAGGGTGCAACAGTGATGTTGATGTCACACCTTGGTCGTCCAACCGAAGGCGAATATGAAGAGCAGTATTCACTAGCCCCTGTAGCGGCCCACTTGGAAGGTCTGTTGGGTCGTGATGTTCCACTGATTAAGGATTGGGTTGAAGGTGGCTTTTCAGTAGAGCCGGGTCAGGTCGTTCTTCTAGAGAACGTTCGTTTCAACGCGGGCGAGAAGAAAGATAACGAAGAGCTATCTAAGAAGATGGCCGCGCTTTGTGATGTCTATGTCATGGATGCTTTCGGTACCGCTCACCGCGCACAAGCATCAACTCACGGCGTGGCACGTTTTGCGCCAATCGCCTGTGCAGGTCCACTGCTAGCGAATGAGCTTGAAGCTTTGGGTAAAGCACTAGATAACCCAGCGCGCCCATTGGTGGCTATCGTGGGTGGCTCAAAAGTATCTACTAAGCTTGAAGTACTTAACTCACTCTCTGAGAAGTGTGATCAGCTCATCGTTGGTGGTGGTATCGCCAACACCTTCTTGGCTGCAGCGGGCAAGCCCGTTGGTACGTCACTGCATGAAGCCGATCTTATTGATACTGCGAAAGCGTTAATGGCTCGCTGTGAAATTCCAATTCCATCGGATGTCGTGACAGCGACTGAGTTTGCAGAGAGTGCGGAAGCGATTACGAAGTCAGCGGACGACGTCGCCGACAATGAAATGATCTTGGATATTGGTCCAGAGACTGCGGGTCAGTTGGCACAAGTATTGCAGAATGCCGGTACCATCATCTGGAACGGTCCAGTAGGCGTGTTTGAATTTGATCAGTTTGGTAACGGTACGGAAGCGTTATCAAGAGCGATTGCTCAAAGTAACGGCTTCTCGATTGCAGGTGGCGGTGATACTTTAGCGGCAGTAGATAAATATTCTATTGCAGATGATGTATCCTACATCTCAACAGGCGGTGGTGCTTTCCTAGAGTTTGTTGAAGGTAAGGTACTGCCGGCAGTCGCTGTGCTTGAAGCACGCGCTAACGGTTAACAGCAAACGATTAATAGCAAATAGGTAAAAAATGGCTCTTATTTCAATGCGACAGCTGCTCGATCATGCAGCAGAGTATGGCTACGGCATTCCAGCGTTCAACGTGAATAACCTGGAGCAGATGCGCGCCATTATGGAAGCAGCTGATCGTGCCGATGCCCCTGTCATCGTGCAAGCCTCTGCCGGTGCGCGCAAGTACGCGGGCTCTAACTTCCTTCGCCACATGATCTTGGCAGCGATTGAGGAGTTTCCACACATTCCTGTCTGTATGCACCAAGATCACGGCACAAGCCCAGCAGTCTGTCAGCGCTCCATTCAACTAGGCTTCTCATCGGTCATGATGGACGGTTCACTGGGTGAAGACGGTAAGACACCGACCGACTACGACTACAACGTTGAGGTGACTCGTCGTACCGTTGAGATGGCTCACGCATGTGGTGTCTCTGTCGAGGGCGAGCTTGGCTGTCTGGGCTCACTAGAAACGGGTGAGGCTGGTGAAGAGGACGGTATCGGTGCAGTCGGTAAGCTTAGCCACGATCAGATGCTGACTGACCCTGAAGAGGCTGCGCAGTTTGTGAAAGCGACTCAGGTCGATGCGCTTGCCATTGCAGTGGGTACTTCACACGGTGCTTACAAGTTTACTCGCCCACCAACAGGAGACATTCTTGCCGTTGATCGTATTCGTGCGATTCACGAACGTATTCCTGGTACTCACCTTGTTATGCACGGTTCATCTTCCGTGCCACAAGAGTGGCTAGAGGTGATCAACCAGTTTGGTGGTGAGATTCCTGAAACTTACGGTGTTCCGGTTGAGCAGTTGGTTGATGGTATCAAGCACGGCGTGCGCAAGGTCAACATCGACACCGATCTTCGTCTAGCGTCGACCGGTGCTGTGCGTAAGTTCTTGGCTGAAAATACCGCTGAATTTGACCCACGTAAGTATCTAGCGAAAACGATTACAGCGATGTCTGATATCGCTTACGCGCGTTACGATGCTTTTGGTGCGGCGGGCAATGCTAGCAAGATCAAAGCGATCAACCTTGAAGATATGACAGAGCGTTACCTCTCAGGTGAACTGGACGCAAAAGTGAATTAATCCAAGTTCACTGGATATCAAGGAGGCTTAGGCCTCCTTTTTTGTCTCTAGTGTATGGATTCTGTATGCAACTTACTCCAGGGCTCGGTGATGTCGTACCAGATGACCGCACTGAAATACTCCATCTGTCCCGCTTCTAGCTGCTCATAGTTCACTTCAAAACTGTGTAGCGTTTGTAGGCCCTGTTGGTGGGTATGATGATCGACGATCTGAAGGGATTGCCACTCTCGCTGCAGTCCCATCTTGCGCAGGTGTTCACCCAGTAACTCCAGTAGATCAGAGTTGCCATTGATCGTTGAAGAGTAGACGACGAAAGGGGTCTCTGGCCAGCCTGTCCCCTCGGTTATGTTGAGCTGATAATCGGTTGTTCTGCGCATGATCTGATCCTTAATTGAATATAGTTACGTTTCATCACGCTGAATCGATTGGCGCAATGATAGAATACCGTCATAACCGAACGATGGAGCCATAAGATGGACAGCAAAACCCCCTTCTACTCAATGACGCCTGATCGTGTCATCGATGCGGTTGAGTCTCAGGGGTGGCTGAGTGATTTCCGTATTCTTGAGTTAAACAGTTACGAAAACCGCGTCTATCAAGTTGGCATCGATCAAGCTGAACCCTTGATTACCAAGTTTTACCGCCCGAACCGATGGAGTGATGCGCAAATCCAAGAGGAGCATGATTTCTGTTTTGAGTTGGCTGATGCCGATATCTCTGTCGTTGCACCCCTTAAAAACAGCGAAGGAGAGAGCCTGCTCAACTTTGATCAGTTTCGTTTCACCCTCTTTCCACGACGAGGAGGAAGGGCTCCTGAACTGGATGATCCTGAACACCTTTATCAGTTGGGTGTCGCTCTGGGCCAAATACACGCAGTTGGCGCAGCTAAGCCGTTTAAAGAGAGGCCCTCTTTAGATGTCGATAGCTACGGCTGGCAGAGTCGAGAGTTGCTACTGTCTGAACATATTCCACAGAACCTCCGTGCAGCCTACGAGTCGATCTCACAAGAGGTGCTCGAGAGGGTAGAGCAGCGTTTCTCAGACTATTCAGACCTTGAATCCATTCGTGTGCACGGGGATTGTCACAGTGGCAATGTACTTTGGCGTGATGATCGACCGCACTTCGTGGATTTCGATGACGCGCGTATGGCTCCCGCTATTCAGGATATCTGGATGCTTTTGACGGGCGAGCGCCATCAGATGGAGATGCAACTGAGTGAAGTGATTGCCGGCTATGAAGAGTTCTTTGAGTTCAATCCTCGCGAGCTCAACCTTGTAGAGCCACTTAGAACACTCAGAATGATGAACCACGCTGCTTGGATCGCAAAACGTTGGGATGACCCCGCTTTCCCCAAAGCCTTCCCATGGTTTAACACAGAGCGCTACTGGGGTGAGCATCTGCTCGATCTTAAAGTGCAGCTCTCAGCCCTCGATGAGCCTGTACTGAAACTGCTTTAGATCTTACGAGCTCGTGCTGGCTTCCCTTTAAGAGGACGCTGGCGCAGGATCTCGACAGCACGATCAGCCAGTGTTCTTGGCACGGCTACGTAGCTGTTGAAGTCTTGTACGGTAATGTTGCCGATCTGATCGCCTTTGATCTCTTTTGTTGCGGTTAGAGCACCGACAATGTCTCCGGGGCGAATCTTATTCTTGCGACCCATTGAGATCGCAATGGTGCGCAGGTTCGATTGCAGTTTAATCACATTGTTAATCTGTGGGCGGGGCATCGGTTTAGCTTCCAGTGACAAACCAACTGCTGTATTGATCTTCTCTAAACGGAATCCATCTTTAGCGCCGACCAGAGAGATGGCTTGGCCCTTACGACCAGCACGGCCAGTTCGGCCACAGCGATGTGTGTAGACAGCTGAATCTCCGGGCAGGCTGGCATTGAGTACCAGATCAACCGAGTCGATATCCAAACCACGTGCGGCAACATCCGTGGCGATCAAAAATCTTAAAGTGCCGTTACTGAAGCGAATCAGTACCTGATCACGATCACGTTGTTCCATGTCACCATGCAACACGCCCGCTTTTAGACCGTAAGAGCGTAGCTCTTGCCCTAACTGGTTACAGCTCTCTTTGGTATTACAGAAGATGATGGCGGATTCCGGCATTACGGACGTCAATACCGCCAAAGTGCCTTGCCCCATTTGAGTTCGATCGCACTGGTAGGCACGATGCTTAATCGTGCTGATATCGGGATCTTTGGCAGCGATGCGCACCTCTTTAGGGTTGCGCTGATACTCTTTACTCAGTGCTTGGATGTTCTCAGGGTAGGTAGCCGAAAACAGAAGTGTCTGGCGATCTTTCGGCATTTGGCCAAGGATACGATCTAGGTCATCTTGGAAACCCATATCGAGCATACGATCCGCTTCATCAAACACCAGTGTTGAGACTTGTGATAGATCGAGAGTACGTTTGCGCAGGTGATCAACGATTCGCCCCGGTGTACCGACGATGATGTGTGCTCCGTGCTCTAGTGAACCAATTTGCGGGCCGATAGGTTGGCCACCGCAGAGTGATAAGATCTTGATATTACCGGGGTGGCGCGCGAGTTTACGAAGCTCATCGGCGACCTGGCCGGCCAATTCGCGTGTTGGGCATAGCACTAACGCCTGAATGCAGAAACGTTTGGGCTCTAGGCGCTCCACCAGTGGCAGACCAAAGGCCAATGTTTTACCACTTCCCGTGGCCGCTTGTGCAAGCAGATCAGTACCCTCAAGGCTGTAAGGAAGACTTTCAGCTTGGATCTCGGTCATCGACTCGTAGCCGATCGAAGCCAAATTGTTTAACTGGCCTTCAGAAAGGGGGAGGGATTTGAACGATTTAGATTTGCTCACGGGTATGCCTTCAACTTGATAGTGCGCGAAGTATACCAGAGCTGATATCAACTAGCGCCAATCTATTCCAAGCAGATTAGCGACCTCTTCAAGGGTGTGATTAATCTCAGCATCGATTTTGAGGTCTAGCATCTCATCGGCACGAGTCACTCCTTGCGTCAGCGCCGCTTGTGGAATCTGTTGTTGCCGTGCATGGCGGTTAAAGCGAAATCCGGAGAACACCTGTAGTGAAGTGCCAATACAGAGCAGCGCATCTGACCCCTCCAAAGCATCAATCGCACTGAAGACCGTCTCCTTGGGAACGTTATCGCCAAAATAGACCACTCGTGCCTTCATGACGCCACCACAATCAGGGCAGTTCGGCACATTGAAGTGACTAAAGTCGGCTTCAAGGTCAGCATCCCCATCGGGTCTTGGCGACGAGAGCGGGACGTTAAACTCTGGATTTTCACGACGACACCACTGGTGCATCTCGTCTCGGGTAATCTCATGATCACACTCAATGCACGCCACAATATCAGCACGGCCATGCAGATCGACCACCTTCTGGCTGCCCGCCTTTTGATGCAGACGATCGACGTTTTGGGTCACCAGCAGTTCAACGAGGTTCTGCTTCTCAAGTGCGGCCAATATTTTGTGTGCGTTACTCGGCTGAGCATCACGCATGGTATGCCAACCGGCTAAACTTCTTCCCCAGTAGCGTTGGCGTACCCCCAATTGACTGATGAATTGACCATGCTGCACCGGTGGAGGCGATTGCCAGTTACCCTCCGCATCGCGATAAGCCGGAATGCCTGAGCCAGTACTGATGCCCGCTCCCGTTAGTATGAACAGTTTTGGGTATCGCTCTATAAAGTCGGCCAGCTGTTGGCTCTGAGGGTTAAATTTTGTCATCAATTGCTTTCTAAATGCTTGCTTATTCTCTGATTTAGGCATGAAATGCAGATCTTATCTTTTTGAGTTCATCCCTATGTCACCTGCTCAACCCCTAACTGAATTGCAAACCTATGCAGATGAAGAGGTTCTATTTGAACAGATCGCCAATAACCTGCAAAGCCAGGGCTATGCAATCTGCCCAGCGTCACTGCCGATTGAGCTGGGGCAGGAGATCTGTGAACAGTTATACGGGCTAGATGAAACTGAGTTCACTGCCGCGGGTATTGGTCGTCAAGATCAGCACATGCACAATGAATTTGTGCGAACGGATCGTATCTGTTGGTTTACAGGCGAGACTCCGACAGGTGCTCGCTGGTTAGCTTGGGCAAATCGGTTACAAGGCTATTTGAACCGTCGTCTATTTCTGGGCTTGTTCTCATTTGAAAGCCATCTGGCTCACTACAGTGCTGGTGACTTCTATAAGCGTCACTATGATGCGTTCCGAGATCAGCGTAACCGGGTGCTGTCGTTGGTTGTTTATCTCAATCCAAATTGGGGTCCGGATGATGGCGGTGAGCTGGTGCTTTACCAAAATGATGCAGATACCGAAGGACTTAAAGTCACCCCATTAATGGGCACGGTCGTTCTGTTTTTGAGTGAAGAGTTTCCCCACGAAGTGTTACCGGCACAACGAGACCGCTACTCCATTGCGGGCTGGTACCGCGTCAACGGTACAACCCCAGATCGAGTCGATCCACCTAGATAAAAAAACGGGCCCTAGAGGCCCGTTTTTGATCGTGCGGAGTTATCTATTAACGAGCCGCTTTTAGCTCTAGACGACGTGCGTGTAGTGCTGGTTCTGTGTAGCCGTTTGGCTGTTTGCAGCCATCGATGACCAAGTCACACGCCGCTTTGAACGCGATGTTGTTATCGATGTCGTCGCACAGTGGCGTGTAAGTTGGGTCGTTCGCATTCTGGCGATCAACAACAGCCGCCATGCGTTTTAGAGTCTCCATTGCCTGCTCTTCTGAACAGATGCCGTGACGAATCCAGTTCGCGATGTGCTGACTAGAGATACGCAGTGTTGCGCGGTCTTCCATTAGGCCCACATCATTGATGTCTGGCACTTTAGAACAACCGATACCCGAATCAACCCAACGAACAACGTAGCCAAGGATACCCTGTGCGTTGTTGTCCAGTTCCGCTTGGATCTCTTCTGCACTCCACTGTGGGTTTCGCTCGACAGGGATGGTTAGGATATCGTCTAGTGAAGCGCGTTCGCGCTTAGCCAACTCTTCCTGACGACCGAAGACGTCAACCTTGTGATAGTGAAGAGCGTGCAGGGTTGCACCAGTGGGTGATGGAACCCATGCGGTGTTTGCACCCGACATTGGGTGGCCAATCTTCTGATCGAGCATGTTCGCCATCTGATCAGGCATCGCCCACATACCCTTACCGATCTGCGCTTTACCGCTTAGGCCACAAGCAAGACCGATATCTACGTTCCAGTTTTCGTAAGCAGCAATCCAAGAGGCTGCTTTCATATCACCTTTGCGAATCATTGGACCCGCTTCCATCGAGGTGTGGATCTCGTCGCCGGTGCGATCTAGGAAGCCAGTGTTGATGAAGACAACGCGCGAGCTTGCGGCACGGATACACTCTTTCAAGTTGATCGTTGTACGACGCTCTTCGTCCATGATGCCAACTTTAATGGTGTTCTCTGCTAGGCCTAGTGCCTGTTCAACGCGACCCATAAGCTCGTTGGTGAAGGCCACCTCTTCAGGGCCGTGCATCTTCGGCTTAACGATGTAGATAGAGCCTGTGACGGTGTTGTTGAATTTGCCATTGTGCTTCACGTCGTGGATAGAGATCGTTGACGTGATCATGCCATCCATGATGCCTTCAGGTACTTCGTTACCCTCTTTGTCGATGATCGCGTTGTTGGTCATTAGGTGGCCAACGTTACGAACGAACATCAAAGAGCGGCCCTTCAGTGCCATAGGCTGACCATCTTTACCGGTGTATTCACGATCACCGTTGATGGTACGAGTGAATGATTTGCCACCTTTTTCGATGGTCTCGCTGAGTGTGCCTTTGATCAGACCCAACCAGTTGCGGTAAACCAGCGTCTTATCTTCAGCATCAACCGCAGCAACAGAGTCTTCACAGTCCATGATGGTTGTTAGCGCCGACTCCATCACAATGTCTTTAACGCCGGCTTTGTCTTCAGAACCGATCTGGCTTGATGCGTCGATCTGGATTTCAAAGTGCAGACCGTTGTTGATCAATAGAACCGATTCTGGAGCTGCAGCATCGCCTTTGTAGCCAACGAACTGCTCAGGGTTAGCCAGAGCAACGGCTTGGCCACCAATGGTAGCTACCAGTGAACCCTCTGCAATGGTGTAGGCTGTTACATCAGCGTGTGAACCTGAGGCAAGTGGTGCGGATTCGTTAAGGAAGTCGCGGCCGAATGCGATTACCTTAGCACCACGGGCTGGGTTGTACTCTTTAGTGATCTCGGCACCGCCATCGGTAGAGATCGCATCGGTACCGTACAGCGCATCATATAGGCTGCCCCAACGAGCGTTAGCCGCGTTAAGTGCAAAGCGTGCATTCATTACCGGTACTACCAGCTGTGGACCAGCCATGGTCGCCATCTCAGGATCGACATTCGAGGTCGTGATCTTAAAGTCAGGACCTTCCTCAACCAGGTAGCCAATCTCTTTTAGGAAGGCTTTGTACTCAGCAAAGTCGTAACCATCCTGATGCGCGCGGTACCACTCATCCATCTGCTCTTGGATCTGATCACGTTTAGCCAGCAGTTCGCGGTTGCGAGGAGCTAGATCGTGAATAATTGATGCGAATGAGCTCCAAAATGCATCGGTGCTGACGCCTGTGCCTGGAAGTACTTCGTCGTTAACGAAAGTGTAGAGTTCTGTAGCGACCTGTAGGCCATTAACTTCGGTACGTTGAATCATAATTACTCCTGAGTTTCGCGTAGGCCGGCATCTTTTCGCCGATGGGGTCGCGGTTTCAATTTGTGCTATGCAACATTAAACGACTGCTGCTTATATGTAACCCACCTTTAGTCTCAAGTGTGAAATGTTCTATTTCATACTGTGGAAAATGGGTCTTTTTTTCGTAGTGTGAAATTAGAAATGAAAAAGCCCAGCATCGCTGGGCTTTGGTCACTCTTTAAAGTCGACTTAGAAGAGTCGGCGGCAGCGAATCGTGCCATCAATTTCAGACAGTTTTTCAACCGCAATTTTTGAGCTGTCAGCGTCGACATCGATCACAACATAGCCCACTTTTTCATTGGTCTGCAGGTACTGACCGACGATGTTGATGTCATTTTCCGAGAAGATGTTGTTGATCTTAGAAAGGACACCCGGCACGTTTTTGTGAACGTGAAGAAGGCGGTGTGCATTGTTGTGGCCAGGAAGAGCCACCTCTGGGAAGTTAACCGAGGTGATCGACGAACCGTTGTCAGAGTACTTAACCAGCTTCTCTGCCACTTCGTAGCCGATGTTCATCTGCGCTTCCATTGTAGAACCGCCCACGTGTGGAGTTAGGATGACGTTATCGAACTTGCGTAGAGGGCTAATGAACTCGTCGTCGTTTGAGCGTGGCTCAACTGGGAATACGTCGATCGCAGCGCCCAGTAGTTTGCCGCTCTCTAGCGTTTCACAGAGTGCATCGATATCAACCACGGTTCCGCGAGCTGCGTTGATTAGGATTGAGCCTTGCTTCATCGCTTCAAACTGAATTGGCCCCATCATGTTCTGTGTTGCAGCAGTCTCTGGAACGTGAAGCGAGACAACATCACACATGCCTAGAAGCTCGTGCAGAGTGCCGACCTGTTTCGCATTGCCCAGTGGCAGCTTAGTGATGACGTCGTAGAAGTAGACCTCCATACCCAGGCCTTCAGCCATAACACTTAGCTGAGAACCGATGCTACCGTAACCGATAATACCGAGCTTCTTACCACGCACTTCGTAGCTATTCTTAGCCGTTTTCTGCCAACCACCACGGTGTGCAACCGCATTTTTCTCTGGTACACCGCGCATCAGCATGATGGTCTCAGCAAGAACCAGTTCAGCCACAGAGCGAGTGTTTGAGTAAGGTGCGTTGAAGACCGCTACACCGCGTTCAGTCGCTGCTTGCAGATCAACCTGGTTGGTGCCGATACAGAAACAGCCAACTGCGACCAGTTTTTCGGCCGCATCAAATACTTTTTCAGTCAGCTGAGTGCGCGAGCGAATGCCAACGAAATGAGCATCAGCGATGCGCTCTAGTAGCTCCTCTTCTGGAAGCGAGCCGGTGTGGAACTCAATGTTGGTGTAGCCTTGCGCGTTCAATGTATCAACGGCTGACTGGTGCACACCTTCCAATAGAAGAATTTTAATTTTGCCTTTTTCTAGAGACGTCTCTTTGCTCATTTTTGCCACTCGATTCTGAGGTTTAACCACTAGGGCTTAAAAATTTAGGGGCGCGATTATAGCACAAACGGGCGATTGGTCGGCTTTTATACAATCGTAGTGGGCGAAATATTCTCAGGTTAAGCTGAAGAATTTTGATTTAACAGGCGCCATTTTGTTCTGAACGAATCTTTAGACATAAAAAAGCCCTCTTTAAGAAGAGGGCCTTTTAAAAATGCCGGTTAGCTGTAGTAGCAGAGGTAAGCAGTTGCTGTTGCTACTTTGACATCGAATGAGCTGTTAGCGGGAACATTGAACTGGCTGCCAGCTGGAAAGCTTTGGAATTCAGTGGCTTCAGGGAGGCGAACAACCAGTTCACCGTGTACCACCTTCATTACTTCGTTCTGGCTAGTGCCAAACGTATATTCACCCGGTGCCATAACACCAGAGGTCACAGGACCGTCGGCTGACTCGAAGCCGATCGATTTTACATTGTCATCAAAGTAAGAGTTAACTGACAGCATGGGTGTCTCCTAAAAAATTGAACGCAAATAGTATTCAGAGTTGTTGGGTTTGTCACTACCGATCTAAAGGAGTAGGCTTCGCCCATTCATTGCACGGATTGCAGATTAACCATGATTGAAGCGAACAGCCGCGAATATTGGCGTGCCACCTTGGCCCTCTGTTTAGGGTCGTTCATGATTTTTGCCAATGTCTACATCACTCAACCTCTCCTACCGACCCTAGCCGAAGAGTTTCAGGTCTCAGCGCTAGAGGCCAGTTGGACCTTCACCATCACTACGCTGACCTTGGGTCTATCCTTGTTGTTCTACGGTGCACTGTCAGACTCTTTAGGGCGTCGAGGCATCATGATTCTGACGCTGGCGGGTGTGATGGGCTGTGGATTTGCGTTGAGTCAGGTTGAAGGCTATCACCAACTTCTAATACTACGGGCCGCTCAAGGGCTTTTATTAGGTGGGTTGCCTGCCATTGCTATCGCTTACATGAACGATGAATTTACTCCACGCGCACTCTCTTTGGCGGTGGGTCTGTACATTGGCGGTAACACCCTTGGGGGAATTGGCGGTCGCTTAATTGGTGGCTTTGTGGGTGAGTCATTGGGGTGGCAAGGCGCCTTTCTAGTGATGGCGCTGATCAGCCTAGCCTGCGTGGCGACCTTTGTTTATCTGCTACCTAGATCGAAACGCTTTGAATCCAGACCGTTAAGAGTAGGCCCCATGCTACGATCAATGGGCGATCACCTCTCCAATCCGATGTTGCTGAGCGCGTATCTCATTGGCGGCCTCAACTTCTTTATCTTCATTAATCAGTACAGCTACATTACCTTCGTTTTGGCGGATGATCCCTACAACTTGCCTGCCAGTCTGCTGGGTATGTTGTTTTTGACCTATCTGACCGGCACTTTTGGCTCAGCCATTTCGGGCAAAGTGTCAGACTATCTTTCTCAGCCGAGAGCGATGGCGTTGGGTATTGCCATTTTAGCGGTGGGCAGTTGTGTCACTCTGTTTGATTCGCTCATTATGATCATCATCGGCTTCTTAATTAATAGCTTTGGCTTCTTCTTTAGCCACTCTACTGCCAGCAGTTGGGTCAGCAAGCAAGCAACGCATGCCAAAGCGAGCGCCTCTTCACTCTATCTACTCTTCTACTACCTCGGCGCTAGTCTGGGTGGTTTCTATCTGCAGCCCTTCTGGTCGATCTGGCACTGGCCAGGTGTGATTTTAGGCTCTTTGATCGTGTTAGTTCTGACCTTCAGCTACTCAATCCGCTTAGAGAGAAAACGTCAGGCCCTTGCGGGTTAGAGAACCTGACAGCAGTTTGCATCCAGAACGCTGTTTAACGCGTATCTTTTAATTTTGGACGCACCATGGCCGATCTTTTAATCATAGGCAGTGGCGGAATTGGTCAGGCGTTTGCTGAACAGTCCACCATTCGCAGCCCTGACACTCGAGTGCTCACAACTACAAGATCCTCATCGGGTGACGAGCCGATAGTCCTTGATCTAACCGATACTAATACTTTTAAGCCCTGTATCGATCAGTTGAAAGAGCTTGAATTTGATCCCGTTAGAATCATTTTTTCTCAAGGTTTGCTGCACAACGAGACTCAACGTCCAGAGAAGTCTCTGCGCGAAATAGATCTTGATTGGATGACACAAGTAATGCAGGTCAATGCCCTCGGCCCAATGGCGTTTCTGGCCCAGTTGATGCGTCTTATTCCGCGTCAGTCAGAGCTGCAGATAGCTTTTCTATCGGCACGTGTTGGCAGTATTTCCGATAACCAACTAGGCGGTTGGTACGGCTATCGAGCATCTAAAGCGGCTCTGAATATGCTGATTAAAACCCTCAGTATCGAACTTGCAAGAACTCACCCTAAGGTTCAACTGTTGGCGCTGCACCCAGGTACAACCGATACAGAACTGTCTAAACCCTTTCAGGCCAGAGTACCGGAAGGTAAACTCTTTACTACGACCTTTGCCGCCAGTGCGCTACTGGATGTTATGGAGAGTGCTCGCGGGGGGCAGAGTGGTCAATTTTTAGCTTGGGATGGCTCTTCAATACCCTGGTAAGCCTTTAAGGAGTTTGTATGCTTTGGATTAAGATGTTTCACATTCTGGCGATGACGAGCTGGATGGCCGGTATTTTCTATCTACCTCGTATATTCGTGCACTATGTAGAGGGTAAGGCTGCAGGGCAAGATGTTGCGCGCTTGTCGATTATGGCGTCAAAACTCTACGGTTTTATGACCATTATGGCGATTTTCACACTGGGCTTAGGGCTCTGGTTATGGCTAGGATATGGCTTTAGCGGTGGCTGGATGCACGCTAAATTGCTGTTTGTTGGTTTTTTGATCGGTTTCCATTTCTGGTGTCGATCTTACTTACAGAGACTAAAGCGCGATGAGCTTACTCAGAGTGGCCGTTACTTTCGACTCTTTAATGAGTTACCACTACTCATCTTCGTGCCGATACTTATCTTTGTTGTTGTGAAGCCTTTCTAAGCGCCTTTTAACAACCTCTCTAAACGGCGCTCGATCAACTCAGCTCTCTGCTTCAGTTGTCGAGTGTCGTCAATAAACCCTTCAAACTCAACGCGCGTTGGCAGTAAGTTGATCTCCTCTTGGAGGTACTCTTTGGCGGTCGTTGTCAGAGTCTGACGGCTGCTGTTTGCCCACTCGATCGACTGATTGATCGGTTTCATGATCATAGCGGCAGGAAGATCACCGATTTGATCAGCTAACCAATCTTCCCAATCTAGGCTTGGGTTATCAAATGCGTGAGAGAGGCGTTGTAGCAGCGCGGAATCGCCTTTTACCTCGACGCCTTGACCGAACATGACGCTATTGGGGTCATTCAGCAGTTTAAGCAGATCTGAGGCTGCTCCCGTTAAATGAGTGGTAGGTTCGCCGTCGAATTCACGCATAACTGCGACTTGGTCATCGCTAAAAATCAGTGTGATCCTCTGCTCTTGTGGTATCAGGGTGATTCCTAAACTCTGACCGGCGAGCTTGCTGAGCGTGTTACGAGCGCTAGGACGCGTAGCGAGATAAGCGTTTATCGCTGATTCAATGGAGCCTGTTAGAGTCGCATCGATCAGATTCATAAACCTCTCCTCTCAGCCGACTCTGTTAGGGTTTAATCCCAGTGTGAAGTGCGACAATGCCTTGGGTCAGGTTGCGGTAACGCGTCTGAACAAAGCCGGCACTGTCCATCATCCCTTTCAGAGTCTCTTGATCAGGATGCATGCGAATCGATTCTGCCAAGTAGCGGTAGCTTTCGGCATCGTTAGCAATCAACTGCCCCATTTTCGGCAGTAGATTAAAGGAGTAGAAGTCGTAGGCTTTTGTCAGTAGTGGGTTCTCAGTTTTAGAGAACTCCAACACCATCAATTTACCGCCTGGCTTCAGTACCCGATTCATAGAGCGCAGTGCAGCGTCTTTGTCGGTCACGTTGCGGAGGCCAAAGGCGATGGTGATGATATCGAAGGTGTTGTCTTCAAAAGGGAGGCATTCGGCATTGGCTTGAACGTACTCAACGTTGCCCGCAACGCCTTTATCGATCAGTTTGTCGCGACCCACTTTTAGCATGGAGTCGTTGATATCCGCCAACACCACCTTGCCTGATTGGCCAACGATCTGTGCAAAGCGGCGTGTTAAATCACCTGTTCCGCCAGCGATATCGAGAATTTTATGTCCAGGACGAGCACCGGAACTTTCGATCGTAATGCGCTTCCAAATACGGTGAATACCGCCCGACATCAGATCATTCATCACGTCATACTTAGCGGCTACCGAGTGAAATACGTCGGCAACACGGTTAACTTTTTCATCAACCGGTACCTCTTGGTAGCCAAAGTGCGTGGTGTTTTTCTGATTGTCTGACATGGGGTTGGATCCACTTAACTGTTCAATGGGGCTATTGTAACGACTGAGTGGGAGCTTGTCGTTAACCTATCGCAATCATTCCGTTGTCTCGGCTAGCACCGGCTGCATCAAGTCGAGCGAGATAATCACTCCAATACTGCTGTTGATTGTGCGCTAGGTCGTGGAGGTAGGCCCAGGTATAGAGCCCAGAGTCGTGCCCATCATCAAAGATCAGCTTCAGAGCATAGTTGCCGCTTGCTTCGACACCTTTAAGTCCAACCAAGCGCTTGCCAGTCTGAAGGACCTCTTGACCAATGCCATGCCCACGAACCTCTGCAGAGGGGCTATGAACACGCAAAAACTCTGCGGTCAGCTCATAGTTGCCATCTTCATAAACCAACTCAAGAGTCTTAGAGCGCTTGTGAAGATGGATCTGTTTAGGCATGGGCACAGAACTCATGGGGTAACCTCGTATTACAGAATGTAGTGACTCAAGTCCTCGTCGGCGCTCAGTTCACCAAGGTATTGGTCTACAAAGTTACGATCAATTTCGACGGTTTGACCACTCTTATCCGCAGCGCTGAAAGAGAGCTCCTCAAGTAGGCGCTCCATCATCGTGTGCAGACGTCGTGCTCCAATGTTTTCGGTCTTCTCGTTCACCGACCAGGCGAGCTCGGCGATGCGCTGAATCCCCTCTTGAGTAAACTCAATCGAAACGCCTTCAGTAGCCATCAGGGCTTTATATTGCTCTGTAAGAGCGGCTTTGGGCTCGGTCAAAATACGAGAGAAGTCTTCTGGTGTCAGTGCTTCCAGTTCTACACGAATCGGTAAGCGACCTTGGAGTTCTGGAATCAGATCTGATGGGCGAGCCAAGTGGAAGGCGCCTGACGCAATGAACAGTATATGATCGGTTTTGATCATGCCGTGCTTCGTGCTGACCGTACACCCTTCGATTAGTGGTAGAAGATCTCTCTGTACCCCTTCACGTGATACGTCAGCGTTACCAGACTCGGCGCGTTTACACACCTTGTCGATCTCATCTAAGAAGACAATGCCATTCTGCTCTACCGCTTCTAGCGCTTGCTGTTTGAGGTCGTCCTCTTTAATCAGCTTAGCGGCTTCCTCTTCGGTTAGAAGCTTGAAGGCTTCTGATACTTTAAGACGGCGCGACTGCTTCTTATCCTGCCCCATGTTGGCGAAGAGGCTCTGCAACTGATTCGTCATCTCCTCCATGCCTGGTGGTGTCATGATCTCAACACCAACTTTGGGTTGAGCAATTTCAATATCGATCTCTTTATCGTCGATCTGACCTTCACGCAGCTTTTTGCGGAAGATTTGGCGGGTTGCTGAGTCTGTTTTGTCTAGCTCTTCACTACCGATAGGGCGTGCTTCAGGTAGCAGTGCGTCCAGAATGCGCTCTTCTGCAGCCTCTTCAGCACGGAACTTGTTCTTCTCGATCGCCTGTTCACGCAGCATTTTGATCGATTGGTCGACCAGATCGCGGATGATGGTCTCAACATCACGACCCACATAGCCGACTTCGGTGAATTTTGTCGCTTCAACCTTAATGAATGGAGCGTTGGCAAGCTTCGCCAAACGACGTGCAATCTCAGTCTTACCCACACCGGTTGGACCAATCATAAGAATGTTCTTTGGGGTAACTTCTCCGCGCATCTCTTCATTCAGTTGCATGCGGCGCCAACGATTACGCAAGGCAATTGCAACAGAGCGCTTAGCGGAATCCTGACCAATAATGTGACGATCGAGTTCTGATACGATCTCGCGAGGGGTCATAGCTGACATAAAAGGCTCCTTAAGCGACAGACTCGAGTTGTTCGATGGTTAGGTTGGCGTTAGTGAAGACACAGATATCTGCTGCGATCTGAAGGCTCTTCTCAACGATGTCACGTGCGTTTAGTTCACTGTTATCGACCAGCGCGCGAGCTGCAGCAAGGGCATAGTTACCCCCTGAACCGATCGCAATAACACCGTCTTCAGGTTCGATCACATCGCCGCTGCCGGAGATAAGAAAGGTCTTCTCAGAGTTGGCCACCAGCATCAAGGCCTCTAAACGACGCAACACTCGATCCGAGCGCCACTCGCGAGCAAGGTGGATAACCGCGTTCACAATGTTGCCTTGGTGTTTATCAAGCTGTTGCTCAAATAGATCGCGAAGAGTAATCGCATCGGCAGTACTTCCAGCAAAGCCTGTGATGACTTTGTGTTTATCGATGACATTAACTTTACGGGCGCTACCTTTCATTACGGTATTACCCAGAGAGACTTGGCCGTCGCCGCCTACAACGACTTGATCACCGCGGCGAACAGAAACAATAGTGGTCATTAGAGATTTTCCCAATCATAAGCTTATCTGCATTTATTGGGATGAATCGCCCGTTTTCAAGGCTAGTTTACTTTGCGCTTAACTGGGTGGATGTTCAGCTTTTCGAGTTTGGCTGTGGCGCTTTTTAACTCGTTATAGGTCGAGAAGTTTCCAGTCGATACTCGGTACCAAACGCCGTTGCTCCCCTCTGTACGGGACATGGTCACGTTTGGCAGGCCAGAAAGTGCCAGTCGTGCACGCTGAGCTTCAGCATCGCGTGCATTGCGGAATGAGCCTGTCTGCAGTCGGTAAACGGCATCCAGTGAAGCCGTTTTGGGGGTCGAAACATAGGCTGACTCTTCAGGTGTTTGGACTTCGCTCTCTTCTAATAGCTTGTAGAAACCAAACCGCTCATCCTGTGACTCTAGGTCGATGTTATCTAAAGGCAGAGATTCCCCAGGTTGTCGGGGTTCGACTTTAGCGGGAATCACGGGCTCCAGTGTTGGAACCTGCTGAACCGCTTTGCTATTGCTCGTTGGTGCCGGTTGTTTAATCAAAAAGAAGATCAGACCAGCAAGCAGACCCAAAGCCACGACAACAGCAAGCACTAAACCTGCAGATACTCCTGAAGGTTGAGGAGCAGCCGGTGTTTTGCGAGCGCTCGAAGTGGTACGAGTGGCACCAGCTCGAGGCCTATTTGACTTGGGTTTGGATGCAAAGTCTCGATTCGACATGGTTACATCTGTTCAGGTGCTGACACACCCAAAATGGTGAGACCGTTTGCGATGACTTGGCGCACCGCCACGGAAAGCGTGATGCGTGCATTACGCAGTGCTTCATCCTCAATCAGCATCTTATGGCCGTTGTAGTAGGTGTGGTAGTCCGACGCGAGGTCACGCAGGTAGTTAGCCAGTTGGTGGGGCTCGAAGTTGGCTGCAGCCTGTTTAACCGTCTCTGGATATTTACCTAGGGCGGTGACAAGGTCACGCTCCGCTTCGCTATCCAAACGCTCCAGTGATGCTAAGCCCATCGCTTGATCCCAAGCCATCCCTTCGCTCTCTAATTTGCGCAGTACCGAACAGATGCGCGCGTGTGCGTATTGGATGTAGTAGACAGGGTTATCCTTAGATTCTGACTTGGCAAGGTCTAGGTCAAAGTCCATGTGCTGATCGGCTTTGCGAGTGACATAGAAGAATCGACAAGCGTCATTGCCCACCTCGTCGCGAAGCTCACGCAGTGTGACGAATGAACCGGAACGAGTCGACATCTGAACGCGCTCGCTGCCACGGTAAAGAATGGCGAACTGAACCAGTTTTACGACCAGACGCTCTGGATCGTACCCAAGTGCCTGAATGGCCGCTTTGACTCGAGTAATGTAGCCGTGGTGATCGGCACCCCAGACGTTGATAACTGTTTGGAAACCGCGCTCAAATTTGTTCATGTGGTAGGCGATGTCAGAGGCAAAGTAGGTGGTTTGGCCGTTGGCACGTTTAACCACACGATCTTTATCATCTCCGAAATCGGTCGATTTGAACCAGATATTGCCACCCTCTTCGTACAGGTAGCCCTTATCATCAAGGCGTTTCAGTGCCTCATCAACATCACCGCTGGAAGTCAGTGAGCGCTCACTAAACCAGCACTGGTAGTTCACGCCGAACTCACCCAAGTCTTCGCGAATATCGCCTAGGATAGAGTCCAGACCGGCATCGAATAGCGTTCTGTACTGTGCGCCAAGGATGTTTTGAGCGCGATCGATAAGCCCATCGATGTGAAGCTCTTTATCGCCGCCTGCCGGTTCATCAGCAGGGACATCGAGATAGAGATCATCGAGTGAACACTGCAGAGCATCACCCTGAGTGGCTTTTAAGCTAGCAGCGATGTCACGAATGTACTCACCCTGGTAGCCGTTGGCTGGGAAGGTGATGGTATCGCCAAGCAACTCGAGGTAGCGAAGAAAGACGCTGACCGCCAGAATGTTCATTTGGCGACCCGCATCGTTGACGTAGTACTCACGCTCAACGTTCATACCACCGGCTTCCAGTAGGTCGGCCAGTGTTGCACCGTAAGCGGCACCGCGGCCATGACCTACGTGCAATGGTCCTGTTGGGTTAGCAGAGACAAACTCAACCTGTACACGATCATCGCTGGTTGGTTTACTGCGGCCAAACTGGTCAGTCTGCTCCAGTACATCGGCAACTACTGAGTAGATTGCAGCATCGTTGACAAAGAAGTTGATGAAGCCAGGACCAGCGATCTCAGCTTTATCAACGACCGTTGAAGCTGGAAGAGCGTGCAAAATCATCTCTGCAATAGCGCGTGGGTTTTGGCGAGCCGGTTTGGCCAGTGTCATCGCAATGTTGGTCGCAAGATCACCGTGCGCCTTGTCACGTGTGTTTTCAACTTGGATGTTTGGCTCAAGATCAGCAGGGAGTTTGCCCTCTGCTTTCAGTGCTTCAATGGCGCCGTTTAACAGGAGCGCTATCTGTTCTTTCATGTCTTTACTCAGTGAAATAGATCGATGGTGTAGTCTGTCACTACAAAGTTGGCTGCATTATATCGTTTTGCAGCCCTTAAAAGCTATCGACAGGGTCAATGTCTATGTTCCAGCGAACGCGACTCGACTCTTTGTCTTGCTCCAACCAATTTTGTGCCGCTTTCAGAGTGCCTTGGATCGACGTGCGAGAGTCTCCAGTGAACATCAATTGTGCTCTAAACATGCCAGCGCGCTTCTCCATGAAGGAGGGGAAGGGGCCGCTGATCATCGGAAGCTGCTCTCTTGGGTAGGTAGCCTCTAGGGATCTCCTTAAACGCATAAGGTGTGCTTCGGCCCAGCCCTGTTTTTTCGCTTCAGCACGGATAATCGCTTGGAAAGCAAAAGGGGGGAGTTGAGCCTGTTTGCGACTCATCAACTCCTGTTCTGCAAAGGTGAGATAGCCAGAGGTTACCAAGGTGTTTAGTAGAGGGTGATCAACCTGGTGGGTTTGTAACACCACTTCGCCCGGACGTTCCGCTCGCCCCGCTCGGCCGGCAACCTGCATAATAAGTTGCGCGGTACGCTCCATGCCACGAACATCGGCACTGAATAGGCCTGCGTCGGTATTGACGATGACGACCAGTGTGACGTTCGGAAAGTGATGGCCTTTGGCCAGCATTTGAGTACCGACCAAGATGCATGGATCGCCACTGTTAACTTCGTTCATCAAGGACTCAAAGGCTTGGCGAGAGTGGGTTGAATCACGATCCACACGTTTGATGCTGGTATGGGTGAATAGCTCTGACAATCTCTGTTCGATTCTCTCCGTACCGCTACCGGCCGGTCTTAGTTGATCACTGCCACAGTGCTGACAGTGGCGCGGGATAGGGGTTTGTCGATCACAGTGATGGCAGTGCAGCTTTGGTGGTTTGCGGTGCAGCGTCATGCGTGCATCACAGCGTGTACAGTCAACGGTTGATCCGCAATCCTGACAGGTCAGCGTTGGGGCAAAGCCGCGGCGGTTGATAAATACCAGGACTTGGTTGCCAAGGGTAATGTGATCGTTAATGCGACTGATAATCTCTGGAGCGAGGCCAGTATCTAACTCAACACCTTTCGTATCAAACAGCTCAAAGCTGGGCGCCGCTGCTCGACCCGCACGCTGTGTCAGTTGTAACTCTTTGAAGCGGCCCTGTTGAACGTTAAGTAGCGATTCCAGTGCCGGTGTCGCACTGCCCATGATGACCGGTATATCAAGCTGTTTTGCACGAACCAGAGCAAGGTCTCGTGCGTGATAGCGGAAACCCTCTTGCTGTTTAAACGATGGGTCGTGCTCCTCATCAATAACGATCATCCCAAGATTAGCAAAAGGAATGAAGATCGCTGAGCGTGTACCAATGACGATGCATGTCTCCCCGGACCGGATCGACTGCCAAGCCTCAAAGCGCATTCGATCCGTAAGGCCTGAGTGCAGTGAAGCAATGTTCGTGTTGAAGCGAGCAGTAAAGCGCTCAACCAGTTGTGGGGTTAAGCCAATCTCGGGCACCAAAATCAGCACTTGCTTGCCGTCGGCCAACGCCTGCTCGATCGATTGTAGATAGACTTCGGTTTTTCCCGAGCCGGTCACGCCGACTAATAGAATTGGGCTGAATCCCTCGCTCTGTTTGATCTGATCAACTGCTCGTTGTTGCTCAGCATTCAGTGCCAAGCCTGCAACGCTAGGTAGGACAGTGTTGACCAGCTGTGCACCGATTAAAGGCGCTTCACAGGGTTCGATCTGCTCCGATTCAATCAGTGCCTTTTGCACTTGTGACGTGAATTCAGCCTCTCTAATTGCGGATGTGCTGATTGGCTGTCGGTTTTTAATGAGCGTAAACAGGGCGCGCTGTCTGACGGCCCGTTTGGGCAGCGATTCAATATCGGCGTGCTCGGTTAAACGCCAGTAATCGGGGGCTGAGAAGGGGTGCTGCTCTTTGCGTGCTAAGTTGGGTAGAAGGTGAATTAAGGCATCGCCCAGTGGGTACTTATAATAGCTTGCCGCCCACTCACCGAGTTGTATCTGCTCATCATCGACGAGGGGCTCCTGATCGAGTAACGCTTCGAAAGGTTTCAGCTTATTTAGTGGCACCTCGGTCTGCTCGCTAAGACTATGAATCATCCCTATCAAGCTGCGCTGCCCGAATTTGACCAGCACACGAGCTCCGATAGCGGGCACAGCCACTCCTTGCGGAATGGCGTAGTCAAACAGACGGTTTAGGGGTACCGGTAGTGCAACACGTACGATCATGGTCAAAATGTCTAATAAGCGAAGGGCAAGTCTAGCACCCATCGGGCAGTTGGAAATAGCGGCTTCAAGGTATTGGGTGATCAGTGGTTGTTATTCGTACAGTGCCTGCGTATAATTGCGCGCCTTGACATTTCCCGGCGAATTTTTCGTCAGTCGTGCGGTGCTTAAGCAGCATAATATATGCATCAAGCGTTAAGTGGCGGCACATAAAACATAGAGGTTTAATACTATGAAAGCTGGTATCCACCCAGAGTACAACGAAGTTACCTTCAACTGTTCTTGCGGTAACGTAATGACAACTCGCTCTACTATGAAAGAGAGCACAATGGCTGTCGACGTTTGCAGTCAGTGTCACCCTTTCTACACTGGTAAGCAGAAAGAAGCTCAGACCGGTGGTCGAGTGGATCGCTTCAACAAGCGCTTCGGTGCTCGCAGCCTCAAGAAGTAACTTGGGTCTCTGCATGCAGAACATTAAAAAGGCACTCATCGCGAGTGCCTTTTTTATTGCCTGTCAGTCAGCGCAAGCGAGTAGTTGTACCCCACAAGGTGCATCTGAATCGGTACGGGTAGCCAAAGTGGTCGATGGCGATACCGTTCATCTAACCGATGGGCGAAAGGTGCGCTTGATAGGCGTTAATACCCCTGAGCTCTACTCAAAGCCAAGGGCTGAAGAGGGGGCCCTGCAGGCTAAACGCCAATTGCAATCTTGGGTAAACGAGTCAGAATCTTTGCAGCTCTATTTCGGACGTGAGCCTAAAGATCGTTACGGTCGTGTATTGGGCTACTTGTTCGATGGATCGAAAACGCTCTCGCAACGTTTGATCCACGAGGGTTTGGGTTGGGCGATCAGTGTTCCCCCTAATGATCGACTAGCGGATTGTCTCTTCTCATCCGAAAAGAGACCAAGAACTCTAGGAAAAGGAGTATGGTCAAAATCCATTGCTGCCGCTAAAGAGATTGAACAGGGTGGTTTCAATTTGGTGTCGGGACGCATTACCAAGATTGA
Source organism: Marinobacterium sp. xm-g-48 (assembly GCF_013282925.1). Classification (NCBI taxonomy): domain Bacteria; kingdom Pseudomonadati; phylum Pseudomonadota; class Gammaproteobacteria; order Oceanospirillales; family Oceanospirillaceae; genus Marinobacterium; species Marinobacterium sp. xm-g-48. The sequence goes on from NZ_WBYQ01000001.1 coordinate 88,159, forward strand.
TCAGGCTAAAAAGTACCTCTACGTCGAACTGGATGATCGATTGGCGGTTCGCATACCGAAAGAGTGGAACAGGAGTCTCTTCTTTACATTGGGCAACTCACTGGAGGTACGAGGCTGGATTTTGGATCGCCGTGACTCTTTAAAGCCGGGCTCGCGATTTAAACCCTTTTTGCTGCCGGTTTTAGATAAACGGCATATCAAAATGTGAAACGGTTATAAGCCCAATTGCTTAGACAGTTTCCAAGAATAGACCTTTCTACCGAGAGGTTATTTTTATATCATCCCACAACGACCTTTAACTAGAACATAACTTAGCCTATCTGCATTATGCCTATGGGCCTATAACCATTCAGGATTCTACAATGTCTCAAGACTTTAAACAGGCAGCACTGGATTACCATGAGTTTCCAATGCCAGGTAAAATCAGCGTAGAACTATCTACACCTGCTGAAACTTCACGCGACCTATCTCTTGCATACTCTCCAGGTGTTGCTGAGCCAGTGCGTGAGATCGCTAAAGATCCTGAAAATGCTTACCGTTACACAGCCAAAGGCAACCTGGTTGCCGTTATCTCAAACGGCTCTGCTATTTTGGGTCTTGGCGACCTAGGTCCATTGGCTTCTAAGCCAGTCATGGAAGGTAAAGCGCTTCTATTCAAACGTTTTGCAAACATCGACTCTATCGACATCGAAGTGGATGCTGAGAGCCCACAGGCGTTTATCGATACTGTCGCTCGCATCGCTGATACCTTCGGTGGTATCAACCTAGAAGACATCAAAGCACCAGAGTGTTTTGAAATCGAACGCACGTTGATCGAGCGTTGTAACATCCCAGTCTTCCACGATGACCAGCACGGTACTGCGATTGTTACCGCTGCCGGTATGATCAACGCACTTGAGCTTGCTGGTAAGAAGCTAGAAGAGGCATCGATTGTATGTCTTGGTGCTGGCGCTGCAGCAAGTGCTTGTATGAAGCTGTTGATCAACATGGGTGCTCGCAACGAGAATATCTACATGATCGACCGTAAGGGTGTTATCCACTCGGGTCGTGATGATCTAACTCCCGAGAAAGCGATCTTCGCAACTGAAACGGATAAACGTTCACTTGAAGATGCTATCGATGGCGCTGACGTATTCCTTGGTCTATCAGGTCCTGATCTGCTTTCAGCAGAGAACCTAGCTAAGATGGCAACTAATCCTGTTGTCTTCGCTTGTGCAAACCCTGATCCAGAGATCAAGCCAGAACTTGCTCGCGCGACTCGTGAAGATGTCATCATGGCAACAGGTCGTTCAGACTACCCTAACCAGGTAAACAACGTGCTAGGTTTCCCATTCATCTTCCGTGGCGCTCTAGATGTTCGTGCAACAGCGATCAACGAAGAGATGAAAGCCGCAGCCGTTATCGCACTAGCAGAACTTGCTAAGCAACCTGTTACACAAGAGGTACTGGATGCTTACGGCCTAGAGAGCCTAGAGTTCGGTCGTGAATACATTCTGCCGAAAGCGACAGATTCACGTCTTTTGGGCGCGGTATCTTACGCAGTGGCTAAAGCAGCGATCGATTCAGGTGTTGCCGTTAAAGGCATGCCAGAGAACTACCCACTGAGCTAATCACTCTGAGGTAAACAAGAAGGGAAGCCACTGGCTTCCCTTTTTTTGTGTTATACACATTACAGAACCTAAGTGATTATCGGAACAGCTCTTCAGAAGTAGGAGGGGCGACTTCACTGCCCGGTTTAGGAGCGACCTCAGTCGGTACCTGCTCCTCTTTGAAAATCTCGTTGTAAGCGTTTTTCTGTCCTTCGTAAGCTAGTAGTCCTGTCGCAGGATCAATCAGAGCCGTCGCAATACCTGCCGGTTCAGGCAGGTAACTTTCAGGGATGTTACGAAGAGCATCTCCCATGAAGTCGATCCACATAGGCAGTGCAGCCGTGCTACCCCATTCGCGCTTACCTAGATGAGACGGTTGGTCAAAGCCGACCCAAGCCGTTGCGCTCAATTTAGGGGTAAAACCGCTGAACCAAGAGTCTTTTTGATCATTGGTTGTTCCCGTTTTACCCGCTAGGTCACCACGTTTCAGAGCCAGTGCTCGACGACCAGTACCCTTTTTAATGACGTCGCGCATCATGTCGTGAATGATGTAAGCGGTGCGTTCATCTAGCAGACGTTCAGCGAGAGGTTGTCCCGTTAACGTCACTAGTTGCGGGTCACTCTCGGTGCTGGCTTGCGCCTCAGAAGCTGTATCATTGGAAGCCATGTCGGCGAGCTCTTGAGCGATTAACTCTGCTTGCTGGCGTTCAGGACAACTACCGCAGGCAATACTCGGATTGGCAGCAAACAGAGGTAGTCCTTCACGGTCTAGCACCGACTCAATGATGTAAGGATTGATTTTGAATCCACCATTGGCAATCGAGGCGTATCCTGTTGCAACCTGAAGCGGAGTGGCATCAGCACTGCCTAGCGAGAGTGATAAGTTTTTAGGAAGCTTATCCTCTTCAAAACCAAAACCGAGTATGAAGTTTCGTGTCTCTTCGATACCCAAAGCACGCATCAGACGAATAGAGATTAGGTTACGTGAGCGGTATAGCGCCTCACGAAGTCGAGTCGGACCGCCAAACTTGCCATTATCGTTCTCAGGCCGCCAGTTACCCTCTAGGCTGACGTCATGGAAAACAACGGGAGCGTCATTGATAACTGACCCAGGAGTGTAGCCATTGCTCAGAGCGGCACTGTAGAGGAAAGGTTTAATATTAGAACCCGGCTGACGGTACGCTTGAGTGGCTCGGTTGAACTTGTTCAGATAGAAGCTGAATCCGCCTGTTAAAGATTGAATCGCGCCATTCTCAGGATTGATGGCAATGAACGCCCCTTGCACTTCGGGTAGTTGCGAGAGACGCCAACCTTCAGCGGTTTGGCGAATTCGAATCTTATCGCCAACAGCCAGCACTTCGGATGCTTTCTTCGGTTCAGGGCCGGTTGAGTTAACCCCTTTATATGCTCGAGCCCAGCTGATACCTGACCAGCGCAGAGTCGTTTCACTGCCATCACCGAGTAGTAGTGTCGCTTCAGAATCATCCACCGCTTTCACCAGAGCCGCCTCAAGTCCGCCATAGGCTGGTGTCGCTTTTAGTTTTTTCTGCAGTGCGGACGGTTCGATCTCTGTCAGATCAAAGTGCTGCTCGGGGCCTCGGTAACCGTGACGTTCCGTGTAAGCCAGCAGCGCCGTTCTGAGCGCTTGATTGGCGCTGCGCTGCATGGTGCTGTCAATGGTCGTGTAGGCTTTCATACCCTCGGTGTAGATCTTTTCACCGTAGGTTTCATAGAGCTCCGCACGAACCATCTCTGCAACGTAAGGCGCAGGGATTTCAATATCAGCACCGTGGTAGCTAGCCGTAACCGGTTGATTGACCGAGTCGGAGTAGTCGGTTGTTGTAATGAAGCCTAACTCCTGCATTCGACCAAGAATCCAGTTTCGACGTTCGAGGGCTCGTTGCGGGTTAGTAATCGGGTTATAAGCTGATGGGGCTTTAGGTAAGCCTGCGATCATTGCCAGTTGAGCGATGTTGAGCTGATCAATGGTTTTGCCATAGTAGACCTGTGCGGCGGCTTGTATGCCGTACGATCGGTGGCCTAGATAGATTTTATTGATGTAGAGCTCAAGGATCTCTTGTTTTGAGAGTGATTGTTCAATGCTGAGTGCTAACAGAATCTCAACAAATTTACGCTCAAAGGTACGCTCGCGCGTTAGGAAGAAGTTCTTAGCCACCTGCATGGTGATGGTCGAGCCGCCACTCTGAATTTTGCCAGAAGTGGCTAGCTGAAAGGCTGCACGAAAAAGCCCGCGAAGATCGATCCCTTGGTGTTCAAAAAATCGAGCATCCTCTGCGGCTTGAAGAGCATGGATAAAGTGTTGCGGGATATCGGCATAGCTGATTGGCGTTCGGCGCATTTCTCCAAACTCAGCAATCAACTTTTCATCTGCACTGTATACGCGCAGAGGGGTTTGAAACTCAACCTCACGCAGGGTCTCAGCGTCAGGCAATTGTGGGCTAAAGTAGTAGTAGATTCCGCAGGCTGCCAAAACGGCTCCCAGCAATCCAATTGCAGCCAGTGCCATCAACCATTTAATAATTTTTTTAATTATGCGCATTAATCTGCAAATTTCTTAAATTGAGCTAGGATTATAACGAGAACTTGATTTAGGTCCATAATGTCACTTGTAACTTTTGTGACCTAGTCTAGAGTGAAGTTAGATAATATCCACTAATTATTAGGTATTTTTGTGTTCAAACTCTTTGGTGGTAACAAACAAAGTGTTTTGGGAGTTGATATCGGGAACTCCTCTCTTAAGCTTGTTGCTTTAAGCTTTCGTGGAAAGACGCCTGTGCTGGACGGCTTTGGCGTCATCTCTCTGCCAGAAAAATCCTTTGTAGATGGCAGTATTGAGAAACCTGAAGAGGTTGCCGATGCCATTGTCAAAGCACAACGTCTGGCGGGTGTGAAAGCCACGCGAGCCATCACATCCGTAGCCGCCTCTGACGTGATCACAAAAGAGATTCAAATTTCTGAACTGTTCTACGGCTTTGACCTTGAAGAGCAAGTTAAAATTGAAGCCGATCAATTTATCCCCTATCCAATAGAGGATGTTGCACTGGATTTCGAGGTGCTAGGGCCTGTGCAAGGTAATCCGGCATTTAATCGAATTGGGATTGTCGCTTGTCGTCGCGACGGCGTCTCTGCTCGAGAGGATTGCCTAGATTTGGCTGGGCTCCAATGCGATGTGGTTGATGTAGATACCTATGTCTATGAACGCGCACTCCCACCAGAAGAGCTGGTGCCTGGAAGAGCCTGTGCGATTGTCGATTTTGGCGCTCATAATCTTACCTTTTACGCTTTTAAGGATGGCTTGATTAGCTACCATCGTGAGCATACCTTTGGGGGCGAGGAACTACTGCAGCAACTGCAACTCTACACAGAGCTGCCGCATGATGAATTGGCTGCACAGCTGCGACACGGTGAACTAGATCCCTCGCTTATCAGTCTCATGGAGAGCTTTGCTGATTCAGCGGTTCAGCAGGTCTCTAGAGCTTTGCAGTTCTATTCAGCTTCGGGGTCCCAAGAGCAGTTATCGACACTGTATATTACGGGCGGTCTAGCCTCTCTACCTGGTATTAAAGATAAATTGAGTAGTGAGTTAGGTATCAGGGTTCATGGTTTAGATCCGTTTGAGAGGGTAGAGATTGCATCCCAGATTAATATGGATCGATTAAATGCCGAGAAGAACGCTTTGACTAAAGCACTCTCTTTAGCCTTGCGTGGTGTCGGGGGGCAATATGAGAACCATTAACCTGAGACCTTGGCGTGAAGAGCGAAATGCTTTCCTGCAAAAACGTTTCTACACACAACTTATCGTCACTGCTCTGTTGGCCGCTTCGATTGTCGGAGCGAGTTACTACTACCTAACAGTTATGTTGAATAGGCAGCAGGATCGAAATGCCTATTTAACCAGCGAAATTTCGCGTCTAGATGTCAAACTGAAAGAGATACAAGAGCTTAAAAATAAGCGTGAACGCCTGCTAGAACGACTGACTGCAATTCAAGAGCTGCAGGGTACACGTCCTATTATTGTTCGCACCTTTGATGAGTTGGTAGAGGTTATGCCTGATGGCATTCACTACCAGTCACTGAACCGCTCTGGCCAAGAGATGTCGATCAATGGCCTTGCGGTTGCTAATGAAGATGTCTCGTCGTTGATGCGCACATTAAATGACTCCATCTGGTTTGGTGAGCCCTCGTTGTCGAAAGTCGCGACACAGAATGGTTTGAAGAGTTTTAATTTGCGAGTGCCGCTTGAGCGCCCCAATGTTGAGGAGGCTGCACAATGAGCTCAGTTTCCCTAAAACAGAAGTTTGAACGCGCGTTTCGCGGTTTTGACATCAATAACTTAGATCTGTCCGAAGCTTGGAGCTGGCCTTATGGCGTAAAAGCGATCGCGTTTGCTCTTTTGTTCATCGTTATTAATGGTGTCGGCTTTAACTTCTTAGTGATGGATCAAAAAGAGTCGCTCGACAGAGAGATTGGTAAAGAGCAGACACTCAAAACTCAGTTTGAAGCGAAGTCCTACCAAGTGGCCTCACTGGATGCACTGAGACGTCAAATGGCGGACGTTGAGTTGCGCTTTGCTGAGATGCTGGCGCAACTGCCAACAGAGAAAGAGGTACCGGGTCTGCTCGAGGATATCAGTGCGACAGGTCGAAACGCGGGACTTGAAATAGACTCCATCGCGCTGCAGCCAGAACGCAAAGCCTCATTCTATGTCGAGCTACCGATCGCCATTCAGGTTAAAGGTACCTACCATCAGATGGGTCAGTTCGTGTCGGGTGTTGCCAGCGTTAAGCGCATCGTAACCCTACATGATTTCAACCTTAGCCCAGCCAATGGTGATCTTTTGACCATGAGCATCAGCGCTAAAACTTACCGCTATGATGATGAGGAGTGATGTGATGAATAGAACAATCAAACATCTCTCTCTCATCGCGCTATTGGCATCTCTTTTGCAGGGTTGTATCTGGGTAGATGATTCGTCGGACCTTAAACTCTTTGTTCGTGAGAAGCTGGCGGCGCCTGGAGGTGGCATTGAACCGCTGCCTGAGCTGATCGCCTACGAAGCCTTTGTTTATGAAGGACCTTGGCAGCGTGATCCCTTTGTACCGCTATTGCCACAACAGTTTCTCGATGACGATGAGGTCGTGGTTGCACCAACAATCATGCCTGATTTCAATCGTATTAAAGAGTACTTGGAAGAGTTTCCGGTTGAGCAGTTGCAGATGGTAGGAACAATTACCTCGCCAATGGATGGTCAATTGATCGCCCTAGTCAGAGACAGTAACTCTGAAGTGCATCAGATTAAAATGGGTGCTCGCATGGGCATCGATTATGGTGTTGTAGTGAATATTGATGAACGCGGTATTGAGTTGAAAGAGATTGTATCGAACGGCCGCGGCGGCTGGATGAGCAGACCCAGAGTCGTCAAACTGCCGGGATTGGAGTAAGCCATGAATATGAAGAGATGGAAATTAAATATGTCGGTTCAGCGTTTAGTTACTCTGGTCACTTTGATGCTTATGTCGACGATGGCGTCGGCGCAAACGTTAAATGCTGTGGTTGCGACTGCGCTGCCGGGCAATCAGACAGAGTTGAGGTTTGACTTCACGGATCAACCGGCCGAACCAAAAATTTACGCAGTGGATACACCTGCGAGGTTGGTGGTTGATTTGTGGGGTGTTGATAAATCTGAGCAGTTGGATCGTTCAATCAGTGTTGGCTCTGGTCCCGTATCAAAACTGCTTTTTGCAGAAACCAACGATCGCCTTCGTGTCGTTGTCGAGCTGACGGAATCGGTTGGCTACCAAACCTCAGTGCAGGGTAATCAATTGATCCTCTCAATGGGTAACTCAACTCAAGCTTCAGCCGCTACTGCAGCAACGGCATCTAAAGCAGCTCCTGCTCAAAAAACCACTGTAGATGACACAACACGAGTAGTGGGTGTCGATTTTGAGCGTCTAGAAGGCAATCAAGGTCGGGTGACGATCTCTCTGAGTGACGATCGTGCTGGATTGGATATTATCGAAGAGGGTAACGGCGTCATTGTTAATCTGGTCGGGGCAACCTTGGCACCCGGGCTGTCTCAAAAGCTTGATGTCAAAGCCTTTGCGACACCGATTAACTTTATCGACTCGATGAATGCTGATGGCAGTGCGGCAATTTTGATTCTGCCCTCTAGCGACCCTTACGATTACCTCGCGTACCAATCCAACAACCAACTAGTGCTAGATTTCAAACCGATCTCGTTGAGTGCTCAAGCGGATCTTCAGAAAGATCTGTTCCCGTTTACCGGTGAAGAGATCGATCTAAACTTCCAAAATGTAGAGGTGCGCTCTGTACTCCAAATCATTGCAGAAGTGGCAGAGAAGAACCTAGTGGTAGGCGATGAAGTGAGCGGTAATACCACGCTTCGTCTGAAGAATGTCCCTTGGGATCAGGCGCTGGATATTATTTTGAAGACCAACGGGCTGGATAAGCGTGTCGTGGGTAACGTCATGCTAGTGGGCGATGCAACACAAATCGCCGATCGTGAACGTCAAGAGCTTGAAAACCAGCAACAGGTTAAAGAGCTGGCGCCGCTGGTAACCGAATACATCCAGATCGACTACCGCCGTGCCTCTGAGATGAAAGAGTATCTTTCGGCGGCCAATCTGATCAGTGAGCGTGGTTTTGTATTGGCTGATGACCAAACCAACGTCCTAATGGTGCGTGAGACTAACGCAGCCATCGAAGATATCCGCCGAACTCTGAAGCGCTTTGATGTTGAAGTCGCTCAGATCATGGTGGAGGCGCGCGTAGTCACGGCTTCGGCGAACTTCTCAGAAAGTCTTGGTGTTAAATGGGGTTTTGCTAATGGCCCAACCACCGTATTGGGTGATGGTCAGCTCTCTTTTGGTTCAGGCATTACGGCTCCAGGTGTGGCGGGCGTCACTCAGTCTGGTTTGAATGTGGACTTCGGTGTGGCAGGACCCTCTCTAGCGGTCGGCTTTATCAAAAACTCGCTACTGCTCTCGGCTGAACTTTCTGCGCTTGAGAGCTCAGGTAATGGTGAGGTGATTTCACAACCTAAGGTGATTACAACCAATGGTAAGGCGGCGAATATCACCTCTGGGCAACAGATTCCGTACCAAACTGTTGAAGACGGTACAACGACAACCGCATTCAAAGATGTCGCGCTCTCGCTTAACGTTACACCCCAGCTAAACCCAGGTGACCGAATCGCTATGGATCTGGCAATTAATCAGGACAGTGTGGGCTCAACCCTGGCTAATGGTGAAATTTCTATCAATACAAACCAATTAACTACTTCGGTTGTGGTTAACGATGGTGATACCATAGTGCTTGGTGGGGTATTCCGTACTGAAGCATCCGATGGTGTTCAGAAGGTTCCAGGTCTAGGTGACCTGCCTGTTATTGGTGCTGCGTTTAGAAATCGACAGACAACAGAACAGAAGAACGAGTTGTTGATCTTCATTACCCCGAAACTGATTCGTGAGTCACTGAACGTGCGGTAGTGTAAGGCTGTTTTTTGAAAATATTTTTAATTGGCCCTATGGGATCTGGAAAGAGCACCATAGGGCGTTTGCTTTCTAACGAGCTGAAATTGGAGTTTATTGACTCCGATAAAGTGATTGTTGACCGTGCTGGCGCCGATATTCCTTGGATCTTCGATGTTGAGGGTGAAGAGGGCTTTCGCGATCGCGAGCAGACGGTTATCGATCTAATCACTCAGCAAGATGACATCGTCTTAGCGACGGGCGGTGGTGCTGTGATGCGCCCAGCCAACCGAGAATTCCTCCGCAGCCGTGGTTTCGTTATCTACCTAGAAACCAGTATTGATCAGCAGATTGAGCGCACCGCGCGTGATCGCAACCGTCCTCTGCTGCAAACCCAAGATCCTCGCAAGACACTAGAGACCCTTTTAGAAAAACGAGATCCACTCTACCGCGACACCGCCGATATGATACTGCGCACTGATCGCAGACATCCGCGTATGGTCATCAGTGAGATCGTCAAAGCCCTTAAAAAACATCGCGTTCTGAAAAGCGCGTAGTCAGGATTCATCGCATGCAAGAGTTAAAAGTCGACTTAGGTGACCGTAGCTACCCTATCTACGTAGGCGACCATCTTTTTCAGAAAGTAGATATTGCGGGTGCGGTTCGGGGTAAGCAGGTAATGATCGTCACCAATGAGACGATTGCTCCACTCTACTTGAGCGCGCTGCGTGACCAGCTTCCTGGCCTTCAAGTGGACGAAGTGATTCTGCCAGACGGTGAGTCATTCAAAACTTTAGATACTCTTAACCTTATTTTCGATGCCTTGTTGCAGATGCGCCACAACCGCACGACCACACTGATCGCTCTAGGTGGTGGAGTTATCGGAGATATGACTGGTTTCGCAGCGGCCTCCTATCAGCGTGGTGTCGATTTCATTCAGATACCGACAACCTTGCTCTCTCAGGTAGACTCATCGGTGGGGGGGAAAACGGGCGTTAACCATCCGCTGGGTAAGAATATGATCGGTGCCTTTTATCAGCCCAAAGCGGTATTGGCCGATACCGATGTCTTGAAGACACTCCCAGAGCGTGAGTTGGCCGCGGGTCTTGCTGAAGTGATCAAGTACGGTTTGATCTACGATGTTGAATTTCTTGCTTGGCTGGAGAAGAACATCGATGGACTTAACGACTGTGATCCTGAGTTGATGGCATATGCCATTAAACGTTCTTGTGAAATCAAAGCAGAGGTCGTTGCACAAGATGAGCGTGAAGGCGGTATTCGTGCCATTTTGAATCTTGGTCACACCTTTGGCCATGCCATTGAGACTGATCAGGGCTACGGAAATTGGCTGCATGGTGAAGCGGTGGGAGCAGGTATGTGGATGGCTGCAGATCTTTCGATGCGTCTCGGTTGGTTAGAGCCTGCTGATTTAGCACGTGTTGAAACACTCTTGCGTCGAGCGAAGTTGCCGATAGCACCTCCAGCAGATATGACGCCGGATCGGTTTATTGAGTTGATGTCGGTTGATAAGAAGGTTTTAGACGGTCAGATTCGACTCGTCTTGCTGCAACAGCTAGGTCAGGCAGTCGTTACCAGCGAGGTCGACCCCGAAGCCCTAAAATCGACACTAAAGCAGCACTACAGCGGCGAATAAAAAAATTCCGACTTACAAAACGCGCCAACTTGGCGCGTTTTTTGTTTTTTCTTGGTCGATTTGTAGCCAGAGCCGTAGAAGTGTAGAATTACGGTCCCATTTTGCCTCTGTGTCATTTCTCTAGAGGTGTATTCAGGTTTTAAGTGCCTGATTTTATTTAAGTTTTTAGGTAGGAATAGCGTATGAGCAACGGTCTGTATCGCGCGGATGAATTTAAAGATAACTGCGGTTTTGGTCTAATGGCCCACATGCAGGGCGAAGCAAGTCATAAGGTACTTGATAACGCCATTGAAGCATTGGCCTGCATGACTCACCGTGGTGGTATTGCAGCGGATGGTAAGACGGGTGATGGCTGTGGTCTGTTGATGCAGATGCCACGCGATTTCATGCGTGCAGCCGCTAAGAATGAGTTGAATGTCGACCTAACTGACACCTTTGCTGTTGGCATGGTATTCCTATCTAAGGATGCCGCGGCGGCTGACAATGCTCGTACTGTCATGAATCGCGAACTTGAAGCGCAGGGCCTTACCGTTGCTGGCTGGCGTGTAGTTCCGACGGATGACAGCTGCCTTGGTCCTATCGCGAAAGAGACGCTTCCACAGATCGAACAAGTTCTGATCAATGTGTCAGACATGGATGCAAAAGCGCTTGAAGTTGCGCTGTTTGTGGCTCGCCGTAAAGTTGAGATCGCTCTGTCTGATGATGCAGATTTCTACATCTGTACCCTATCTGAGCGCGTGATCAGCTACAAAGGCTTGATGATGCCGGTCGATCTTCCTGTGTTCTATAAAGACCTTGCAGATCCTGAGTTGAAGACAGCGGTGTGTACCTACCACCAGCGCTTCTCAACGAACACAGCACCGCGCTGGCCTCTTGCACAGCCATTCCGTTTCCTTGCCCACAATGGCGAGATCAACACGGTTGAAGGTAACCGCAACTGGGCACGTGCTCGCGCCTCTAAATTTGCTACTCCATTGATTCCAAATCTTGATGAGCTACAGCCAATCGTTAACACCACCGGCTCTGACTCGTCATCAATGGATAACATGATCGAATTCCTACTGGTTGGTGGTATCGATATCTACCGCGCGGTTCGTATGATCATTCCACCTGCGTGGCAGAACGTTGACACCATGGACACTGAGCTACGTGCATTCTACGAGTACAACTCGATGCACATGGAAGCTTGGGATGGTCCTGCTGGTATGGTTATGACTGACGGTCGTTACGCGGTCTGTCTTCTAGACCGTAACGGTCTTCGTCCATCTCGTTGGGTGATGACCAAAGATGGCATGATCTGTACCGCTTCTGAGATCGGTGTATTCAGCTACGAGCCAAGCGATATTGTTGCTCAAGGTCGTGTTGGACCGGGTCAGATTCTAGCAATCGATACAGAGACAGGTGATGTACTGCACACTGATGATGTCGATAATCGTCTTAAGAAGGCACAGCCTTACAAGCAGTGGTTGAAAGAGAACACACTGCGTCTAGAGAACACGATGAATCTTTCCGTTGAAGCGGAAGCGCTCAGTGATATGTCCCCAGAAGAGACTAAGACTTACATGAAGATGTTCAATGTAAGTTTTGAAGAGCGTGACCAGGTGCTTCGTCCGTTGGGCGAAAGTGGCATGGAAGCGGTTGGCTCAATGGGTGATGACAAGCCGATGGCCGTGTTATCAGAGAAGATTCGTTCGCCATACGATTACTTCCGTCAGCAGTTTGCTCAGGTGACCAACCCACCAATCGACCCACTACGTGAAGCGATCGTGATGTCACTAGAGACCTGCCTAGGTCGTGAGCAAAACGTATTTGAAGAGACTGCGGATCACGCTCGTCGTGTTGTATTGACGATGCCAGTACTCTCTGCAAGCAAGTTCTACCGTATTCGTGACAACGATGAAAAAGGGTTTGAAGTTGCTGTTATCGATCTTAACTACAACCCAGAAGAGTTATCGCTTGATAAAGCGATCGTTGCTGTCTGTGATAAGGCGGAAGCTGAGGTTCGTGCTGGAAAATCGATCATCATCCTATCGGATGCCAACATCGAGAAGGGTAAGTTACCTATCCATGCAGCAATGGCGACGGGTGCTGTTCACCACCGTCTAATCGATACTGGTATCCGTACTGATGCCAACATCATTGTAGAGACGGGTACAGCTCGTGACCCACACCACTTCGCAGTGCTATTCGGTTTTGGTGCAACCGCGGTCTACCCATACTTGGCTTACCGTGTGCTGACTGATCTTTGTCGCACTGGTGAGATGCTACAAGATGCTCTACAAAGCCATGAGAACTACCGTAAAGGTATTGATAAAGGCCTGTTCAAGATCTTGTCTAAGATGGGTATCTCGACCATCGCGTCGTACCGTGGTGCTCAGTTGTTTGAAGCGATCGGTCTTAGTGATGAAGTGGTTGATCTCTGTTTCAAAGGGGTTACTAGCCGTATTCAGGGCTCTAAATTTGCTCACTTTGAAGAGGACCAAGCGGCGTTGGCTAAAACAGCCTTCATCGCACGTAAGCCAATCACTGATGGCGGCCTACTGAAGTACAAGTTTGGTGGCGAGTACCATGCTTACAACCCAGACGTGGTTCAAGCAATCCACGAAGCGGTTAAGTCGGGTGATCAGAAGCACTACGACCGTTACGCTAAACTGGTTAACGAACGTGGCATTGCGACGATTCGTGACATGCTTAAGCTTAAAGATGTCACTCCGATCAGCATTGACGAAGTAGAACCCGCTGAAGCGATCTACCCTCGTTTTGATACAGCAGCAATGTCGCTGGGTGCACTCTCTCCAGAGGCGCATGAAGCTCTAGCGGTTGCTATGAACGAACTGGGCGGTCGCTCTAACTCAGGTGAGGGTGGTGAAGATCCTGTTCGTCACGGCACTATTAAGCGCTCTAAGATCAAGCAGATCGCTTCGGGCCGTTTTGGTGTAACACCGGAGTACCTCGTTAATGCCGATGTTATGCAGATTAAAGTGGCTCAGGGTGCGAAACCGGGTGAAGGTGGTCAGTTGCCAGGTGGTAAGGTTAACAGCCTAATCGCACGTCTACGTTACTCAGTGCCAGGTGTGACATTGATCTCGCCTCCACCGCACCATGATATCTACTCGATTGAGGATTTGGCGCAGCTTATTTTCGACCTTAAACAGGTGAACCCTGAAGGTCTGGTCTCTGTGAAGCTCGTTTCTCGTCCAGGTGTCGGTACCATTGCCTGTGGTGTAGCAAAAGCCTACGCAGATTTGATCACAATTTCTGGTTACGACGGTGGTACTGCGGCATCACCTCTAACATCGATTCACTACGCAGGTTCGCCTTGGGAACTTGGTCTAGCCGATACTCACCAGTCACTGCGCGGTAACCACCTGCGTGGTGCGATTCGTCTGCAGACAGACGGTGGTTTGAAAACGGGTCTAGACGTTGTTAAAGGCGCGCTACTGGGTGCAGAGAGCTTCGGTTTCGGTACTATGCCAATGGTTGCATTGGGTTGTAAGTACCTACGTATCTGTCACTTGAACAACTGTGCGACCGGTGTTGCGACGCAGAATGATCGTCTACGTAGCGATCACTTCCGCGGTACTGTAGAGATGGTTAAGAACTACTTCCGCTTTGTGGCAGAAGAGGTTCGTCAGATCATGGCTCAGCTGGGTCTGCGCACTGTCGAAGAGATGGTTGGCCGTGTTGATCTACTAGAGATCATTGAAGGCAAAACAGATCGTCAGAAATCACTGGATCTTTCGCCACTCATCAGCGATGCCGGTGTGCCAGCAGATCGTCCACAGACGGTTCAGCAAGAGCGCAACGTTCCGTTTGATGAAGGCCGTCTAAACACTGACATGTTAGCGATGGCGCAAGCTGCAATCGATTCAGCAGCCGGCGGTGAGTTTGAACTGACAATCACTAACTGTGACCGTTCAGTGGGCGCACGCACCTCGGGTGCTATCGCTAAGAAACACGGCAACTTGGGCATGGAAAACAACCCAATTACCTTTAAGTTCCGTGGCCATGCAGGTCAATCATTCGGTGTCTGGAACGCCGGTGGTCAGAACCTTCTTCTAGAGGGTGATGCGAACGACTACGTTGGTAAAGGCATGGCGGGCGGTAAGATCGTCATCAAACCATTCTCAGAAGTGACTTACGCCTCACAAGAGACTGCGATTATCGGTAACACCTGTCTATACGGTGCAACAGGCGGTAAGTTGTTCGCAGCGGGCTGTGCAGGTGAACGTTTCGGTGTTCGTAACTCAGGTGTACACGCCGTGGTTGAAGGCGCCGGTGATCACTGTTGTGAGTACATGACAGGCGGTTTGGTAACGGTTCTGGGTGATACAGGTTACAACTTTGGTGCAGGTATGACGGGCGGTTTCGCTTATGTACTGGATAAAGATCGTAGCTTCGTGGATAAGTACAACCACGAATTGGTTGATATTCACCGTATCCACACCGAGCACATGGAGCAGTACAAAAACCACCTACGCTCAGTGATCATCGAATTCGTTCGTGAAACGGGCAGTGCGTGGGGTCAGGAAATTCTTGATAACTACGAAGATTTCCTCGGCAGTTTCTGGCTGGTTAAGCCAAAAGCGGCGAGCCTAGATGTTCTGCTAAACAGCATGACACACGCTCCAGAGTAAGATTTAGGTTTATTAGATTATCGCCCAGATGCGTCTGGGCTTAGACAAGAGGTGGGACTATGACTACCCGTCTTCACAACAATTTTCAGTTTGTTGAAGTAGGCCGTAAGGGCCCAGAAAAGATCGAAGCAGAAGTACGCCGTGGCGAGTTTGCTGAGATCTATCAGCCGTTTGAACAAGAGGACGTTAATGCACAGGCACACCGTTGTCTTGAGTGTGGTAACCCATACTGTTCATGGAAGTGTCCGGTACACAACCACATCCCTAACTGGTTGAAACTGGTATCAGAGGGTAACTTGTTTGAAGCGGCTACTCTGTCGCACCAGACAAACTCACTGCCAGAAGTGTGTGGCCGTGTCTGCCCACAAGATCGCCTCTGTGAAGGTGCTTGTACACTCAACGAAGAGTTTGGTGCAGTGACCATCGGTTCGGTAGAAAAGTACATCACGGATACCGCTTTTGCTATGGGCTGGCGTCCAGACATGTCCAATGTAACCTGGACTGATAAGAAGGTTGCTGTCATCGGTGCAGGCCCTGCAGGTCTTGGTTGTGCCGACATCCTTGCGCGTAACGGCGTTAAGCCAGTGGTATTCGATCGTAACCCAGAGATCGGCGGTCTACTGACCTTCGGTATTCCTGAGTTTAAGCTTGAGAAAGATGTCATGGTTCAGCGTCGTGAGATCTTCGAAGCGATGGGTGTTGAGTTCAAACTGAACACTGAAGTGGGTAAAGACATCACGATGCAGGAACTGGTTGATCAGTTCGATGCAGTTTTCCTTGGCATGGGTACTTACACCTACATGAAGGGTGGTTTCCCAGGTGAAGACCTTGACGGTGTTTACGATGCACTGCCTTTCTTGATCTCTAACGTAAACCACTGCCGTGGCTACGAGAAAGATGCTTCTGAATACATCAGCATGGAAGGTAAGAGAGTTGTTGTGCTTGGTGGTGGTGACACTGCGATGGACTGTAACCGTACCTCGATCCGTCAAAAAGCGGCGAGCGTAACCTGTGCTTACCGCCGTGACGAAGAGAATATGCCAGGCTCTAAGCGCGAAGTCGAAAACGCGCGTGAAGAGGGCGTCAACTTCATGTTTAACCGTCAGCCCGTTGAAGTGGTTGGTGAGAACGGCAAAGTAACCGGTATCAAAGTGGTTACCACTCAGATGGGTGAGCCCGATGAGAACGGTCGTCGTCGCGCAGAAGTGGTCGAAGGTTCAGAAGAGATCCTACCTGCTGATGCGGTATTGGTTGCATTCGGTTTCCGTCCTAGCCCAGCGCCTTGGATGGCTGATTTCGGTATCAACCTTCACCAAGACGGTCGTGTCGATGCTGCACTAGAGGGTGATCGCCTGCCGTTCCAGACGTCAAACCCTAAAGTGTTTGCCGGTGGTGATATGGTGCGTGGCTCTGACCTGGTCGTTACCGCGATTTACGAAGGCCGTAACGCAGCTGAAGGTATTCTTGATTACCTAGAGGTTTAATCCTCGCTGATCTACATCAAAAGCCGCTGACCCCAGCGGCTTTTTATTAACTGCTTAACAGGCTCAAAGCAGGTACAATCTGCGCAGTTATTTTTAGGAATTTGCGAACATGTCTGAATTGAAAAATGATCGTTTTCTTCGTGCTCTATTGAAAGAGCCAGTCGATTACACGCCAGTATGGATGATGCGCCAGGCGGGTCGTTACCTTCCTGAGTACAAAGCAACACGCGCCCAGGCGGGTGACTTCATGTCACTCTGCATGAACAAAGATCTAGCCTGTGAGGTGACCATTCAACCTCTAGAGCGTTTCGATCTGGATGCGGCAATTCTATTCTCTGACATTCTGACTATTCCAGATGCGATGGGTCTAGGTCTCTACTTTGAAGCGGGTGAAGGCCCACGCTTTAAGAAAGAGGTACGCACAGAGGCAGACGTTGACGCGATTCCGGTTCCAGACCCAGTCAAAGATCTTGGCTACGTGATGGATGCGGTGAAGACCATTCGTTCCGAGTTGAACGGCCGTGTTCCTCTAATCGGCTTCTCTGGTAGCCCATGGACACTGGCGACTTACATGATCGAAGGGGGCTCTTCTAAAGACTTCCGCCACATCAAAGCGATGATGTATTCACAACCAGAAGTGCTCCACAAATTGATGGATAAGCTTGCTGAGTCAGTTACGCTCTACCTAAATGAGCAGATTCGCAGCGGTGCTCAAGCGGTTCAGATCTTTGATACTTGGGGTGGCGCTCTGAGCGGACCTATGTACCAAGCCTTCTCACTCGACTACATGAAGAAGATCGCCGATGGCCTGATTCGTGAATACGATGGTCGCAAAGTACCTGTGATCATGTTCACTAAGAACGGCGGTCAGTGGCTTGAGTCGATGGCTGATGCGGGTGCGGATGCACTGGGTCTTGATTGGACAACAGACATTGCAGATGCGCGTCGTCGTGTCGGTGATAAAGTGGCCCTGCAGGGCAACATGGATCCATCGGTACTTTATGCGCCGGCTGATACTATTCGCGCTGAAGTGAGCCGTATTCTTGAAGGTTACGGGTCTGGTACGGGTCACGTATTCAACCTTGGCCACGGTATTCACCAGTTTGTGAACCCAGATCATGCCAAAATCTTTGTTGATGCGGTGCATGAGCTGAGTGCCCCTTACCATAAATAAGAAGCGCTACAAATAAGAAGCACCACGATTAAACTGAGACTGCGGTAGACGAGAGACGATGAAAAAACTGAGCGGGCTGTTTGAAAAAAACCGAGGCTGGTCGGAAAAGATTCACCAGGCTAATCCCGAGTTTTTCGCAACCTTGGCAGCACAGCAAGCACCGGAGTACCTCTGGATAGGCTGTGCTGACAGTCGCGTCCCTGCCAATGAGATCGTGGATCTCATGCCGGGCGAGCTGTTCGTTCACCGCAATGTCTCGAATCTTGTCGTGCACTCAGACATGAACTGTCTGTCGGTGATTCAATACGCAGTCGATGTATTGAAAGTCAAAGACATTATGGTCGTGGGTCACTACGGATGCGGTGGTGTCGTTGCCTCTATGGAAGATGAGCGTCACGGCCTAATCGATAACTGGCTAAGCCACATTCGTGATGTCTACTACAACCATCGCAAGTTCCTCGGTCAGTGGGAAGCGAAACCCTACCAGGTTGATCGTCTTTGTGAGTTAAACGTCGTCGAGCAGGCGCTCAATGTTTGTAACACCACTACCGTTACCGATGCTTGGGCGCGGGGGCAAGAGCTTAATGTGCACGGTTGGATCTACGGTCTCGGTGATGGCCTATTGCGTGATCTTGGCTTCACAGTCAGCAGTAAAGAGTCAATCCGACCTACCTTTATCGACGCGGTCAATCTGATCGAAGCGAAAGGCAAGCAGGTTGAAGGTCATACTTGCAGTACCTTCTGCGATCACGATTAGATCGAGCCCGAACAGTTAATAAATATTAAAAAGCCCGCATCAGCGGGCTTTTTGTTGGCTCTTCTTCGTATTAGACGCTTGCTAATGCCTGATCCAGATCGGCAATCAGGTCGTCAACGTGCTCAATACCGATCGATAGGCGCACCATATCCTCAGTAACACCGGCAGAGGCTAACTCTTCGGCATTCAACTGACGGTGAGTCGTTTCGGCGGGGATAGAGGCGAGTGACTTACAGTCACCGATGTTCACTAGGCGCAGGAAGATCTGCAGAGCATCGTAGAATTTACGCGTTGCTTCACGTCCACCTTTGACACCAAAGCTCATGACACCAGACGCATTACCGTCCATGTACTTCTTAGCCAGTGCGTTATCTTGGTGCGAGGCAAGGCCTGCGTATTTCACCCAAGTTACCTGATCGTGATTCTCAAGGAACTCAGCGATTTTCTGTGCGTTTGAGCAGATGCGCTCCATACGCAGTGGCAAGGTCTCAATGCCCTGTAGCAACAAGAAGACGTTCATTGGAGAGATCGCTGCGCCGGTATTACGCAGAGGCACTACGCGACAGCGACCGATGAATGCAGCCGGACCAAAGGCTTCTGTGTAGACAACACCGTGGTAAGAGATGTCTGGTGTGTTAAGTAGTGGGAAGCGGTCCGCGTGCTCAGCCCATGGGAAGTTGCCGGAATCGACAATCACACCACCAATGGAGTTGCCGTGGCCGCCGATGTATTTAGTGGCAGCAGTCACAATGATATCTGCACCCTGTTCAATTGGACGCCAAAGCGCAGGGCTTGGAACCGTGTTGTCACAGATCAGCGGGATGCCGTGACGGTGTGCAACCTCTGCCAGTGCTTCGATGTCCGCAACACGACCCGATGGGTTGCCAACCGATTCGCAGTAGAGTGCTTTGGTACGCGCATCAATCTTAGATTCGATAGCGGCAATGTCATTGCTGGCAACAAAACGCACCTCAATGCCTTGGCGAGGCAGTGTGTGTGCAAATAGGTTGTAAGTTCCGCCGTATAGATCGCTTGCAGAGATGATGTTGTCACCGACTTCAGCAATGGTCTGAATCGCATAAGTGATCGCTGCCATACCTGAAGCGACGGCAAGACCGGCAATGCCACCTTCTAGCGCTGCGACACGCTGCTCTAAAACGTCAGTCGTTGGGTTCATGATCATCCCTAATAAGATAGTGTTGACAACCCATCCATAATAAGCGATCTAATGTTGACATCCTATACTTAATATGATATTATGTTGACATATTAAAGGGAGTATGTCAATGCCTAGACGAACTAATGCTTTTACAGGTGAAGCGCGTAGGACCCACATCAAGCAGTTTCATCATATGGATATAGAATTCTTTGAAGAAGATGGAAAAGCTGTTGCTGTTTATACTCCATGGTCTTTCTATGACTACACTAGGCGCGCTACGGTTTTCGACGGGCGAATAGATAAATTCCCCTTTATTTTTAAGGGTAACGGTGAGCCATGGGAGATGGGTAACCTATATCTAATTTGTAAATTTGATGAAGTCGCAGCTTTAAAAAAGCCACCTGTCAGCACCTTTAGAGTTCTTGCTACTCATATTACTGATTTCATTTCTTTTATTGAAAGATTTAGGCAGCAGCAAATCGACAAAACCCCCAATCTTCCTGCTAGCAAGCTTGTTGATGAATTTTACTTACCACGCCCAAAGGCTCAGCGCATTACATATATGTACCGAAGGGATTTGGTCGAGCGAGCTCGTGACCCCAATGAAAATCTTAGCTTCTCTACCGCATCCAACAGAATTAATGCTGTCGTTGATTTTTATCGGTTCTTACAAAACATTCTCCCGCCAGAAAAGTTCCCTTATCCGCCTTATGAATTAAAAACAGCCAAGATAGCGGTAGATGATCAAGTTGGGGGAAGAACTATCAATAAGGTCAGTACAGACCTGGCAATCCCATCTTCGACGGCTCCTGTTGAATTGAACGGTGAGTTGCTTGAAGAAAAAGAGCGCTTACGCCCTCTTTCAGAAGCCGAGCAAGTAATTGTTAACGAACAACTAAAGTTAATGGGTAACTATACTTTTCAGCTAATTGCATGGGTCATACTCATGACCTCGGCTCGAATTCAGACTGCTTGTACATTAAGAATAAAGGATCTTAGGTATGCATATGACAATCGAGTTATTGAGGAAGTAGAGGGATTAACTGATGATGAAGGTTCACGCCATTTTGAATACGTTATTCCTATTGGTGCAGGATTTTCTACAGATCTCAAGAAACAAAATGAATTAAATAAAGTTGGATTTCTTTATATTCCCGCTCCTTTAATGGATTTGCTGATTGAGTATGTCGATAGTGAATATCACCAACAATGCATGGCGCATGAAAATAGCTTTTATGGTGTCTCTGACGAGAATTATGTATTCCTGAGTTCAAGGGGGGTTCCTTACTACACGTCTGATAAAGAGTTTTCTGATAGGCGGTCATCGGAATATAGCACCCGCATTAACTATAAGGACGCTGCTGGCTGGAAAACCACAGAAGGTGAAAGTATTAGGCAGTGGACAAATCAGTTATGTGAATTGATACAGCTGCGTCACGAGAGCTTTAGGAGATTCAGACCTCACGATCTCAGAGCGACATATGGGCTTAACTTTGTAAGGGATGCTATGGATGCTGGTTGGTCCAGAACTGAAATCATGAATGCTTTAGCGAAACGTATGAGCCACGAGAGCCCCCTAATGTCGGCTCACTATGTGGACTTTGATATGGTCGGGGAATATACCCGTAATCTTCAAAAGGGGCACAGCGACCGAAATCATGCGTTGATAGAAAAGTATGGATTAGCAATTGATAATCTTGAGGGTTTAGGTGATGAATAAATTGGTTAAGCCCTCAGGTGTTATAGAGTTTCCATTTGAAAAGCTTGGTCTTGTCGATATTTATCCTACAGCATCTCGTCTGGTTTTGCGGAAAAACAGGTCATCAACTTATGTGGTATATAAGCTCTGCTACAGGGATAGGTTTTTCAAGTCTGAGGCTAATAAATTCTCAAGGGTAGGTATTAATACGGTATGTATCGAATCGCTTGTTGCTGATCGTGAGGTTGCCATTAATAGATTGATTAGTAACGAGGGTTCTAACTTTCTATACATTCTTGAAGGGCTGATAAATATACTGGATGAGATTGATTCTAAGGGCTCCGAGTTTGATTTCGATAGTATTGATGAATGGAAAAGATTTTACCAAGAATTTCATCGCTACCTTGAAAGGCGCATCGACGAATCTTCAATATCAGGAAAACCTCTGTCTCGAAGATCTGCACAGCAACAACAACGGGCTTTAACATATTACATAGCTGCACTATATGAAGATCATTTGACGGTGCCAGCAGTCCGTCGCTGGGCAAGACAAATTTCATTAAAAAACTCAAAAGCAACCACATATAAGCTGGGAATATCGGAAGATATTCATCAGATAAACTACACACTGCATTATGAGCTTTTTAAAGTTTATTCGCAGATTATCATCGATAAAGATGAACTTGGTATGGCAGAAAGGCTTGTTCCTATTAATGTCAGAAATATTTTAGGTCGCGACTCATACATATACTCAACCATTGTTATATTTAAGGATGATGAGAAAGGTCTTCCTGGTGTTAAGGAGGGGGATATTGACCCTTCTCACATCGTAGATAGAGAGTATTTTTGGGAGACTATTCAAGAGGCTGTCGATTCTGGTTTTAATTGTTTTGAGCCTGACTTCTTAAAGCGATATAAATCGATCATAGGTGAAAAATCCAAGCTATTCAGAAGTGAACATCGCTTTTTCGACGATTACGCCATCAAAATATTCTTTGTACGAGCAATTAAACACTTCCTCTACGCTCTAGCTTATGAATCTGGTGCAAACAAGCAATCGCTTCTTGATGTTGATTACCGCAGTGCTTCCGCAGATCGTAGCGGGAAAGGGTTGAGGGTTTTTAAGGCTAGAGCCAAAAACAAGATGCAGACGGTGATGTGGGATTTAAAAAACTTCGGACCTGTCTACAAAAGATTCCAAGCTTTAATGAAAGCTATGAATAACCTAATCGGGATGGAGTGGGATCAGGCTGGCCTTCCAACCCTGTCTATTGGTCCAAGAAAAAGCGGTAAAGCGCAAGATCATGATCTTTCAAAGGCTAAATACATCAAGCTAATCCAAGAAGATGTCAACCAAGCCAGACTTCAATGGCCTGAAAGCATAAAGTTCGTTAATCTCATGGATATAAGACCTTTACGTGACATAAATATAATGAAGCATTCTGGCGGGGACTTAGCTGTAACCGCACAGATGCAAGGTCGATCAATGCAGACGACTCGTGAAGTCTATCTTAGAAAGATGGGCATAGAGGATGCTGCAGTAGAGCTGGCTCCTTTCTTTGACCTAATGGCACAGGTTAGTAAAGTTGTTTCGACAGGCGTTCCTATCAGGGTTGTCGAAGATTCTTCCAGAACAGCATCAGGCGGATGCACAGCTGAAGACCCATCGCAAGCCGCACGCGATGATAGCTTTGGTGAGGCGCTTCAAGAGCCAAGATGCACGGCGCATACGACATGTTTATTTTGTAAACACTACGCAATACATTCTGATAAAACTGATATTAAGAAGCTCCTTTCACTCAAAGAGTATGTTCGATCATCAGGCTATGTAAATACTAGAGATATAGATGAATTTAATATCAAGTTCGTTCCAATTATTGATCGTGCAAATGATGTTATTTCGCAATTTAAATTAATCAGTCCGAGTCACGCTAATATGGTAGCTGAATGTGAGCGTGAAATACTTGATGGTGAACTTGATCCGTTCTGGGAAATGTGGATCTCAACACTGGTTGGTATGGAGGTTTCTTAATATGTCTATCTATTCAATGGCTGGCTGTTTCGACAAAATAGATCTGAGATATAAGGGGGATGATTTTGATGTGTGTCCTAAAAATATCCCTCATGATTTTGTTATAAGTCGAGATGAAGGTGGTTCTGTTCAGTCTATTTTTTCAGATAACAGTTGGATCTTTAGTAAAAATTACTCTACAAATTTTCATTTTGATTTTGATGTCGAGCATGATTCAGATAAGGAATCCGATCTTTATAAAAATCTTGTTCTTCAAGTAAAAGCCATGATGTGGTTTTGGCTTTATTCTCCTGAGGTGATTCGCGCAGATTTAAAGTTAAAGTCAGTTAGAAAAAATCGTCTTGGATACTTAAAAAGAATCGCTAGTGTTTGCTATGCGTGTTCGACTGATTTGAATAATGCAGATCAAAGTCCTGAGTTTTTAGCTAGATTAAAAGCTTCTATCGCTTCTGGTGGTTTATTTCAAAATAAGAAATCAGCATCCGTCTGTATAACGGCGTTGCATGAGTTTAATGGTATTTCAAAGGCTTCCGATGCGGCAACATATGGGATTAAGCCTTTATGGGGAGAACATGAAGATAAGGTCATATCCAATCTATTAATAGGTGCTAAAAATCAGGCAAATGACACTCTTCCTACGCCACTTATCCCAACACGAATTTTAGGTTGCCTTATAGATTCTGGATTTCAATATATTGATGAAGGATTTGAGCGTTTAAGGGTATTGCGCGATGTCATGGTTCAAAAGAAAATATATGGTAAAGGTGATAGTTTTTCTTCACTTAAGCGCTGTCAAGAATATTTAGAAAGCGGACTTAGCCTTCATTGGACACAAGCTATCTCTGACTTACAAAACTATCACCTTGTTTGTGCTTATCTAATTCACGCATTTACTGGTTGTCGGACATCTGAGGTTGAAGTTATCCCTTATGAGGGATGTCTTATAAAACAAAACATCCGTGAATATGGTGAGGTCTATTTCTTAACAACTAGAACAAGAAAGATTCTTCAAGATAACTATTCCGTTCCGATGCAATGGGTAACTACCAAAGAGCTTGAAAGAGTTATTCGGTTGGCGAGATTAGTGTCTGAAATTAAGACTTACATGTTAGGGCTTGAGTTTAATCCTCAACTTATGCCTCTGCTCGTCGGTGGTTCAGAACGAAATAAGAATGACCACTTCAACTACCCGTTGTTCCGACCCAAAATCAAAGAAGGTGTGAATACTCATATTTTCGAGGCATTTGGCTGTGTCATATCTGAGTCTGACCGAGTTGAGCTTCGTGAATTTGATTTGTTTACTTTTAATAAGCGTGACGACAAGTATGCCGTTGGTAATGTTTGGCCTTTCAATACGCATCAGTTTAGACGCTCTCTGGCAGTTTACGCATCGAGGAGCGGGATGGTTTCTCTCCCTTCTCTTGGATCTCAATATAAGCACGTCTCTCTGGTAATGACTGCTCTTTACGCTCGCAGATCATCTTACGCAACAAGTTTTATACCGTTGTCATCTAAAGGTGAACCTGTCTCTGAGTTTGGTGTTGTCACTGATTTTCAGAATGGTTTGGTAGAGCGCGATGCCGTTAAGTTTGAGGAAGGGGTTATTAAATATGCCTCTGAGCTAAAAGGACCAAAAGGTAAGGGGTTGCAGATTCAAAAAGATCGCAATGAGATTCCTGTTAGGTTCTTGGATCGTGAAAGCACTCAAAAAGCAATCAAGGATAAAAGGAATCCCCTGGTATATCAGAATACTCCAGTCGGTGGCTGCATGCGCACGGAGCTGTGCGGATCATTTGGCATAGAGTTGATAACTCCCTGCGCCCAAGGCTGTCCTGATTCCATAATACATGAAGAAAAATTGGAGGCGTTTGTTGAGGGCGTAAATCTCGCTCTTGAGTATGAAGATCCTGCCTCTATGACCGCAAAAGCGACAAGGCTTGCGCTTGAGCGAATTCAAATTGTGAATAGGAGTTGAAATGGCTTTAAAAGACGATCTAAGAGACGCATTTGAGCGACTCAAGAAAAACGGTGGAGTCGTTAATTTGGCTTCTGTTGCAAGGGAGGCTGGTCGTCAGAGATCTATCTTCAGGAAGGGTCGTGGTTATGATGATTTGATTGAAGAGATCTCAATCTACAGTGCTGATATGCAATCTGCGGATAAAAAGGTAAGTAGTCGGAATCAAAGAAAGTCTGATAATGATGCCTCTTATATTGCTTCGCTTGAGAAAGAAAATAACATGCTGAAATCTCAGAACATATCGCTGCTTTATAGGCTCTACACGCTAGAGGCTCAGATGAGAGATCTGGATGTTAAGCCAAACCCTCTTGCTACCGTGACGGATATATCTGAGCGCTTTGAGGGAATTGACTTTGATAAAGCTGAGAATCGGGAGGCTGAAAATGACAAGCAATAACGAACGATACTTCTTCGGGTGGGGTGCTATAGCCAAAGGCTAAACTAAATTGGCTGAAAATCTTTTTTGAATTAATTCTTAAAAAACACTAATGGAGGGGTAAAATGAAGGAAGCCATTAAGTCTGATTCGGTCTTTCTATATACGGTTGAAGGCATGGAGCCCACTCCAATGCCTCATCCGCTTTTGAGCGCCCTCCAAAAGCACATTAGTGACAAAAACGCGAAACCCGACTGGATAAAGGAAGAGAGCAAAGCAAAGAACAAGCCGCTACGCTCACTTAAACTAGCAGATCATCCGAAGCTTCAGGCGTTAATCACAACCAATAGAGGCATTACGATCGGCTTAAAAGACCTCTACAACTTGAGCACAGTGGCTTGGGTATTGATTATGACCATTAACTACAACGGCTACAAAGAAGCGTCTTACGCTATTGGTGCGGCTGAATTTAACAGTGAAATGACCAGTGAAGCAGCAGGTCGTAAATTTAAAGAAATGAACGAGATTGGAAAATACTTCTGCACCAAGAAGTAAAAAAAATTTTATTAAACAAAATCTAGTTAAAGCCAAAGGAGGCTTTTATGTCAAAACGTCACTTTACCTTCACCTGCGAGTGGACAAATTCCATGATTGACAATGTAAAGGCTATGTATGAAGAAGCTAAAAACGGTACACCTGGACTTGGAGGGGGAACTCTAACCGATGTTGATGGATTAAAAATGTCCGTAAATCAGTTGGAAACGACCGATAGCAAGCTTATGCATCAGTTAATGGAAGATGCATCAATTGGCGACAAAGTAACCCTTCATCTTGTCGATACAGGGGGACGGAAAATGATGGTTCATGCTTATGAGGTTGGCGATAAGAAAGTTAAAGATGGCACCGCTGGGACCATGTTGAAAGTTATTGCCTACAATAACAGTTGGACAACCCCTAACCTGGGAAGTCCTATCGACCTTCCTGCAAAACTGTTTGTATTGCCGTTTCTGGCATACATTTTTATTGGGCAACTAATTTTTGATGCTGGATGGGTTGGTGTGGCACTCTATTTTGGGCATATGTTTTACCAAATTTATCGCCACACTCACGCTAAATGGATTAAAGACGCATTGGACAGTGTCGCTGACTTCATTTCGGTTCATGAGACCGAAAACACTATCAAATCCAAAGAGCGTTACGGAAACTAGGCTTACAAAGGGTGGAGCGATACTCCACCCTTAAACCCACAACCTCATTTATCCAAAATATTGGAACCAATCTTGAAGTCTATCCCCACCTGAGCATTTCCAGTTTCAGCGAAATCATACAATTATGTATTTTAAATAATATTGAGATCGTATATTGCGACGTAGACAAAAGCATCTTTACGCTAAGCAGCAATCCTGACTTCTTTAAAGCCTTCAGAGGGCTTCATCAGCTCGAAGAAGACCGAGATCTTAGAAAAGCTAACGGCATTAAGCATTCAGCTCTTAAAGGAAACTACAAAGGTAAACAGCCAACGTATCAAAACCACATAGAGCCAGTCAGAACGATGATCGATAGCGGGAAGAGTGTTTCCGAAATCTTGTCAGAGCTATCAATATCAAGATCAACGTACTACAAAATCAAAAAGGAAATCGATGAGCAAATAGCTCTCCCGTTTGGCTGATTGTTCTTTTTGAATGAACTCTTAAAACACAATATATAACAAAGCCTTTTTAAGTAACATCACCGTAGGTAAGAATACGAAAGGTTTAATATTCTCCTTTAATTACAAAGCCTTACAATAAACATTCTTGAAATAAAGTCACTGGACTCGCCCTTCCATCCGTCTTAGCCTTTGCGGAAAAGGAGGACCACATGAACTCACTCAATCGCTCAAACCTTGCCCTCGCAGCCCACTTGCTCATCGAATCAGGACGCGCCACGGGAAAAGCGCTACCCGACATAGATCTAGTCACATCCATTGAGCGTTGCCTTGACGCGGGCATGCACGCCGACAGTCTTCTCAAGCTTTTAGTCAAACCAGATTTTGATTCAAGAAAGCAGAAGTTAAGCATGACGCACTAGCTAACATGGAGGAGTCACATCCATACCAACTATTGGAATTCGTTCTCGGTCTAAAGACCGAGGACATCACCTCTTTCGAAATCGCCGTGTTGACATATAGCAGTTCAATTGCTCGATCTGTGTTGACAAATCTTTTTATGTTTTAGGGTTTTATGTCAACAAAAGGAGGGTTTCTGTTTATAGATGGGTGTTGACATCGTTTTTTCGGATAGCGAGGTTTTGCGGATGATTTGTTATGTCAACGACAATGGTTATTTAGAATACTGCGTGCGCGTATAGATGTTGCCGACTACTTTAAGGTCGAATAGGTCAGCGCCATGCTGTGCGTCGTCAAAAGCGTAAGAGGTTGTCTGGTAGATAGGTACCGCAACCGACTTGGTGGTTGGATCGATTTGGTAGCCCGCGTGTACCGCTTGTGTTTCCAATTTCATTTATCTTTCCTTCTCTTCTTATTGATCTACGCTTAATGCAAAATAGATAGACATTTTGTACGCGTAATCCAAACCTTACGCAACTTCTATGGAGTAATAACCTTATATGGCAAAGGCAAAGTTAGCCTACGTCTGCGACGAGTGCGGAGCTGATTACAGTAAATGGCAAGGGCAATGTACTGCCTGTAAAGCTTGGAACTCATTGAAAGAGGTGCGTCTTGGCTCGGCACCGGCAGGTGGTGCTCAGGCCGCGGTGCGTCGTCAGGGTTATGCTGGTGAAGCGGGTCAGTCGAAAGTGGTGAATCTCTCTGAGGTGGAGCTGAAAGCGACCGATCGTATCAGCAGTAAGATCGGTGAATTGGACCGAGTCTTAGGGGGCGGCTTAGTACCTGGATCTGCCGTGTTGATCGGCGGGCATCCCGGCGCCGGTAAATCGACTCTGTTGTTACAAACCATGGCCGCACTGGTGGCCGATATGCCAGCGCTCTATGTGACCGGTGAGGAGTCACTGCAACAGGTCGCCATGCGTGCTAAACGCTTAGGCCTAGCGGTTGGGGATCTGAAGATGCTCTCTGAGACCTCTGTCGAGACCATCTGTGATGTGGCGGATCAGCTCAAGCCTAGGGTGTTAGTCATCGACTCAATTCAGGTGATGCACGTATCCGATGTGCAATCGGCGCCGGGCTCAGTATCTCAGGTTCGTGAAAGTGCGGCCTATTTAACGCGTTACGCCAAACAGACGGGTACGGTGATCTTTCTGGTAGGCCACGTGACCAAAGATGGCTCATTGGCTGGCCCCAAAGTACTTGAGCATATGATCGACTGTTCACTGCAACTAGAAGGCGAGAGCGACAGCCGATTCCGCACACTGCGCAGCCATAAAAACCGTTTTGGCGCTGTCAACGAGCTGGGTGTGTTTGCCATGCTGGAGACAGGGTTAAAAGAGGTTAAGAACCCCAGTTCTATCTTTCTAAGTCGTGATGATAATGCAAGGCCAGGCAGCGTCGTGATGGTGGTCTGGGAGGGCACCCGTCCGATGCTGGTTGAGCTTCAAGCCCTAGTCGATACATCGCACCACTCCAACCCCAAACGTGTGGCTGTCGGAATGGATCAAAATCGACTTGCGATGCTGCTAGCGGTATTGAACCGTCATGGTGGATTAATGACCGGCGATCAAGATGTCTTTATCAACGTGGTTGGCGGTATACGAGTCATGGAGACCAGCGCGGATTTGGCGCTACTAACGGCGATTGTCTCCAGTTTTCGTGATAAGTCACTGCCAACCGACTTGATCGTCTTTGGTGAGGTTGGCTTGTCCGGTGAGATTCGCCCTGTGCCAAACGGGCAGGAGCGAATCAAAGAGGCGGCTAAACACGGCTTTACTCGTGCGATTGTGCCCAAAGGGAACAGGCCAAAAGAGAGCGTTCCGGGTATGAAGATCATCGCCGTTGATCGCCTCTCAGAAGCGCTGGACTCTATCTAATCTGAGTAAGCAGTAATGATTTCACAACAGGTACAACATCTACTCTCATGGTTAACCAATTATCATCAGCTTGGCACACGGGTTGTCATCGCTGTGGTTGGCCCGCCCGGTGCCGGTAAGTCGACGCTCTCTGAGGAGCTGGTCGACACTATCAATGACACTAAAGGGGATGGACAGGCCGCTGTTATCCCAATGGATGGATTTCATCTAACCAATGAGGTCCTGGTCGAACGAGGTCGTTTAGATCGAAAGGGTGCTCCAGACACCTTCGATGTAGAGGGATTGATCAGCCTGGTACGACGTATTAAACAAGCGGATGCTGATGTACGTTACCCCATTTTTGATCGCTCAATTGAGGCGAGTCATATCGATGCGGGTCTTCTGCCTAAAGGGTGTGAAGTGGTCGTAGTAGAGGGTAACTACCTTTTACTAGACGAAGCGCCTTGGTCAGAGTTGGCCCCCTATTTTGATCTGACAGTGTTTACATCACCCACATTTGAAGAGCTGGAACGTCGGCTGATTCAGCGTTGGTTAGATCATGGCTACACACAACAGCAGGCTGAGCAAAAAGCTTGGAACAACGACCTTCCGAACGCTAAAACGGTGGTAGAACGAAGCCGAAAGGCAGATTTGGTTTTTGATCAGGATTGAGAGATAAAAAAAGCCGCTGAGAAGCGGCTTTTTTGATGGTGGCAGGAGCTTAGCTCATGCGGCGATACTTGATGCGCTCTGGCTGGTGATCCTTGCCGAAGCGTTTCTTGTAGTCTTCCGCGTACTCAGTGTAGTTACCTTCAAAGAAGGTCACCTGTGAGTCACCTTCGTAGGCGATCATGTGAGTACAGATACGGTCAAGGAACCAACGGTCGTGGGAAATCACTACCGCAGAACCTGGGAAGGCTAGAATTGCCTCCTCAAGTGCACGTAGCGTTTCGATATCCAGGTCGTTGGTTGGCTCATCGAGAAGCAGTACGTTGCCACCCTCTTTAAGCAATTTCGCCATATGCAGGCGGTTACGCTCACCACCTGACAGATCTTTCACAAACTTCTGCTGATCGGAACCGCGGAAGTTGAAGCGACCACAGTAGGCGCGTGAAGGGGTGGTGTAGTTGCCTACCGTGATCATATCAGAACCGTCAGAGATCTCTTCGAAGACCGTCTTGTTGCCATCTAATTCACGAGACTGGTTGACGTAGGCAAGCTGTACCGTTGAACCAAGCTCGACAGAGCCTGAATCTGGCTGCTCTTCACCGGCAATCATGCGGAACAGAGTCGATTTACCCGCGCCGTTGGCACCGATGATGCCGACAATTGCACCCGGTGGAATTGAGAAGTTGAGGTTTTCAAACAACAGCTTATCGCCGTAGCTCTTAGTCACGTTATTCAGTTCGATCACCTTGTCACCTAGGCGTGGGCCAGGTGGAATGTAGATCTCTTGTGTCTCGTTACGAGTCTGAAACTCTTTAGAGTTCATCTCTTCGAACTGCTTCAAGCGAGCTTTCGATTTCGATTGACGACCTTTAGCGCCTTGGCGAACCCACTCAAGTTCCGCTTTGATCGCTTTCTGGTGAGCCGCTTCTTGTTTCGCTTCTTGCTCTAGACGTGCATCTTTCTGCTCTAGCCAAGAGCTGTAGTTGCCTTCCCATGGAATACCATGGCCACGGTCCAGTTCCAGAATCCAACCAGCCGCGTTATCAAGGAAGTAGCGGTCGTGGGTAATCGCAACCACGGTACCTGGGTACTCCTGAAGGAAGCGTTCGATCCAAGCGATCGACTCAGCATCCAAGTGGTTGGTCGGCTCGTCGAGTAGCAGCATGTCTGGGTGATCAAGCAGCAAACGACAAAGAGCCACTCGGCGACGCTCACCACCAGATAGGTGTTTTACCTCAGCATCCCAAGGCGGTAGACGCATCGCATCGGCCGCACGCTCTAATGCTGTATCAAGGTTGTGACCATCTTTGGCCGTGATAAGGTTCTCTAGTTCGCCTTGGCGTTTCGCTAGGGCATCAAAATCTGCATCTGGGTCAGCGTATGCTGCGTAGACCTCATCCAGCTCAGCCATAGCGCCTTTGACATCGGCCACCGCCTCTTCGATCACTTCACGAACGGTTTTTGTCTCATCCAGCTCAGGTTCCTGCGGTAGGTAGCCGACGTTAATGCCGGGCATTGGACGCGCTTCACCGATGTAATCCTGATCGACGCCCGCCATGATTTTTAGCAGCGTTGATTTACCCGCACCGTTCAGACCGAGGACACCGATCTTCGCGCCAGGGAAGAAGGATAGGGAGATATCTTTAAGAATTTCGCGTTTAGGTGGGACCACCTTACCAACGCGGTTCATTGAATAGACAAACTGTGCCATGTGTTGATTCCTAGCAAAATATCTGGGCTACAACGCCGTTGCATGACCCATTTAAAAAGGTTGCGCAGAGTATACCAGATAGGGGGCGGTCAAATCACAGGGCGGCACACTTAAACTTGAGAACAATTGCAGGTTGACCTGATCGCTTTTCAAGTGATTTTTCTACCCGTTTTGCCTTATAATGCGCGTCATCAAAATCTTTCGAGCTGACCAGGCTTCTCGATTGCAGCCAAAGTCGTCAGATCGTTGAACCAATACAGGGGATCTCCATGTTTAGTAAGGATATGAACATCGCTAGCTACGATGCAGAACT
The DNA here is from genome assembly GCF_013282925.1 of Marinobacterium sp. xm-g-48. NCBI lineage: Bacteria > Pseudomonadati > Pseudomonadota > Gammaproteobacteria > Oceanospirillales > Oceanospirillaceae > Marinobacterium > Marinobacterium sp. xm-g-48. Next base: position 120,903 of record NZ_WBYQ01000001.1, read on the forward strand.
TTGGGCAGCAATGCAGTCTGAAGAGACGCGTCAAGAAGAGCACATCGAGCTCATTGCGTCAGAGAACTACACCAGTCCACGTGTTATGGAAGCGCAGGGTTCAGTTCTTACTAACAAGTACGCGGAAGGTTACCCAGGCAAACGTTACTACGGCGGTTGTGAGTACGTTGATAAAGCAGAAACGCTTGCGATTGAGCGTGCTAAAGAGCTTTTCGGTGCAACGTTTGCAAACGTTCAGCCACACTCAGGTTCACAAGCTAACGCGGCTGTATTTATGGCGCTTTGTAAAGCCGGCGATACTATTTTGGGTATGAGCCTTGCACACGGCGGTCACTTGACTCACGGTGCTGCAGTCTCTTTCTCAGGCCGTATCTACAATGCCTTCCAGTACGGTCTTGATGAGAACGGTGACCTAGACTACGCGGAAGTTGAGCGTCTTGCTCTAGAAAATAAACCGAAAATGATCATTGCCGGTTTCTCTGCTTACTCGCGTGTCGTTGATTGGGCTAAGTTCCGTGAAATCGCTGACAAAGTGGGTGCATACCTATTTGTCGATATGGCACACATTGCAGGCCTAGTGGCTGCTGGCGTTTACCCAAGCCCACTGCCATACGCTGACGTCGTGACAACAACGACTCACAAAACACTGGGCGGACCACGTGGTGGTTTGATTCTATCTGCGCGCGCTGATGAAGAGCTGCAGAAGAAACTGAACTTTGCGGTATTCCCAGAGTCTCAGGGCGGTCCATTGATGCACGTTATCGCGGCTAAGGCTGTCTGCTTCAAAGAGGCGATGGAGCCAGAGTGGAAAGCGTACCAAGCACAGGTTGTTAAGAATGCACAGGCGATGGCTGAAGTATTCCAGCAGCGTGGCTTTGATGTCGTTTCTGGCGGTACTGATGACCACCTATTCCTACTGAGCCTAATTGGCAAAGAGTACAGCGGTAAAGATGCTGATGCGGCACTAGGTCGTGCTAACATCACTGTGAACAAGAACTCGGTTCCAAACGACCCACGTTCACCGTTCGTCACTTCAGGTCTACGTATCGGTACTCCAGCCGTTACTCGTCGTGGCTTCAAAGAGGCTGAAGTGGCTGAGCTAACTAACTGGATCTGTGACGTGCTTGAGAACATCGACAATGATGATGTGATCAACCGCGTGAAAGAGCAGGTTAAAGCGATCTGCGCGAAGTACCCAGTTTACGCTTAATTGTGGATTTGAGAGTTCGCTCTCAACCACATAGAATACCGAGGGCAGCATTGAGCTGCCCTTTTTCGCTCTTTTAACAGCACTGAGAGGCCAATATGCATTGTCCCTACTGTGGCGCATCGGACACCAAAGTGAACGACTCAAGACTGATCTCAGAAGGTCAGCAGGTTCGTCGTCGTCGCGAATGCGTGAGCTGTCATGAGCGATTCACCACCTTTGAAGCGGCTGAACTGTTAATGCCGCGTCTGATTAAGAATGATGGCAGTCGCCAGCCGTTCGACGAAGAGAAACTCCGTTCAGGTATTACACGTTCCCTAGAGAAGCGCCCGGTCAGTATTGAACAGATTGAAGCCTGTTTGAACCGTGTAAAGCAGCGTTTGCGTGCACCGGGAGAGCGTGAAATTGAGTCAAAACTGGTCGGCGAAGCGGTCATGGCTGAACTGCGTAAGCTTGATCAGGTCGCTTACGTTCGTTTTGCTTCGGTCTACCGTGACTTCCAAGACATCAATGAGTTTAAACTTGAAATTGAGCGTCTAGCTGAGCCCGAAGTAGTTGAGACTAAAAGTGCCTCGAAATCGGCACTGACGGCTAACGCCCAACCAGAACCTAAATCGAAACCGAGTCGTAAATCTCGTCAGAAAAAACCGGAGCCACAGGTTCCAGATAGTCCAGATCTGTTTGGAGACGAGCTACTTTGAGTTTTACGATCGAAGATCGCCAGTACATGGCAAGAGCCATACAGCTGGCGGCTAAAGGCACCTACACCACAGACCCTAACCCCAGAGTCGGCTGTGTATTGGTGCGCGATGGTGTGATTATCGGCGAGGGTTACCACCAGCGCGCCGGTGAGGGCCATGCAGAAGTCAACGCGTTAAAAGCGGCCGGTGATGCAACCGGTGCGACTGCCTATGTCACTCTGGAACCCTGCAGCCACTTTGGTCGGACGCCACCCTGCTCTCAAGGACTCATCGACGCCGGAGTGACGCGTGTCGTTGCGGCCATGGTTGATCCAAACCCTGAAGTCGCCGGAAAAGGCATTGCAATGTTGAAAGCGGCGGGAATCGATGCGGCTGCCGGGTTACTTGAGAGTGAAGCGCGGGCACTGAATCCTGGGTTTCTTTCCAGAATGGAGCGCGGCCGTCCTTTTGTTAGATTGAAACTTGCCACCAGTATTGATGGCCGAACGGCCATGGCATCGGGTGAGTCGCAGTGGATTACTGGGCCTGAAGCGCGTGCCGATGTGCAACGATTGCGTGCCCGCAGTAGTGCAGTGATTACCGGGGTCGGATCGGTACTACAAGATGACTCTGCTTTGACGGTTCGAGAAGCTCAGTTGCCTGCATCCGTTGTGCCTCTGACTGAAGGTCGTCAGCCGTTGCGCGTGGTACTGGATTCTCAGGGAAGACTGCCAGCCTCAGCCCAGATGCTGGCGCTGCCTGGCAGAACCTTGCAGGTTGTCGCTGCAAACGACTGCAACCTACTTGAGGGTGCTGAACAGGTTCAACTAGCGAACGAGGCAGGGCGTATCGATCTGCCGCAGTTGCTTAGCTATTTGGCGGAAAAAGAGTCCTGTAATGAAGTGTTGGTTGAGTGTGGCGCCCAGTTAGCCGGTGCCATGCTAGCAGCAGGGCTAGTGGATGAGTTGGTTCACTATATGGCACCTAAATTGATGGGGTCTGATGCACGCCCGCTAGCTGAGCTTCCATTAACTGAGATGTCTGAAGCGATCGAGATGAAACTGAAAGATGTCCGACAGTTTGGTCATGATCTTCGTATGACCTGGACGGTTTAGGAGCAGAAGGTGTTTACCGGAATTATAGAAGCGATCGGTACCGTCGCTGCCAAACAAGAGGTTGGTGGCGACCTTCGATTGACCTTAGCAACGGGTCAATTGGATATGTCTGATGTGGCATTAGGTGACAGTATTGCCACCAACGGGGTCTGTCTCACCGTCATTGAGTATGATCAGCAACATTTCACGGCCGATGTTTCGCAAGAGAGTCTGGCACATACTCGATTGATGGATCTGCAACCCGGTGAAGCGGTCAATCTTGAAAAAGCACTGCTGCCAACAACCCGTCTAGGCGGGCACTTAGTCTCTGGACATGTCGATGGTGTGGGTAGCATCGCTTCCATTGAGCGCGATGCCCGCTCAGTGCGCATCGCCGTCGACATGCCAAGCTCGTTAGCTCGCTATATCGCGCCGAAGGGATCGGTTACAATAGACGGCGTAAGTTTGACGGTGAACAGTGTTGATGCAGACAGTTTTCACCTCAACATTGTGCCTCATACGGCAGATACGACGATCATTAGTCAGTATGAAGTGGGGCATGGTGTTCATATCGAAGTGGATATGATCGCTCGCTACTTAGAGCGTTTGCTTCAAACGAAGCAGGAATCTGAATCGTCCAGTGAAGGGATTTCATTGGAGATGTTGGCCTCTGCAGGCTTTATGCACAGGCGTTAATTTAGGAGTGGATATGCAATTAAACAGCGTCGAAGAGCTACTCGACGACATTCGCCAAGGTAAGATGGTTATCTTGATGGATGATGAAGATCGTGAGAATGAAGGTGATCTAGTGATTGCGGCCGAAATGGTGCGTCCAGATGACATCAACTTCATGGCGAAGAATGCCCGCGGTCTAATCTGTCTTACCCTGACGCGTGAACACTGTGAACGTCTGAACCTACCGCTGATGGTGCAGAGCAACGGTGCAGCCTACTCCACCAACTTCACGGTCTCTATTGAAGCTGCTGAAGGTGTGACCACGGGTATATCAGCCGCTGATCGTGCCCATACTGTGCGTACAGCCGTGCGGGGTGATGCTAAACCTGAGGACATCGTTCAGCCGGGTCACATCTTCCCATTGATGGCGCAACCAGGTGGTGTTCTAAGCCGTGCCGGTCATACAGAAGCGGGTTGTGATCTAGCTCGTATGGCAGGCATGAGCGCAGCGTCTGTGATCGTCGAAGTGATGAACGAAGATGGCACCATGGCGCGTCGTCCCGATCTTGAGATCTTTGCTAAAGAGCACGGTTTGAAGATCGGTACCATTGCGGATCTAATCCACTACCGTACGACTAATGAACAGACAGTGACGGTGGCAGACACCGGTTCACTGGAGACAGATTACGGTCAATTTAATTACACGACCTATAACGATGAGATCCTCGGTTGTACCCACCTTGCACTTCACAAAGGTGATATCAGTGCTGATGAGCCGACTATGGTTCGTGTACACAACCGCTCTGAAGTTCTGCGTGACGTGGTTGGCGTAGCTGAGGAGAGTGAAGCTAAGTGGACACTGCGTCGCGCACTAGAGCGTATCGCTGCAGAAGGTAAGGGTGTTGCCCTGCTTCTGGATAGTGGTAATCGCATCGATCTTGGCGACTCTATCAGCCAGATCACCAGTGGTTCTAAACCGTCTAAAGTGAATGTCAGCGCGTCCGGCGCTTACCTGACAGTAGGTACAGGTTCACAGATTCTACGTGATCTTGGGGTAGGTAAAATGCGCCTGCTCAGTTCACCAATGAAATTTAATGCAATCTCAGGCTTTGATCTTGAGATTGATGAATACATCCCTTTTGCAGAGTAAAAGATCATGAGTGTAAAAGTAGTTGAAGGCGATTTTGTCGCTGCAAATGGTCGCTACACAATCGTTGTTGGCCGTTTCAATTCATTTGTCGTAGAGAGCCTATTAGAAGGTGCTATCGACGTTCTTAAACGCCACGGCGTTTCTGAAGATAATATCCGCATCGTTCGTGTACCGGGTGCGTTTGAGATTCCATTGGCGGTTAAGCGCGTCGCTCAACAGAAACAAGATGATGCAATCATCGCACTGGGTGCGGTAATTCGTGGTGGTACGCCACACTTTGAGTACGTCTCTAACGAAGCGTCTAAAGGTGTAGCCCAGGTATCTCTCGACTTTGATATCCCAGTTGCAAACGGCGTTCTGACAGTGAACTCTATCGAGCAGGCAATCGAGCGCTCTGGCACGAAAGCAGGTAACAAAGGCGCTGAAGCCGCGCTATCAGCTGTTGAGATGGTGAGTCTTCTTCGCCAACTTGAGGTTTAAGATGAGCGAAGAACAGGCTCCTAAGCGCAAAAAAGTCTCTAATACAGAGAAGCGTCGCAACGCTCGCAGCTTTGTGCTGCAGGCACTCTACTCTCAAGAGCTGACAAAAAACCCAACGAATGAGGTAGAGGCTCATTTTCGTGTCGACAACGACATGAGTGAAACCGATGTACCGCTCTTCTCTGAACTGTTGCAAGGCGTGAATGCGCAAAAAGCAGAGCTTGATCAAGCGTTTAACATCTATCTGGATCGTAACGTCGAAGAGTTAGATCCGGTGGAAGTGAGCGTACTTCGTATCGGTGCTTATGAGCTGATCAATCGTATCGAAGTCCCTTATAAAGTCGCTATCAACGAGAGCGTTGAGTTGGCGAAAATTTTTGGGGCAACCGAGAGCCACAAGTACGTTAATGGCGTCCTCGATAAGCTGGCGCAAAAAGTCCGCGCTGTCGAGATCAAAGCCAACCGCGGTAAGTAATGCCAGGCGAATTCGATCTGATTCGCCGCTATTTTGACTCCATCAGTGGCGATCATCCCAGTGTTCAACTCGGCATTGGTGATGATTGCGCTCTGTTAACGTCCAGTCCCCATACCGAACTCGCTATCTCTGTCGATACGCTGGTTGAAGGTGTTCATTTTCTACCGGACATCGATCCAGAAGATTTGGCGTGGCGATTAGTTGCCAGTAGTGTCAGCGACTTGGCGGCAATGGGGGCATTCCCCAAATGGCTGACACTTGCCTGTACACTGAATGGGCCTACGCGAGAGTGGTTAGCAGCCTTCTCAAAAGGTTTAGCAGAGGCCTGTCATCACTACTCACTGATATTGGTCGGCGGGGATACCACCTCAGGGCAACAACAAGTGTTTACGGCTCAGGTGCATGGAGAGGTTCCGTTAGGCATGGCGCTTAAACGTAGCGGTGCTAAAGCTGGCGATGCCATTGTGGTCAGCGGCACTCTAGGCGATTCCCGAGCCGGATTAGCGCTATTAACTGCTGAGTGTGAAAGTGGGTCTGATTACCTACTTGAACGCTACTATCGCCCAACCGCGCGACTTGCGCTGGGTGAGGCGCTGCGTGGAATTGCGAATTCAGCCGTGGATGTGTCGGATGGTCTATTAGCGGATCTTGGGCATCTATTAACCGCTTCGGGTGTTGGGGCAGAGATCCATACTGAGTCACTACCTCTATCAGCCGACATTAAAGATCTTGCCCCAGATTTGGCAGAGAGATGGGCGCTTTCAGGCGGTGAGGATTTTGAACTCTGCTTTACACTTCCACAGGATAGAGTGCCTGAACTTCAACAAATCAGTGAACGTCTAGCACTACCCCTGACTCTAGTAGGCAAGATCACACAACAAACAGGGATCACACTGTTGAAATCGGGCGAACCTGTGCCTCTGCCTGCCTCATTGGGTTTCAACCATTTTGGAAACGAACATGAATAGAGCGCCTGCCAGTATCTGGCGAAACCCCATTCACTTTTTAGCCTTTGGTTTGGGCAGTGGTGCCGCGCCAAAAGCACCCGGCACCGTCGGTACGCTTGCGGCCATTCCTATTTGGTACCTATTCAACGATTGGGCACTGATACCCTATCTTTTATTAATGTTGGTGACCTTTTTATTGGGTTGCTGGTTGTGTGGCAAAACCTCAGACGATCTGGGTGTTCATGATCATGGCGGCATTGTCTGGGATGAGTTTGTTGGCCTATGGATTACCTTTATTGCGCTTCCGACGGGCTGGGAGTGGGTCGTGTTCGGGTTTGTGATGTTCCGTCTATTCGATATCTGGAAGCCCTGGCCGATAGGCTGGGCAGACCGACGCGTCTCGGGTGGCCTAGGCATTATGTTGGATGATCTATTGGCTGGATTGATGGCGCTAGGGGTCGTGCAAGCGGTAAACTATGCTGTATAGCAATCTGCTTTAGTGATCTGGTCGTAATACCTTTCACTAATTCAGAGGTAAAGATGCAAGGATGCATCGAATTGAGGATAAGATTTTGGATATTAAACTGATAGCGGAATGTAAATTGCCAATGCCTATGGGTGTATTCCGTATGGTTGGTTTCGAAGAGGTCGAGAGCGGTAAAGAGCACATCGCGCTGGTATACGGTGATGTTGCAGGTGACGAACCCGTTCTAGCCCGCATGCACTCAGAGTGTCTAACAGGTGATGCCTTGTTCAGCTTGCGCTGTGACTGTGGCTTTCAACTGCAAGAGGCCCTAAAGCGCATTACCGAAGAGGGCAAAGGCGTTCTGCTCTACCTACGCCAAGAGGGCCGTGGTATCGGTCTTTTGAATAAGGTCAAAGCCTACAACCTGCAAGACTCTGGCTGTGACACGGTAGAGGCCAATGAGCGCTTAGGCTTTGCCGCTGATATGCGTAACTACTCAATGTGTCAGCCAATGTTGGATGCGATCGGTGTTAAGAGCGTTAACTTAATGACCAACAACCCGCGTAAAGTCGCTGCACTCGAAGAGTATGGTGTGAATGTCTCGTCGCGTGTGCCACTGCAAGTCGGTAAGAACCGCTACAACGAGCACTACCTAGAGACGAAAATGGGTAAACTCGGTCATATGATGAGCGAAGTGCATTTCAAACCGGATGCTTAATGGCATAGGTTGGTACTGATTTGGTGCATTGATAAACCTCAGCAGCAGTGCTGGGGTTTTTTTAGGTCTGTAGAAAGTGCTCTATCTGCTCTCGAATTGAGTCAGCATCTAAGCCGGCATCTTGTAACTGTTCATCCCGAGTCGCATGCTCAATCCAACGATCGGGAATGCCAAGGTTAAGACAAGATAAAGTTTGGCCATTGTTAGCTAGCCACTCATTCACAGCACTGCCCGCTCCGCCCGCAATAGCCCCATCTTCGAGGGTAATAAAGTGAGAGTAAGTATTTACTAGCTCTTTGAGTATCGCTTCATCGAGTGGTTTGACGAAGCGCATATCGATTAAGCCAAGATCCAACTGATCAGCGACCTGCTCGGCAATGGGTAACAGAGGGCCAAAGTTGAGTATGACGCCACCTTTGCCAACTCTTACCAACCGGCTTTGACCCATGGCTAAGGACGCTAATGGAGTTCTGCTCTTAACGCCTTCGCCTCGAGGGTAGCGGACCACAGCACAGCCATTGTATTGGTAGCCTAGAGTCAGCATCTGCTGCTGCTCATCCAGTGTGGAGGGCGTCATAATGACAACCTCGGGTAGCGAGCGAAGCATTGGGATATCGAAGATACCTGAGTGGGTTGGACCATCTTCCCCAACCAATCCTGCACGATCTACAGCGATCAAACAGTCGAGATTTTGCAGGGCGATATCGTGGATGACCTGATCCAAAGCGCGCTGCAAAAAAGTTGAGTAGATTGCCAGAACCGGTTTCATCCCACCTACCGCAAGGCCGGCTGCAAAGGTGGCTGCGTGCTGTTCTGCAATGGCAACATCAAAGTAACGTGTTGGGTATTGGTCAGCGAATTGCACAAGGCCAGAACCCTCCCTCATGGCCGGGGTAATCGCGACTACTCGAGGGTCACTTGAAGCAGTTTCACAGATCCATTGGCCAAACTGATCGCTGTATTTCAGATTAGGAGCACTGATCTCTGATGGTTTTTCCAGTTTAGTGATGGCGTGATAGCCGACCGGATCCTCTTCAGCTGGCTTAAACCCAAACCCCTTACGAGTTCTAATATGCAGGAATTGAGGCCCTGTTTGGCTCAATGACTGCTTAAGGGCAGGGATTAATTGGCTCAGGTCATTACCATCAATAGGGCCAGAGTATTCAAAGTTCAGTGCTTCAAATAGAGGCATCACAGGGTTAGTGGGTGCTTGCTCACGTAGATTCTTGGCTAGATAGGTGGCCAATCCCCCTTGGTTGGGCGAGATCGACATGTCGTTATCGTTCAGAATGACGAGTAGATTCGCATCAGTATGTGCTGCGTGGTTGAGTGCTTCAAAGGCCTGACCAGCCGTCAGAGCCCCATCACCTATAACAGCCACCGATTTACGATCATTGCCTTGCAGTGTGTCGGCAATCGCCATGCCGAGAACGGCGCTGATAGAGGTGCTGGAGTGCCCAGTGCCAAAGCAGTCGTAAATACTCTCAGCTCGATCGGGAAAGGGAGTAAGCCCCTCTCGTTGCCGTATGTTAAGCATCGCCTCACGACGACCCGTCAGAATTTTGTGCGGATAGGCTTGGTGACCTACATCCCAAACCAGATGATCGTCTGGTGTGTCTAATAGCTGGTGAAGCGCTAGTGTCAGTTCGACAACCCCTAGTCCGCCACCAAGATGTCCCCCAGTCTGACCGACACAGAAGAGCAGATAGAGACGTAACTCATCCGCTAGCTGCTGTAATTGGCCCAGATTCAACCCTTTTAAATCTGAAGGGGAGTCAATCTGGTCCAACAGTGGAGTCGCAGGACGTTGTGTGGGGATATCAGTAATCATTAATGGTTACGGGCAATGACAAAATCAGCAAGGGCTATTAATGACTGGTTACGTTCACCGAAGGTTTCTAGAGCTTCAATCGCCTGTTGGTGCAATTCATTCAACCACTGCTTGCTTTGAGTAAGCCCAATAAGTGCAGGGTAGGTGGCTTTGTCTCTCTCTTCATCAGAACCTTGGGGTTTGCCCAGTTGTTCTGTGGTGCTTTCGATATCTAAGATGTCATCTTGAATCTGAAATGCTAGTCCAATCTTTTGCGCGTAACGATCGAGTGCCTCTAGATCCGTATCGGTAGCATTACCACTGGCTAAAGCGCCTAAACGCAGAGCTGCACGAATGAGTTCGCCCGTTTTAGCTGCGTGCATGCTTTTCAGCTGCTCTAGACTCAGTCTTTTACCCTCTGAGCCTAGGTCAAAGGCTTGTCCATCAACCATACCCAGATCACCACTGCATCTAGCTAGGGTATGAACCATCTGTAACTGAGTGGACGCTGGTAGTGCATCAATAGGCTGGCTGAGCAGTTCAAATGCCCAGGTTAGCAGTGCATCACCGGCTAATATGGCGGTCGCTTCATTGAACTGGATATGGCAGGTTGGTTTGCCGCGGCGCAGCTCATCATTATCCATAGCCGGTAGATCGTCATGCACCAGTGAATAGCTGTGAACGCACTCCAAAGCACACGCGGCCGTATCCGCTTGCTCAATTTGTCCACCTAGTAACTCAGTGGCCAGGTAGACCAGCGTGGGACGAAGGCGCTTGCCTCCATTCATCAGGCTGTAGTGCATCGCCTGATGAAGGCTAGGGTCAATCCCGTTACGTTCAGCTAAACGTCGACTGAGCTCAGCTTCAACTCTCTGTCGGTACAGGGCTAACATCGGTTGCGGCATTAGGCTTGTTCAGATTCGTTAAACGGTTGTTCAACCAGCTCGCCGGATTGCTCTGTTAGCATCACGACTTTCTGTTCGGCCGATTGCAGAATGTTTTGGCATTCGCGGGTCAGGCTGATCCCCTCTTCAAAGGATTTTAGTGCCTCTTCGATAGAGAGATCCCCCTTCTCCATCTCTGAAACCAGGGCTTCTAACCGTTTTAGGGAGCCTTCGAAGTCCGTTGTCTGTTTGCTTTCTGCCATGATTACTCAGTCCTTAAATTTAGGGAACCTGCGAACAAGTTTTGTAGTATACCCTGTCCTTAAGCAAAGGTCCGTGCAATACCTATGGTGCTGGTAATGATCAGTACTGTGCCAATAATTTTGAAGAAACGGGCGGAATCGGTCTTGACCAGATAGCGGTGCAGCTTTTGCCCAAGAAGGTGGCCGATGAATGCGCAGGGCAGCAACCAGAGGTGGTGGATTAACTGCAGATCGACGCCTACGACAAAGAAGGATCCCATCTTGATAACCACCAGAATGAACCAGAGAACAAACAGAGTATCGCGCAGTTGCTCTTTAGCGACATGGCTAGCGTAGACGGCCATGACCAGTGGCGCTGCAATCAAAGAAGTACCACTGACATAGCCTCCCAGCATTAAGAAGAGGTTATCGATCCAAGCGGAGTTGCTTTTAAAGGGTTTATTAAGAATGTAACCAATTGAATAGACGATGACGATGACAAAAATTAGCCCAGACATGATCTCGTTGGGCAGTGTTAAGAGCCCGAATACCCCAATCAGCTTCGGGATAATCATCACTTTTAGGGTTTTCTTCAGATAGGGCCAATCGACATTCTCTTTGAGCCCACTGGTTCCCAAACGCTTCGCTTTGAAATGATTCCCCAGCGTAATAGCCCCTGAAAAGATGAGCAGGTGCACGGCGATTATGGGCAGAAAGATGAGGGGATCATCAACGATTAACAGCAGAAACGGTAGGGCGAGTACGGCACCACCAAAGCCAAGGCCGGTTCGAACAAAGCCGCTCCAGACAAAGATGAGTGCAATGAGAAGGTATTGCCACCAGATTAGATCAGACAAGCTGTACCCCGAGAGTTTTTAAGAGCCGCTATTGTATGCCAGAAAACAAAAAACCGGCACTAGGCCGGTTATTTGTAGAGACGTCTAAAACTTATTTAGAGGAATCTAGCATGTGTTGGATAGCGCCCTGAAGTTCAGCATCAGAACAATCCATGCAAGTACCCATTGGAGGCATTGCGTTGATACCCGTCTTAGCAGTCGCTAGAAGCGCATCGATACCTTTAGCGGCACGTGGAGCCCATGCTGCAGCGTCACCCATTTTAGGAGCGCCAGCAACGCCAACCATGTGACAAGCTAGACAGTATGTGTTGTATACAGTTGCGCCATCACGCTCAGCCATTGCAGTTGCAGGAACCATAAGAGCAGCGGCTGTTAGGCCAAGTAGAGTCTTTTTCATTATATCCACCTCAATTCATGAACTTTCGTTTGCTCTTATGGAGCTAAATTTAGCTTAGAGCGCCCGATCGAATAAGTTTATAACCAAAGGTTCGTGTAAGTCCAATTAATCTACGAAGATGAGGGGCTATTGGAGCAATTAGCGTCTAAAGTCGCATCGCAAAGCTGGCTTGCGAGTGTTGAGCTAGACCTCTTTTAGAGGTTTCATGCTCTCGTTCGATCTTTTTCAACGCAGCATCAAGATCGGTGCGGTCAATATTAGGTTGGTTTTTAAGCTCAGAAACGTTAAAGCCACGATGGTGCATTCTTACTAGCGCATCACTATGATTCATTGTGCAGCTACCTTTTTATCGTTTATCAATTTAGTAGCGTGATTAAACGCCTTAAACATGACAGTTTGGTGACGTTTGCGTTAACAATTTATAACGTTGGGCCTATCTCCTTTGTGGATTAATATCGAGATGACAAAATGATAAAACTGATCAACGACTCAGATGTGATGGTTTCTGAACAGGCCCAACACTCTTGTTATAAAGAGACTACAGCGGGTCTGCTTAAAATAGTTTGGTGCGAACAGGGAATTTTAGAGAGCTCCTTCGTCGATGCAGAGGCCATCCCACCCAATGAGGATTACTGTCAATTTAAGCAATTCATCCTCACTAACGGTGGTCAGTTACCTTTGATCGTCTCTGGTACAGATTTTCAAAAGGCGGTCTGGCAGCGGATTGCTGTTAGCAAAGTAGGTGAAGTGTTGACTTATAAACAGCTAGCGGAAGAGGTTGGTAAGCCAGCAGCGGTTCGAGCTGTGGGTAGTGCTCTAGGTAAAAACCGACATGCCTATTTAATACCTTGTCACCGTGCGGTGCGTTCTGACGGGGGATTAGGGGGCTTTCGTTGGGGGGTGGAACGAAAAAGCCACCTGCTTACATTAGAAGCCGGTGGCCTTGATTTGGTTAAGCAGATTCTTGCTTAGGCTTTAAGCGCATCCGCTGCTGCGGTAATACCCAACTTGTAGCTGGTCAAACCAAAGCCTGATATCTGACCAATAACGACCTGTGAGAAGACCGATTTATGTCGGAACTCCTCGCGCGCGTGAACGTTGGACATGTGCACCTCAACGATAGGGCCTTTGTCTTTGAATATCGCCAACGCATCGGTGAGACCGTAGCTGTAGTGAGTCCAAGCACCTGCGTTGATAACGATCGCATCAACATCTTCCAAAAAGGCTTGATGAATTTTGCGTGCCAGCTCACCTTCGATGTCTGTCTGGTAGCACTCAAGCTCACACCCCTGCTCAGCAGCCCAATTAGCTGCGGCCGATTCGATATCTTGCAGCGTAAAGGTGCCGTAATGTTTCGGGTCACGCTTGCCGAACATTGCGTGGTTGATGCCGTGAAGCAGAAGTATTTTTGCCATGGTTCTATCCTTAACTGTTTGCCAGACAACTGGTCGCTTTGGAAGCCTGCGAACAAGTCCATGGCATCTCAGGCTTACAGTCAAATTCATTATCAAGGCGTGTTTTCGAAGGCCTAGCGGGCTAAGTCGAGAAAGCACAACGCTGAAGATGGATTTGACTGTAAGCCCCGCAGGGCGTGACCTGTAATGTGCATCTACTGTGTTGCTCTTCTTGCTAAGGACTACGGCCATTAGCGGCAAAAAGCGCCTTGTATCTACACATTTCAGATCTCGCTGAGATGCTATGGACTTATTCGCAGGCTTCCTAGTCTAAGATCCTGCCGCATGAGTGCAACATCTTTTGTACATAGATTGAAAAAGAGCCGTATACTTTGAAGCTCTTTATGTTCAGTGCAGGTTTCCCTAATTGATTGAATTTGGAAGTACAGCCTTTGTCATTGCGTTGATTGCCGCCTGGTTTGTTGGCCTATCAAAAGGTGGATTGCCCATCATTGCTATGTTGTCGGTGCCGATCCTCTCCCTAGTGATGTCACCTATGACGGGTGCCATTCTGTTGCTACCCATCTATATCATCAGTGACATGGTGGCGGTGTGGCTCTATCGAAAACACTTTTCAATGATCAATCTGAAAAATCTTATCCCCGCGGGTCTGCTAGGGGTGTTTATTGGTTGGGCAACGGCATCCATTGTCTCTGATCAGTTTGTCGCCCTGCTGATCGGTATTATGGGCCTCACGTTTGTCTCCTATATCTGGTTTGGAAAGCGCCAAGTAAAAGAGGCGAAAAAACCGACCAAAGTGGGCGGTTGGATCTGGGGCACCATTGCCGGTTTTACCTCGTTTATCTCCCATACTGGTGGCCCACCCTTTCAGGTCTATGTTCTGCCACAAAAACTGGAGAAACTGGTGTTTGCCGGGACAGCAACGCTCTTCTTTGCTGTGATCAACCTCTCAAAACTGCCACCCTACCTAGCGCTTCGTGGCTACTCCACAGAGGATTTAACGCTGGCGCTTTGGATGGTGCCCAGTGCACTGTTGGGTACCTTTATGGGGGCTAAGCTGACTAAGATTTTGAAGGATCGATGGTTCTTTGGCTTAGTAGAAGTCGGACTGTTGCTGGTCTCTATAAAGCTGATCCACGGAGTAGTAATCGACTCATTATGAGTAACATTGGTGACAGGCTTCAGCCTGTCATCCGCATTCTTGTTACGCTCAGAATTAGCAGGTGCTGATAAAGCGGATGACTGGTTAAAACCAGTCACCGGAGCGATGGCAAACTATTTTAATTTAATAAACGTGCTCTGAATATCAAACTCTTCAATAAAACGTCCCAACGCTTCATGCCCATCCGCTTTGATGCCAGCAAAGGTATCAAAGGCATCAATGCCCTGGTGGAAGAAGAGGTCAAAGCCACTGACGATATCTAAACCCGCTTCGTGTGCAGCAGTCAAAAACTCAGTCTCTAATGGGACATAGACCGCATCAAACGCCCACTCTTGGCCACCAAATAGTTCTGGATCAAGTGGGATACCTGGTGTAGCGTAATGTCCTACGGGCGTACAGTTGACCAAACCGTTTGCGGCTTTAGCTGTTTCGGCTAGCTGCTCTTTAGAGATAACCTCAGCGTTGTACCCTTTAGCCCGTACTGCAGCCGCTAACGCTTCAGCCCCTTCAATGTTCAGGTCAAAGATGTTCAGCTTAGTTGCGCCACAATGGAACAGTCCAAAGGCAACCGCACGTCCGACACCGCCGGCGCCTAGCATCAGTACTTCACCTGCTGGCTTGTCACCACGTTGAGCTTTGTAGCCGTGAATAAAACCGGTGTAATCCGTGTTTGTTGCCTTTACAGCACCATTGGCTAGGTAGAGTGTATTGGTTGCACCTACTTCACGTACCGCTTCATCGGGCTCATCAACGAACTCAACGGCAATGGATTTGAAGGGGAAGGTGACGTTGCAACCGGTAAATCCATCATTACGAAGTGATTGAAGCATGGTTTTAAATGCCTCTTTGTCACTTTGACCCGGATCCTTCAAGTCGTAAGAGACATCAAAGCCATAGATATCGCCCAACATCTTGTGCAGGAAAGGGGCACGCGATTGTGAGATTGAGTTACCGATTAAACCCAGTTTAAGTTGCTTCATAGCTGTCATCCTTTACAGCAAGCCCAGTGCTGTTGGTAATCCAATCACCAAATCTGGAACGAACGTGATAATAATAAGAACTAAAAGCTCCACTAAGAATAGCGGCAAAATCACCTTGCTCAGCTTCGCCATACCGACCTTAGCGATGGAGTCCGCGACAAACAGGCAGAGTCCCATTGGTGGTGTGATCAAGCCAATCATTAGGTTGAAGATAATTATGATGCCAAGGTGAGTTGGGTCGACGCCTAGACTCACAGCAATTGGGTGCAGAATCGGCACCAGTACCAACATTGCCGCGATGCCCTCTAGGAACAGACCGACCACTAAGAAGAGAATGATGACGCCGACTAAGAACATCCACTGAACCGTCATGTACTCCAAGGCGAAGTCAGTGATCATGTTGGGAACGCGGTTGTAGTTCATCAACCAGTTAGCAGCAGCAACCGCACCGATAACGACCATGATGATCGAGCTGTCGCGCATCGCTCGGGCGAAAAGACCGGCCAGTTTAGAGACTTTCAGCTCTTTGAAGACAAAGATTCCGACAAACAGGGCGTAGGCCACGGCAAAGCTGGCCGCTTCCGTTGGCGTCACGACCCCCATCAGTATTGAGCCAACCACGAAGACAGGCATCAATAGAGGAATAATCCCTTGGATCAGGGCGCGAGAGTTGCTCTGCTTTTCGCCAAGTTCGTGCTCTGTGCCCTGCTTCTCGTAGTGGCCTTTGAAGAAGTAGACGTAGACCGAAAGGAAGATCGCAAGCATTACACCGGGAACCACACCGGCCATGAATAGCGCGGGTACCGAGACACCCGTCACAGTCAGGGCATAGATGATGACAGGAATCGATGGTGGAATAATCGGACCAATGACGGAAGAGGCCGCCGTAATGGCAGCAGCAAACTCACGTGGGTAGCCTTTCTTCTCCATCTCTGGAATAAAGACACGACCAATCGCCGATGTATCCGCAACCGCAGAGCCAGAGAGACCGGCAAATATGACCGAAGCCCAGATATTCACCATGGCTAAGCCGGCACGCATTTTGCCGACCAAAACGTTCGCAAATGCGATGATACGACTGGTGATACCCGACTCATTCATCAGCTCGCCGGCAAGAATAAATAGAGGGATCGCCAATAGTGGGTAAGAGGCCATGCCACCAAACATCTGTGTTGCCACGATGCGAAGGTGGTATGGGAATTCGCCCACAGCCATGAAGTAGAGCAGTGCAGCGATGATGGCAAAAGCGATGGGTAGGCCAATAAAGATACCGCCTAGAAGAATGGCATAAGTCATTAGAATGCGCCCTCCGCTTCATGTTGATCGGTATTCGCAGCTCGATTTAGCAGGCGCAGTAGTGCTGCTACTGCAAGCATGGCGCCACCCAGCACCATAGCGAAGTAGTAGGGGTACATCTGCCCAAGAACCGCAAGCTGTTCGATACCGAATAGATCTCGAAGTTCACGCGCACTTGAAAGGATGCTGGATGCATCGACTTTGCCGCGCTTCATCATGAAGAGGTAGCCGGAGTAGCTCAACAGCGCACCTATAACGACCATGCAGAGGTCCACAAAGAAATTGATCGGTTTGTGGGCTGCTTTAGGCAGCAGACCCGCGACAAGATCAAAAGAGACATGGCGATCGAGCAGGTAAGCCCAAGCCATGCCAAACATAATTCCGTAGACTGCCAGGTAGACGGGTAACTCCTCGCCCCATGGGATCGACTCTCCGATGGTGTAACGGCGTACTGAGTTTATGAAGATGATCAGGAACACTGAAGCCATAGAGATGGCTGAACCTGCTGCAAAAAAGGTACCGACGAAGCGGGTCACCTTACGCAATAGAGTGTGCATAAGTCATACCGACAGTTATAAGTTTTTTGAGAAATAGGCTCCGACCGGATGGTCGGAGCCGTGCAAACCTGAAGAGGTTTGGAGTATTACTTAGAAGCAGCTTCTACAGCAGCGTCTAGTTTAGCGATCCACTCATCGCTACCTAGCTCTTTAGCAAGCCACTCTTTAACCGCTGGCTGTGCAAGCTTCTTGAACTGAGCCATTTCGTCAGCTGTTGGTGAGTGTACTTTCATACCTTCAGCAACCACTTTCGTTACGCCTTCAGCCGTGTTGAACTGCTGAATTGCGCGACCCATTAGGCCTGCAGTACGAGCGGCTTTAGCAATGATGTCCTGCTCAGCAGCGCTTAGAGACTGGAAGAATTCGTCGTTGATTACGATGAAGTCAGCAGCGTAAACGTGGCCATCAAGAACCATGTACTTCTGTAGCTTGTGAAGGTTGTTGTTGTAGATAGTGCCGACAGGGTTTTCCTGACCGTCAACAACACCAGTTGTAAGTGCGTTTGGAAGTTCAGACCAAGCGATAGGCGTTGGTTCACCGCCAAGACCTTCAACCATCTCTACGTATAGAGGGATTGGCTGAACGCGGAACTTAAGACCTTTCATGTCTGCTGGAGATTTGATCTCACGAACGTTGTTAGTGAAGTTACGGAAACCTGTCTCACCGTATGCAAGTGTGCGTAGGCCAGTCTCTTCTAGACAGTGTGCAGCAAGATCTTGACCAAACTGACCGTCAAGTACGTCCCAGGCGATCGTTGCGTTTGAGAATGTGTAAGGAATGTTTAGAACGTCAGCTTCTTTACAGATTTTAGCCATAGCGCCAGAAACGATCGCCATGTGCGTAGTGCCTTCCTGTGCTTGCTGAACTAGATCGCCTTCGTTACCTAGAGCTTTTGCTGGGAAAAGTTCTACTTTGATATCTGTCTCACCTTCAACAATGTTTTTGAAGATGACACCAGCAGCACCTTTTTTAGATGTCTGCCAGTCAGCGCCGTCAACGTGACCTAGTTTGATAGTGGGTGCTGCAAAAGTTGAAACAGAAGCAGCGGCTACAGCAGTAGCAACAAGAGTTTTTAGCATCGCCTTTTTCATTGGGCTCTCCAATTTATTATCGTTTCACGCCTAGAGATGACGTTTCCAAGATTTTTTGTAGCAAGATGTCTAAAACCACCTACCCCAAGCAAGCTGGTTTTATTGTCTTGCTCTTAGCTTTTGTACTACTTGGTTAAAACTAAGTAGTGCAAATTTGCCATAGCCCTATACAGGCATTCAAGCTTTTTGTACTATTTGGTTAAAACAATTTGTTAGAACCTTTATAACCGTTTTTTAAACGTTTGGTTAAAAGTAAAATGAGTATCCCTTCTACATCGAACCGTTCAGCCGCAAAAAAACGTAATCCTGAAGCAGTTAAAGCCAATATCCTGCGTGTCGCCACCGAAGAGTTTGCCACCTCAGGCTATGCCGGTGCGCGGGTCAATGTGATCGCTGAAAAAACCGATACATCCAAGCGGATGATCTACTACTACTTTGGCGATAAAAAAGAGCTCTACCGTACCGTTCTTGAGGCTGCCTACCGAGATATCCGTTTGGGCGAGCAACAGCTGCATTTGAATGATCTCAATCCCGAGCAGGCGCTTCGCTCACTGGTGGCGTTCACTTTTGAACATCAGCGCAACAATCCGCAGTTTATTCGCCTGGTTATGATTGAGAACATTCACGAGGGACGCAATCTGATCGCAAAAGAGGCGTTTGAGGAGGTTAACAACCCTGCCATCGATCGGCTTGGCGAGATCTACCAACGAGGTGTTGAGGAGGGTGTTTTTCGATCGGGCATCAGTGTCATTGAGCTTCACTGGTTGATCAGTTCAGCCTGTTTCTTCAATAACTCAAACCGCTCAACCTTCAGTGCAGCCTTTGGCAACGATCTATTTACGGAAGAGGGGCAAAGTCATCTTAATCAGCAGGTACAAGAGATGATCCTGCGCTTTGTCGCCAACTGATATTTAAGAATATTTTGGATTGGTAACTTCATTACAGCTTCGCTAGATTGAAGCTCTTTTTAGTGAGTTTTACATGCATCCTAGCCGCCTTCTTTTAATTCTCTGTTTTATCGCGTTCATCTCCTTAGGCCTGCCTGATGCGCTGCTCGGTGTGGCTTGGCCCACTATGGCCGATGAGTTCTCAACCACTCTGGATCGTCTCGGAATCATTATGACCGGCGGAACCGTTGGTTATGCTCTAAGTAGTTTCATGATCGGTGCGATTGTTAATCGTATTGGGCTGGCTGGCCTGCTGATTCAAAGTGCTTCGCTTACCGTCATCGCATTGGTGCTGTTTATGGTTGTGCCTGACTGGTATTGGATGCCCTTTGTCGCACTGATTGCCGGTCTGGGCGGTGGTGGTATCGATGCGGGCCTCAATGCCTATGTAGAGAAACACTACTCAAGCCGTATCATGCAGTGGTTGCATGCCAGTTTTGGTGTCGGAGTCACCCTAGGTCCTGCCATCATGACCTTGTCGCTGGCCATGACAGGTCTGTGGCGGCCTGGCTATTTGTTGGTCGCGTTTTTGATGTTATTGATGCTCTCTGCTTTTATCCACTATCGCGGTTTATGGAGTGATCAGCCTGACGCTGGCGAAACGGAAGAGCAGGGCAATGCCAGCATGCTCGCCACGCTAAAATTACCGGCGGCATGGCTAAGTATGTTGGCCTTTTTTCTCTATACCTCGGCAGAGATTGGATTGGGCTTTTGGGCATTTACCCTGTTGACCGAATCCCGCGGTGTAGTGCTTGCAACAGCGGGGCTTTGGGTAACGATCTACTGGGGATCTTTTACCCTTGGTCGAATCGTTGCGGGCCTACTTGCGCCCAAGTTAGGTGAGATGAACCTGACGCTCTACGGTCTGTTACTTTCACTGATTGGCTTGGTTCTGTTCACCCTTCAAATAGGTGGACCAGGTGGGGTCTATGGGCTTGCTCTGGTCGGCCTTGGCTTTGCACCAACCTTCCCAGCACTGCTTTCAACCACCTCAAAGCGAGTCCCAAAATCGCATGTGACCAACCTGATCGGCATGCAGATCTCTGCTGCCGGAGTTGGTTTAGTGGTTATGCCACTCTCCTTGGGGCTTATAGTCTCTAGTGTCGGATTGGAAGCGCTGGCGCAGGTTTTCTTGGGCATGACCGCCAGCGTCTTTTTGCTGCTTACCTTGATTCGTAAAAGATAAATTTCCTTTAAGTTATATCTAATCAATTAAATACTATTTATTAATTTAAATGGTATTTGCTAATATGCACTCATAGTTTTGAACCGTTTGGTTCAAAGTAACCCAATGTGAGTCCTCATTATGAAAACATCCATTGCTACCGTTACTCTCTCTGGCAGTTTGCCAAACAAACTTGAAGCCGCTGCGGATGCGGGTTTTGATGCGGTTGAGATTTTTGATAATGACCTGATTCAGTTTGCTGGTTCACCTCGTGAGGTGAAGTCGATTGCCGATGACTTAGGTTTGGATATTCTAGCGCTGCAGCCGTTTCGTGATCTGGAAGGTCTGCCTGCTGAGTTAAAGCGTCAAAAGTTCTATCACATGCAGAGTCGATTCGAGATGATGCATGAGCTGGGCACTCAACGAATTTTGTGCTGCTCTAGTGTCTCTCCTCATGCCAGTGATGATCGTGCACGCTGTGCTGCGGACCTTTACGAAGCGGCTGAGCTGGCAGCAAAAGAAGGTTTTATTATGGGTTACGAGGCGCTCTCTTGGGGGCGCTTCATCGCTGATTATGAGGATGCTTGGGATCTGGTAAAGCGTGCCGATCATCCTGCGCTGGGCATTAACCTTGATACCTTCCACATGTTCTCTCGAGGTAATACGCTCGACTGTCTGCGCGATGAGATTCCTGTTGATAAAATCGCCTTGGTTCAGGTGGCCGATGCGCCTGTGATGCACTTGAGCGATTTGATGAGTTGGAGCCGTCACTACCGCAGCTTCCCGGGTCAGGGTGATCTTCCGGTCGTTGATTTCATGAAAGTCTTGTGTGACAAAGGCTTTGATGACTACGTTTCGCACGAGATCTTCAATGATGAGTTCCGTGCTTCTCCTGCCAAAGAGCGTGCAGTAGATGGTATGCGTTCATTGATCTGGTTGGATAAGCAGTGCAAGGATGAAACGCCTAAAGCTGAGATTACTGACGTTGAGTTCATTGAGTTTGCGATTGCTGGTGAAGAGGGTGAATCGATCGTCTCTATGTTGAATTCATTAGGCTTCCAAGAGACGCACAAACACCTCTCTAAAGATGTCGGTCTGATGCAGATGGGTGATATAAACCTTGTGCTTAACCGCGAGCCTGCCAGCCAAGCTCACCAGCACTTCCAGCTGCACGGCGCATCAGTTTGTGCTTTGGCACTGACGACGTCGAGTGTCAAAGAGTCGTTGAAACAGGCAGACGAGTATCAAATCAAACGCTTCAATAACACAGCAGGCCCAGGTGAGTTGAATATTCCAGCGCTGCGCGGTGTTGGAGACAGTTTGGTCTATCTGGTTGAGCGTCATAAGAAGTTCCGTTTCTTTGATGTCGATTTTGAATCGGTCGAGGGAGTAGAACTACCCAAAGTGGGCGTTAAGCGCGTCGATCATATGGCACAGTCTGTTACCAATACCGATTTCCTATCGGCGGCGTTCTTCTATAAATCAGTGTTCAACTTTGACATTACACCGGTACAGGATCTGCCTGACATTTATGGCCTAGTGACCAGTCGAGTGGCCTCTAGTCAGAACGGGCAGGTGAAGATTCCAATCAACATGACTGAGGCTCGTCAGGCGTCACCGCAGCGCTTTATTCAGCGAACCCATGGTGCCGGTATGCAGCAGATCGCATTTGAGTGTGAGGATATTTTGGCTTTTGCAGCGCAGGTCAATCCGGAATCGGTGTTGCCGGTACCCAACAACTATTACCGTGAAATTAAGGGTAAGTTTGGTCTCTCTGCTGAGCGTATTGAGACGTTACAGCGCTTTAATATTTTGTATGATGCGAATGATGAGGGTGAGTTTTTGCACTTCTACACGCGTGAAGTACAGGGTGTCTTCTTTGAAGTTGTGCAGCGTATCGGTGGGTATCAGGCCTACGGTGAAGCGAATGCTCACATTCGTTTTGCAGCCCAGGCGGCGTTGCGTGAGTATGAAACGAATTTGTTGCTTTGATCTTCGCTGAGTATTTGTTGGAGCTTTCTCGAAGAGGAAGCGATGCAGGTTTTGCACATCGCGGCCTTTTTAAGACCGCTCCAACGAACGCTCTTTGTTGGAGCCTTATCGAAGATGAGGCGAAAGGTTTGAAAGAGAATCGCGACCTTTGCAAGATCGCTCCCACGGGGGCGGAGGATCGCTCCAACCTTTTAGCTGCTACTGAGCGGCCTTAAGGAAGGCTTGGTTATCTAAGCCAAAGTTAGAGTAGATCGGCAGTAGAGCACCGCCTAACGCGCGGGCTTCAAATCCAAGGTTGCCTGCGATTACCGGGGGTTTGTTGAGACCTTCCCAGTTCACATCGCTCGAAGCACGGTTGATAGCCAGTACTAAGTACTGTGTCGCGACCGCCGGTAGGCGTCCATCAATGATGACTCCGTCTGGATCAACAAAGGCAGCACCTGCCGCAATAGTCTGGGCAATGTAGGGTGCTGCGTTGTCAGCCCACTCTGTAAACAGAGCCCAGGCATCCTGTTCTAGGGTTTCCGATAGATTGGCAAAATCCGCCACGATCGATTCTGATTTCAATCGTTTATCAAGCTGGTGCAGTGACGCATAGTGAATCAGTTGCTTGCCATTGGCGCTCGGAACTGAACCCAGTGCACCGGCATTGGCATGGCTGCCTGGAAGAATCTGTCCGTTAAGAACGACACCACCACCGATGAACGTACCCACGTAGAAGTAGAGTAGGTTCTCCCAGCTCTGCGGATTACCGTAGGTTAGCTCGGCTAGGCAAGCTGCTGTTGCATCGTTCAGCATGGCCGCATCTAGGTCGGTGACCTTCTTTAGTTCTTCGAGCAGATCGATTTTCGCCCACTCAGCTAAAGCCTCTTTCGCTTCAATTAGCTCATCGCCCCAACCTTCCAGCGCAAACGGCGCTGCCAGGCCAACACCGGTAACGCGATCGCGTTGCATCTCGTCAAGAGGTTCAAGAAGCGTGTTGATGCTCTGCTCGATCTTGGCATAGACCTCTTTAGGCGTCGGGAAGGGGTATTCGTGCGATATGCGGGTACGAATATTCCCTGTCATATCCATAAACAGCACCTCCAACGAGGCGCGGCCAATTTTGACACCGATACTGTACGCCCCTTCAGGATTGAGTGCGTAGGGGGTAGAAGGCTGTCCCAAACCGCCGCGGCGTTTAGTGCCTGCGATTAACAGGTCCTGTTCCATCAATCGATTAATGATCGTTGATGCGGTTTGTGGAGTAAGGTTGGTTGCTTTGGCAATTTCGGCTTTCGTCAACGCATCATGCTCACGAATTAACGAGAGGATGAGTCGTTCATTGTATTGGCGAACACCGACCTGGTTTGAACCAGAGGCGCGTTGAGAAGCCGAAGCGCTGCGCATAATTAGATGTAACTCGCGTTTTCGTGGACACCCTGATCCGCTGCACCGGTGATCAACGAGACGATCTCGTTGCCGGTCGTTTCAGCCGCTACAACGTTGCCAACGATACGACCTTGGCGGAAGACAATAATGCGATCCACAAGGTTAAAGACTTGGCGAAGGTTGTGACTGATCAAAATTAGGGGAATGCCTTGGTCTTTTAAGCCACGAATAATGTTTTCAACACGCGTGGTCTCTTGGATACCCAAAGCTGCGGTTGGCTCATCCATGATGATCAACTTCTCACCCCAGCCCGCTGCACGGCTGATCGCTACACACTGGCGTTGACCACCCGACATGCCACGTAAGGACTGGCTTAGGTCAGGAATCTTAACGCCGGTCTTTTCAAGCAGTGCTTCTGACTCTTGGCGCATCCCTTTCTTGTCCATCCAGCTGAATGGGCCAAGATTGAATTTGGTCTTTTCACGTCCCAAAAAGATATTGGCTGGCACGTCTAGTTCATCTGCCAGTGCCAAGTTTTGATACACGGTCTCAATACCAGCATCGCGAGCCTCAAGAGGAGAGTCGAAGTTGACCTCTTCACCATAGAATTTGATCGAACCGCGAGTGCGTTGCTCTACACCGGTTAGGTTACGAACGAAGGTCGATTTACCCGCACCGTTATCTCCAACAATCGCTACGTGCTCACCCGGAGCAAGATCAAAGTCCGCATCATTCAGCGCGTGTACACCGCCGTAGTGCTTGGTTAACCCTCTGATCTCTAAGACTTTTTGAGACACTTTAAGACTCCTGAACGAAAATTCTCTTTATTTGAATGTGACTAAATATGACTAACAATTAATAGCGAGTCAATAATTAAATCAATTCAATTTAATTATTGACAGGGCGCTATAAAGTATTAGAAGATCGCAGTTAGGCATCGAAATAGACCGCCGAAAACAAAAACAAACAAATGTGGAGATCTACACATGAAATTGAAAAAAATGCTTAGCGTAATGGCTGCTGGCGCACTTATGTCTGGCTCTGTATACGCAGGTTCTATCGGCTACATCACTAAATCAGCAACAAACTCAGGTTGGATGATGATCAACCAGGGTGCAGCAGACGCAGCTCAAGAAGCGGGCGTTGACCTAGTAACTGTAGGTCCAGCATTCCAAGGCGACCTATCAAGCCAGCTAGAAGTGTTCGAAAACCTAGTAGCACAGGGTGTGGATGCAATCGGTATCGCGCCAGTTGACTCTTCAGGTGTTGCTCCAGCAGTAAACGATGCAATGGATGCAGGTATCCCTGTTGTTGCAATCGATACTGGCGTATCAGGCGCTGCAGTGACGTCATTCGTTGCTACAGACAACTACGCAGTGGCTAAAGTACAGGGTGCTGTTGCAGCAACTCTGATCAACGATGGCGATGCGATCATCTACGTGACGGGTAACCAAGCTCAGTCTACTGGCCAAGAGCGTCGTAACGGCTTCGTTGAAGCGTTCAAAACAGCTCGCCCAAACTCTGAAATCTTAGAAGTACCAACTGAGTGGGACTCTAACCAAGCTCAGGAAGGTGTTGAAGCGATCCTAAACTCACGCAGCGACATCAAAATGGTTGCTAACGCATGGGACGGCGGCACTATGGGTGCTAAAGCAGCGATGGAAAACCTTGGCCTAGGCGCAGGTGACATCAAACTGGTTGGTTTCGACGGCGCAACTGACGCAATCGAAGCGATGGATAAAGGTTGGGTACACGCTGACACAGCTCAGATGCTTTACCAGATGGGTTACCAAGGCATCAAAGCTGCGGTTGCTGCATCACAGGGTAAAGATGTATCACCACGCATCGACACTGGTTTCTTCCTAGTGACTCCATCTACTTCAGGTGCTTACAAAGACCTAGTAGGTATCAAGTAAGTTTTACTTACACTCCGTCGAGATCGGGCATTAGCCCGATCTCTTCTTTAACTGTTTAAAACAAACGGTCCTGAATAATGACTTCTAAAAGCCTTCAAGATAAAGCGATCGGCGTTACGGTTTCTTTCTTCCGTAAAGAGTGGTCTGGCGCACTGCTGGCGATTCTGATTCTTGCTCTAGCCATTGAGCTAGTAACGGATGGTAAACCCTTCTTCCATCCCACTAACTTAATGACCATTCTGAACAACTCAGCCGCTATCGGTATTGTTGCGGGTGGTATGACGTTGGTGATTCTTGCGGCAGGTATCGATCTTTCGGTTGGATCTGTTATGGGCTTAATCGCAGCGGTCACCGGTTACATTGTTAGCTACTGGGGTTTCCCACCTTGGTTAGCGATCATGTCTGGCCTAGCGATGGGTGCATTAGTGGGTATTATTCATGGCACGTTGGTCGCCTATCTCGGGATGCCGGCCTTTATCGTTACCCTGGCGGGTCTTTCGATTTGGCGTGGTACGGCACACCTTTCAACGGATGCGCGTGCAACACCTAAGCTACCTGAAACGTTCGACCTATTTGGTCGCTACAACCCCTTTGCCGAACTTCGTGCTGATTACAAAGCGGGTGAACTGAGCGGCTTTATGGAGTCGATTGGCGCCTTCGTGAACGAGCACTGGATGGACTTCTTCCGTACCTTCCAGATGTCTATGATCATCTTCATCGTCTTCTTCATTCTGTTGGCGGTCGTTGTATCCAACATGCGTTTGGGTCGATACATCTATGCGATTGGTAGTAACGAACAGGGCTCTCGCCAAGCGGGTATCAATACGCGTCTCTACACTCTCTACACCTACGTAATCTGTTCGATGGGCGCTGCATTGGGTGCGATGCTCTTCCTAGGTCGCGCGCCTTATGCAAAATCTGACTACGGCCAGATGTGGGAGCTGGATGCCATTGCTGCGGTTGTTATTGGTGGTACCTCTCTGTTTGGTGGCCGCGGTACGATCATCGGTACCTTCATGGGTGTCATCCTTCTGAAACTGATCAATAACGGTCTGACCCTGGCTCAGCTAGAGACTTTCTGGCAGATGGTGGTACTGGGTCTGATCATTTTGGTTGCCGTTGGATTGGATATTGTTCGCCAATCTAAATCAGCGGTTAAAGTTCAGCGTATGCTGGGTGTTGTGGCTCTGGTTCTTGCTCTGTTTGCCTGCTTAACACCGGGTTCTGCACTGATCAGCTCGGCGATTTCACTGCATGAGCACAACAGCATGGTGGCAATGCAAGCAGCTGGACTTGATCTTGCGGCTAACCAAACGGCTCGCCTACTGGATGCGCCGGCTGTGGCTGAACTACAAGCCATTGTGTCTGGCAACTGGCAATCCTTCGCGTCGCTTCTCGTGCTTGTGTTGGGTGCCGTGGCTGTAGCTGTGACCTTGAAACGTTCACTGGCGCTTATCCTTGCAGCCGTCTACGTGGCAGCAGCGGTTCTGCTAGTATCAATGGGCATGGCAGCTGTTGCGCCTCTATTGATCTTGGGTGCGGTAGTACTGGCTGGTATGACGACGGTGCCTTACATGTTTGAAAGAGCTCGTACGCTAGAAGGCTAATCACCCAATGATTAAAAAACCCCATCGCCTAGGCTATGGGGTTTTTTGTTGAAAGCAAATAGCATCGCGGCCTTTTTAAGACCGCTCCAACAGTACGTGCAGTACCCCTTCAATGCACTTAGTTGGAGCCTTATCGAAGATGAGGCGAATGGGGATTGAAAGAATCGCGACCTTTGCAAGATCGCTCCAACGGTAATTTGGTGGTGAACTTAGTAAGGCTAGCTCTCGTAAGTGTTTCTCGTTAGAGTAAAAAGATAACAATTAGGAAGTTACCCTACATGCCTGTCATTGCACTCGTTGATGATGATCACGAGATACGCTCACTGCTCTCGGATTACTTAGAGAAAAACAGTTTCACGGTACTTGCGTTTGAGTCGGCTGAAGCGCTGCTTGAGGGCGACTACAGTGCTGCCGAGCTGTTGATTCTTGATGTCGGTTTGCCGGGCATGGATGGACTGGCTCTCTGTCGTACTCTGCGTCAGGACTCCAACTTGCCGATCATTATGCTCACCGCTGCCAGTGACGATGTGGATCGTATCCTGGGTCTTGAGTTGGGTGCAGATGATTACATGGGTAAACCCTTTAACCCTCGCGAATTGTTGGCTCGCATTAAAGCGCTGCTGCGTCGATCCGCCCCCGTCGAATCACCAACTGCTAGCTCTACTCTACTGTTAGACAGGGCGAAACGAACCGTGTCAGTCAATGGTGAAGCGCTTAGTTTGACTGGGGCTGAGTTTGATCTGTTGGCGCTACTGCATGGCCATGACGGTGTCATCAGCCGTGATCAGCTCAGCATGGAGCTTAAGGGGCATGCGGCGCTTCCGCAAGATCGTTCGATTGATACCTTAGTCAGTCGTCTCCGCACCAAATTGACCCCCTTCAGCGAGGATGAGACGATCAAATCTATTCGCGGCAAAGGGTACCACCTGGTTCTAAAATGATCGGTTTTTGGTCCCGCCTACGCGATCGGCTGATGCCTAAGTCGATCATTGCACGCATGTCTCTGGTGTTGATCATCGGTGTCTTAGTGGCACAGGCGGTCAGTTCTTATGTCTGGACACGCCAGATTCAACAGGCAGAACGCGAACGTCTCGTTGAGATCTCGGAAGTGATGGGCGCGCGCATAGGTCAGACGATTCAGTTCTTCTCTAAACTACCGCGTGAATATCGTCACATCGTGCTCGATCAGCTGCGCGATATGGGCGGTACGCGCTACTTTGTCTCGATTAACAGTCAAAAAATTCATCTAGAGACCTTGCCCAACACTGAGCTACAGCAGCTTGTTGGCGAGCGTGTAAAACAGAATGCAGCCCGCCAGTTAGCCTATAAATCCGAAGACTTTGCGGTTGAGTTCGTTGCGTTTTCGAATCTTCGCATTCTCTCTGATGACAACCTGATGGTGCAGCTGCCACCCAAATGGCAGCGGTTTGCCCTGTTAGATCCCGGTGATGACAGCCCCGTCGTCGTTGTGCAGCTTAAATTAAACCCGGACGAGTGGGTCTATCTGGCCACGGTATTCCCTGGTGGGGATTTCATGGGCAGTACTCTGTTTGAGTCTGAGCGGTTGGTCTCTTTATTAGCAGTGACACTGACCGTGGTTGTTTTGGTGACCCTGCTGGTGGCCGGTATTGTTCGACCCTTGCGAAGGTTAGCTCGTGAGGCGGATGCCCTAGGGCGCGGTAAAACGCCCTCCCTGATTCCGGCCGAGGGTACCCGGGAGATGCAGACAACCATTCGTGCCTTTAACCAGATGGCGCAACGGCTTGAGAAGTTTATCTCCGATCGCGAGAAGCTGTTTGCCGCAATCTCCCATGACCTGAAAACCCCGCTGACACGCGCCCGTTTGCGGGTTGAGATGATTGATGACGATAAACTGCGCGATAACCTGATTGGTGACATCGAGAACGTCGATCTGCTGGTCAAAGCGTCCTTGCAGATGATTAAAGATGGCGCCATTCACGAGAACAGCGAACAGATCGATCTGAAACAGGTGATTGAGTCAGCCCTTGCCAGTGCAGAGATCGAAGGGCTGCCCAGCTCTGCGACACTGCCCGATGAGTTTGTCTTAGAGGGTCGCCGTCTCTCGCTTGAACGCCTGTTTACTAACCTGATCGATAACGCGTTGCACTACGGGCGTGGAGTCGAGATCTTTGGCCATAAAGAGCCGGAAGACAATGAGTTGGTGGTGCAGGTGTGTGACCGAGGCCCGGGTCTCAGTGATGAGTTAAAGCAGCGAGTCTTTGAGCCCTTCTATCGCATCGATAAAGCGCCCTCATCGATTCATGTCGGTCTGGGTATGGGCATTGTTAAGTCGATTGCGCAGCTGCACGGTGCCAGTATTGAGCTGCTTGATCGTGAAGGGGGCGGTTTGATCGTTGAGCTTCGTTTTCCATTGTCACACTTTGTAACAGAACGAAACTCTGCGTAAGACTCAAGTTGTTATATTGATTGAAGAACTGAAGATCTTGATCGCCAGTTCCCAAGGTATTCTTACCTATAAACAACAATAAAGAGGTTTACTCAATGATCAAACGTACTTTAGCTGCATGCGTAGCTGCAGCAACACTATCAACTGCAGCACAAGCTGCTGACGTAGAAGTTCTTCACTACTGGACAAGTGGCGGTGAAGCGAAATCGGTTGCATACCTAAAAGAGAAACTGACTGAAGCGGGTGTGGGCTGGAAAGATTTCGCAGTTGCTGGTGGTGGCGGTGAGAACGCAATGACCGTTCTTAAGTCACGTGCAGTATCGGGTAACCCACCGACTGCAGCACAGATCAAAGGCCCATCGATCCAAGAGTGGGGTGAGCTAGGTTTCCTATCAGACATCGATAGCGTCGCTAAAGCGAACAACTGGGATGCACTTCTACCTGGTGTGGTTTCTGATGTAATGAAACACGACGGCAAATACGTTGCCGCTCCAGTTAACGTACACCGTGTAAACTGGTTGTGGGCTAACCCAGAGATCTTCCAAAAAGCGGGCGCTACCATCCCAACAACTTGGGACGATTTCCTAGTTCAAGCTAAAAAGATCCAAGACGCTGGCTACATTGCCCTAGCGCACGGTGGCCAAGCTTGGCAGGACGCGACTGTATTTGAAGCTGTTGTGCTTGGTGTGGGCGGTCCTGAGTACTACCAGAAAGCATTCGTTGAGCTAGATGCAGACGCTCTTAACAGCGCAACGACTGAAGAGGTGTTCCGCGTATTCGGTGAGATCCGTGGTCTAATCGATGAAAACTCTCCAGGTCGTGACTGGAACGTTGCGACATCAATGGTCATCAACGGTGAAGCTGCAATGCAGATTATGGGTGACTGGGCGAAAGGTGAATTCACTGTTGCTGGTAAGACACCAGGCGTTGATTACGCATGTGTTGCAGCACCAGGCACGTCAGGTTCATTCACGTTCAACGTCGACTCTTTTGCCTTCTTCGCGCAGTCTGATGCTGACGCACAGAAAGCTCAACAAGAGATGGCTAAGCAGATCCTAGGTCAGGACTTCCAGAAAGTCTTCAACCTTAACAAAGGTTCTATCCCAGCACGTCTAGGCATGGCTCGTGACGAGTTCGATAGCTGTGCACACGCGTCAATGGATGCCTTTGTATCTTCTGCACAAACTGGCGGTCTAGTACCAAGCTTCGCGCACGGTATGGCTGTCCCTGAAGCAGTTTCTGGCGCTATCTACGATACCGCTACTAACTTCTTCAACTCAGATCAGTCGGCTGCTGAGGGTAAAGCTCAGCTAATCGCTTCTATCCAAGCAGCGATGTAATCCGACCAAGAGCCCTCAACCCTGGGGGCTCTTATTTACTTTTTTAGGAGATTCACGATGAGTGTGTCAAAGGCTAAAAAGCCAATGACGCTAGAGTCCTTATTGCCAAAAATCGTGCTAGCCCCCACCACTGCGGTGATGTTGGTCTGTATGTATGGCTTTATGATTTGGACCGGAGCGCTATCTTTTACCAAGAGTCGAATGTTGCCTCAGTGGGACTTTGTCGGCTTTGATCAATACGCCAAGCTGTTTGCCAACCCTCGTTGGGATGTGGCTCTGAATAACCTGGTAGTGTTTGGCGTTCTGTTTATCGCGGTCTCGTTACTGCTAGGTCTGTTCCTAGCGATCCTACTGGATCAAAAAATTCGTTTAGAGGGTACGCTGCGTACCATCTATCTCTACCCCATGGCGGTCTCGTTTGTGGTCACGGGTACGGCCTGGAAGTGGATCCTCAACCCAGGTCTAGGTCTTGAGAAACTGGTCCGTGATTTAGGCTTCGAGAACTTCGAGTTCCGCTGGCTGGTTGAGCAGGACATGGCGATCTACACCATCGTGATTGCAGCGGTATGGCAGTCGAGTGGTTTTGTTATGGCGATGTTCCTTGCGGGCCTTCGTGGTGTTGACGACAGCTTGATTAAAGCAGCTGAGATTGACGGCGCGAGCAAGATGAAAGCCTATTGGTATGTGATTCTGCCTATTCTGCGTCCGGTCTTCTTCAGTGCGATTGTCATTCTCTCTCACATTGCGATTAAGAGCTTTGACCTGGTGCAAGCGTTGACTGGCGGTGGTCCGGGTTACGCGTCTGACCTACCGGCTAACTTTATGTACACCTACGCCTTTAACCGAGCGCAGATGGGTGTGGGTGCCTCCAGTGCGATGATTATGTTGATGGGTGTGTTGGCGATTATTGTGCCGTACCTCTACTCAGAACTACGAGGTGGAAAAAATGGTCGCTAATCGTTCATTTAACTTAGGTCGTCTATTTATTTATGGCTGTCTGCTTGCGTTTGCGCTGTTCTACCTAGCGCCACTCTATGTGATGCTGACAACCTCGTTTAAAGACATCGAAGAGATTCGTAGCGGTAACCTACTGGCACTGCCACAGGATCCAACCCTTTACGCTTGGATCAAAGCGTGGAGCAGTGCGTGTACCGGTTCCGAGTGTCAGGGTCTAGCACCCTTCTTTATGAACAGTGTGAAGATCGTTGTTCCGGCCGTCATTCTGTCGACCGTGATCGGTGCGCTGAACGGCTACGTGCTCTCTAAATGGCGTTTCCGCGGCAGCGACCTAATGTTTGGTATGTTGCTGTTTGGCTGCTTCATTCCGTTTCAGGTGATTTTGCTACCGATGGCGCGTCTACTGGCTGAATTGGGCTTGGCCAACACAGTAACCGGTCTGGTTCTGGTGCATGTGATCTACGGGGTTGCGTTTACGACGCTCTTCTTCCGTAACTTCTATGTCTCTGTACCGACGGAGTTGGTGAAAGCGGCGCAACTGGATGGCGCAAGCTTCTTCCAGATTTTCCGCCACATCTTCTTGCCGGTATCTCTACCTATCTTCACGGTAACGATCATTTGGCAGTTTACCCAGATCTGGAACGACTTCCTATTTGGCGTGGTCTACTCAGGTCCGGGTACGCAGCCGATCACAGTGGCACTGAACAACCTAGTTAATACATCGATGGGCGGTAAAGAGTACAACGTCGATATGGCGGCTGCCGTGATTGCAGCGCTTCCCACTCTACTGGTCTACATCTTTGCAGGTAAATATTTTGTACGCGGCCTGACAGCTGGCGCGGTAAAAGGATAACTATTATGGGCTCTCTATTAATCGATAACGTCACTAAATCCTTTGGTGAAACAGACATCCTAAAAGGGATCAACATCGACATTCAGGATGGTGAATTCCTCATCCTGGTGGGTCCATCAGGCTGTGGTAAGTCGACGCTGATGAATATCATTGCGGGTCTTGAAGATGCGACCAGTGGTACGCTTGAGTTGGCGGGTAAGGATGTGACTTTGGCCTCGCCAAAAGATCGCGACATTGCGATGGTTTTCCAAAGCTACGCGCTCTACCCAAC
Source organism: Marinobacterium sp. xm-g-48 (assembly GCF_013282925.1). Lineage (NCBI taxonomy): Bacteria > Pseudomonadati > Pseudomonadota > Gammaproteobacteria > Oceanospirillales > Oceanospirillaceae > Marinobacterium > Marinobacterium sp. xm-g-48. Next base: position 154,333 of record NZ_WBYQ01000001.1, read on the forward strand.
AATGAACGTTGCGCGCAACATCTCCTTTGGCCTTGAGATGCGTAAAGTCCCTAAAGAGGAGCGTGATCGCATCGTCAACGAGGTGGCTAAGCTGCTTCAGATCGATCACCTACTGGATCGTAAGCCGAGCCAGCTTTCGGGTGGTCAGCGTCAACGTGTTGCCATGGGCCGTGCCCTAGCGCGTTCGCCGCGGGTTTTCCTATTCGACGAGCCTCTATCGAACTTGGATGCTAAGTTGCGTGTAGAGATGCGTACTGAAATCAAGAAGCTGCACAAGCGTCTTGGCACGACCATTGTTTACGTGACGCACGATCAGATCGAAGCGATGACTCTGGCTGATCGTATTGCCGTTATGAAAGATGGCATCGTGCAGCAGTTGGGTACTCCGGACGAGATCTACAACAACCCAGCCAATATGTTTGTCGCAGGATTCATGGGCTCGCCGCCGATGAACTTTATTGAGGTCGACATCAAAGAGGGGCAAGCGGTTGTTGAATCTGCGGGTGAAACTCATCACCTAAAACTACCATGTGCCGAGGCCATTGCTGCAAAAGGCCTTGATCGTGTGGTGTTGGGTATTCGTCCAGAGATGATTACCGAGCCTAAGCCGGCACCTGAAGATCAGGATTGGTTGCACAGCATGAAGCTGGACTTTGATGTTGTGGAGCCTATGGGGGCTGACACCATGGCAATTGGTCAATGGAACGGCATTGATGTTCACTCACGCCTTTCTCCTAAAGCGGGCATGACGGCAGGCGCTGGTACAGAGGTGCAGGTTAATACGGCGAAAGCGGTCGCGTTTGATATCCAAACCGGTGAGCGTATCTGCTAAACCTTGCCCTATATCTGTTGGAGCTTTCTCGAAGAGGAGGCGATGAGCGTTAAAGTATCGCGACCTTTGCAAGATCGCTCCAACGGTTCGTACAGTCTCTCGTTAACGCTTTTTGTTGGAGCCTTATCGTAGATGAGGCGATGAACGGTAAAGCATCGCGACCTTTGCAAGATCGCTCCAACGGTTCGTGCAGTCTCTCGTTAATGCTTTTTGTTGGAGCCTTATCGTAGATGAGGCGATGAACGGTAAAGCATCGCGACCTTTGCAAGATCGCTCCAACGGTTCGTGCAGTCTCTCTAAACGCTCTTGTTGGAGCTTTCTCGAAGAGGAGGCGATGAGCGTTAAAGTATCGCGACCTTTGCAAGATCGCTCCAACGGTTCGTACAGTCTCTCTAAACGCTCTTGTTGGAGCCTTATCGTAGATGAGGCGATGAACGGTAAAGCATCGCGACCTTTGCAAGATCGCTCCAACGGGGTAGTTAATTCGCCTCTATCTCTTTAAGCGCAGTCTCTAATTGGTCGAGATTCAAAGGCTTCGGCATCACTCGATCGGCCCCTTTCGCCAGCAGGTTGTCTGCCTCATTACCCACCGTGGCACCGGTAACCCCAATAATCGGAAGCGTTGCACCCCAGGATCTCAGCGTTTCGGTCAGTTCATAGCCATCCATTATCGGCATCATGATGTCAGTAATGATTAGGTCAAAGCTCTGCTTAGAGTAGGCGTCTAGGGCTAATTGACCGTTCTCTACATCAACCACCTCGGCACCCTCGCGTGTCAGTATGGTTTTGCCCAGCATTCTTAATGTGGCGGTATCTTCGACCAGTAGTATCTTTTTGCCTTTGATTGCATGCTCTTTTGCTGCTGCTGCTGCTGCTGCTGCTGCTGCTTCTTCGTGTTTGGCCTGTTTGAGTGTGAAACTCAGGGTAAAGATGGCACCCCCTTCAGGGTTAGGGCTGAAGACCAAATCTCCATTAGATAAACTGCGTGCAAGTTCGCGACTGATATGCAGACCGAGACCGGTTCCGGACGCTTTAGTGTCGCCTCGTTCAAAGGCTTCGAACAGACGCTCAACGTCTTTGTCGGGAATGCCTTTGCCATTATCAATAATCTGCAATTGATAGTTGGTTTGATCTTCGGCCGAGGTATAACTCAGATCCAGAATGACCTGGGTACCTTGACTGTGCACGATGGCGTTTTTAGTCATATTAATAATGATCTGGCGAATCTGTTTTTTATAGCCAACATGCAGATCATCACTCATGCCGCGAACTTGAATATCTATCCCAAACCGATCGGCAGTGTAAAAGAGCGTGTGGCTTGCCTCTTTAATTAATCGATAGACTGACAGTTGAGTTTCGACGCGACTCTCCATAATTAATGATGTGTCGGTGCCAACTCGCATATCATCCAGTACTTCGAGCAGATGCTGTGATGTGGCATGCGCCTCTTTAACTTGTTGGTTTTGCTGCTCTTTAAGTTGCAATTCATTCAGTTGCATATTGAGTGCAGCCGCTGGGGTTCTGAGTTCATGCCCAATAATGGCGAACATCTTATCTTGCTGTTTAAGCGTTTTAGATAGGGATGCTGACGCTTTAGTCGCTTGTTCAGAGGTCTCTTCAATCTGGTGAATGGCTCGTAACATAAATCGGAACATCAGTATTAAAAGTAACTGAGCAATTACAAATAAGAGAGAAGAGGAGATGGCGTATTGATGAGTTTTGTTTTGTTCTACTGCCAACAGACCCGCATAGGTTGCTTCTGTGTCATCGTATAGAGTCTGTATCTGATCAATAATCTCAGTCGCTTTTAAAAAGAGATCGAGATCGTAGTCTTTGGTTGGATCCCTCAACTCCATGAAACGGTATCGATCTAATCGCTCAAAATGCTCAACGATATGCTGTTCGATGATTTCAAAATCGAGTAATAATTCTGACGGGGAGCTACTTGCATTGGCCTGTTCGAAGGCTTCTAAGGTGTTTCGGGTGTTGATAAGGATCTCCGTAACTCGACCTTCTGCAATGTAAAGATTATTGCGTGAGACCAGGCCAGAATTGGATAATCCCGTTATGCCGCGAACGACACCCAATTTTTCAATCAGATCGGGTAGGTGTATAAAGATAGTTCGCCCTGATGTGTAAGAGAGGATATTTTCCTCCAACTGAACGCCTGAGTCTCGGTAGATTTGAAAAAGCTGTGTTAACAGTTGCTCAGAATAGGCTGTTTTCTTTAAAAAGACCTCGAAATACTGGCCTTCGACTGAGAGGATTTGCTCTATCTCATAAGCCGGGTAATCCAGCGACTCTAATGCTTCGACTAGTTGCAATTCAGCGCTCTCACAGAGCTGAGTCAGCTCTTTCGATGGGTCGGTTTTAATTCGCTTAAGTGTACATACCCCTCGAAAATCACCCAGTTTGGTAATTGCTTCGCGATAGAGCTTCTGCTGTTGCGTCGCTTGATCATACGCTTGATGACGAGTCTTGTCAGAGTAGAACCCGTATAAAGTGACCACAACCGCAAACAAGAATAGACCTTGCGTAGCGAGCATAATTAATTTCAGCCAAAGGGGTATCTGTTTTAAACGTTCGAGCATAAAAATCCAGCTTTAAATTTGTTTTTGTTACTGGCCTGTAAATAGAAAATCGCATTCGCAACAAGTTAGAGTCAGCATAGACCACTTTGTAGTAAAATCCAGTTAAGTCGTAACTTTTTTATCTGTCACTAATGACAGCGTGTTTTTAGGGGACAGAAATGGCGCAAAATTCCACCGTTTTTAAAATCTTTCTGCAAATTGCTGATATGGATCGTAACTACTACGCGGATCATTCGCTGACGTTGGCAAGACACCCTTCAGAGACCGACGAGCGCATGATGATGCGTTTGCTAGCGTTTGTTATGAACGCGCAAGAGCGTCTAGAGTTTACTCGCGGTCTCTGCGAAGAGGACGAACCTGATCTATGGTTAAAGAGTTACGCTGATGAGATCGAACTCTGGTTAGAGGTGGGCTTGCCGAGTGAAAAGCGTTTAAAGAGAGCCTGCAACCGTTCACAAGAGACTGTTTTGATTACCTATGGATCTGATCAGGCTTTCGATCCTTGGTGGCAGAGTGTGAAAAAATTGGTCGCCAGTCAAAAGGATTTGACGATCTATCGCATCAGTGTGGATCAAAGAGAAGCGTTAACAGCGCTTGCTCAGCGCGGTGCACAAATCAGTGCTTCGATTACTGATGGGCAGATCTGGCTCAGTTCCGAGGCCGGTTCGGCGACCATTGATCCGCAACAGATCTACCCAGCTGTTTAACAGAATTTAGGGTGTTTATTGCAGCTGCTGTACCAGATCGTTACAGGTCTGCAGCTCCTGCACAAAGGGTGAGTACTCAGTTGAGTTAACCACCGCTTTAATCGGTTTGTCGTCATCGAAGGTGATGATTAGCTCGCACTTCCCTTGGTTTGGACTCTTATTGGGCATCATGTCAGAGTGGTACGTCCAGACCCAAGTGTGTGGTCCCTCTTGTGCGATCGAACGAGGTTGTCCGAGCTGTTTCTCGATCGCGGCCTTGTCCTTCTCAATTAGACGGTCGCTGATCTCTTCGGTGCTATTAAAGCGAAGATCGGGTGCCGTGGCGCAAGCGGTGATACTCAGTGATGCTAGAACAAGTGCAGTTTTTCTATACATGATGATCTCCTTAAGCAGATATTTTAATCGCTCTTAGCGGTTTGCGGCAGAACGAAGGGTATGGGTTCTTTCGGTGTGCGATTCACTCGAACGGGCCATTGATAAGCTCGTGAAAGCGTCTCATCGGTTAAAACGGTATTCGGTGTATCTTGAATCAGCAGGCGCCCCTTCTCAAATAGAGCAATGCTGTCTGAGAACATCGCAGCCAAGTTCAAATCGTGCATGACACAGATGACGCCACCACCGGCATTGGCATACTCTCTGGCAATCTGCATGACTTCGATTTGGTGACCGATATCCAAAGAGGAGACTGGCTCATCGAGCAGCAGCCAGTTGGCTTTACCATCGATCACAGGCTGCCAGACTTGTACCAGAATACGTGCCAGTTGAACGCGCTGTTTCTCACCGCCAGAGAGCTCTTGATAAAAACGTGATTCAAAGCCTTCTAAACCGACACGCTGGAGAGCCTGAAATGGACGTTCTGATCGGCGATCTAGGTCCGCCATCTGTACCACTTCCAACACAGTAAAGGGGAAAGCCAACTGGGTCGCTTGCGGTAGAATCGCGCGGCGTTTGGCGAGTGTTTGGTGTGAAAGATCAGCTAGGTTTTCGCCATCAAAATGAATCTCGCCTCGGTAATCAATTTCACCTGAGAGTGCCCTTAATAGGGTGGTTTTCCCCGATCCATTCGGTCCTGCAATCGAGACCAACTGCCCCGGTTCGGCGCGAAAATCGACCTTCGACAGTACCTCGGTTTGGTGGAATCCTACGCTGAGATCCTTGGTGATAATCATGATTAGAGATCCAGCAGATTACGATTACGCAGCAGCAGGTAGAGGAAGAATGGCCCACCCAATATCGCCATGACAATGCCGATGGGTAGCTCCGCCGGTGCAATCAGTGTACGACTGAGAATGTCGGCTAACATAAGAGCAATAGCGCCTAACAGTGCCGCGGCAGGCAGTAGATAGCGATGGTTTGGTCCTATGACCAGGCGCAGCAGGTGGGGCACGATGATGCCGACAAATCCGATCGCACCTGAAACGGCTACGGCGACCCCAACGGATAATCCAACCAGTAGGATAGCGGCTCGTTTAAGACGCTGCACCGAAACGCCTAAATGCATGGCAGCGGCTTCACCCAGCGCTAAACGGTTTAAGCCAGAAGCGAGTAACGGAGCTAACAGTAGCGAGATTAGCATCAACGGCCCAGCGACTTTCAGTGAGCTCCAACTAGCACCGGCAATGGAGCCAAGATTCCAGAAGGTTAGGTTACGCAACTGACTGTCGTTGGAGTAGTAGATCAACAATCCCGACAGTGCCGCAGCAAAGGCGCTGAGTGCTAAGCCAGCTAACAGCATCACGGCGACCGAGGTTCTGCCTTGACGCGTCGCGATCTTGTAGAGAATCAGCATACAGCCCCAGCCACCTAAGAAGGCCGCGATTGGGACCAGAAATCCACCGATACTATTTAAGAGTGAGATGGGTAACAGCCCACCTATGACAATGGCTGTCACGGCACCCAAACCTGCACCGGAGCTGACACCAATAAGACCTGGATCAGCCAAAGGGTTGCGGAACAGCCCCTGCATAATGGCACCCGAGACAGCTAAGCTAGCGCCGACCAATAGGCCCATGACTGTTCTGGGGGCGCGAATATCAAACAGGATGACCTGCTCTTGAATGCCGATGGCTTCGCCCTGCATTAACGCCCAAAGTGAGCTGGCGAGAGAAGTGTTTGATGAGCCAATGGTCAGGCTGAATAGGGCAACCAGGCACAGAGCCAACATCAATAGAGAGATGGTGAACTTTGCCTGTAAAGAGCGATCGCCCGTAGCCTGCATTAGCTCTTCTTAAGGCCGTAGATGTGAAGAGTTCGACCGGTCATCTCATAGCCGTGCTCTTTCGCGATCTCTTCGATGCGAGCGTTGATGATGGGGTCGTTAAACTCTTTAACTTCACCGGTTTTAACACAGACGATGTGATCGTGGTTGTCATCCGACGCCAGCTCAAAGACTGAGTGGCCGTTCTCAAAACGGTGACGCATAACAAGACCGGCCGCTTCAAACTGAGTCAGAACACGGTAGATCGTGGCTAAACCTATCTCTTCGCCCTGAAGCATGAGGTGCTTGTAGATGTCTTCAGCACTCCAATGGTCATTCTCATTGGCATCTTCGAGTAGCTGGTAAATCTTGATGCGCGGAAGAGTCGCTTTGAGTCCCGCTTTTTTAAGTTCTTGGTTGCTTGAAGACATAGTTGTTCTCGTCAATGTTTACTGTTCAGACGCTAAGAGACATCTTAGCGGGCCTCGTTTTTAGGTTCAATTTTACCTAGGTCATCCGTGACTAAAAATCGGTGTTGTTTCAATGCTAGATAGACCGTATCACCCACGCTGGGGGCTTGAACTGCATGACAGGTCACCGCAAGTGACTGGCCATCCTCCAAGAGCACACTCAATAGAGATTGCCCACCACGAAAACGCTTGGATTCTACCTGTGCGCTAACCTCGCTCTGTTCAACAATCTCGACATCATCCGGTCGTATAAATAGCTCTTTATTGTAGGGTGCCTCACTCACCTCGGTGGTTGAGCGGCTCTGGCCAAACAGAGAGTTCACATGCTGGGTATCGACGTACTCTGCTTTTATGAACTCACCTTCGCCGATGAATTCAGCTACAAACCGGCTTTTCGGCTCGTAATAGATCGCTTCAGGCAGGCTGATCTGTTCCAGCTTGCCTTGATTCATAACCGCAACGCGATCTGCAAAAGCAAAGGCCTCTGCCTGATCGTGTGACACCATCAGCGTGGTAATTTGCTCTTGCTTTAGTAGCTCGGCAATTTCCGGAATGAGCTCATCTCGCAGTGCGGCGTCCAAGCCAGAAAAGGGCTCATCGAGTAGCAGTAGATCGGGTTTGGGTGCCAGTGCTCTCGCTAAGGCGACACGTTGCTGTTGTCCACCTGATAGCTCATGTGGGTAACGACCGCCCATGCCTTGTAGGCCGATCATTGTAAGTAACTGCTCACTTCGGGCTTTAGCCTGTTGGCTTGACCACTCAAACAGTCCGAACTCAATGTTTTCCCTGACGCTAAGATGGGGAAACAGAGCGATGTCCTGAAACACCATACCGATGTTGCGCTGTTCCGGCGGGAGTTGAGACTTTCCATCATCCAGACGTTTTGTGCCCAGCATGATGCTGCCGCTAGAGAGCGCGTGAAATCCTGCAATGCAACGCAGTAGCGAAGATTTGCCACAGCCACTGGGCCCCAACAGGCAGATGAGTTCGCCCTGTTGAATGTTCAGTGTGACCCCATTCACAACCGACAGATCAGCATACCCGGCATAAGCATTCTCAATACTTAGGTGTGTAGATGTCGGTATGTTTGACTCAATACTCATAGAGTTCCTTAGTGCTTGTGGCGGCTTATGGCACGATTCAACAACAAAACTGGGACTAGCCCAACGGCAACGATCATTAATGAGGGTGGTGCCGCCTCGATAAGCTGTTCATCCGAAGCCAGCTCAAAGGCGCGAACGGCCAGGGTGTTAAAGTCGAACGGGCGCAGCATTAACGTAGCCGGCAGCTCTTTGAGGACGTCAACAAAGACCACCAGTAGTGCAGTTAGAAGACTGCTCTTCATTAAGGGCGCATGGATTTGTCGCAACACTTGAAAGGGGGATCGTCCCATCCCTTTGGCCGCTTCATCCAGGCTAGGGCTAATTTGCCCCAAGCCAGACTGCACACTGCCAAGCGCGACGGCTAAAAAGCGCACGGTGTAGGCGATCAACAGGGCAAACAGAGTGCCACTGAAGATCAACCCGCTCATACCTAAGCCGAAGCGTTCGGAGAGAGCAAGCAGACTCTGATCCACAAACACTAAAGGTGCTAAGACCCCAATGGCAATAATGGTACCCGGCAGTGCGTAGCCCAGTGCGGCGAACTGTGTGGCCTGTTTCACCAATGAGCCACTGTTAAAGCGTTGGGTGTACGCCAGCAGCGTGGCCAGAACAAGGGCGATTAGCGCTGCAAGACCTGCCAAATAGAAAGAGTTCCAAGAGAGGCTGAGGAAGTCACTCCAGGGCATTTGCGCATCAAACACCGACCAAGAGAGCAGTTGACCGGCCGGCAACAAGAAGCCAAAGAAAAACGGAATGAAACAAGCCAGAGCCGCCAGCCAAGCGCGTCCACCCTTAAGCTGAATTCGGCTAGCCATCGCTCGAGATCCTGCTCGGACGTTGTAGCTCAGTTTGCGTCGTGAATAGCGCTCGACAAAGATCAATGTCGCTACGAACACTAGCAACAGACTGGCTAACTGTGCCGCACCATTGGCATCACCAAAGCCATAGAAGGTTCTAAAGATACCTGTTGAGAAGGTCGGAATGCCAAAGTATTGCACCGTACCGTAATCGGCCAATGTCTCCATTAGGGCTAGGCTGACACCGGCAATGATGGCGGGTCTTGCCATAGGAATGGCGACTTTTAGAAAGGCCCTGAAGGGTGAGTAACCAAGATTGCGAGAGGCTTCAAAGCTAACGGCTGACTGCTCAAGGAAGGTCGCGCGAGCCATCAGGTAGACGTAGGGATAGAGCACCAGCACCAACATAGCAATGGCACCGCTATGCGATCGAATCTCCCAGAACCAGTAGTCACCATAGCCCCAACCGGTCAGTTCGCGCAGCAGGGTTTGTACTGGGCCGGCAAAGTCGAGCATACCGGTATAGGTATAGGCGATGACATAGGCGGGCATGGCTAAAGGCAGTAGCATTCCCCAATCGAGCCAACGACGACCGGGGAAGTCACACATCGCTGCCAACCAGGCAGCCGGTGCTCCCATAATGACGGTGCCGATACCGACACCGGCCATCAGGATTAATGAGTTGAGAACGTAGTCGGCGAGGACGGTATCAAGAAGGTGAGAGAAAGCCTCAGATCCAGCAAATAGGGACTGACTAACAACGGTTAGAATGGGAAGGGCAACCAGACCGGCGATCGATAAGGCTACCCAATTTGCACGGATACTATTGATAGTTAACTCTCATCTGTTTTACTTCCAGCCAGCACGATCCATAAGGCGAAGCGCTTCTTGGTTCAGTTCGCCAAGCTTAGACAGTGCAACGTCATCGCTCTTAGCTGTGCCAAAGGCTTTTAGTACATTGGATGGCTCAACGCCGGCTACGACAGGGTACTCATTGTTGACTTCAGCGTACCACTCTTGTGCTTCCTGGCTCACCATGTACTCAAGTAGGGCAACTGTTTCGTCACGATTCTTAGATGACGCCGTCAATGCAGCACCACTGATGTTGAAATGGGTACCGCGATCGTTCTGATTGGGCCAGAACACCGCTAGCTGATCAGCAACCGCTTTGTCACTCGCTTTATCAGAGCGAACCAAACGCGCTAAGTAGTAGGTGTTGGCAATAGCGATGTCACAGACACCCGCGGCTGCCGCTTTTAGTTGGTCAGTATCACCGCCAGCCGGTGGGCGAGCAAAATTAGCCACTAGACCTTCAACCCAAGCTTCTGTTGCTTCGACACCGTTAGCAGCAATCGCAGAGGCAATCAGTGACTGGTTGTAGACATTGCTTGAGGAGCGAATACAGATACGACCTTTCCACTGCTCATCGGTTAGTGCTTCGTAGGTACTGAGTTGTTCTGGATTAACTCGATCTTTGGCATAGATGATTGGGCGAGCTCGACTGGTCATACCAAACCAGTGGTTGTCACTGTCGCGCAGGTTGGCAGGAATCGCCTCGTTCAATGCAGTGGATTCAACCGGCTGAGTTAGACCCATCTCTTTCGCGCGGTGAAGACGTGCAACGTCTGCAGTGATAAGAAGATCCGCAGGGGAGGCGCCACCTTCCATCTTCAAACGGCTTAACAGTGCATCATCTTTACCGGTGAGCAGGCGTACTTCGATACCTGTCTTCTCGGTAAACTGATTCAGTAATGGTTGAATCAGGGCCTCTTTACGTGATGAATAGAGGTTAATGTCAGCGACGGCAGTGGTTGTAAAACAGAGTGCTGCAACCGCGCTAATACGACGAATCCACATGTTTGTTTCTCCTTGAGCTGCGAATTATAAACCGGCCTTACTCATTCCTTAAATAAGAGCCTTAGAACATTTGAGAATCATTACTACTAATTTATTGAAGTAATGATGCGATTCTACATGAGAATCATTTGCATTTGCAATAAGGTTTTGCAAATAGATTTTGACATCGTCCCGCTCTTAAGTAGGCTGTCCCTTGTCGTTAAATCATAAGAGTCATGGCAATGAGCGTTGTTCAGTTTCACGAATACCCCACCCAAGATGGTTATAAGCTGTTAGAGATCTCCCTGAATGCTGAGAAGTCCCTCAATGCGTTGACGTTGGAGATGATTCAGCTGATCGAGCCTCGTCTGGACCAGGCGGCAAAGGATGACTGCATCAAAGCGGTGCTATTAACTAGCGTCGGAGAAAAGGCATTTTGTGCCGGCGGGGATGTGGTTAGACTCTACCGCTCGATTACCTCAGGCGATAACCCCAACTTCCCGACCGAATACTTCACACACGAGTACCGTCTGGACTACCGCATTCACACCTTCCCTAAACCGATCATCTGTTGGGGCAGTGGCATAGTGATGGGCGGTGGTATGGGGCTGATGAATGGCTGCAGCCACCGTATCGTGACAGAGACGTCACACATGGCGATGCCAGAGGTGACGATTGGGCTCTTCCCCGATGTTGGTGGTTCATTCTTTCTGAACAGGATGCCGGGTCGTACAGGACTCTTCTTGGGTTTAACGGGTAACCCTATCTTCGCGGCGGATGCGTTGTTCTTAGGGTTAGCGGATCGCTTTATTGAATCGGCGCGATACACTGAGATGGTGACTGGCCTCCAATCAGCCGAATGGCACTGTGATAGTGTTCAGACGGTCAACCAGACGCTTCGCCAGTTAGAGCAGCAGTCGCAAGCGGCGTTTCGACAAGAGTCACCGATTCAAGATCACTATGATTTCATTCAATCGGTGACTGATCAGGATGACTTAACTCAGTTGATGCAAGCAATGGCCAACATTGAGAGTGACGATCCATGGATTCAACGATCACAAAAGGCGATCACTCACGGGTCGCCTCTGTCGGTTCATTTAATTGCTGAGCAGTTGAAACGCACTCGTCATCTCTCTTTAAAAGAGGTGTTTATGTCCGAACTGGTACTGGCCGTTCAGTGCTGCCAACACCCTGAATTTCCTGAGGGCGTTCGAGCACTGTTGGTCGATAAGGATCGCAGTCCAAACTGGATGTTCAAGTCGGTTGATACTGTGGAGTCAGCCGTTGTTGAAGCGTTCTTTGAAGCGCCATGGCCGGTGAATCCGCTGGCTGATCTTTAAGACTCACAGACGATAGGGTATCAATGCAGGATAATATGCTGGTTATCTTGCATTGAACTCTGCCATTACTGATTAGCTTTGCGCTGAGCTTCGCGTTTGGCTTTTTTCTCTTGGCGACGCTGTTCGAAATCGTGCACAGCGTCTTTACCCAAGTGGTGTTCGCCGCGCGCCTTTGCTAATTCGAGCTGGTGCTGGCGCTCCTGAAAACGTTTGCGCTGCTTATCGGTTACTTTGTCGTAGCAGTGGTGACAACTTAACCCCTCTTGGAAGTGCTCATTCTGACGATCTTCAGCGGATAGCGGCATACGACAGGCGTGACAGAGCTGGTAGTCACCGGGTTCTAAACCGTGTCCAACCGATACACGGTTGTCAAAGACGAAACATTCACCATCCCACATCGAGTTATCGGCAGGTACTTCTTCAAGGTATTTAAGAATACCGCCCTCTAGGTGGTAGACCTCATCAAAGCCCTGTTCACGGAGAAACGCGGTCGACTTTTCACAACGGATACCGCCCGTACAGAACATGGCGACTTTTTTATGCTTGCTAGGGTCTAGCTGCTCTTTAACGTAGCTAGGGAAGTCTCGGAAGGTGTCGGTATGAGGGTTGATCGCGCCTTTAAACGTACCGATATCCACTTCGTAGTCATTACGTGTGTCGACCAACAGTACTTCTGGATCGGAAATCAGGTCATTCCACTCGTTAGGTTTGACATAGGTGCCGACGGTTTTCAGTGGATCGATGCCTTCAACACCCATGGTAACGATTTCACGTTTCAGTTTTACCTTGGTGCGGTAGAACGGTTGCTCATCAAAGAACGACTCTTTGGAGCTCACCTGATCCAGCGGTGGGTGCTCTTTAAACCATGCGTAGAGCGCATCGATCGCTTCACGGCTACCAGAGACTGTGCCGTTTATACCCTCTTTAGCTAGGATTAATGTGCCGCGAATATCTTGCTCGTTCAGGAACTCTAACAGAGGCTGACGCAGTGCTTCACACTCCTCGAAGCGAACAAATTGATAGAGTGCGGATACAACGATATTGGCCATAATCTCCCCAGCGTAATCTGGATAGTTGAAAACCGCGCAATTTTACCAGATAAGGCATTGAGGTTTATAGAGTAGAGTTTTCAAGCTTGAAAAACGTTAGAATAGCGTGGTTCAGATAAACAACTTTTTTGGGGCTTAGGTAGTGGCAGATAGAGAGATGATCGGTTTTATTGGGCTTGGCGTTATGGGTAAAAACTTGGTGCTCAACCTCGTTGATAATGGTTACCAAATTGCAGCCTTTGACCTGGATGCCAACAAAGTAGATGACGCGATCGCTCAAGCAGCTGCTGAAGTTCCGGATCGCCCTCAACCGATTCAAGCCTGTTCCTCGCTCGGTGAACTGTTAGCGGCTTTGCCATCACCAAGAACCATTTTTGTCTCTGTCCCAGCAGGTGATCCTGTCGATGCAGTCTGCCGTCAGCTGATTGATGCAGGCGTTGATGTCGACGATATCGTTGTGGATACCGGAAACTCACTCTGGACCGACACACGTGATCGTGAAGTGAACTATAAAGAGCACTTTACCTTCTTCTCTACTGCGGTATCGGGTGGTGAAGTCGGTGCACGCTTTGGCCCTTCTTTGATGCCATCGGGTGATCAAAAAGCTTGGTCACGTTTACGCCCTGTTATGGAAGCGATCGCAGCGAAAGTGGATGCAACCACAGGACTTCCTATTGAGCGTCGAGAGCCCGGTAATCCTGTTACTGAGGGCGAGCCTTGTGCAACGTACATTGGCGATTCTGGTGCAGGCCACTACGTAAAAATGGTTCACAACGGCATTGAGTACGCTGATATGCAGTTGATCTGTGAGGTCTACCACTTCATGCGGTACGCCATGCAGATGGCGCCCTCTGAGATCGCTTGTGTATTCCGAGAATGGAGTCGTGGCCCACTGCACTCCTACCTGATCGAAATCAGTGCTGAAGTTCTGGATCAAGAGGATCAGTTTACCGGCCTGCCGTTGGTCGATGTCATTCTTGATAAAGCGGGTCAAAAGGGTACCGGTTTATGGACCGCGGTTAGCGCGCTTCAACTGGGCGCTCCTGCACCAACGCTGACCAATGCAGTCTTTGCTCGCTCACTATCCACCCTTAAATCGATTCGCGTTGAAGCGTCTAAAGTTCTGCCTGGGCCAATGGAGTACACCCTAGAAACGCCAAAAGAGCAGTTAATTGAACAGCTACATGATGCACTCTATTGTGCAAAAATTTGTGCCTACGCGCAGGGTTATCATCTGATGCAGATGGCCGCAAAAGAGCAGGGTTGGGCGCTCGATTTATCCGCCATCTCAAGAATTTGGCGTGCTGGGTGTATTATTCGTGCAGCGTTTCTTCAGCCGATCTCAGCAGCGTTTCAGCGCAATAAGGATCTGCCAAGCCTGCTAATGGATCCGTTTTTCTCTGAAAAGTTGGCTAAACATCAACATAATTGGCGCACGATTGTTGCGCAATCAGCACTGGCGGGTATCCCTGCTGGGGCGATCAGCTCTGCCCTGGGTTACTACGACTCATTCCGAACCGAGGTGCTGCCTGCCAACCTACTGCAAGGGCAACGTGATTACTTTGGTGCGCATACATTCGAGCGAACAGATCGCACGGATGGCAAATACCATGTGCGTTGGAGTGAGCCAGGTAGGCCGATGGAGAAGGTGTAAATACCTACTCCCCAGGTTGGGGGCCTTCGTAGCCCTCGACAACCACTAGATCAGCAATACCGGCATGTTCACGAAGAGCTTTAGCATTTTGGTAGCCAGAGGAGTGGTAGCAATCCAACGCCTGTTGGTAACTCGGAAACTCAATGATCACATGACGTGATCGCACGCTCCCCTCAACCTGTTGGTTATCGCCTGCACGGACTAAAAACTTAGCGCCATACTGTTTAAATGGCTCCGCATTAGCGGCCTGATAGAGCTTATAACCCTCTGGGTCTGAAATATCGACATGAGCCATCCAGTAACCTTTAGCCATCGTGTTTTACCCTTTTTGATTCTAATGGTAACTAGCCTAACCTCAGAACAGTCACTGCTCAAGATGCTGTCTTTAGGCTGGCTTGATATCCTTCTTAAAACGCCAAGTGTTGATAAGGGTTAGGATTAGAATAACCGTTGCAACGCCTAGCATCGGCCATTCAGCATTCAACAGATGAGTGGCCATGGCACCTATCATCACGCAGTTGAGCCCTACTGATGTGATGAATCGAAGCTGCTTAACCCAAATAACTAAGCCTCCGATCACTTCGACGACACCGGTGAAATACATAAGCCAGAGCGGGTAACCCCAGCGATCAAAAGCTTCTAATTCAAACTCCAGACCCAGCAGCTTAGCACTGCCTGATGTAACGAAGATGAGGGTGATTAACGGGGTGATGAATTTATCCATGATGTTCCCTTTGGGTGGGTGAGTCTGGATTAAGTGTAGTTGAGGATTTTGGTGGTGGGGCGGGATTTTTATGGGAATGTGTGGCGGGTGTGACTCGGGCCATCCTTGGCCTTCACCCCTTTGGGGCAACACTTTGTGTTGTCCAAAACTATATCCTTGTAGTTTTGTGATTCGGGTAAGCCGATTGTGGCTTTAAAGTAAGTGACGGGTTGGACTCGGGCCATCCTTGGCCCTCGGTCCTTCGGACCTGACTAAAGTCAGTCCAAAATTGGCCTCCTGCAATTTTGTCGAACCCGCTCCGCGGGCTCTGTAACCCGCCACAAAAATTAAAAAGGGCCACTCCCTTCGGGGTGGCCCTTTTTAATTTTGTTTGGTGGAGGTGGCGTAACCCTGCACCAAACCGCATGATATCAGCGCTTGATGCGTTTTGTAAACCGCTGATTATTCTGGATAAATAAATTATAAATATGTATACATATACAGTTGCTTGGGTGTTGCTGAGGGCTCTGTTTGGTGATTTGAATTCGAACTCAAAAACAGGATTCGAACCCGCGTCCGTTTGGCATTAATCTCCTTGCTATTCCCTCTGCGTTGAGCGTCTATAGACGAGGTCAAAATGATTTCAGGAGTGGTTAGTGAATATAGATATCGATGACGATTTGATGGATGGGCTTGTCCTTGCCGCTCTCAAACGAGACTACGCCATTAATTTAGAGGAGCCCTATTTTGAGCAACCGGTCGAACAAACACCCGGCTGGGTCATCGATGATCGAATCGCCTTGATTGAAGCTCTGTATCTGCTGCTCCGGTATCGAATGAGTCTCAGAGATTTTACTGATTTTATGACGGAAACGCGGATTGCTTACTACAAGTGGGCAGATACAGTGAAGACTCCTCGCCAGAAAAGTTTAAACGCCGTGGATGAGCCAGATCGTCAGGCACAAGAGTCAGGGGATTAGAATCCCGACTAGATTCGCTGTGATGCTCAAATTGTCCTGCTCTTTTCAGATAGCAGGCAAGCCTAGCCAGCGAAGACCCGCTTTGTAATTGAGGTGGATCTGCGCAAGCAATGAAGCCTCCCCGCTGGACGCGGCGGTTGATAATGAGGATAAGCACTAGGACGGCCTGGTGGAGCGCCTCTCATTAATGCCCGGCAATTGATTGTGACACCAATCGCGCCAAAAAATGTCACGATTATTTTGAATCGCGCCATTTGAAAGCCATTACCGATATCGTCGAAATATGCACCTGTTTTCAGAGGGCGTTTAGGTTGCCTAGCTATGATAAGCAACATATAAGTTTCATTTCTTTGAATTTTGTCTAATATGGCACGAAAGCGTCATTTATGTTGCTTTCGATTTTATGTGCAACTAATATGATGCTTATTGAAATTAGGCAATATATGAGTTTACTTGTAATGGGCGATCTACTTCAGCAATTAAAGCATCGACGGCTCGAAATGGGGCTAAAGCAAAACGATATGATGCTGCGCATAGGGGTATCCCGCCAGCAATATCAGCGCCTTGAGTCGAAGGGAAACCCCAGGCTAGATACCCTGGAGTTAGTCGCGAAAGGCCTGAACAGCGAAATCATGTTGATCCCAAATGAGAAGCTTGGAGCGGTCTTGGATGTGTTAGAGAGTTCAGAAAGTCGAGAAGCGGTAAAACCTGAGCGAACCTTATCGGATGACCCATGGAAAGGGCTTCTGGATCCTGAGGAGTGAGAGTGTAACTCATGGGCGAGAACGTCAGTGTCATCAAACTCACACTGCATGGTCGGCTTGTAGGCTATTTGGCAGGTTTTCAGAGTGGCCGAAACATACTTACATTTCTCGATGAGTTCCGAGGCGACAGCCGTCGGCCAACCTTCAGTCTGACGACCCATCCGAAATTTCCATTGTCATCCAAACTGATGTCTGAGCCGTGGACACGAAATCAAAGGCTGCATCCGACACTCTCAAACTTACTCCCTGAAGGCTCGCTTCGAGAGCTCATTGCGCAGGGCCTGAAGGTACATCAAGATAATGAGTTCCAAATATTTTCATATTTAGGTCAAGACCTTCCAGGCGCGATTGTCGCAAGTCCTCTGTCCCCGGGCGAGGTTCCTGATTCCGTATTGGAAGCGCTAAATGGTAGGAGCTACAAAGACCTGAATCTGGTTGGCTTCCAGAAGCTATCGCCTGAAAATAAATTCTCTCTAGCCGGCGTCCAGATGAAGTTTTCGATGAAGGCTAAGGATGGTCGATACAACCTCTCAACGGCAGACGCTTTAGGCGACTGGATTATTAAGACACCGTCTACCAAACATAAAGATGTGCCGCTCAATGAGTACACCGCAATGGCCTTGGCCACTCTGGTGGGGGTTGAGATACCAGAGATTCAGTTAGTTGAGTTGGATAAGTTAGACAACCTACCGCCGATAAACCTGCCAGATGAGCGCTACGCGTTTGCAATCAAACGATTCGACCGTGAAGCCATTTCTTTAAGCGAGAGCGTGTCGAGGATTCACATGGAAGATTTCGCTCAGGTGCTGGTGAAGTATCCTCATGAAAAGTATGACTCTGCCAATTACGAACAGATAGGCCGCATACTGTATCAATTTTCAGGAGATCCTTTGGCGGATACGCAGCAGTTTGCTCGGCGCTTGCTGGTCAATATTCTGTTGGCGAATGGCGATGCGCATCTGAAGAACTGGAGTCTGCTGTACACCGACCAAGTGACGCCTAGATTGTCCCCAGCCTACGATATCCTTACGACGAGCGTGTATATCGAGGGTGAACGCAATTTTGCGTTGAACCTAGGAAAGACGAAAGACTGGTATCAGGTCTCGTATATGAATTTCCAGGCTTGGGCTGAAAAATCAGGAATTCCTTGGCGGGCTATCAAGCCCCATCTTGCCGACGTTATGGATCGAGCGAGGAGCCAGTGGACACCCGCGCTGAAGAATCTACCGATGAATGAGAAGCACAAAGCCCATCTGATTGAGCACTGGAGAAGCTTACATCCAGATTTCAGGATCTAAGTTTCATTTTGCGGCGCATCAAAATTCGGTAAGCTGGGTGAGGCAATCGCTCAACGCTCTGTAAAATTAAGCAGCGCTCCCAGCTCGAGGTGAACATAGGGTATATCAGCTAACCGGTCAACAATTCAAAACCATTAATACACCCAATTACACCCATTTCTCCGAAGGCACCATCAGCTTGCCCTCCCATTCGGATAAAGGGCATTTGAAACATCATCTCTAATGGCATGTAGGTCAGCCTGGATTGCATTCAGTTTAAAATTAACAGGTGCGTTTCTGGTAACGTTTGAATGTCTGGCAATCTGATTGATGTTGGAACCAATCTTACCAAGCTGTCCTAAAATCTGTGAAAGCTGCTGTCTGTCATAAGTTGGCATCTTTCTGGGTGGAAGCCTGACAGGTTTGACTGGTTCCGATATTTCCAGGTTTAGATGACCTTGAATAATGCTTCTGCTGTAATCGTTTCTTGTTCTGTTTGTGCCGTCTCGGACTTTATCAATCTTGGCAATTTCCTCGCCGTTTAGTCTAAAGGAAATTACGAAGTCGCGAGATATAGGGGAACCCATATTGCAGGTTCCTTAAAGTTCGACTTCAACAGAATTACCGCCAACAGGGATAACTCGATTGACCTTTCGTGATGAAAGATAGTTTTCATAATGATAGACAAGGCTGAAAACTTGTTCGCTGTCTTCACGGACGGAACGACTTAAATGAATGAGGTAGTCCGCTAAGTGCTGGTTGCCTTCGGCTGTGTCGAATTTCTGGACTGCAATATCAACAGCACGATTAAACAATGCTGCTGCATATTCCACCTGGTCGATATGCTTCTTGTTCATTTTGCAGGCTAATGATTGGCAGAACTCTGGTTCTTTCATCATGAGTTCTGTTTCGATGGTTTCTATGTTTTGTTTACTTAAACGGTCCCTTTCTCTGTAATGCATTATGATTAAACTCCTTAAATTATATGTTCATGTTATATTCTTTCTTTAAGTGAGCCAGATTTAGAGATGACATTCGTCAGATTAAATCTTGCTCGGAAAATAATGTTCAAGATACCCGGTACCTAGCCCCGTAAACTTTGTTTGCATGGAAAGGCTAAGGCGGTGTCTTGGGCTTATAGCTGTTACATATGTAAACAGCATAGAGTGCGCAATAGTTTTATGAAAATAAGTGAAAAATAATTTCGGATGCAGGTTTTAAGATGTCATCGAAAGGAATTTATCTTGCTATAAATTATACTGGGGTCGACGGGGTGTGAAATCCCCTCGCAAGCGGTGTCTGGAATGTAATGTAGACGCCATGGCTTGCTTAACCTTTATGGATATATAATACATCAAGCATAGGAAAAAATACCGTAAATTGGGGGCAAATGTATCAGGTTAGATGTTAGATGAATCACCTTAAAATAGGTTTGCAACGCTTATGTTGAGGTTTGCACTAGTTCCGCGCACATTGTTTTAAATTGTAATACATTGTTTTAGGTTGTTATAGGGCGTTATAGGTTGAAATAACCTGTATCAGGGCGTGACAATTTGTTCTGAAGAGTTATTTCTGTTGTTTGTGGCAAAGCGGAAATTAGCAAACTACAACAGAAACAGCCGAATTTAGCCAAAAACGGACTTTCTATTCTGTGTGTTGAGTTTCACACAGGCTATGATCGTAGAGAACTTCAATAACTCGGCAATCTGACATTGGCCCCCCTTTGCAATGGTCCAACATTCGTTCCATTTCGGTCTTTAGATCGGTCAATTCCCGGATGCGTTTGTTAATATCTGCGAGTTGTGAAATGACAATTTCATCAGCTTCATAACAAGGTTTGTCGGGGCTATCAGATAGTTTCAACAAATTCCTGATCGCTTGTAGTGGAAACCCCAAATCTCTCGCATGTCGAATAAAAGTAAGTCGTTTGACCGTGTCTTCGGTATACAAGCGCTGATTACCTTCTGAGCGTCTTGGCTCTGGAAGAAGACCAATTTGTTCATAATATCGAATGGTTTGCACCTTACAGCCTGTAGCTTTCGCAACTCTGCCAATTGTTTTTTCAGCCATGTTCATTTTTCCCTTGAACCTATAGTTCCTGTAGATGTTAGATTTTTTATAAGAAAATTCATAGAAAAATATGGAGTTTAAAATGTCAGCTGGATGCTGCAACCACGAAACAAAGTTTGATGGAACCTCAAATGGGTTTCGCACAGCACTGTGGATTGTTTTTTTTATAAACGCCATCATGTTTATTGTTGAGATGATTGCAGGATCAATCGCGGGATCTCAATCTTTGAAAGCTGATGCGTTGGATTTCTTCGGGGACTCCGTTACTTACGGTATCAGTTTGTACGTGATCGGCATGTCATTGAAAGTGCGATCCACCGCAGCCCTTTTAAAAGGCATTAGTCTCGCTTTGATGGGCTTTTGGGTGTTTGGTTCAACAGTCTATCAAGTGTTTGTTCTAGGTGTGCCACAAGCACCAATCATGGGAGCGATTGGATTTTTAGCATTAGCTGCAAACATGGCGAGCGTTCTTATCCTTGTTCGTTATAAAGATGGCGATGCCAATGTTCGTTCTGTCTGGTTGTGTAGTCGCAATGATGCCATCGGCAATATCGCCGTGTTAATTGCTGCCGTTCTGGTTTTCTATACGGGCTCAGCATGGCCCGATCTGGTCGTGGCTGGTGTTATGGCTGGATTATTCTTGTGGTCTGCAACGCAGATTGTTATCCAATCCCTGAATGAAATGCGAAGCATCCCTTCATGCGAAGAAGAGACAAAAATATGTCAGAAATAGCTGTTCCTAAAAAACAAATGAATGCCCTCTATCTTTCTTGGGTTATTGCCCTGACAGCAACATTAAGTGCTCTGTTTATTGGGGAAATATTAGGTAAAACGCCCTGCCTTTTGTGTTGGTACCAACGTATAGCGATGTTTCCGTTAGCGATTATTCTTGGGGTTGCCTGTTATACAGGTGATGCGTCAGGGCGAAAATATGCGCTTCCGCTTGTCGTCATTGGGCTATTGATTGCAGCTTGGCACAGTCTAGTTTTTGCCGGAATTGTGCCTGCCGAAGTTCAGCCATGCTCACAAACAGGTCCATCCTGTTCTGGCGAAGGACAAATTCTTTTTGGTATCTTACCACTGCCATATTTATCGCTTTTAACTTTCCTCACCATTTTCGGATTACTAACAATTCCATTTAAAAAGGACGCAACATGAATAGACGTGCTCTCATCGCAACAACAGCAGCTGGAGCTTTGGCTCTCTTTACAGGTGGTGTTCTTTTTTACAAACCATCCGGCGGCCCTGCTCAGAAGATGTCAGAAGACGGGCCTCTTTTACGCCCATTTGCACCAACATACGGCCCCGATGATGCTCCGGTAACAATTGTTGAGTTCTTTGATCCTGCTTGTGAAGCGTGTCGTGCCTTCTATCCAATCGTTAAAGATATTATGAAGAAGCACAAAGGCAAAGTCCGATTGGTATTGCGATATGTTGCCTTCCATGGACCATCCGAAGAAGCCATTCGCCTTTTGGAAGCTGCACGAGTTCAAGGAGCATTTACCAAAACGCTGAAACGCCTTTATGAAACTCAGCCAAGATGGGCTCCGCATGGTCGTCCGGCTGCAAGTGTATGGGCAATGGTTGAAGGTTTAGGACTTGATATAGATAAAGCAAAAATCGACAAAAACCTTCCAGATATTCATGCGATCTTGGCCACTTCTGCTCAGGATGTTCAAGCTGCAGGCGTTAGTAAAACGCCGACCTTCTTTGTGAATGGAAAACCCTTGCCAAAGTTTGGTGTAGCTGAATTGGAAGAATTGGTCGCAGAGGAAGTAAAGGCTTCATCTTAACAAAGGTATTGGAAACAATTTTCTGATAACGACACTTTTTAAGGGGTGTTATCACCCCTTATTTTCCCTTTATTCCTATTGCCATACCCTTCCCAGAAAGCCCATAGGGAAACAGGTCTAACTTAATGCTAATTTTCTCAAAAAAAACGCTTATCAGTATGTGCGGAATAAGTGCTGTCGTTCTTACAATATGGCTCAGCAATAATCCAATTATCGAGCGTGACAAAACGCCTCAAATTGAGCCACCCAAAATTGCATCAACAAAAGAACAAACAAATGAAGCAGTACAATCGGACCTTCGTCAAACAATAGAGAAAGCCACCGAAGAGCCAAATATCAAAGTAAATATATCTTTGCAACCCGGAAGCAATCTACTTGATGCCCTGGCTGCAGAAAATATATTGAAGACCCAGATCAATGCGGTCAGTGAAAGTTTAAAGGATGTTATTAATCTACGGAAACTTAAACCAGGCCAGAGAATAGAGCTGAGTTTGCAAGAAACTGATGATGGAGGAGCAGCCTTCAATCTCGAGAAATTGGTAGTGGTTGCCAGTACAGATCGCCTTGTCGTTGCCCACAAGACAAAACAAGATCAATTTGAAACCACATTGCAAAAGATTGAACATAGCTCTGAATTGGTATTTGCCTCTGGTAAAATCAAAAACAGCTTTTATGCATCTGCAAAAAAAGAACGTGTTCCAAATTCTATTTTAATGGACACATTTTCTACTCTTAGCCACGCCATTGATTTTCAACGTGATATCAATAAAGGGGATGGTTTTATACTTGGCTACGAGAGCTACGATGACAAAGAATACGGCGGGACGCACCCCGGCAGGCTTATGTATGTTTCAATGTCCTTGAATGAACGAGAGGTTAGCTACTTCAGATACGAGACTGATGATGGATACTCTGGTTTTTTTGATGCTGATGGCAAAAGTATTGACACCAGTTTGTTAAAAACCCCAGTAGGAGGAGGTCGCTTATCCTCGTTGTATGGTAAACGTAAGCACCCGGTTTTGGCATATGCGCGAATGCATAAAGGGTTAGATTTCGCAGCACCAATTGGAACGCCGATTTTTGCTTCAGGTGATGGTGTTGTAACAGCTCGTAAAAGAAATGGTAGTTTTGGGAAATATATTCGTATCAATCATAACAACGATTATGCCACCGCCTATGCTCATCTCAACAAATATGATGAAAACCTTGCAGTAGGTAGCCGCGTTCAGCAGGGAGACATAATTGGATATGTTGGAACCACAGGGCTAACCAGTGGGCCTAATCTTCATTATGAGGTTATTTATCGTGGTAAACAAATCAATCCATTTACCGTTAAATTACCATCTCGTCATGTTCTTCAAGGAGAAGAATTGGAGGGATTTGAACAGGCAAAGAATAACCTCTTAGTAGAATATAAGCTTAAGTCTCATTTT
This sequence comes from Marinobacterium sp. xm-g-48, assembly GCF_013282925.1. Taxonomy (NCBI): domain Bacteria; kingdom Pseudomonadati; phylum Pseudomonadota; class Gammaproteobacteria; order Oceanospirillales; family Oceanospirillaceae; genus Marinobacterium; species Marinobacterium sp. xm-g-48. The sequence goes on from NZ_WBYQ01000001.1 coordinate 177,929, forward strand.
AAATACAAAATGAGTAAGCTCAGTATTTCAAGTGATACATATGGAAAAAGCTGAAGCTAGAATCTTGGACAAACCAATCGTTAAATTCATTTATGCAATTGAGGCGGTTTTCCTTTTAGTTGTCATTGACATAGCATCGAAGTGGCTTGTTGCGTCAGTTGTTATGGATCCGCCACAAAGATTTTCTGTGCTGCCTTTTTTTGACCTCGTACTTGTTTTCAATTACGGCATCAGCTTTGGCATGTTCGGAGAGATTGGACCTTGGGGGCCAAAACTATTATCTCTTCTGACAACATGTGTAACGATTCTTTTGATCGTATGGCTTTGGCGTACCAAGCACCTATATGAAGTTATTGGTCTTACGCTCATTATTGGGGGCTCTATTGGCAATATCATTGATCGTTTTCACGATAATGCCGTTACCGATTTTTTGAGTCTCTATGCGGGTTCATTCTATTGGCCTGTATTTAACGGTGCAGATATATTCATTACAGTCGGCACAGTATCTTTATTAGTTTCCAGCGTGATCCTTCGTGAGAATAAATAAGGCAAGAAAGTAAGGGGCGTCACTGCCCCTTACTTTCTGCAATAATTTCTTTTATGCGTTTTGCCATATCTTTGCCTGGAAGACCATGAGCAAACTTGCGGATAAAACGCCCGCCGGGGCTCATAAAATAGACCCCCGCTGAATGATCGATTAGATAATGTTCATCTTTTTCGTCACTTGCAGGAACTTTGGAATATTTAACTTTAAACAGATCTGCTGTTCGTTTGATGAGATTGGCTGGCCCTGTCAAACCTATGATCGAAGGATGGAAATTTCTGACATATTCACGTAGAACTGTTGGCGTGTCACGTTCCGGATCGACTGAGATAAAGAGGGGCTGAAATTCTTCTTTCATACCTTCCAACTCGTCCATGGCTTCTGCAATATTTGAAAGGGATGTCGGGCAAACATCAGGGCAAAAAGTGTACCCGAAGAAGATAATCTGAAATTTGCCAAAGTAATCTGCATCTGTAACAAACTCATTAAAATGATTACTCATCATCCATCTGCCACCGATGGTTCGTTCGTTTGACTTTTCTTTGGCTTCCCATTCCAAATTTCCAGCATACGAAACCGTAGAAAATAAGAGTAACCCGATTATTGCTAAGAAGGTTTTCATGATATTTTTTCCAATAGAATTAAAAAAGGAAAAGCCATAAAATTTTGTCTTCAAATGCTTGATCTCGCACATTAACTTTCTTCTGTTTATGTGGAGGAATTGAAGCAGGTTGAATATGGCTATGAAGGTGTTTTTTTAGTTTTGAGTTTTTAGCTTTGATGCCTGAGGGCCAGAATATTTTGCACCGATCGAAGCATAGCAATTCGCAATGGTGTCATAGTTATATTGCATCAAATCAACATATAACTCGGGTCCAGCAGGAAAGCTTAAACCGAAAGATTTTAGTTTTTCTACTTTGACCTGATCTTTAATGACTGCAAGAGACAGGTTTTTCTCAGTTAAACCTTCTTCAGTGAAGAAACATATCTTATCTAGATCACTTAGCGCAGCCCTCATTTTAAATAAGTTTTCTGTTAGTGCATCCTCCGCCGGTTTTTCAGATAAAAAGCCACGAGTTTTAAAAGCGTAAGATTGTTCAAAATATTGTTGAGTGTCATGATACATCCAGGAGATACCTGCAGCGATACCTCTGAAACCAAATTCAAACTTACGGTCTAATGCCGCAACTTTATACTTCAAGGCATCCCGATTTTTCATGAATATTTGTTTATTTTTGGGGTCAATAGCTTCAATTTGTGTATAGAGGGCATCAATAAAAACTTCGGCATTTCGAACATCAAGCCACATATACGGGTCGCGTAAATCATCTGATTTACGTGATGGGAGAACTTTGAAATCTGTATCACTTAACATTTCGTAGTTCTTTGTTTCAGGAGTCAAAACATCCGCAACACTTTTCTCTAATTCCGGCCCCATCCAAACGACCAAATCAGCACGTTTTAACGGGTAAGCGGATTAAATGGTTGATCTTACCTTTGCATGAGAGTGAGACAGACCGGCATCTCATCGGATTATCTGGTTGATGCTTCACCTACTGCTGGTGCATGCTTCCTTCGCTAATTCCAGCAAGAACCCCACACGCCTCAACTTCCCGATCATCGTTGCAACTCGCTCTCAGTGAAACGAGTTGTTTCTCAAGCGCTTGCAGAGCGGTTATCTGCGACCGCACATGAGAGATGTGATCATCGAGCAAGGTGTTGACGGCGGTACAAGGCTGATGAGGGTCGTCCTGATAGCTCTGTAGTTCGTGAATCTCAGCCAGTGACAGGCCCAGGATTCTGCAGCGACGGATGAAGGCCAGCCCCTCACCATGCTTCTCGGTATAGACACGGTAACCGTTGTCCTGCCGATCAGGCGGCGGCAACAAGCCCTGCTGTTCATAGAAGCGGATCGTCTGTGTTTCGACCCCTACCAACTGCGCCAACTGACCAATGCGCATCAGCCTCCTCCCCAACGGATTCTTTACTCTATTGACCTTATAGTAGCTTTATAGTTTTAAATGGTACCACAACATTGTTCAAGTGGAGTCGTATCATGAGCAAATCCTGTGGTGGCGCCTGTGGCGGTGATGCAACGTCCGCAGCGGATACCGATATACAGGCCTCCTCCGAGGCGCCAGGGAGATGGGTCAGTGTTTATGCCGTGCCGAAGATGGACTGTCCATCAGAAGAACGAATGATTCGCCTAGCCCTGAACGGCTTTGAGGAGATTCGGGCGCTGTCCTTCGACTTGTCGAACCGCCGGCTGAAGGTCGTGCATGACGGCGAGGTCGAGCCCGTTACCTCGAAACTGAAGACCTTGGGGCTAGGCGCCTCGCTTCAGGAAACCGTCGCTGCAAATCCGGAGACCATCAAGGCCGCCGAGTTTTCGGCAGCTTCTGCTAAGCAAGAATCCGGGACCCTGCGCTGGTTGCTCGGCATCAATGCACTTCTGTTCGTGGTGGAAATGACTGCCGGTCTGATCGCCCGGTCCACCGGCCTGATTGGAGAATCCCTGGACAATTTTGCCGATGCGGCGGTGTACGGGCTTGCCCTTTATGCGGTTGGACATAGCGTGAAAATGCAGGTACGTGCCGCGCATCTTGCTGGTGTACTGCAACTGATCTTGGCTGTGGGCGTGCTCGTAGAGGTGGTGAGACGCTTTGTATTCGGTAGTGAGCCTGAATCGCTGGTGATGATGGCTATCGCATTCGTCGCATTGATTGCCAATACCAGTTGTCTGCTGCTCATATCCAAACATCGGGAAGGCGGGGCGCACATGAAGGCAAGCTGGATATTCTCGGCCAACGACGTGGTGATCAACCTGGGGGTCATCACCGCCGGCGCCCTGGTCGCGTGGACCGGTTCCAATTATCCGGATCTGATTATCGGCACCATCGCGGGGGGCATTGTACTTAACGGTGCCAGACGCATTTTGGCGTTGAAGGGTTAAATAATGCTCATTATTGGCAAAAAGCTCTCGCCGTATGCCCTATTGTCCATATCGGGCCTGCTGGCAGCGTCTGATCAGGCTGTAAAGTGGCTGGTGCAGCAATCAATGGCCTATGGCGAGTATGTTTCGGTGACCCCGTTCTTTAACTGGGTGCACCTATGGAACACCGGTGCCGCATTCAGTCTTTTTGCGAATGGTGGAGGCTGGCAGCGCTACTTTTTTATCGGAATCGCGGTAGTGGTCACGATTTTTCTGATCAAGCTGATCCTTGAAAATCGTCATAAAGGAGAAGCCATCGCTTACAGTCTTATCCTCGGTGGCGCCATGGGCAACCTGATTGACCGGGTCTTTCGCGGCTATGTTGTGGATTCCTTTGATTTCTATTGGCGAGACTGGCATTGGCCGGCCTTCAACCTGGCTGATATTGCAATTGTCCTCGGTGCCTTACTTTTCGTTTCCAGCAGCTTGTTGGGTAAAAAAGCAAACACCAATGCCGAGCCGGATGGATCTGACTGACACCTACGCCTATACAACACCATGACCGAACTTCCCGACAACATCCTTCACCTGCCGCAATACCAAGTACTGGGCTGCAAATCAACCGACGACGAAATGCACTTCCAGGTGGACGTGCCCGATCCCATCGCCTGCGAGGAATGCGGCGTGCAGGGTGAGCTCGTACGGTTCGGCAAGCGTGACGTTCCCTATCGTGATCTGCCCATCCACGGCAAGCGGGTCACTCTCTGGGTGGTCCGCCGCCGATACACCTGCCGGGCCTGCAAGACAACATTCAGGCCCCAGCTACCGGAGATGGTGGACGGATTCCGTATGACACTGCGGCTGCATGAGTACGTGGAGAAGGAATCCTTCAACCACCCCTACACCTTTGTGGCGGCACAGACCGGCCTGGACGAGAAGACGGTGCGCGACATCTTCAACGCCCGCGCCGAGTTCCTGGGGCGCTGGCACCGCTTCGAGACGCCCCGCATCCTGGGCATTGACGAGCTATACCTGAACAAGCGCTACCGCTGCATTCTGACCAACATTGAGGAGCGAACCCTGCTCGACCTGCTGGCCACCCGCCGCCAGGACGTGGTGACCAACTACCTGATGAAGCTGAAAGACCGGCAGAAGGTCGAGATCGTCAGCATGGACATGTGGAACCCCTACCGGGCAGCGGTCAAGGCTGTGCTGCCCCAGGCCCGTATCGTGGTCGATAAGTTCCATGTGGTGCGCATGGCCAACGATGCCCTAGAGAAAGTGCGCAAGGGCCTCAGAAAGGAGCTGAAACCGTCCCAGAGCCGGACTCTCAAGGGAGACCGGAAAATCCTGCTGAAACGCGCTCACGAAGTCTCAGACCGGGAGCGCCTCATCATGGAGACCTGGACAGGCGCGTTCCCGCAACTGCTGGCCGCCTACGAGCACAAGGAGCGCTTCTACGGCATCTGGGACGCCACCACACGGCTCCAGGCAGAAGCCGCCCTGGACGAGTGGATAGCCACCATCCCGAAGGGCCAAAAGGAAGTCTGGAGCGATCTGGTCAGGGCAGTGGGAAACTGGCGCGAAGAGACCATGACCTACTTCGAGACGGACATGCCCGTCACCAACGCTTACACGGAGTCCATCAACCGACTGGCCAAGGACAAGAACCGTGAAGGGCGCGGTTACTCCTTCGAGGTGATGCGGGCACGAATGCTCTACACCACGAAGCACAAGAAGAAGGCACCGACTGCGAAGGTCTCTCCTTTCTACAAGAAAACCATCGGTTACGGACTGCCGGACTTCGCAGAGGAACTCAACTACGGAGTCGATCTATCAACCATCTGAGGGTGGTATCAGATTGATGGGGTGAAGGTGCCCCATCAACCATTAAATCCGTATACCCAAAATTGGGCTATTTTCAATTCTGAGCTTGGTCTTCTGATCTGCTGGACAGTGATAGTATATCGCTGTGATATACCGCTACTTCCAAAGAATCTATTCCAATTGCCAGAGCTTCAAAAAAGAGCTCACTACCTTCTCTACATGTAATCTGGTTTCCCCTTCGACGCTACGCGGAGGTATACGATGAAACGCCCGCACGATATCTAATCCAGTAATCATACTGAGAAACATCTCTGCTCCGAAGTCGGGATCCGCGCAGTTGATCAAACCTTCCTTGTGTTTCAGCGTCAACCATTCGCTTAACGCTTGGTGCGCGGCCATCACTCCGCCACTGTAGATATTATGGAGTATCTGCGTATGCTCCTCGGAGATAGATGCCATCATTCTCATCAGATTCATGTGCTCATGACTGACGATAAAATTAAGGAGCAATAATCCAAACTCTGATAAAGCATGGTGACAATCTTTATAGTCATTCGGTGACACTGTCAACGTGCCGTTTATCCTTTGCGACAGCTGTTGTATCACGGCATCAATTAATGTTTCTTTGTCCGCGAAGCGCTTATAAAGCGTTACTTTCGACACACCTGCTTGCCGAGCTATCGCTTCCATTGACATCTTAGCTGGCCCCTTAGCGAACATAAGAGCGCAGGCTGCATCAAGAATCGCTGTATCTTTGGAGTGATCTAAAGGCCGGCCGACTCGACTATTGGTAATCAATTTATTTTCCGAATAACTTAATGTACGATACCGTACAGTAAATATTAATCAAATGAGAATAGCAAATATGCGCAAGGTTCTGCCGCCGCTTATACTAGCCCTTCTTCTCGTCGGCTGTGGCGACACCACTCCAACTGAAACGCCAACGACCGATGCACCTTGGGTACGCACGGTGGCGGTTAAGACGGACGACCACGACGAAATCAGAGCATCGGGAACCATTAGAGGGCATTATGAGACTCCTGTCTCTTTTCAGGTTTCTGGGCGCATTCTCAAGCGAGAGGTGGATGCTGGTCAGAAGGTAGCGAGTGGCGCTCTGCTTTTTGAACTCGATAAACGTGACTTAGAGGCTACTATGCAAGTTGCCAAAGCGGAACTTCAAACTGCACAGGTCGCCCTCGCGATCGCTCAAAATGAGCTCGACCGTCAACGCCAGTTAATTGAACGCAACTTTGTTAGCCGACAAACTCTAGAAGCATTTGAGCTCGCACTACAGAACGCGGAAAGCCGTCGTGATTCCGCCAAAGCTGTATTATCTCAAGCCCAAAACGGGCTTAGTTATGCTGAGCTACGTGCAGATAAATCCGGTGTATTAGCCGAGGTTACAGGTGAACCGGGAATGGTTGTTGGAGTGGGGCAACCTGTGGCACTCCTCGTAGAAGATGGTGATCTAGAGGTCGAAGTGTTCCTATCCGACGGCAACCAAGCTCCAGAATCAGGTGTATTAAAGCTACAAGAGCAAGATTTGCCGCTTCGTCTACGTGAGGTAGCTGGTGCAGCAGACCCAGAGAGTAGAAGCTGGAAAGCTAGGTACAGAATAGAAGCCGTGACAGAGGCGTTGAACATAGGGACTGTTGTGCAGGTTGCGCTTAACCGTAACACATCAGATGTCACCTTCGAGGTTCCCCTGGGCGCGCTTGATGAACGCAACCAGGGCCCTCAGATTTGGCAGGTTGTAGGCAATACAGCTCAACCAGTCTCAGTTGAGGTACTGGAATTGAAATTAGAGTATGCGACTATTCGCGCGCCACTAAACAGCGAAAGTCGCGTCATTGCCGTTGGCACCCATCTATTGGAACCTGGAATGGCGGTTAGGGAGCAGGCGCGATGAGTTTCCCCAACCTCTCAGCGCTTGCTGTACGTGAACGCTCAATTACTCTGTTTTTTATAATACTTTCTGTCCTGGCTGGTGTTTTTGCATTCTTCTCTTTGGGGCGCGCAGAAGATCCGGCTTTCACAGTGCGGGTTATGGTTGTCTCCGTTGTATGGCCAGGAGCTGAACCTGAGGTTTTACAAAATCAAGTCGTCGACCGCTTGGAGAAGCGAATCCAAGAGGTCGAATACTTAAGTAAGATCGAGACCACGGTTAGACCTGGTCGAGCAGACTTACAGATAGAGTTTGAGGATTTCTCACCTAGTGAAGTTGTGCCTGATCTTTTCTATCAAGTACGAAAAAGAATGCAGGATGAGGCGCACAACCTACCCTCAGGTGTCATAGGGCCGATAGTAAACGATGATTTCTCCGATGTGTACTTCTCCCTTATAGCTCTAACAGCTCCCGGCATGCCTATGAGGGATCTTAGTCGGGAAGCTGAGACAATCAGGGATCGGTTACAACAGCTCCCAGCCGTTCAAAAGGCGATGATACTTGGTGATCGACCTGAACGTGTGTTTATCGATTTCGATATGGACCGTTTAAATAACCTAGGAGTAACGCCCGAACAGATTTTTGCAGCGATCGATGCAAGTAACACACTCATTCCTGAGGGTTCTTTGGACCTAAACGGGCCGCGTGCCTATCTTCGTACACACTCTGATTTAAGCGACCCAGACAAGCTAGCAGACCTACCGCTCAGAGTTGGTAATGCATTGATACGCCTCTCCGACATCGCAGAGGTGAGTCGTGGATATGAAGATCCGCCAACCTATCTAGTGCGGGCCAATAGCGAAGATGCGATTCTGTTAGGCGTGGTCATGAACAAAGGTGAAAATGGCTTGGCCTTTGGTGAAAGCCTCGCAAACTTTCTCGATAAAGAGCGCTCCAACCTTCCTTTAGGTGTTTCGCTACAGGTGCTCACCAACCAAACGGATGCCATAAGCCAGGCTGTTGACCTTTTCCAGGTAAAATTTCTAGTGGCTGTACTTGTGGTGATGGCGGTCACTGTCATCGCTATTGGCTTCCGAGCAGGTCTTGTTGTCGGCATCGCAATACCGATCACTATCGGTCTGACGTTCCTCATCATGAAAATGGTTGATATCAACCTCGACAGGGTCACACTTGGTGCGTTGATTATCGCCTTGGGACTGCTAGTCGACGATGCAATTATCTCCATAGAGATGATGATCGTAAAAATGGAAGAGGGCTGGGATCGAATTCGTGCTGCAAGCCATGCATGGAATGTTACCGCAGCCCCTATGCTCTTTGGGACCCTAGTTACGACTGCTGGCTTTGTCCCTATCGGTTTTGCTCAATCGGGAGTCGGAGAATACGCCGGCAACATTTTCTGGGTACTGGCATTTTCACTGCTGATATCTTGGGTCGTCGCCGTCACCTTTATGCCCTACCTCGGGGTGAAGTTACTCCCTAACTATCAGAAACACGATGCAGCGAGCCTCTATCAAACCCCGATTTACACTAAACTACGGGCAATCATCACTTACTGTGTACGCTTTCGTAAGACAGTTATTCTAGTTACCGTTGCAGCGCTTGTTATGAGCGCAGCTGTGATGGCGATACTTGTTGATAAACAGTTCTTCCCAAGTTCTGACCGACCCGAGGTATTGGTTTCAGTCTATCTACCTCAAGGCAGTTCAATTAAAACAACGGATGCTACAGTACAAAAATTAGAGAGTGCGTTATCTGAGCTACCGGAGGTTAAGAGCCTCTCCTCTTACATCGGGGCGGGAGCTCCACGATTCTTCATTTCAGCAAACCCTGAGCAACCTGATCCATCCTTCGCTAAGATTATCGCAATAGGTGATGATGCAGCAGGACGCGATAGAATCATGGCCGCACTTAAGCAGAGAATTGCCAACGGCGAGTTTCCAGAAGCTCGAATCCGTGTAACAAGCCTGCTGTTCGGGCCACCGGTTGTCTGGCCTGTCAGCTTCCGTGTCGTAGGTCCTGATCAACAGATATTGCGCGATATTGCCTATAAAGTCAGAGATAAAATCGCATCTAACCCACACACTGTAATTCCGCACCTAGAGTGGGATGAGCGTGCTCCAAGCTTCCATCTTGATATGGATCTAGAGCGACTTCTATTAATGGGACTCACACCTAACGACGTGTCACAGCAACTTCAGTTTCAACTAAACGGAGTCGAAGTTGCCGAGGTACGACAGGATATAAGAAGTGTTCAAGTGGTCGCGCGTAGTTCACGCGACACTATACTCTTACCCGAACAGTTAGAAATCAAGACTCAGGATGGAAAGAAAATTCCGGTTAGGCAGTTGGGCAAACTCACCATTCAATACGAAGAACCTGTTATCAAACGCTACAATCGCGAACCCTTTCTAGCCGTGCATGCCGATGTCGAGGGGGCGCAGCCGCCTGATGTCACTAAAGCAATTTGGGATACGATGCAGCAGATTAGAGATGATTTGCCGGCCGGCTATCGAATTGATATTGGGGGATCAGTAGAGCAATCCGGCAAAGCCGATCAGTCTATCCAGAAGCTGCAACCGCTGATGCTCGCATTAATGCTGATATTTATTATGCTACAAATGCGATCGTTCTCTGGAACCTTCATGGTGTTTTTTACTGCACCGCTCGGGTTAATTGGTGCTGCTGTTGCACTCTTTATATTTGACCAACCCTTTGGCTTTACCGCCCTGTTAGGCTTGATCGGACTAGGCGGTATTTTGATGCGTAACACCATGATCCTGACTCAGCAGGTACAGGATAATTTAGAAGAAGGGTTGGCAGCAGGCAAGGCGATCATCGAGGCAACCGTCTCACGAGCTCGCCCCCTAATTCTGACAGCACTCGCGGCCATCTTCGCTTTTATCCCGCTTACATTCGACCTATTCTGGGGACCTCTGGCCTATGTATTAATTGGCGGGGTTATGATGGGGACATTTATAACACTGCTGTTTGTCCCAGCTATGTATGCATTGTGGTTTAAAGTTGAAGCACCAAAATATGATGATGCGCTTTAAACTGCGATTAAAACAGAGATTCAACGAGTCAACAGAATTGAACTTCAGGCTACTACCCCTAGTTGATTCATGAAGAATTAGAAATGAGGAACAGCTATCGCCTAATCAAAAGTGGAATTCGTAACTTACCAAACTAGATGTATAACGTATCAGCCATAAAATGTGGGAGTCCACCTTTCTCAAAATTTTGTCATTCAAAGCCTCTTTGATTGAATAAATTGAAGGTCCGGAAAGGGCCAGAACCAGCAGTTCAGTATTCCAACCTAAGAATGTAAACAGCCAAATAATTTGATCACTTTTTGCATTAACCCTCACGAGCTTAAATCCGTTCGAAACCACGTGATGGCCAGATAGCTCGCACACCCTGAAAATTATCGTCAACAGTCGTTAGTTATTCAGGAGTGCCTACCAATGTATCAAATCAAACAGATTCCACCTGACAAGATGGATGCGAGCCAGCGACTCAATGAGGTCGCGCAACTGCTGGCGAATGGCTTGGTTCGTTTGCGAGAAAGTGGATGCGCTAGTTCGCAGAAACCTCAGGAGTATAGCGAAGTTCAGCTTGGCTTCTACCAGGAGAAGAGCGTTCATACAAACGACACCCTAACCAACTTTAAGGAGTCGATATGAACAGAAAACATCAACCCGTCGCGATACCTTCATCAGTGATAGAACAGATTGTTGGTCTTAAGGAGATGTCCTTCGAAGATCTCAAGTCCTTCTGGCTCGATGTCTATCAAACTGAACCGCCTACAAACCGCAGGCCATATCTTGAACGTCGTCTCTCCTACAAGTTGCAGGAGAATGTTTACAGGCAACAGAACCCCGGACTTTTAGAGAGGAACCAAAAACGAATCGAGCAGTTGCTAAAGGATACCGGCAATCCGCGTGCGGCTGGAAAGATTGTACCGGAGCCGGGAACGGTGCTCATTCGTGAATATCAGGAGGAGCGGCATGAGGTCACTGTTACCTTAGATGGGGCGTTTGATTACAAAGGCACTTTGTACAGCAGTCTTTCTGAGATCGCGCGATTGATCACCGGTACTCGGTGGTCGGGCCCTGTGTTCTTTGGCCTGCGCTCAGCATCTAAACCAAGCAAAAAAGGAGGTGCTAAATGAGCGAATCGACTCGACAGAGAAAACGCTGCGCTGTGTATACGCGAAAGTCTACTGAAGAAGGTCTGGATCAGGAGTACAACTCCATCCATGCCCAGACTGATGCGGGGCATAATTACATCAATAGCCAACGTCACGAAGGCCGGATACCTGTGGCTGATGACTATGACGATCCGGCATACTCCGGCGGCTCAATGGAGCGTCCCGCATTACAGCGGTTACTGAGGGACATCGAAGCGGGAAAAATCGATATTGTTGTGGACTACAAGATCGACCGACTAACTCGTAGCCTCGCAGACTTTTCGCAAATGGTTGAGGTTTTCGATCGCCACAATGTTTCGTTTGTCTCTGTAACGCAACAGTTCAACACTACTTCTTCCATGGGTCGATTAACATTAAACATCTTGCTCTCCTTTGCCCAGTTCGAACGCGAGGTCACGGGTGAACGTATACGAGACAAGATCGCCGCCAGTAAGAAGAAGGGCATGTGGATGGGCGGTATTCCGCCGCTGGGTTATGACGTTAAAGACCGCCATCTGGTACCCAACCCGAAAGAAGCGAAATTGGTTCAACGGATATTTAAACGCTTTGTTGAACTAGGATCTGCGACACTGCTGGTCCGAGAGCTTCAGCTTGAAGGCGCAACAAGCAAGTCGTGGACGACACAGGAAGGAAACTACCGAGCTGGTAAGCCCATCGATAAGGGCATGATCTACAAGTACCTCCATAACCAGACGTACATCGGTAAAATTCATCACAAAGATAACTGGTATGACGGACGGCACACTCCAATCATCACTCAGGAGGAGTGGGACTCAGTCCACTCGATTTTGGCAACCAACGGAAAAGTGCGAGCGAATCGTACGCGAGCCAAAGTGCCATTCCTGCTCAAAGGGATTGTGTTTGGTAACGATGGTAGAACACTCACGCCCTGGACGACGAAAAAGAAAAACGGCAAGCGCTATCGCTATTACATTCCTCAGCGCGACGCTAAGGAATATGCAGGCGCGTCAGGGTTAGCGCGATATCCAGCTGCGCAGCTAGAGGCAACCGTGCAGACGCAACTGCGTGAAATACTGCGATCACAACAGATGATCGAAAAGATACTCCCTGCAGCGGTATCAATTGATAATGAGCTTGATGAAGCGAAAGTCACCATAGCGTTGCGTAAACTGGATGATATCTGGGAGTTTCTGTTCCCGGCCGAGCAGGAGCGGATCACCAAACTTCTGATCGAGAAGGTGGTGGTCTCACCCGAGGATATAGAGGTCCGGCTCAGACTAAACGGCTTGGAATCTGTAGCCAGAGAACTACTCACAGCAACACAGACAGACAGAGCGGGGGCTAGCGTATGAATGAGATCGAAATCAAATCCAACGGCCAACGAGAAACTTATGAGTCATCCGATGGTGTTATGAGCATTCGTGTTCCTATCAAGATAACCCGTCGTGAAGGTCGCAAAGTTCTGAGGAAACCTACAGGCGAAGTAATTGGACGACCCTGGGAGAAAAAGTTCACGGTACTGCAGTTGGCCTTAATACGTGGGCATCGGTGGCTCAGGTTGTTTGAGTCAGGAAAAGTCAGCAGTCTCAAGGAAATTGCCAAGCGAGAGGGGATTGACAGTAGTTATGTCAGTCGCATGATTAACCTGACCACATTGGCACCGGAGATCGTCGAAGCTATTCTGGATGATGAAGTGCCGGATCACGTGACGCTGTTTGATTTGGCTGTTGATACTGCGGTGTTGTGGAGCGAGCAGCGTCAGCGGTTTGAATACTAAATGAACCTGGCAGGCTCGGGACGTTACCTATTTTTGAAGTTCCAGGCGGTCATCCCTCAATCCAAACATTGCCAGGGCGAGGCTTGGATTGTGGCATTTAGAGTGGCCTTTTAAGAGTTGTTAAAAACGATTGCCTTGAAGTTTAAAAATAAAACTCGTCGATTAGTTCGCTGGCTAACCGATGTTTGCTCGGGACTGGAAATCCGATGTTCGTTGACTTCGCTGTTTCAAAAAACGGAGAGAGACAGAGAATATAGGGCCATCAGAGAGAAAATAGCCCGATATGTCGATTTTCAAACTTATAGGGAAGTCAGCAAAAACCCTCATTAACCCCAAATAATACAAAGAGATAGGTAATAAAAAAGGCCAACCGATAACGGTTGACCTTAGTGTATTGGTGGAGGTGGCGGGTTTCGAACCCGCGTCCGTCAATCCTCTGCCTCAAGCTCTACATGCATAGACATCTCTATTGAGTTAACCCGTCACGAGCCGAGAGTCAGGCTGTTATGGGCGAGCCTTTTTGAGTTTTAACCCTTTGCCTTAAGGCGAAGTCTCCGGGCGATTCTATCTCATATGACACTGCCGAAACTCTGAGTTATAGACACCTTAGAGGGCAGCGCTAGCAGGCTTAGGCTGCTAGAGCGTAGTTATCGTCGTTTGCAACTATAACTGTGTGATGAGGGATTTACGAGAATCATCACATTCTCGACATGCACCTAAGGGTTCGCAATCGGCGTCGAATCCAAGTCACCCCCAGAACTTGCCAGTATAGCGTTTGCTATCTGGGTTACAAGAACTCTATTGGTTCTTGCTGAGAACACGCTGTTTTTCACGGTTCCAATCGCGCTCTTTTTCAGTGGCGCGCTTGTCGTGAAGCTTCTTACCTTTTGCTAAACCGATCTCACACTTAATTTTGCTCTCTTTCCAGTAGAGGCTCAGTGCAACACAGGTGAAACCTTTGGCTTCGACTGCACCGGCTAGGCGGTTCAGTTCTGTGCGGTTTAGAAGCAGTTTGCGTGGTCTAACCGGATCTGCAACAACGTGTGTGCAGGCGGTTTTTAATGGCGAGAAGTGGGCACCTAATAGCCAAGCTTCACCGTTTTTAAAATCGATGTAAGACTCAACCAGTTGTGCGCGGCCTTCGCGTAGGCTTTTGACTTCCCACCCGGTCAGCACGAGGCCAGCTTCGAATTTATTTTCGATGCTGTACTCGAATCGTGCACGTTTATTTTGGCAGATGGTGTTTCCGCCAGGAGCTTTCTTCTTTTTTGCCATGCGGCGGATTATATAGAGCTGTTGTAAGCAAAGGAAGGAATCCTCTTGTTCAAAGCGTATATAAACTGGACAATAAGCAGCTTGTAACTGTTATTTGAGACTTGCCACCCGTTATGACGGTCGTAAATAGAACCGCCCTTGTATTACACACCGCTGAGCAGATGTTTGATCTGATCAACGATGTGCGTCGCTACCCAGAGTTCCTACCTTGGTGCTCTGGCACGGAAGTGATCGCCGAGAGTGAAGAGATGCTCGAAGCGACACTGAAGCTCGCTAAAGGGGGGCTTAGTTATGATTTTACGACGCGTAATCGTCTGGTCCGTCCCTCTTCAATGACCATTGGTTTGGTTAATGGCCCCTTTAAAAGTCTTGAGGGGGTTTGGACGTTCACTGAGTTGTCAGATGAAGCTTCTAAGGTGGAACTCAATCTCAGTTTCGAGTTTGAGGGCAAGCTAACTGGAATGGCGATGTCTAAAGTGTTTAATAGTGTCGCGACAACTTTGGTGGATGCCTTTGTGTCGCGCGCTGATCAAATTTACGGATGAGGTGATCAGTGATTAACGTTGAAGTGGCCTATGCTCTGCCGACTGAGCAGAAGATCATTGCTCTGCAAGTAGAAGAGGGTACAACGGCATATGATGCGGTTGTTCGCTCGCGCATTGCTGAGCTGTATAAACAGATCGATATCAACAGTGACACAATGGGTATCTTCAGTCGTGCGATCAAGGACCCTAAAGCAGAGGTCTTGCGTGACGGTGATAGAGTAGAGATCTACCGCCCGTTAATTGCTGACCCTAAAGATGTTCGCGCTCGTCGAGCAGCCGAAGCTAAAGCCAAAAAAGCCAACTCGTAAGTTGGCTTTTTTGTATTCGTTGAGCTCTGCGTTACTGAGGTTTCAGATCGCCTTCCAAACGCACCAGCTTGTCGTTTTCAAAGTAGACGCGAAACTGACGTAGCTCGACCACTTCATCCTCTTGTACCAACTGGAAGACATAGTCCCATCGGTTCTGGTTGAAGGTATCCGTTAACAGGGGTGTTCCTAGCACATAGCGAACTTGGCTCGGCGTCATTCCAGGGCGAAGCTGATCTACCATCTCTTGTGTCACCTGGTTGCCTTGCGGAACATCCATTTTGTACACGCCTGGAAAGGTTGTACAGCCGGTCACGAGAGTAGCAAGAAAGGCAGAGATGATGAGCTTGCGCATGTTCAGGTTGTTCCTGTTACTGTTCAAAGTGGCATTAGTTTACACGCCACTGTTTGAATCGACCAGTCTATAGCGCGCTGGTCAGCATCTCTTTAGCGTGCTCAAGGGTGGTATCAGTCATCTCAAGTCCACCCAGCATTCGAGCGATCTCATTAATGCGCTGATTTTCGGTGAGTGGTGTGATTTTGGTCTCAACCGAACCGGTGTCTGCGCCTTTGCTGACAAACAGGTGTTGGGTTCCTTGTGAAGCCACCTGAGGTTGGTGTGTGACACAGAGAATCTGTGCTCGTTCACTCAAATGACGTAACAGTCGGCCAACGACTTCGGCAATGCCTCCGCCAATACCGACATCGACTTCGTCAAAAATGAGTGTCGGGGTGTCAGTCGTCTTAGCCGTTACAACTTGAATCGCAAGGCTAATTCGTGACAGTTCACCACCCGAGGCAATTTTGGCCAGCGGTTTTGCGGTTTGGCCCTGATTGGTATTGATCAGGAACTCAATCTCTTCCAAGCCCTGAGCCGTAATGTATTTAGGATCGATATCACTCAAACTGGCTGTGAAACGCGCGCTGTTCATGCCCAGCATGGCAAGTTGTTCATTCACCTCTTTATCAAGCTGTTTGGCTGCTTTGCTGCGTAGTTTGCTGAGTTGGCGAGCTTTCTCAATCAATGCGGCATTAGCCGTAGCAACCTCGGATTCGAGTTGCTCTAAGTTCTCATCGACATGAGCCAAAGAGTCGAGTTCAGTATTTAGTTGGTCTTTTAATTCCGGTAACTGCTCTGGCGCAATGCGGTGTTTCCTGGCTAGATCGTAGATGCTGGTTAAGCGATCTTCCACCTCTTGTAAGCGCTCAGGGTCCAACTCAACTCGTTGAACAAAATGGCTCAACTCGCGTTCGGCCTCTTCCACTTGAATCAGAGCAGCGTTTAGCATCTCGGCGGTCTGCTGTAGTGCAGGTGAGTCCGCTTCGATGTCGCCCAATAGGTGCAGTGCTTGGTTGAGTACCGCTGTGGCGTTGCTCTCTTCACCCTCGCTAAGAAGCATCTGGATCTGTTGGCCACTGTTAAGGATTGACCCTGCGTTGGAGAGTATCTTCTGCTCCTCTTCTAAGGCTTGCAGTTCACCTGTTTGAGGGTCTAAACGGTTGAGCTCTTCCGTTTGATAGCTCAGCAGTTGCAGTTGCGCATTCGCCTCTTCACTCATGTCTTGAAGGCGTTTCAACTCACTCTGCTTTGATTGCCACTGGGTAAAGAGTTTACGTACTTCCTGTGCTGTCTCATTGGCTTTGGCGTAGTTGTCGAGCAGGGTGCGGTGAAAATCGCGCTTTAATAGACGTTGGTGTTCGTGCTGGCCGTGTATGTCGACAAGCAGCTCACCCAGCTCTTTGACGCGGTTCAGTGGGCAGGGGTGGCCATTAATATAGCTTCGGCTGCGACCGTCGGCACTCAGTGTGCGGCGTAAAATACACTCGTTGATCTCTTCCGACTCTAGCTCATTCGCCTCTAACCAGCGTTTCGCATCGGGTAGTGCTTGTATATCGAACGCGGCGCTAATCTCAGCTCGTTTTGCCCCTTCTCGAACCGAGTCGGCTTCAGCGCGTTTGCCTAAGGCTAATCCCAGTGCATCAAGCATGATCGATTTGCCGGCACCGGTCTCACCGCTGACGACGGTCATGCCCGATTTCAGTTCTAGGTCGAGTGTTGAGACGATCGCAAAGTTTCGGATGCTGAGTAGCGTTAACATGGCTTAATACCTGTTTAGATATACAGTTACTGTATTTTTAACCAATGTTTGTGTATTAGGCAATAGAAAAGTGCAGTCTTAGGTCAAAAAAGCGCGTGGAAGGGTTGAATTTCAGATGGTCGATACCACATAGGAGACAAGATTGAATGATTCTGGAGATAACACCATGGCGAATGAAGATCAGACACACCAAGATCAGGTTGAAGAGAGTCAAGTCGACGCGACGGCTGAAGAGAATCTTGTGGAGCCTGAACTGGTTGAGACGGAAGAGCTGACCGTTGAATCCCTTCAAGAAGAGCTAGCCGCTGCGAATGCGACGATTGCTGAGCTGCAAAAACAGCTGGCAGAGCTTGAACCTCGTGCCCAAGCGGAGATCGCTAACCAGCGCCGTCGTGCTGAGGTTGAGGTGGATAAAGCGCGTAAGTTTGCTGTTGAGAAATTTGCCGAAGAACTACTGCCGGTCATCGACAGTCTAGAGCGCGCTATTGAGGCGAGCCAGGTCGAAGATGAGGTAGTTAAACCGCTTCGTGAAGGCGTTGAGATGACGCACAAAATGTTCATCGATGGCGTTGCTAAATTCAATCTAGAAGTGATCAACCCAGAGGGTGAGGCGTTCAACCCAGAGCACCATCAAGCGATGTCGATGGTTGAAGCGGAAGGTGCAGCTCCAAACTCTGTCATTGCGGTGATGCAGAAGGGCTACCTACTTAATGGTCGCTTAGTTCGTCCTGCGATGGTGATGGTCGCTAAAGGTTAAGACCTTTTTATAAACCAGACTTGATATTTGAAAGACCACACCCATATAGGGGTTAAGGTAAAACAGTTTTAAACACCCAGCGCGGTGTCATTAGGAGATTTAAACATGGGTAAAATCATCGGTATTGACCTAGGTACTACCAACTCGTGTGTAGCAGTACTTGAAGGCGATAAAACTAAAGTTATTGAGAACGCTGAAGGCGATCGTACCACTCCGTCGATCATTGCTTACTCGGCAGAAGGCGAAACTCTGGTTGGTCAGTCGGCGAAACGTCAGGCAGTTACTAACCCAGACAACACTCTATTTGCGATCAAGCGTCTAATCGGTCGTCGTTTTGAAGACGATGTTGTACAGAAAGACATCAAAATGGTGCCTTACAACATCGCTAAAGCGGACAATGGCGATGCGTGGGTTGAGGTAAAAGGCGAGAAGCTAGCACCGCCTCAGATCTCTGCAGAAGTTCTTAAGAAGATGAAGAAGACTGCTGAAGATTACCTAGGCGAATCGGTAACGGAAGCGGTTATCACGGTTCCTGCTTACTTCAACGACTCTCAGCGTCAAGCAACAAAAGATGCGGGTCGTATCGCAGGCTTAGAAGTTAAACGTATCATCAACGAGCCAACCGCTGCAGCTCTTGCGTATGGCATGGATAAAGCTGCCGGCGATCGCACGATCGCAGTGTACGACCTAGGTGGTGGTACTTTCGATATCTCGATCATCGAAATTGCAGACGTTGATGGCGAGCACCAGTTTGAAGTACTTGCAACCAACGGTGATACATTCCTAGGTGGTGAAGACTTCGACCTTGCGGTTATCAACTACCTAGCAGACGAGTTCAAGAAAGAGTCTGGCATCGATCTACATAACGATCCGCTAGCGCTACAGCGTCTAAAAGAGGCGGGTGAGAAAGCGAAAGTTGAGCTATCATCGGCACAGTCTACTGACGTTAACCTGCCATACATCACAGCGGATGCAACAGGTCCTAAGCACTTGAACGTTAAACTGTCTCGTTCGAAGCTAGAGTCACTGGTTGAAGACCTTGTTCAACGTTCACTTGAGCCATGTCGCATTGCACTACAAGATGCTGGCCTATCCGCTTCTGAGATCGACGACGTTATCCTCGTCGGTGGTCAGACTCGTATGCCAATGGTGCAGGCGAAAGTGGCTGAGTTCTTCGGTAAAGAGCCACGTAAAGACGTTAACCCAGACGAAGCGGTAGCGATGGGTGCTGCGCTTCAGGGTGCGGTACTGTCAGGTGATGTGAAAGACGTTCTTCTACTGGACGTAACACCACTGACTCTAGGTATCGAAACAATGGGTGGCGTTGCGACACCACTGATCGACAAGAACACGACGATCCCAACGCGTAAGTCGCAGACCTTCTCGACAGCGGAAGACAACCAGACAGCGGTAACCATTCACGTTGTTCAGGGTGAGCGTAAGCAAGCGACTCAGAACAAGTCGCTAGGCCGTTTCGACCTTGCCGATATCCCACCAGCACCACGTGGCATGCCGCAGATCGAAGTGACTTTCGACATCGATGCTAACGGTATCCTAAACGTTTCTGCTAAAGACCAGGCGACTGGCAAAGAGCAGTCGATCGTTATTAAAGCCTCTTCTGGTCTAAGCGATGACGAAGTCGAGAAGATGGTTCAGGATGCCGAAGCGCACGCTGAAGAAGATAAGAAATTTGAAGAGCTAACGGCTGCTCGTAACCAAGGTGATGCCATGGTTCACACAGCACGTAAGACGCTAGAAGATGCGGGTGATAAGGCTTCTGATGAAGAGAAATCGAACATCGAAGCAGCCATCACTGCACTTGAAGAGGCGTTGAAAGGCTCTGACACTGCAGAGATCACAGCAAAAACTGAAGCGCTAACAGAAGCGGTTTCGGGTGTTGCTCAGAAGATGTATGCAGACGCTGCACAACAAGCAGAAGCTGGCCAAGGCGCTGAAGCTGAAGCGGCTCGCGATGCAGGCGATGATGTTGTTGATGCTGAGTTTGAAGAAGTCAAAGACGACAAGAAGTAAGCTTAGCAAGCAATAACGAGAGTTAAGACTCTCACAAAATCGTGTGTCAGCGCGGGGGTCTTTACTCCCGCGTTGTCATATTCACGATAGCGTAATTACAGGTTTACACGCAGTATGAGCAAGCAAGATTATTATGAACTCTTAGGTGTCTCTCGTGATGCATCTGACCGTGACATCAAAAAGGCTTACCGTCGCTTAGCGATGAAGTATCACCCTGACCGCAACCCGGATGACGAGGCGGCTGAACTCAAGTTTAAAGAGATCAGCGAAGCGTACGAAGTACTGTCCGATGCGCAGAAGAAAGCGGCCTACGATCAGTATGGTCATGCTGGGTTGGGTGGCCAAGGTGGTATGGGCGGCGGCTTTGAAGGTGGCTTCTCAGATATCTTTGGCGATGTCTTTGGCGACATGTTCGGTGGCGGCGGTGGTCGTGGTCGCGGTCGTTCCAGCGTGCGTCGCGGTGCCGATCTGCGTTACAACCTCGATTTGAGTCTTGAAGAGGCTGTGCGCGGTTGTGAAAAGACGCTAAAAGTTCCTACCTACGTCTCTTGTGAAACCTGTGATGGTAGCGGCGCTAAGAAGGGCACAACGGCTAAGACCTGTGGTACCTGTGGTGGTGCCGGACAGGTCCGTATGCAGCAAGGTTTCTTTGCGGTTCAGCAGACCTGTCCAACCTGTCATGGTGAAGGCAAAGTGATCTCTGATCCTTGTAATGTCTGTCACGGCCAGGGCCGCACGCAGAAGACCAAGACATTGGAAGTTAAGATCCCAGCGGGTGTGGATACCGGTGATCGTATTCGTCTATCTGGTGAGGGCGAAGCGGGAGCACACGGTGGCCCTTCAGGCGATCTCTATGTTCAGGTGAGTGTTAAAGATCACCCGATTTTTGAACGCGACGGCGCCAACCTCTACTGTGAAGTACCGATCAGCTTTGTCGATGCGGCATTGGGTGGAGAACTAAACGTGCCAACACTGGATGGTCAGGTTAAACTGAAGATCCCGGCAGAGACACAGACGGGCAAAATGTTCCGTTTGCGCGGCAAGGGTGTGAAGCCGGTGCGCGGTGGCGCGTTGGGTGATTTGATGGTTCGTGCGGTTGTTGAAACCCCGGTCAGCCTCACTTCACGTCAGAAAGAGCTGCTAGAAGAGTTCCGTGACTCTACGGAAGAGCACCAGAAACATGGACCGAAGAAGCACGGCTTCTTTGATTCAGTCAAAAAATTCTTTGAGGATATGACCTAAGTTATGGGTGATCAGGCGGTTGCAGAGGTATGGCAAGCACTTCAGAGTGAGGCGAGTACATTAAGTGCTAACGAGCCGCTGCTGTCGAGTTTCTACCATACAACGATAAACAGCCATCCGACCTTGCGTTCGGCACTCTCTTATCTGTTGGCTGAAAAGCTGTCGGATGAAGTGGTGCCCGCTGTGGCGATGCGTGAGATCTTTGAGGTCGCTTATGAAGCGGACCCTACATTGATCGAAGCCGCCTGTGCCGATCTCCTTGCGGTCTACACGCGTGACCCTGCAATCCGTGACTACAGCACGGTGCTGTTGTACTTAAAAGGGTATCACGCGCTTCAGTCATATCGAGTGGCTAACTATATGTGGCGTCAAGGGCGTCAATCCTTGGCAAGCTATCTACAGAGTCGCATGAGCTCAACCCTGCAGGTTGATATTCACCCCGCTGCCAACATCGGTCAGGGTGTAATGTTTGACCACGCAACAGGCATTGTTATCGGTGAAACTTGTGTCATTGAGAATGACGTCTCGATACTGCAATCCGTGACCCTAGGGGGTACCGGTAAGGAGTCGGGCGATCGACATCCGAAAATTCGCGCTGGGGTTTTGATTGGCGCCGGTGCTAAGATTCTTGGCAACATCGAAGTCGGCCAGGGTGCCAAAGTAGGTGCAGGCAGTGTGGTTTTGGAGCCTGTAGAGGCACATACGACGGTAGCGGGTGTTCCAGCCAAAGTGGTGGGTTGCCTAATGAGTGATATGCCAGCCTTGGATATGGACCAAGGGCTGAGTGTCACTGACGAATAGATTTTCAGTTAAGGAAAAAGAGATGACACGTATTGCCATCACGGGTGCCGCAGGGCGCATGGGGAAAACATTGATCGAAGCTGTAGACGCGGCAGAGGGTGTGACCCTAGGCGCAGCCATTGTGCTTCCTGATAGTTCGTTGATCGGTGCCGATGCAGGTGAGTTGGCAGGCGTGGGTCGTCTGGGTGTCGCAATTACTGGCTCGCTGGAGTCTGTGACAGACGATTTTGATGTATTGATCGACTTTACTAGCCCAGAGTCGACCCTTGCTAATCTTGAGATCTGTAAAGCGGCCGGTAAGTCGATGGTGATTGGTACGACGGGGCTAACCGAGTCGCAGAAGGCGAAGTTGGCAGAGGGCGGTGAGACTATCTCAATTGTCTTTGCGCCGAACATGTCTGTTGGCGTAAACCTCTGTTTCAAACTGCTTGAAGTGGCTGCCAAGGCTTTGGGTGATGATGGTGGATACGACATCGAAGTGATCGAAGCACACCACCGTCATAAGGTGGATGCGCCATCAGGCACAGCATTGCGTATGGGTGAAGTGGTTGCCGATGCGCTGGGACGTGATCTGAAAGAGTGTGCGGTCTATGGTCGTGAAGGTCAGACCGGTGCGCGCCCTGAAAAAGAGATCGGTTTCGAGACCATTCGTGCTGGTGATGTGGTTGGTGATCACACTGTACTCTTTGCCACAGAGGGTGAGCGAATCGAAATTACCCACAAAGCGTCTAGCCGTATGACCTTTGCAAAAGGCGCTGTACGAGCAGCAGGTTGGTTGTCAGGCAAGGGTGCAGGTTTGTTCGATATGCAGGATGTTTTAGAGCTTCGTTAAGCCCGCTCCAGAGAGTTGAGGACTGTACTTTTCCTACCGCTCTCTGATAATATTTATCTGTTGTTGTTCCTTTTATGGGCCCGTGTCGAGTTACTCGCACGGGCCCTGTTTTATTCAGGGCGAAAAAAAGCCAGCTACATGAGCTGGCTTTTTTGTGTCTGTATCAATGGGCTTGTTAAACCTTTTGATTCTCTACAGATTCTGACTCTGTTTCAGAAGAGTCGACCAGTACTTCCGCCAAGCTTGAGCGAGATAGCTCACCTTGCAGCTGGCCCTCCTCATCCACAACAGGGATTGGGTGATCCGCTTCAAGCGTCTCCGGGATAACCGTTTCAAGTACTGCATCAGAGGTGATGGTCGTTGTCTCGGTTAGATCGGCTTCTTCCCAAGTGGAATCTGCATTACCGCCCTTAGCTTCCTCTTCAAGCCACTCTTGAGTAACGGTGCCTTGGTAGCTACCTGAATCGTCCACCACGTGACCGTAATCGTAAGCGCCTCTCTTCATCTCTTTCAGCGCTTCACCGATGGTTTCAGCTGTAATACGGTGTTCCGGCTCCTTCATAACGGTCTCTACCGTCAATGCGCGGGCACGGTTCACATCCTTAACGAAGGCTTCTACGTATTCATCGGCAGGGTTGAGTAGAATCTCTTCTGGCTCACCTTGCTGGACCAGCAGGCCATCTTTAAGAATCGCGATACGATCACCTAGGCGTAGAGCTTCGTCCAAATCGTGCGTGATGAAAATGATGGTCTTATTGAGCTTGTGTTGCAGTTCAATCAGTTGATCCTGCATCTCTGAACGGATCAGAGGATCCAGTGCCGAGAAGGCTTCATCCATCAAGAGGATTTCAGCATCAGTACAGAGTGCGCGAGCAAGACCGACACGCTGCTGCTGACCACCCGATAGCTGGTTGGGGTACTGCTCTTCATAGCCTTTCAGACCAACCGTCTCTAACCACTCAACCGCTTTCTGCTCACGAACTGACTTGTCGACACCTTGGATCTTAAGCCCGTAAGAGACGTTATCGAGTACTGTGTAGTGAGGCATCAAACCGAAGCGTTGAAACACCATCGACATCTTGTGACGACGGAACTGTTCAAGCTCCTTGGTGTTGAGTTTCATGACGTCGGTGCCTTCAACAATGATCTCACCCGCAGTCGGTTCAATCAGACGGTTGAAGTGGCGAATCAGTGTCGATTTGCCTGAGCCTGATAGACCCATGATGACAAAGATCTCACCGCGTTTGATTTCGAGATCGATCTCTTTAAGACCGACGGTGTGGCCAGTTTCCGCTAGGATCTCATCCTTGCTTTTACCCGCTTTAACCATCGGCATAACGCCTTCTGGTTTGTCGCCAAAGACCTTGTAGAGGTCTTTAACCTGAATCAATACGTCTGCATTACTCATGGCCACCCCCTAGGTGCGCTTGAGTGCGCTTGCCGTATGCCTGTGAAACGCGGTCAAAGATGATCGCAAGTACAACGATGGCTAAACCGTTTAGAAGACCTTGAGTAAAGTACTGGTTGGTTATTGACTGCAATACAGGTTGACCGAGCCCTTTGACGCCAATCATTGATGCGATTACTACCATTGATAGTGCCATCATTATGGTCTGGTTGATGCCCGCCATAATTGTCGGCATCGCCAACGGTAACTGAACACCCAATAGACGCTGACGAGGGTTAGCACCATAGGCAGTTGCGGCTTCTAATACCTCTTTATCCACCAAGCGAATACCCAAGTTGGTCAGACGAATAACCGGCGGAATTGCATAGATGACAACGGCAATTAGGCCCGGTATGCGCCCTATGCCCAAAAGCATGACGACTGGAATTAGGTAGACGAAGGCTGGCATGGTCTGCATGATGTCCAAAAGTGGTGTAACCACTCCTTGTACTTTATTTGAGCGAGCCATTGCTATGCCAATAGGAATTCCTAGTACGATTGCTAACATGGTGCAAACAGTTATGATACTCATGGTTCTCATGGTGTTATCCCACATACCAAAGTAACCAACCACCATCATCGCAATAGCTACACCTATAGTGAGTTTAGAGGATCTACTCGCTGCATATACAAATACTGCAATTGCACCAAGGACAATCCACCAAGGTGAATTCAAAAGCAGTTTTTCAAACCAAATTAAAAAAGTTAATAGTGGATCAAAAAAAGCTTCAATTGCGTCTCCATACGCTCGTGAAAAGTCCAGATAAGCACCATCAAGTGTTTTGCGTATTTCTTTGAGACTAGTTCTGTCTAATTCTGGGATATCAGTTATCCAGGATTTCTCTGCCATATTTTCCTCTGGTTTAAACGCGAAAAGCCCTACGCTATGGTAGGGCTTGTAATATTGCTTAACCTACAGTTCGGCTACAGCTTTCTCAACTTTTTTGATTTGCTCAGGTGTTAGCCAAGATTTCCAAAGCTCAGGGTAGTCTTGGAAGAATTTCTCAGCTGCAATCTCACCATTTGCTTGTTCTTCATTCATCCATGCTGCCATTTTGTTAACAGTTGGGTTGTCGAAGAAGCGATCTAAATAAGCAAATGCTTCCGGTGCTCGATCTGCAAATTCTTGAGTCGTGTAAGTGTATACAGGTGACTCAGGAAAATTACTTGGTTTTGGATCAGTACAGTCCGATTTTACAATACAAGATTTCCAATAATCTGCATCAATATCGGATTTAAGATCTACTTTTACCATATCAAATTGACCAAGAAACGCAGTGGGTGCCCAATAGTAACCAAACCAAGGTTTTTCCATATTGTAAGCTCGAGAAAGTGAAGCATCTAGACCAGCAGCCGTACCCGGATCAACTAGCTCAAATCCCGAATCTTCCATTTCGTAAGCTTTGAAAAGGTTCTGGTTAACCATTTGACAACCCCAGCCTGCTGGACAGCCCCAATAAGCACCAACGCTATCATCTTCTGGGTGTGGGAATAGAGCCGAATTCGCTTTAATACCATCAATGCTAGAAAGTTCAGGATTGTTTTCTAGCATATATTTTGGAATCCATAGGCCTTCTTCGCCAATGAATACCTCACCAGCAACTGCCAGTTTATTTTCGCCGACAGCTTTATCGAGCTGAGCTTGAAATGAGTTAGTCCAAAGCTCAGGGGCGATATCTGGCTGTTGTTTTTCGATCATTGAGGTTGATGTTGGAACTGTATCGCCAGGAACAACTTCAACTTCACATCCAAATGCATTTTCTAGAACGAACTTATCAATGTAAGCGAATAGGCTAGCTGTCGCCCAATTCATCTCGGCAATTGTTACAGTACCGCAATTAGAGCCGTGTGAACCTGCAAATGCAGTTGAGCTAGCGGCTAGCAGTGATGCAGCAAGTATCTGTTTTTTCATGTGTCTGTTCCCATTCGTTTTCAGTTTCTTATTAGGCTATTAACCTCTCGTGACAAACATCCTAACAGGTCTAATCATTAGAGTTCAAATAATTATAGTTGTAATTATTTAAATAGTGATTGATGATGAAAAGGGGATGGGCTATAAATGCGCCCGCTCAGCAGGTTGTTAATCGTGCTACTTATCTCAATGACAGGCTTTACATGACAGACATTCAGCAATCACAAGATGTACTCATTGCTCTACGTAAGATTATTCGTGCGACGGATATTCAATCAAAGCGTATTGCGAAGAGCTGTGGCCTCACCATTCCGCAGGTAATGGTGTTGCGTGCAATTGGGGATCTGGGTGATGTGACTGTTAAGACGCTGTCGGAAAGCGTTTCACTGAGTCAGGCGACGGTAACGACTATTTTAAACCGCCTAGAGCAGCGCGGTTTAGCGGTGCGTGTTCGTTCAGTGACCGATAAGCGTAAAGTAAATGCGCGTCTGACCGAAGAGGGTGCTTCTACCCTGGGTTCCGTTCCACCACTTCTGCATGAGCGTTTTGAAGAGCGCTTTTCTAAGTTATCTGAAGCGAAGCGATTCCAGGTCGTTAATACCCTGCAGGATCTTGCTCAGATGATGGATGCTGAGGCGATCGACGCTTCGCCGCTTCTCGATTTGGCGGCGACGGCGAATCAGTAGTCGAGCTGAAGTTTTATCTCTAACGATTCTGCGATTGATTCAATATTCTGGTTAACCCAGTCTGGATCAATACAGCCCCACTGATCAATGCGGTAGACGCCCTGGTTATTCAAAGCCCCCTCAGTTTGTTGAAATGAACACTCGATCGACAGATCATCCAGATCTTTAATGGCATCCTGCAGTGTCCGTCTTGGCATGCCTGTGAGTTTCTGTAGGTGGGTGAGGTTGCCTGGGTGCTGATCAATACACCAAGCGATCAGCAGTTTGCGTTGGAAGGCTTTGGCCGCTTTGCTCTCTTTTAACACTGGCATTAAATGTGAATCTCATGCTGGGTGGTCGATGCGTTGTTCTGCTCGTTGTGGCGATCGATACTGATTCTGTGGAAGTTAAACGGCCCGCCAGCGTTTCTCTCTTTAAAGAACAGACGCAGTGCGTTGCTGACCGTCGGGAAGGCGATCTCATCCCAAGGGATCTCATCTTCGCTGAACAGTGCGACCTCATTGGATTCTGACGTCGTTGAAAAGCTTGGGGTGCGCATCTTGGCTAGGAAGAAGAGCTGCAGCTGATTCACATGCACAATGGAGGTGTGGGTGTAGAGCGATATGATATCGACTTCCGCTTCAGCCTCTTCCCAAGTCTCACGCATGGCGCCCTGTTCAGTGGTTTCACCATTCTCCATAAAGCCTGCCGGTAGGGTCCAATAGTTTTTGCGTGGTTCGATGTTGCGACGACACATCAATACTTTCTCTTCCCAGATGGGTAGGCAGCCGGCGATGATTTTGGGGTTGGAGTAGAAGATCGTCTCGCAGTTGGGGCAGACGTGTCTGGGAAGGTGGTCACCCTCTGGAATGGTCCATTCAACAGGTGTGGCGCACTCGCTGCAGAACTTCATCGAATCTCCTATCTTTTGCGTAGCTTTCTTCTATTCGGTGTATGATTAAACTAATGATTTCGAAAATAGAGCAAACCCTGACTCACTACAAGCCTTGGCAGCTATCTGACCACTATTCGTCTGATCGGCAGGCGGGTGTGATGATGTTAATCACCGATCTGGCCATACCAGAGGTGATACTGACCTTGCGACACAGCAAGCTGTCGAGTCATGCCGGTGAGGTGGCTTTTCCAGGTGGTCGCAGAGATCCCGAGGATCAGGATATTCTTGCTACGGCTTTGCGTGAGACCCATGAAGAGCTAGGTATTGAGCCTTCACAAGTTAGGCCCTTGGGGGCTTTAAGTGATGTGCTCTCTAAGCATCGCCTCAAAGTGGTTCCCTGGGTTGGTGTTGTGCCGCATACGGTTGTCGAGCAACCTAATCCCGATGAGATCGAAGCTGTTTTTCGAGTACCGTTGAGCTTCTTTATGGAGCCGGGCCGTGCGCGATTTGATCAGTTCATGGATCTATCCGGTAAGACTCGATATGCACCAGCATGGGATTATCAAGGCTATGAGATCTGGGGGCTAACCGCCTGGGTCATTGCTGAGCTATTAAACAGTGCCTTTGATGCACAGATTCAAACCAGACCGAGGCCAGAGCGAACATAATGGATTCAGAAAAACCGATTCCCAATCCTTGCATGGGCGTGTGTGCTCTCGATGAGGACGATCTCTGTATTGCCTGTCGTCGTTCAGGTCTAGAGATCGCCTATTGGAGTACTTACTCCAACGAGAAGAAGCGTGAAGTCTGGGCGTTGATTCGAGAGCGGGAGGCTACTCCTCCTCGTCACTCTCGATCTCGAGACGCTGGACACGAACCGTCTTAATCAGGTTGTCACTGATTTGTAGCGTCTCTAAACGGTACTCATTCAGTTCGATACAGACGTTAGCGTCGGGAATGGATTCGAGCTGCTCCGTGATCAAACCGTTAAGCGTTTTTGGCCCTTCGGTCGATAGCTCCCAATTCAGTGCTTTATTGATCTCACGAATATAAGCCGAGCCATCGATAAAGTAGCTGCCATCTTCCTGTTGGTGGATGTCTTCATGGATATCCGATTGATCGTTGGAGAGCTCGCCGACGATCTCTTCTAAGATATCTTCCAGGGTGACAATGCCTTGTACATCACCGTACTCATCCACTACGACGCCGATGCGGCGGCTCTCTTTCTGAAAGTTAAGGAGCTGTGTCTGCAGCGGTGTGCTCTCTGGAATGAAGTAAGCTTCATGAACCACCGCCATAATGGCCGGTTTGGTGACCTTGCCCTGTTGAATCAACTGGGCCAGATTGCGCATGTGAAGTACCCCGACGATCTGGTTGATGTCGCCACGGTAGACCGGAAGGCGGGTATGTTTGGTTTTAGAGAGCTGCTCAAGAATCTGGTCCATCTCATGGTCCAGATCGATGCCCTCTACCTCGTTGCGTGGAATGATGATGTCATTAACGGTCACTTCACCAAGCTCCAGGACCCCAAGTAGCATCGATTGATTCGATTGAGGGATCAGAGCGCCTGACTCATTCACGATGGTACGTAACTCTTCGGTACTAAGATTGTGGGCATCTTCCCCGGTCGTCTTGATACCGAGTAGACGGAAAATTCCATTGGTAATGAGGTTGACGGCAAACACCAAGGGGTAAAACACTTTAAGTAGCAGTACTAAAACATAGGAGGCCGGAAAAGCCACCTTCTCTGGATACATGGCGGCCAGTGTCTTTGGTGTCACTTCCGCAAAAATCAGCACGACCAGCGTCAAGGCACCGGTCGCGATGGCGATACCTGCATCCCCCCAGATTCGAACCGCAATGACGGTCGCGATGGCTGATGCGAGAATGTTGACGAAGTTGTTGCCAATCAAAATCAGGCCGATCAGACGATCTGGGCGATCTAGCAGTTTGGCGGCTTTGCGTGCACCTAGGTGGTTATTCTTCGCTAAATGCTTCAAACGGTAGCGATTGAGCGACATCATGCCAGTTTCTGAACTAGAGAAAAATGCAGAACAGAGGATCAGGATAAACAGAAGAATTGAGAGCGAGCTTATCGACGCGTCTTCCAAGGGGAAATGCCTATATTGTTAACGGAAGCTCATTTTGTGTAGATGGGGCGTGGGTGTCAACCCAATTAAGCCCCAAGTATTAGCTCTAGAACGGCTTTTGAACCAAAGAAGCCGAGCATCAGCAGAACAAATCCGCTGAGTGTCCAGCGTAGAGCCGTGCGGCTTCGCCAACCAAACATCGCACGTCCTGTTAGCAGAATGGTGAAGACAACCCAAGCGCCAAGGGATAGCAGCGTTTTGTGAGCGAGGTGTTGTGCAAACAGATCATCGGTGTAGACGTAACCCGTTATCAACGCCAGCGTCAGTACCACCTGACCCGCAGTAATCAAATCAAACAGTAGGTTCTCCATCACCTGCAGTGGTGGCAGGGTATTCAGTAAGCCTCTGGTCTTATGGCTTTTCAGAGCATGCTCCTGCTTAGAGAGCAACAGAGCTTGCAGTGCGGCAAGCGTGAACAGGCTGTAGGAGATAATAGACAACAGAATGTGGCTTAGCAGTCCAGCGCTGTAGCTTGATTTGGTCCCTTCGCCAGGGAAAGCATAGGCCAGAGCCAGAGTGATGGCGGCCATTGGAAAGACCCACATAAACAGATTGTCGAGCTTATGACGTAGGCTACCCAATAGCAGAAGAACGACCACGGCGATCGAGATCATCGAGCCGGCAACAAAGAAGCTGAGGTTTAAGCCAAATCCGCCCGAAATGATCTGTAAAGTCGCGATCAGTTGAAAAATGACGGCGATGAAACCAAAAGCCTGTATGCGGTTGCGCGGTCCGCCTTGTTGAGTCGCGAACTGCTTCATTTGCCACTGGCTGGCAATCAGATAGAGGCCAATGGCGGCAAGGGTAAATAGCGATAGCATCCAAAACTCCGGACTGTGTAAACCTAATTCCACAAGTGTGGCACAAATTGCTGGGATGCGAAATATACAGTCAGCCTGTCCCTGCGCTATACTACGGCGCAAATTTGGCGGGATATCTCGATATCGAAACGACCCATTAGACCCGCACAATGAGGAATAGAATGTTTGCAAATCTTCAAGAACGCTTAACTGGCACGCTTCGCTCCGTTACAGGACGCGCGAAACTGACCGAAGACAATATTAAGGATACGCTGCGTGAAGTACGTATGGCGCTTCTTGAGGCTGATGTTGCCCTGCCGGTGGTTAAAGAGTTTGTAAACGCGGTCAAAGAGCGTGCGGTTGGACAAGACGTTTCTAAGAGCCTAAGTCCTGGTCAGGTTTTCGTTAAGATCGTTAACGAAGAGTTGGTTCGCGTGATGGGTGAAGCGAACGAGCAGCTTAACCTTGCGGCAACGCCACCTGCTGTGGTGATGATGGCCGGTCTGCAGGGTGCGGGTAAAACCACCTCGGTTGCAAAGCTGGCGCGTTTCCTCCGTGAGCGTGAAAAGAAGAAGGTGTTGGTCGTATCAGCTGACGTCTACCGTCCAGCAGCTATTCGTCAGCTAGAGACTCTGGCTGGTGAGGTGGATGTCGAGTTCTTCCCGTCGACTATTGAACAGAAGCCGATCGATATCGTTAATGGCGCGACGGCGCATGCAAAAATTCAGCATCATGATGTAGTCATCGTCGATACCGCGGGTCGTCTAGCGGTTGATGATGCCATGATGGCTGAGATTAAAGAGCTGCATGCAGCGGTTAATCCGGTCGAGACACTGTTCGTCGTTGACTCTATGACGGGTCAAGACGCTGCGAACACGGCAAAAGCTTTCAATGAAGTCTTGCCTCTTACTGGTGTTATTCTGACTAAGACCGATGGTGACGCCCGTGGCGGTGCGGCTCTGTCGGTACGTCACATTACTGGCAAGCCTATTAAGTTCCTAGGTGTTGGTGAGAAGGTCGATGCCCTTGAGCCTTTCCACCCTGATCGTGTTGCTTCGCGTATATTGGGTATGGGTGATGTGCTCTCCTTAATTGAGGAAGCTGAGCGCAAGATTGATAAGGATAAAGCGGAAAAGCTGGCGAAGAAGGTCAGCAAAGGTAAGGGCTTTGATCTAGAAGACTTCCGTGATCAGATCAATCAGATGAACAACATGGGCGGCATGATGTCGATGATGGAGAAGATGCCGGGTATGGGGCAGATGATCCAAGCGGCACAAACAGCTCAGGCTGAGCAGGGCATGAAGAAGTTTGCCGTGATCATCGATTCAATGACGGCTAAAGAGCGTCGCAACCCAGATATTATCAGCGGCTCGCGTAAGCGCCGTATTGCGGCTGGTTCGGGTACCAACATCCAAGAGATCAATCGCCTGCTTAAACAGCACAAGCAGATGGCCAAGATGATGAAGAAGTTTGGTTCTAAATCGGGTATGGCGAAACTGGCGCGTGGCATGAAAGGGATGATGCCACCGGGTATGGGTGGTCCTGGTGGTTTCCCACGTATGTAATTGATCAAACTCTGATCAAAAAATAGCTTTTAATGGGCGCAGTATTCACGTAGAATCTGCGCCCTATTTAATTTGGCCTTCATCTGTCTGGGCAATTTGCTGGGATTGGTGAAGAAACAACAATGATGGGCGATCTCAAAACCCATCCGCGAAATAAAGGGGTCCTTAATGGTCACTATTCGTTTGTCCCGTGGTGGCGCTAAAAAGCGTCCGTTCTATCACATTCATGTCGCAGACTCTCGTTTTGCGCGTGACAGCCGCTTTATTGAGCGTGTTGGTTTCTTCAATCCGGTTGCTCGCGGCCAGGAAGAGCGTCTACGTCTTGATCTAGAGCGCGTAGAGTACTGGGTTAGCAAGGGCGCTCAAATGAGCGAACGTGTTAGCACACTGGTTAAAGAAGCACGTAAAGCTAAGTAATTGATTAAGGCCTGATAGCAGTGGCAGAGATTGCAGCAGAGGACTACGTAGTTCTTGGACGCTTCAACTCACCTTTCGGTGTACAGGGTTGGATTAAAGTCTACTCATACACTGATTCGATGGAGAATATCCTCAGCTATCGCCCCTGGTTGGTAAAACAACAAGGTGAATGGGTACCGGTTAAGGTAACCAGCGCTAAAAAACAGGGTAAGGGTTTAATCGCAAAATTGGACTCTATAGATTCACCCGAAGCAGCCCGCCAATATTGTGAAGCGGAGATTGCAGTACCACGCTCGGTTCTACCAGTGTTGGATGACGGTGAGTACTACTGGAGTCAATTAGAGACATTATTGGTTTATACCGAATCCGGCGAATTGTTGGGTCGGGTAGATCACCTAATAGAGACCGGCGCAAATGATGTGTTGGTTGTTAAAGGTACAGACGAGAGCGTTGATCGTGAGACACGATTGATCCCATATGTACCGGATCAGGTGATCAAACAAATTGATTTAAACGCTGGAACAATGCGGGTCGATTGGGACCCAGAGTTCTAAGTTGTGTGGTTTGGGATCGTATCGCTGTTCCCTGAAATGCTTGAGGCGGTTAGCCGTTTTGGTGTTACAGGCAGAGCAGTTAAAAACGGACTGATCCAAGTCGAGAGTTGGAATCCAAGAGATTTTACTCACGACAAACATCGCACCGTCGATGATCGCCCCTTTGGTGGTGGTCCTGGGATGTTGATGAAGGTTCAGCCATTGAGAGATGCGATAGCGGCGGCGAAAGCGGCAGCACCCAGTCAGGCTAAAGTGATCTATCTGTCGCCACAAGGCAGACGCTTAGATCAACAAGGTGTGACAGAACTGGCCACGGCAGAGAGTTTGATCTTTGTCTGCGGTCGCTACGAAGGGGTTGATGAACGCCTGATCGAAGCGGAAGTGGATGAAGAGTGGTCACTCGGTGATTTTGTCCTGAGTGGTGGTGAGCTCCCAGCCATGGTGATGGTTGATGCGATATCAAGAATGGTGCCTGGTGTACTGGGTGACCAAGCCTCTGCTGAAGAGGACTCCTTCTCGGAAGGATTGCTTGATTGTCCACACTACACACGACCAGAACAGTTAGATGGCGTTGGCGTACCGTCGGTATTGATGAGTGGAAATCACGCAGAGATACGTAAATGGCGCCTAAAACAGCAGTTAGGAAGGACCTATGAGCGTCGCCCTGATCTGCTAGAGAAGATCGATTTGGACCCAGAACAGCAAACGTTGTTAAACGAATACATCGGCGAGACTAAAAAGTAGTCCGCAGTTGAAAAGTTAGGAGCGAGCGATGAGCAGCAAAAACTTAATCATTCAGCAGATCGAAGCTGAACAAACTGGTAAAGAAGTACCGAACTTCGGCCCAGGTGACACTGTAGTAGTTCAAGTACGTGTAGTAGAGGGCAACCGTAGCCGTCTACAGGCGTTCGAAGGTGTAGTTCTAGGTAAGCGTAACCGCGGCCTAAACTCTGCTTTCACTGTACGTAAAATCTCTCACGGTGTGGGTGTAGAGCGTACTTTCCAGACCTACAGCCCAGCGGTTGAAGCGATCGAAGTTAAGCGTCGTGGTGACGTTCGTCAGGCGAAACTTTACTACCTACGTGAGCGTAGCGGTAAGTCTGCACGTATCAAAGAGAAGCTTAACTAAGTTAATTTTATTAACTGAGTTGATCTCGATTAAAAAAGGCGACCATGGGTCGCCTTTTTTATTGCTCAAATTTCTCCTATTTCTAATAGTGGTCTAGTATGAAGTGATGACTGTTGGGGGGAATCCTTTGCGTTGGTTTAAAACCGTTCTACTGTTATTGATAGCGACGCTACTGGTCGGTGGGGGCGGTTATGCCTATGTCTATTACAAAGCTAAAGCCTATATCGATGATACGTTGACGGTTCTGCTGCCTGGCTATCGTGTGCACTATGAGCAGTTGGTTCTGGATCCACGCGGTGAAGTCCGAATTGAGTTGCTGCAGGCGGCTCCTTTCGGTTATGAGTCTGCCATTAAAGTGGCCAATATCAGTATTCGAGCGGACGCGCCGCTCTTCTTCCTGCAGCCCTCTCCTGTCAGCAGTGCTTCTGACTGGCCCAGTTTCTTGGCCATCAAAATCGATAAGTTAAGAATGGATCTGGCATCCGATTTTATGGAGACGGCTCTTGCGAACCAGAGTGCTGCTGCGAGCAAAGGGTTAGTTAACATCGCGGCACTGGGTTGTGGCGATGTACGTGAATTCTCTCTGCCTGTGTTGCGAGATATGGGATACCCCGAAATTCAGGCGGATCTTAACATTCGCTTAGACCCAGATAACGATAATGGACGTCTAGTCTTGGGTAGTCAGATTCAGCTGTTGGGTATCGCCTCGCAACGATTGGTGTTGGAAGTCAGTTTTACACCTGGATACCTTGCACCACAAACCTTGTTGGCGGCCAGCCCGCGAGTCCAGCGTTTTCAGTTTGCCTACCAAGACCTTGGATTTAATGCTCGCCGCGATACCTACTGTGCTGAACAGACTGATGTAACCGAGGCGGAGTATCGCTTGGCGCATGCCGATCTGTTAAAAGCTCAGGCTACACAGTTGGGTATGCAGGTACCAGAGCGGCTTTGGAATGCCTATGAGCAGGCCATTGCTCCGGGCTCAAGTGTTGATTTGGGCATCTCACCCGCAGGCGGTATGGGCAGTGAGCTGTTCGTATTGATGAACGCCCCCCACGTCTTAGCTGAACGCTTGAATCCCTCTT
The DNA here is from genome assembly GCF_013282925.1 of Marinobacterium sp. xm-g-48. NCBI lineage: Bacteria > Pseudomonadati > Pseudomonadota > Gammaproteobacteria > Oceanospirillales > Oceanospirillaceae > Marinobacterium > Marinobacterium sp. xm-g-48. The sequence goes on from NZ_WBYQ01000001.1 coordinate 213,592, forward strand.
TGCGCATTAACTCTGTGGGGCTTGATTTAGCGGGATTGGATTGGGAGTCCTTGTTGCCAGATGCGGAGCAGGCTGAACAGTTAACCCCTCAGGAGGAGGGGTTGGTCAATGTTGAGCAGCTCAAGGAGAAGATTCTCTCTAGCCGCGAAGTGCAAAAGCTTGAGGATTCTAAGCAGTTCTATCCTGCTAGCTTTGATGAGTTGGATGACTATCTACAGTATCAGATTCGTCTCTACACCCACTTCGGGCGCTTTATTGAGGGGCGTTTGATCGAGGTGGCAGACAATAAGTTAGTTCTACTAAGAAGGGTCGATCAAGGGTATGCTTCCTACTCTGTTGATCGAAACTTTTTAGAAACTATTGAGGTCTACCGTTAGTGCCGGATGCACGTTTTACTGCGCAAAGCCCTGACTCCAAAGATGCCGCGTTAATCAAAGAGTTTATTCAAGGCTTGTGGATGGAGCGTGGCTTAAGTGATAACACGCAGAGCTCCTATCGACGCGATCTTAATCAGTTTGCCTGTTGGTTGAATCAGCAGGGAAAATCACTGATGGCTGTTACGCAGTCTGATTTACAGCACTATCTTGCCTGGCGCCTCTCTGAAGCGTTTAAAGCCAGCTCTACTGCACGACAACTCTCCTGTATCCGTGGATTTTATCGCTACCTATTGCGCGAAAGTGTGATCGACGTTGACCCTACGTTGAATATCTCCAATCCAAAGCGCGGGCGCGCGTTGCCAAAGTCCATTTCCGAAGCAGAAGTGGATGCGCTGCTTGAGGCGCCGGATGTTGAAGATTCACTGGGGTTGCGAGATCGAGCTATGTTGGAGCTGTTGTACGGATCCGGGTTGCGTATCTCTGAGTTGATTGGGCTTGAGGTGGGTCAAATTGACCTGAGGGCTGGGCTATTACAGGTTGTCGGTAAGGGTGATAAAGAGCGACTGGTCCCTGTTGGCGAGGCGGCCATTGATTGGTTGAAACGCTATCAATCAGCTGCACGGCCACTGTTGATGGGTGCTACCAACCCTGAAGCGCTCTTCTTGAGTCGTCGAGGACAGCAGATGACCCGACAGACCTTTTGGCATCGTATTAAATTTTGGGCCCAGCAGGCGGGCGTTAAATCAGAACTATCGCCCCATACGCTTAGACATGCGTTTGCAACACACTTGTTGAATCATGGGGCGGATCTTCGTGCCGTGCAGATGCTATTGGGGCATGCCAATTTATCGACCACCCAGATCTATACGCAAATTGCCACGCATCGCTTAGAGCAGTTGCACAAGCAGTTTCATCCGCGGGGTTAAACTGTCACACTGGGCGCAATTTTTAAGGAGTTAAGATGAAAACCTTGTTCGTACTGTTGTTGTCCCTTGTGACTTTGCCGGCTCTGGCAAATACAGAGACCCTGATTGAAGAGAAGCTGAAAGCGGTTGATCCTTCGATTCCTATTACGCTGATTGAGCCGTCCGATATGACCGGTTTTTATGAGGTGCTACTCGGTTCTGGTGAGGTGCTCTACGTCAGTGAAGATGCGCAGTTTATTCTGTCGGGCAAGGCGTATCAGATCACACAAGAGAACCGTCTGATCAATCTTACCGAGAAGCGCTTAAGTGGGATGCGTTTAGATGCCATGCAGCAGGTGGCTGATAGCGATATGGTTATTTTCCCAGCTAAAGGTGAGAAGAGAACTCGACTTTATGTCTTCACCGATATCGATTGCCCCTACTGTCAGAAGCTGCACGAAGAGGTGGATGCTCTGAACGAAGCGGGTGTCGAAGTCGCTTACTTAGCCTTTCCTCGCTCTGGTCCTGGCGGTGCTACTGCGTCACGTATGGATCAGATCTGGTGTGCCGATGACCGCTTAGCAGCAATGGAGTCAGCGCTAGATGGTGGCTCTGTTAAAGCGGATGGCTGCCAAACACCCGTGCTTGAACAGCTGGCGCTGGGTCAAAAGCTAGGGGTTACCGGCACCCCTGCGATGATTACCGAGACGGGTGATCTATTACCGGGTTACATGCCAGCCGAGCGTCTGCTGCCGGTGTTGGGGATTAAGTAATCTCTGGAAAATGCTGGTAGGGTCGTGACAGGCTGAAAGCCAGTCACGTTTCTCTGTAGTTAGGTTGAAGCACTGGTGTCAGGCTTCAGCCTGACATCCGCCCTCTAATTACGCTTTTTATCAGTAAAACCTCCCTAATACCCATAGTTCAAACACCCTTTTTTAGCTATAATATGCCCCATTTTTTAACGCTCTGGGTCGGGTGAACCGCTCGAGCTCACTTCGAATGAGGTAAGGTTGTGAAGCCGGTAAAAGTTGGCATCTGTGGAATGGGTACTGTCGGTGGCGGTACGTTCGATGTTCTTAATCGCAATGCGTCTGAGATTGCACGTCGTGCGGGTCGTCGAATTCAGATTGAACAGGTCGCTATGCGTCGCCCTAACCCTGCGTTTGATACGACAGGAATCCACGTTACATCGGACATTTTCGAGATCGCAACCAACCCTGAGATCGATATCGTCATTGAGCTGATCGGCGGTTACGAGACAGCCTTTGATCTCGTGATGACGGCCATTCAAAACGGTAAACACGTCGTCACTGCGAACAAGGCGTTGATCGCGGTGCATGGCAACGAGATTTTTGCGGCTGCGCAAGAGAAGAATGTGATGGTCGCGTTTGAGGCCTCAGTTGCTGGTGGCATCCCAATCATCAAAGCGATTCGTGAAGGTCTATCTGCGAACAAGATCGACTGGTTGGCTGGCATCATTAACGGTACCGGTAACTTCATTTTGACCGAAATGCGTGACAAAGGTCGTGCCTTTGAAGATGTATTGGCGGAAGCTCAGGCGTTGGGCTACGCAGAAGCGGATCCGACCTTTGATGTTGAAGGCATAGACGCAGCGCACAAGCTGACCATACTTGCCTCAATCGCGTTTGGTATCCCACTGCAGTTCGAAAAAGCCTACACCGAGGGTATCAGTAAGATCACTTCACAGGATGTGAACTACGCTGAAGAGCTAGGCTACCGCATCAAGCACCTAGGTATTAGCCGCCGCACAGCGAAGGGTATTGAGCTACGTGTTCACCCAACGATGATTCCAGAGAAAGCGTTACTGGCCAATGTTGATGGTGTCATGAACGCCGTCCTTGTGGATGGTGATGCGGTGGGTCAAACCCTCTACTATGGTGCGGGTGCCGGTGCTGAGCCAACGGCTTCTGCAGTAGTTGCTGATGTGGTGGATGTGGTTCGTACACTCACTGCTGACCGTGACAACCGAGTTCCCCACTTGGCTTTCCAGCCTAGCGAGCTTTCAGATGCTGAAGTGCTTCCTGTTGAACAGGTTGAGAGTGCTTACTACCTTCGCTTGCAAGCCGTTGAGCGCCCAGGCGTGATGGCTCACATTACCCGCATCCTCGGTGAAAAAGGGATCAATATTGAAGCCGTGATTCAGAAACCGATCCGTGAATCACAGGTGCCTGTCATTCTGCTGACTCAACGAGTGGTTGAATCGACAATGAACGAAGCGCTTCGCGAGATCGAAGCACTGCCAGACGTTGTGGGTGAAGTGACCCGCATCCGTGTTGAACAGCTGGCTGATTAAGAGGAATTTTCGATGCGTTATATTTCGACTCGTGGTGATGCGCCCGCACTCAATTTTGCGGATGTGCTATTAGCTGGTTTGGCGTCTGATGGGGGTCTCTATGTACCTGAGACTCTACCGACTTTCTCGAAAGAGGAGATCGCAAGCTGGGCAGGCCTTAGCTATGCGGATCTTGCCTTCAAAGTGATCAAGCCGTTCGTTGAAGAGTGCATTAGCGACGGGGATCTTAAATCGATGATCGATGAGACCTACGCTGTCTTTAAACACGATGCCGTAGCACCTTTGGTTCAGATCGATAGCAACGAGTTCGTTCTTGAGCTGTTCCATGGTCCTACCTTGGCATTCAAAGACTTCGCACTGCAGTTGCTCGGTCGTTTGATGGATCATGTGCTGAAACAGCGCAATGAACGCCTGGTGATTATGGGTGCTACCTCAGGTGACACGGGTTCTGCAGCGATCGAAGGCTGTCGTCACTCTGATCACTTGGATATCTTCATTCTTCACCCTTACAACCGTGTCTCTGAAGTACAGCGTCGTCAGATGACGACCGTATTGGAAGACAATGTCTTCAATATCGCCTTGGAAGGTAACTTTGATGACTGTCAGGAGATGGTGAAAGACAGTTTTGCTGATCAGAGCTTCCTAAACGGTATGAAGCTGGGTGCAGTGAACTCAATCAACTGGGCTCGTATCATGGCTCAGATCGTCTACTACTTCTCAGCCTCGCTGACCTTGGGTGGCCCTCATCGTCCAGTCTCTTTCTCGGTTCCAACGGGTAACTTCGGTGATATTTTTGCCGGCTACCTCGCTAAACAGATGGGTCTGCCGATCGATCAGTTGGTGGTAGCGACTAACCGTAATGACATTCTTCACCGCGTCATCAGCGGTAACGATATGTCTAAAGGTCAGCTTGAGCATACTCTGTCGCCATCGATGGATATTATGGTCTCGTCGAACTTTGAGCGTCTTCTATTTGATGTTTATGGTCGTGACGGTAAAGCCGTTGCTGATCTGATGGCGCGCTTTAAGAGAGAGTCTGTTCATCTTGGTGATGGTGAGTGGGATAAGGTTCGCGAGCTGTTTAACAGCTACGCCGTTGATGATGAGACAACCTGTCAGGTTATTGCTGATGTCTACGAGTCGACTGAGTACCTACTGGATCCGCACACAGCGATTGGTGTTAAAGCAGCACGCGAATGTCGTCGTGATATGAGTGTACCGATGGTCACTCTGGCCACCGCGCACCCGGTTAAGTTCCCAGATCCTGTTGTGAAAGCAGGTCTTGAATCGCCTAGCTTGCCGGCTCATATGAGCGATCTGTTTGAACGAGAAGAGCGTCTGTCGGTGCTGGATAACGATCTGGCCACAGTACAACAGTTTGTGGCGACTCACTCGCACAAGAGCTAAATGAATCGCCCCTCCTTTGAGGGGCGTTTTTTTGTATGGACAGTTTCTTCTCACTCTCAAAGCTTTTCTGGTTCCTCGCTGCACCTGACCATCTTTTGGTCTGGTTGATGCTGCTTGGCCTTTTTTTACTTTGGTTAGGTAAGCGCCGCTTAGCTAGCTGGCTGCTATCTATTGATCTACTGCTGTTGATGGCGATTTTATTGATGCCCTTGGGAGATGCGGTTTTGTACCCTTTGGAGTCACGTTTTAAGCAACCGGATCTGAATCAGATTGAGCCCGCCGGGATCGTGATTTTGGGCGGCGGTGAAAACCCTGATCTCTCTTCGGTTTGGCAACAGTCCCAGTTCAATGCCGCTGCTGAGCGGGTGATGGTGATTCCAGCCTTGGCTAAGCGTTTTCCTGAAGCGAAAATCATCTTTACCGGTGGCAGTGGGTCCGTTCTCCGTCAATCGTTCAAAGGGGCGGATGGTGTGGCCGATTATCTGGGGCAAATAGGTCTTGCGGATAGGGTCCTTTTGGAGAACCAGTCCCGAAACACCTATGAAAATGCGCTATTGTCGGCAAAATTGTTGGGTGATGTGCCTGATAAGCCGTGGTTGTTGGTGACCTCGGCTTTTCATATGCCGCGCTCTGTAGGTATCTTTGAGAAACAGGGTTGGCAGGTCATTCCCTACCCAGTGGATTACTACACGACGACTACAACAGGCTTTAAGTTGGATCCAAGGCTGTGGCGTAACATGCGAGACCTTCACACCGGTTTGCGCGAATGGATAGGCCTGGTTGTCTACTACCTAACCGATAAAACTGATCAGCTTTTGCCAGGTGAGTCTTGAGCGAAGCGATGATTATTGAGCGCCCAATAGGCGCTGTATCTTCCTCACTTGCCTCTTTGCATCCGGTGATTGCGCGTATCTACGCCGGGCGCGGCGTGTCTGAGCTCAGTGAGCTTGAAAAGGGGTTGGAGACCCTGCTCCCCGATGGTGCCATGTTAGGCATTGATGCCGGGGTGGCAAGGCTTGTCACTGCGCTTCGGCAACAGGAGTCGATCCTGATTGTTGGCGACTTCGATTGTGATGGTGCGACCAGTACGACGACAGCGTTACTGGCTCTGCGTGCGTTTGGTTTTAATCAGGTCGACTATCTCGTTCCGAATCGATTCGAATACGGCTATGGCCTGTCTCCGGAAATTGTTGAGGTTGCTCAGCAGAAGCAGCCCGATCTGATCATTACCGTTGATAATGGTATCTCCAGTATCGAAGGTGTTGATCGAGCCAATATGCTAGGGATCGATGTGATCGTGACAGATCACCACCTGCCGGGCTCGGTATTGCCCAAGGCTGTGGCAATTATTAATCCCAATCAGGCCGGCTGTCAGTTCATGGCGAAATCGACCTGTGGTGCCGGAGTCATCTTCTATCTTTTAATCGCACTTCGTCGTCAGCTGCAGCAGCTTGGTTGGTTTGAGAAGAGCGGAGTTAAGGCTCCGAATTTGGCTAACTATCTTGATCTTATTGCTTTGGGTACGGTGGCCGATGTAGTGCCTCTGGAGCGGAATAACCGCACCTTAGTGCATCAAGGGTTGGCCCGTATCCGTGCCGGCAGAGCGCGTCCGGGCCTCCTTGCGCTTTTAGAGGTTGCTGGGCGTGATAATCAACGCATTAGTAGCTCTGATTTGGGGTTTGCCGTTGCACCACGTCTTAATGCGGCAGGTCGTTTGGATGACATCAGCTTGGGTATTGAGTGTCTACTAGAGGAGGATCCACAACGTGCCCGTGAATACGCTGAACAGCTGGATGCCTTAAACCGCGAGCGACGCTCTATTGAGTCTGAAATGCAGGCTCAAGCGATGGCCCATTTAGAGTCGTTGGATCTTTTGGAGGCGGAACGCCCAGCCGGCATAGCGCTCTTTAACGAGCAGTGGCACCAAGGCGTTATTGGTATTCTTGCCTCTCGCGTTAAAGAGAAACTGCATCGACCGGTGATCGTGTTTGCGCCGGGTGATGAGGGTGAGATTAAAGGATCGGCTCGTTCCATTGAGGGGTTCCATATACGCGATGGATTGGATCGTATAGCGACCGAACATCCTGGCTTAATTTCAAAGTTTGGTGGTCATGCGATGGCAGCCGGTTTGACCATTTCTAAAGCGGATCTAGCCCGTTTCGAGACTGCTTTTGCGGCTGAAGTGACTCGTCAGACACGCAAAGAGGATCTGGATCGAGTGATCGAGACAGATGGTGAGTTGGCACCTAATCAATTCACCATGGAGTTGGCTCAGATGATTCAAGAAGCGGGCCCCTGGGGGCACCAATTCCCAGAGCCGAGCTTCCATGGTGAGTTTCGACTGTTGCAGCAGCGTATCGTCGGTCAAAAACATCTGAAAATGGTACTGCAAGAGCCGACAACAGGCTTGGCACTGGATGCAATCGCCTTTAATGTAGAGTCTGATATTTGGCCGAATGCGTCGATCAATCGTGTGCGTGCCGTCTACCGATTGGATATCAATGAATTTCGTGGGCAGCGCAGCTTACAGCTAATGGTGGAGTGGCTTAAGCCACTCTAGCCCGATAATAAGGAGAAGAGAATGAACGATTTTACGACAGACGAACTGGGTATTTTGGTCTCTGTATTTGAGCGTGCTGGAGTCGCTGAAGATGGATCCGCTGAGGGTAGTCTATTGAAGGTGATTAAAAGCGCACACTCTGAGCGAATGGAGCTTGAGTCGATGGACTTTGACGACTGTGCAGGTGGTGCGTGCAAGCTGTAAGTAACTCACTGAAGCCCTACTACGTTGGTGCCCATGTTAGCGCAGCGGGTGGGGTGCAGAATGCGCCATTGAATGCGGCGGCGATCGGTGCCAATGCGTTTGCGCTGTTTACTAAGAATCAGAGACAGTGGGTAGCTAAGCCGCTTGCCGATGAGACAATCGAGCAGTTTAAAGCGAACTGTGCCGAGCATAGCTTTCTGCCAGAGCAAATTCTTCCGCACGACAGTTACCTGATTAATTTGGGGCACCCAGAGGCAGAGCCACTTGAGAAGTCACGCGACGCCTTTGTTGATGAGATGCAGCGTTGCGAGCAGTTAGGGCTCTGTTATCTGAATTTTCATCCGGGCAGTCATCTTAAAAAGATCGATGTGACAAGCTGTTTAGCGACCATCTCTGAATCGATCGATATCGCGACTCAGGAGACCGAACAGGTCATCGCCGTGATTGAGACGACGGCGGGGCAGGGATCCAATTTAGGTTACAGATTTGAAGAGATTGCGGCCATCATCGACAAAAGCCGATACCCTGAACGCATTGGTGTCTGCATCGATACCTGCCATATTTTTGCTGCAGGTTATGATCTACGCACTTTTGAAGCCTGTGAGCAGAGTTTTGCCGAGTTTGAACGACTGATCGGCTTTGATAGGTTGTGCGGTATGCACATTAACGACTCTAAAATAGCGCTGGGTGGTCGCGTCGATCGTCACCACTCATTGGGTCAGGGTGAAATTGGCTGGGAGGCGTTTCGTTACATCATGCAGGACGATCGTTTTCGTGGTGTCCCGCTCTGTTTAGAGACTATTGATGAGACGATTTGGCCAGAAGAGATTCAGCAGTTGCGTCAATTTGCTGGCGAGAAACAGGCTGCGCAATGAGTTCTGAGCACTCCAAACCGGCTTGGGCTCCCAGCTTTGGGCAACAAGATTATCGCTTGATCAACGATGAGACGGCCTTTCAGGGTTATTTTCGGGTTAAGCGGTTAACGCTTGAGCATAAGACTTTTTTAGGTCAATCGATTGAGATCACACGCGAGCTGTTTCAGCGGGGAGATGCGGTCTGTGTGCTGCTTTATGATCCTGCGAAGGACTCTGTCGTGTTGGTTGAGCAGTTTCGGGTTGGGTCTCTGCAGGGCCCCTCTCCATGGATGCTTGAGGTGGTTGCTGGTGTGGTGGAAGAGGGTGAAAGCTCTGTACAGGTTGCTAAGCGTGAGTCGATTGAGGAGGCTGGCTTGGTGATCGGCGAGCCGCGTAGAATTATTCGTTATCTGCCCAGTGGCGGTGGCTGTGATGAGTGGATCGATCTGCTTTATGCTGAGGTGGATTCGGAGCAGGCCAGAGGCATTCATGGTTTGCCGGAGGAGGGTGAAGATATTCGTGTTCACGTCCTTTCGAGTGATGATGCCATAGAGTTAGTCAATCAGGGTGTTATTAATAGTTCGCCTGCCATCATAGGTTTGCAGTGGCTGGCGCTGAATAAATTAAGTTTACAAGGTGCTGTTGATGCATGATGTGAAGCGTAAGTACGTACCGGATTTGGTAAAACAGAGTGTTGTCTCTGAGACCAACTATGCCCGTCTGATGCGTCTGCTTCCTGCTCAGCAGGAGTCTATTGAGTTTCGTATCGAGTGGCATCAACACGCCTATGTTGTCGCCATTAAACGCGATGAGGAGTTTGCCTACACCTCGACGTGGACACTCTCTTACTGGCCTGAGCAAGCTTCCCCATGGTTTAACCCACAGTCTTTTGTGATACGTCTCTATCATGATGCACGGATGGCGGAAGTGGTCTGTTTAAAACGTCGCTCACAACTGCCTGGACGTTACGATTACCCTAATGATGCGATGCATCAGCCAGATGAAAAATACCAGCTTAATCAACATCTTGCGGAGTGGTTAGGACACTGTGCGACTCAGGGTGTGCGTCATGATGTGAAGGTGGTGAGCGGACAGTAATGCATTTTCTCTATATTCACGGTTTTAACAGTTCACCCGAGTCGCTTAAAGGTCAGCAGTTGATACGCCACTTTGAGTCGATCGGTAGGGCATCGCAGCTATCAGTACCCGCATTGTCGCACTGGCCAGAAGAGGGGATGCAGCAGCTAGAGACGATTGTTCAGCAGCATGACGAGCTACTATTGATTGGCAGCTCTTTGGGTGGTTTTTATGCGACTTGCCTCAGTGAGCGCTACGCACATGTAAAAGCCATTTTAGTTAACCCGGCGGTTGCGCCACACACACTGTTGGGTGCGTTACTAGGTCCGCAAAAGAATTTCTACTCTGGCGAAGAGTATGAATTGACGCTTGAACATATGGCTCAGTTAGAGCGGTTGTATTATCCTCAACTGACATACCCGGAACGTCTACTGCTGATGCTGCAAGAGGGAGATGAGACCCTCGACTATCGTGAGGCTGTTAGCTACTACAGTGAGTCCTCGCAGATTGTTCAACCGGGCGGCCATCACGGCTTTGAAAATTTTGAATCCATGTTGCCGACGATTTTTGCCTTCGCTGAGAATCGCTGGCAGCCTGAGAACGGCTAGGAAAAGAGAGATATGTCAAAGGACTATAATGCTGGTTCGATCGAGGTACTAAGCGGGCTTGACCCAGTAAAGCGTCGCCCGGGAATGTACACAGAAACGGATCGTCCCAATCACCTAGCACAAGAGGTGATCGACAACTCAGTCGATGAGGCGTTGGCAGGCCATGCAAAGCAGATCGATATCATTCTGCACCCCGACAACTCACTCTCTGTGTCCGATGATGGTCGCGGTATGCCGGTGGACATTCACCCAGAGGAGGGTGTCCCAGGGGTTGAGCTGATTCTGACCAAGCTTCATGCCGGCGGTAAGTTTAACAATGACAACTACAACTACTCGGGCGGTCTCCACGGGGTGGGTGTCTCCGTTGTTAACGCACTCTCTAAGCTGTTGGAGGTGCAAATTCGTCGTGGTGGTCAGGTGCATCGCATCGGCTTTGCAGACGGCGAGAAAGTATCGGATCTTGAAGTGGTCGATACCTGTGGTCAGCGCAATACCGGTACCACCGTTCGATTTTTGCCCGACCCTAGTTACTTCGATTCGCCTAAGTTTAGTGTCAGTCGTCTGAAGCATAATCTGCGTGCCAAGGCGGTTCTCTGTCCCGGTTTAAAAGTGACCTTTACCGATCTCTCTACGGGTAAGAAAGAGAAAGAGGAGTGGTACTACGAAGATGGCTTAGTGGCGTATCTGAAAGGTAATACACAAGTTTATGAGACCCTTCCTGAAGAGCCATTTTGTGGCTCTTTGCAGGGTGAAGAGGATGCCGTTGAGTGGGCTGTCCAGTGGCTAAAAGAGGGTGGCGAGATGACCTGCGAAAGCTACGTCAACTTGATCCCGACCGCGCAAGGCGGAACCCATGTGAATGGCCTGCGTACCGGTCTTTTGGAGGCGTTGCGTGAGTTTTGTGACTTCCGCAGTCTGCTGCCACGCGGTGTGAAACTGTCGCCAGAGGATGTCTGGGATCGTTGCTGCTTTATTCTTTCAGCCAAGATGCGTGACCCGCAGTTCTCTGGTCAAACCAAAGAGCGTCTCTCTTCGCGTCAAATTGCGGCGTTTATCTCGGGTGCGGTAAAAGATGCCTTCCTATTATGGCTCAATAAGCACGTTGAAGAGGGTGAGGCGATTGCTGAATTGGTGATCGCCAATGCACAAAAACGTCTGCGTTCTGCTAAGAAAGTGGTGCGTAAAAAGGTAACGCAGGGGCCCGCTCTACCAGGTAAATTAGCCGACTGTTCGGGCACCGATCCTATGCGCAGTGAGCTCTTCTTAGTCGAGGGTGACTCGGCAGGCGGTTCAGCAAAGCAGGCACGTAGCCGAGACTTTCAGGCGATCATGCCGCTGCGTGGTAAGATTTTGAATACCTGGGAGGTCGACTCTTCAGAGATCCTCGGTTCGCAAGAGATTCACGATATTTCGGTGGCTATTGGCGTGGATCCGGGTGCCGAGGATCTGAGTAATTTGCGTTACGGTAAGGTCTGTATTCTTGCCGATGCCGATTCTGATGGTGCGCACATCGCCACGCTGATCTGTGCACTCTTCCTAAGACACTTCAAACCTTTGGTGGCTGCAGGGCATGTCTATGTCGCTATGCCGCCGCTGTTCCGAATTGATGTGGCGAAAGAGGTCTTCTACGCTCTGGATGAGTCTGAGAAGAATGGCATCGTTGAACGCATCAAAGCGGAGCGCAAAAACGCGCGCATCGGTGTGCAACGATTTAAGGGCTTGGGTGAGATGAACCCGATGCAGCTGCGTGAAACAACGATGGATCCTGATACCCGTCGTTTGGTTCAGTTAACGCTGGAGTCTGGAGATGATACTCACCAGGTGCTTGATATGTTGTTGGCGAAGAAACGGGCTTCGGATCGCAAGAGCTGGCTTGAGGAGAAGGGCAACTTAGCTACAGTTTAAGTTGACTTTTACTCACCATATTCGACCGATTCGGCATGGACTTGCGCAGCTAATTCCCTTAGAATACCGCAGGTTTTGCCCGCGATAGCGGCGCATCCCACCGAAGAGATGTTTTTGAAAGCGAGGCGGACCCCAAGTTGGCCTCGCTTTTTTGCAGCCAAGCCACAGTAATTTTTCATATCTAGCCAGCGCGCGGGGAGGTTCTTTTGACGCAGCCAGCCATCTTAGCCCTTGAAGACGGTTCTATTTTTAGGGGTATTTCGATCGGCGCCGAAGGCGAATCATCAGGTGAGGTTGTATTCAACACCTCAATGACCGGTTATCAAGAGATCCTTACCGATCCATCCTACTGCCGCCAGATCGTGACACTCACCTACCCACACATTGGTAACGTGGGTTGTAACGCTGAAGATGCAGAATCTGATCGCACTTGGGTTGCAGGTCTTGTGATTCGTGATCTGCCACTGCTTGCGAGCAACTTCCGTTCTGAGCAGGCGCTAGATGAGTACCTAAAAGAGCGCAACATCATGGGTATTGCCGGCATCGATACACGCCGCTTAACGCGTATTCTTCGTGAGAAAGGTGCCCAGAATGGTTGCATCGTTGCGGGTGATAACATTGATGAAGCGAAAGCACTCGATGCTGCTCGTGGCTTCCCTGGCCTGAAAGGCATGGACTTAGCAAAAGTCGTTACACGTGACAGTTCTGATGCTTGGCGCACGTCCACTTGGGAGCTTGGTACTGGCTACACAGAGAAAGCCGATGCTGATCAACCGTTCAACGTAGTGGCTTACGATTTCGGTGTTAAACAAAATATTCTACGCATGCTGGTTGAGCGAGGCTGCCGTTTGACGGTTGTGCCTGCACAGACACCAGCATCTGAAGTGCTTGCAATGAATCCAGATGGCGTTTTCTTGTCGAATGGTCCTGGTGACCCAGAGCCATGTGATTACGCGATCGATGCGATCTCTGACATTCTAAAAACAGAACTGCCAGTTTTCGGCATCTGTCTTGGTCACCAGCTACTTGCGCTTGCGTCAGGTGCTAAGACTGAGAAGATGAAGTTTGGTCACCACGGTGCCAACCACCCCGTTCAGGATCTAGATAGCAAGCAGGTGATGATCACCAGCCAGAACCACGGTTTCGCGGTGGCTGAAGATTCACTACCTAGCACACTACGTGCAACACACAAATCACTGTTCGATGGCTCACTACAGGGTATTGAGCGTACTGATCGTCCAGCGTTCAGTTTCCAAGGGCACCCAGAAGCGAGCCCTGGTCCACACGATGTGGCACCACTCTTCGATCGCTTCGTTGAGATGATGCGCTCACGCCAACAGGGCTGAGTTGTAACGGGTAACTTAGAGAAACAGATTTAGACCAGGTTTTACGATGCCAAAACGTTCCGACATACAAAGTATTCTTATCCTAGGTGCAGGCCCGATCGTTATCGGTCAGGCGTGTGAGTTTGACTATTCTGGCGCACAAGCGTGTAAAGCGCTTCGCGAAGAGGGTTACCGAGTTATTCTTGTTAACTCAAACCCAGCAACGATCATGACCGATCCAGCGATGGCTGATGCGACATACATCGAGCCAATCAACTGGAAAACGGTTGCTAAGATCATTGAGAAAGAGCGTCCAGATGCGCTGCTACCGACTATGGGTGGTCAGACTGCACTGAACTGTGCGCTTGATCTCGACCGCGAAGGCGTATTGGCTGAGTTTGGTGTAGAGATGATCGGCGCTACTCAAGATGCGATCGATAAAGCGGAAGACCGTGAACGTTTTGACAAGGCGATGAAGAACATCGGCCTTGAGTGTCCACGCGCCTCTATCGCTCACTCGATGGAAGAGGCTCTTCAGGTACTGGATCAGGTTGGCTTCCCAGCGATCATCCGTCCATCATTCACTATGGGTGGTTCTGGTGGTGGTATCGCCTACAACCGTGAAGAGTTCATCGAAATCTGTGAGCGTGGTCTGGATCTATCACCAACCAACGAGCTTCTTATCGATGAGTCGTTGATCGGTTGGAAAGAGTACGAGATGGAGGTTGTCCGCGACAAGAACGATAACTGTATCATCATCTGTTCGATCGAAAACTTTGATGCCATGGGCGTACACACTGGTGACTCGATCACAGTCGCACCAGCGCAGACCTTGACCGATAAAGAGTACCAGTTGATGCGTAATGCTTCGATTGCAGTTCTGCGTGAGATCGGTGTTGAAACAGGCGGTTCGAACGTACAGTTCGGTGTTTGTCCAAAGACTGGACGCGTTGTGGTGATCGAAATGAACCCACGCGTATCGCGCTCTTCAGCACTGGCTTCAAAAGCAACAGGTTTCCCAATTGCGAAAGTGGCGGCAAAACTGGCGGTCGGTTACACCCTTGATGAGCTTCAGAACGATATCACTGGCGGTCAAACACCAGCTTCCTTCGAGCCTGCCATCGACTACGTAGTAACTAAGATCCCTCGTTTCACCTTTGAAAAATTCCCACAAGCAAACGATCGCCTAACGACTCAGATGAAGTCGGTGGGTGAGGTGATGGCGATTGGTCGTACTCAGCAAGAGTCTTTGCAGAAAGCGCTACGTGGTCTAGAGGTTGGTTCTGAAGGCTTCGATCCGATTGTTGATATTACCGCTGAAGATGCACGCGATAAGATCGTTTACGAGCTAACAACTCCAGGTTCTGAGCGCATCTGGTACATCGGCGACGCCTTCCGTATGGGTATGAGCGTTGATGAGATCTACAAGCTGAGTGGCGTTGATCCTTGGTTCTTGGTTCAGATCGAAGACATCATCAAAGATGAGCAGCGTGTATCGGAAACCGCACTGAGTGAACTCTCTACAACCGATCTGTTCATGCTGAAGCGCAAAGGTTTCTCAGATGCTCGTCTAGCCAAGCTATTGGGTGTTTCAGAGAAGCAGTTCCGCAAGCATCGTCAGGCAGCTGGTATTAAGCCAGTCTACAAACGTGTCGATACCTGTGCCGCAGAATTTGCGACTGATACCGCTTACATGTACTCAACGTACGAAGAGGAGTGTGAAGCGAACCCATCGGATCGTGACAAGATCATGGTCATCGGTGGTGGCCCTAACCGTATCGGTCAGGGTATCGAATTTGACTACTGCTGTGTTCATGCAGCGCTTGCAGCGCGTGAAGATGGCTACGAGACCATCATGGTTAACTGTAACCCTGAAACCGTCTCTACCGACTATGACACATCAGACCGCCTCTACTTCGAGCCGATCACTCTAGAAGATGTGTTGGCAATCGTTGAAGTTGAACAGCCTAAAGGCGTGATTGTTCAGTACGGTGGTCAGACTCCTCTGAAATTAGCCGTAGCTCTAGAACAGGCTGGCGTTCCAATCATTGGTACCTCGTCTGAAGCGATCGACCGTGCTGAAGACCGTGAACTGTTCCAGCAGATGCTTAAGCGTCTTGGTCTGAAACAGCCAGAGAACTCAACAGTACGTAGCCTTGAAGAGGCGATCATTGAAGCCGAGAAGATCGGTTACCCACTGGTTGTTCGTCCATCTTACGTATTGGGTGGTCGTGCTATGGAGATCGTCTACAAAGAGGACGAGCTGCGTAAGTACATGAATACAGCCGTTCAGGTCTCTAACGAATCACCTGTCCTGCTTGATCACTTCCTAAACGCAGCGATCGAAGTGGATATCGATGCGGTCTGTGACGGTAAGCAGGTCGTGATTGGAGCGATCATGCAGCACATTGAGCAGGCGGGTGTTCACTCAGGTGACTCAGCATGTTCATTCCCTCCGTACAACCTTGCAGCAGACGTCCAGGACGAGATGCGCGAGATGGTGCGCAAGATGGCACTTGAATTGGGTGTTGTTGGCTTGATGAACGTCCAGTTAGCCTACCAAGATGGCGAGATCTACGTGATCGAGGTTAACCCTCGTGCATCACGTACAGTTCCTTTCGTATCTAAGTGTATCGGTGTTTCTCTAGCGAAAGTCGCTGCACTGGTTATGACCGGTAAGTCATTGGAAGAGCTAGGCTTTACGAAAGAGATCGTACCAAGCTACTTCAACGTGAAAGAGGCGGTATTCCCGTTCAATAAATTCCAAGGTGTTGACCCAATCCTTGGCCCAGAGATGAAGTCTACGGGTGAAGTCATGGGTACCGGTGAAACCTTCGGTGAAGCATTCATGAAGGCTCACTTGGGAGCTGGCGACAAGCTACCTAAGCCAGGTACTGCGTTTGTTTCAGTGCGTGACGTCGATAAAGAGGCCGCTTGTGAACTGACTAAACAGTTGGTTGAACTTGGCTTCGATATCGTTGCAACCAGCGGTACAGCAGCACTACTAGAGACTCACGGCATTACAGCTAAGGTTGTGAACAAGGTCACTGAAGGTCGTCCAAACATCGTTGATATGTTGAAGAACGGCGAAGTTAACTACGTTGTAAACACAACGGAGGGCCGTAAAGCGATTGCTGATTCAGCCGATATCCGTCGTGCAGCACTGCAGCATAAAGTGCCTTACTCAACGACGATGGCCGGTGCCGTCGCGATTACCGAAGCACTTCGTTACGGTGAAGAGCGTACCGTGCGTCGTCTTCAAGAGATCCACGCGGAGGCGTCTGCATGAGTGTCAATCGTGTTCCCATGACCGTTGAGGGCGAAGTGGCACTTCGCGCTGAACTGGAGCGTCTTAAAACCCAAGATCGCCCAACCGTGATTGCAGCGATTGCTGAAGCACGTGAGCACGGTGACCTTAAAGAGAATGCTGAGTACCACGCAGCGCGTGAACAGCAGGGCTTTATCGAAGGTCGTATCGCGGACATTGAGAGCAAGCTTTCAGTGGTTCAAGTGATCGATGTCACCAGCCTGCCTCACACGGGTAAAGTGATCTTTGGTACGACGGTTGATCTAATTAACGTCGATACCGACGCGGAAGTGACCTACAAGATCGTCGGGGACGATGAAGCAGACATCAAACTGAATAAGATCTCTATCAACTCCCCGATTGCACGAGCACTGATCGGTAAAGAGGAGGGTGACATCGCCGCGGTTGAGACCCCGGCCGGTGTGACTGAATATGAGATTGCAGAAGTTAAGCATATCTAAGCTGATTCAAAAAACCGCCTTCGGGCGGTTTTTTATTATTTGGAGTTCCTCATGTCCCAAGAAACCCCTACAGGCCGTCTTACTACCCGTACCATCGCAATGCCGGCTGATACCAACCCCTCAGGCGATATCTTCGGTGGTTGGGTATTGTCACAAATGGATATGGCTGCCGGCATCTGTGCGGGCCAGCGTGCACAGAGTCGAGTGGTGACGGTTGCACTGGATGGTATGAGCTTTATCCGCCCGGTTCGTGTCGGAGATGTACTGGGTGTCTACACCGAAGTGGTTAGAGTCGGCAGTAGCTCAATGGATATCAAAGTGGAGTGCTGGGTGCGCCGCAGTCGCATAGGTCATCGTGAAAAAGTGACCGAAGCGATCTTCAAGTTTGTCGCACTGGATGAAGAGGGTAACTCCAAGCCAGTCCCGCCAGCACAAGAGCTGCCGGAGTATGTTGAGACACTGCTCTAGCGTAATTTCAAATCAGGTGACAAGCTTCGGAATATTTTCGCGGTTTGCCCTACGGGCAATTCGCTCCTACAGTAGGACTCCGTTACGGGCTTGTCGCGAAGTCCTATTGTAGGAGGGAATTCAGCTCTGCTGAAACCCCGATCGATTTCAACAGCGGATGACAGGCTGAAGGCCAGTCACCGAAAAGATCGCCACATCTTCGATATGGCTCCAACAAAAAAAACCGCCATAAAGGCGGTTTTTGCAGTACGATTTAACGCGCTTAATCCGGAATAATACCCCAGGTCAGAACAGGGAATAGCAGTAGCAAGGCTACGCGAACGAAGTCTGACGCCAAGAAGGGTAGAACACCGA
The DNA here is from genome assembly GCF_013282925.1 of Marinobacterium sp. xm-g-48. Classification (NCBI taxonomy): domain Bacteria; kingdom Pseudomonadati; phylum Pseudomonadota; class Gammaproteobacteria; order Oceanospirillales; family Oceanospirillaceae; genus Marinobacterium; species Marinobacterium sp. xm-g-48. The sequence continues at coordinate 231,718 of NZ_WBYQ01000001.1, forward strand.
CAAAGGTATCCCGCATCGGAACGCCCTCTGCGATTTTGTTGATGATGAAGACGTTCATCCCTACCGGTGGGGTGATCATGCCGACCTCAACCACGATCAAACAGATGATACCGAACCAGAGCGCGGTCTGCTCTTCAGTCATGCCGAAGTCTAAACCCATGATGGCTGGGAAGAAGATCGGTACTGTCAGAAGGATCATCGAGAGTGAATCCATCAAACAGCCCAGCACGAGGTAGACAGCTAACATCAACATCAGTACCAGCATAGGCGACAATTCGCGATCCAGAATCCACTCCGCCAGTGTCTCTGGCATGCCGCTTAGACTCAGGAAGGCATTGAAGATATCGGCACCTAGAAGGATGACAAAGATCATCGCGCTGTTGATAGCGGTCTGCTTGATACAGTCGATGAACCCGTACCAGGTAAGTTGGCGGTTGATTAGCGCAATGACGATGGTACCCACCACACCGTAAGCGGCTGCTTCAGAGGGTGTGAAGATACCACCATAGATGCCGCCCAATACACCAATGAATAGGAAGCTTGCAGGTAGCAGCTCAATCAGTGCCTTACCGCGTTCAGACCAGCTCGCTTTCGCGCTCTTGTCCGCGTAGTGAGGCTTCAGCTTCACCAGAATCGCGATAACCAGCATGTAGCCCATGATCGCCATGATGCCGGGTACCATCGCTGCCATGAAGAGCTTGACGATGTTCTGCTCGGTCATGATCGCGTAGATGATCAGAACGATGGATGGTGGGATTAGAATGCCTAGAGTACCACCAGCGGCTAGTGCGCCTGTTGCCATAGCACCGTGGTAGCCGTGCCGTTTCATCTCTGGAAGTGCAACCTGACCCATAGTCGCTGCTGTTGCCAGTGATGAACCACAGATCGCACCAAATACACCACAGCCGCCAACGGCAGCTAACGCCAGGCCACCGCGGTAGTGGCCAATAAAGGCGTTAACACCGGTGAATAGTGAACGGCTAATACCTGAACGAGTTGCGAGGTTACCCATCAGTAGGAACAGAGGAATGATCGATAGCGAATGGCTTGCCATCTGTCCGAAGGATGAGCCCTTCATGTAGAACATTAGGGTGCTGAAGTCGTCGATGATTGAGTAACCGACCGCACCGGCAAGCATCATTGCGATGCCGATCGGCACACGCAAAAACATGATGACTAGCATGAACAGGATAATGACGCCTGCCGTTAATTCGTCACTCATTTCACACCCTTATATTCTGCAATCATTGCCAGTGGTTTAAGCACACCAGCGATAGAGGTAAGGCTAAAGCCAAAGGCGATGGTCATATAGAACCACCACTCTTTCATCCGCAGCATCATCGTCTCATTGCCGTATTTCTGGGCAGCTAAGCCACCCTCATAGGCCTGTGTCGCCAGGAAGTAAAAGAGCACGGCCAAAATTATGCTGCCGATTACATCCATAGTGAGACGGAAAGGCGCGGGAGCTGAGGCTGTTAAGACGTCTACAATGACGTTGCCAAAGCGCATTTGGCAGTAAGGCATTGCTAACGCAACAACCACAGCGGTAAACATTTGGACAATCTCGGTATCACCATTAATGGGTGAGGAGAAAAAGTATCGTCCTGCCACGCTGGTCACCGTAGTGAATGCCATGATCGTCAGGATGAATCCTGATAAAAGAGCGAGCCACAAAGTGGCTCGCTCGTAGAGGTCTGCTAGAGACCGGGTTTTCAGTAACAGTGTTGTCACTTGAACACCTTTTGTTTATTTGCTGTATTTCTCAAGCATAGCGTTAGCAGAGTCAAGAAGCTTCTGGCCTGGTAGACCTAGACCGTCCATCTCTTTAACCCACTCAACGGGTACGTTAGCGGTTACTTCCTGCATTTTCTTCACTTCTGCAGCTGGCATCTGTGAGCGAGTTGCGTTCTCGTCAATCAGCTTACGACCGTAGTTTTCAGCGTTTTTGAAGAACTCACCGCCTAGCTTGGCGAAGTACATGCCAGCGTGGTCATCCATGATCTGTTGAAGATCAGCAGGCATTGATTCGTACTTAGCTTTGTTCATGCCCAAAAGGAATACTGCGGTGTATAGACCACGGCCATCTTCTGTTTGAACTTCAACCGCGTTGTCGACAAGCTCATGAAGTTTGAGAGCAGGTACGATTTCAAATGGAATCACTGTGCCGTCGATCACGTTTTTGGCCAGTGCCTGTGGCATCTCTGGTACAGGCATACCGACTGGAGTAGCGCCTAGAGCATCTAGAGCAGCAGCAACTGGACGGCTTGGGTTACGAATCTTTTTGCCAGCGAAGTCAGCAACAGAGTCGATTGCGTCACCTTTAGAGTAAACAACGCCACGGTCATGCGTCCAGAATGCTAGAGGGTGCATATCAGCAAACTCTTTCTGAACTTCTGGGTTAGCTTCGTAGTAAGCCTGAAGTGCCTGCGACGTTTCGTATGCATCCGTTACCATGAATGGGTTTTCAAATGCAGAGATCGCTGGGAAACGGCCTGGAGTGTAACCAGGAAGCGTCCAGATGATGTCAACGAAACCGTCTTGTACTTGGTCAACTAGCTGAGGTGGTTTTCCACCTAGAGACATTGAACCGTAAATCTTGATCTTGATACGGCCTTCAGACGCTTCTTCAATAGAATCAGCCCATGGCTGGAAGAACTTAGCGTGTGCAGGTGCCTTCGCAGGTAGGAAGTGGTGCATCTTTAGATTGAATTCAGCGGCCTGTGCAGAAGCTGCAATAGCAGCGCCAAGAACTGCAACACCGGCAGTCTGAGCGATAATACGTTTGATCATTATTTTTCTCCTTGGGGTTTTAAACAAGACATCGACTAACTTGTTAATACTAGCTCAAGAATCATTAAACTCGTTGAATTGGATCTAGATATTAGAAGTTGTTTTTCTTCTATTAAAGCGTCTCGTTGCGTAACACTATTTTTTATACGGTTGTTCAACAATCCCTTGTTCACATTTTTGAATAGGGGGTTGGTTACATTTAATTAAGCTGTAAGGCCTGTAATATCAATAAATGAACCAATGGTTAACGCATTAGATTGGAGAGTTTTGGATTTGGTTCATCCGATGCTCTGAATAGCACGGCTACGTTACCGATCTCTTGCACCAGTTCCGCTTCAACGACAGCGACTAGCTCTTTGATCAGTTCGCGCTTTAGGTCACGATCGCCAACGGCGAACTTTACTTTGATCAGTTCGTGATCTTCCAATGCTCGGTCGACTTCTAACTGAACGTTTTCAGTCAGTCCGTTGCCGCCAACCATAACGATTGGGTTTAGAGTGTGTGCACGCGTGCGAAGACGCTTTTTTTGATCAGTTGTTAAGCTCATATTAGAATTAGTGCCTTAAATTTGGTGGGCGTTACAATTTCTTCATTTTAACCCCTTTGTTGCATGCATCATAGAGTGATGCTTTCTAGGAACATCCCTTGGCAAGATCTAAAAGCAGTGGTCGTTGGTTAAAAGAGCATTTTGACGATCAATACGTAAAGCGTTCTAAAGATGATGGTTACCGTTCACGCGCCTGCTATAAGTTGATGGAAGTGAATGATAAAGACCATCTGTTAAAGCCTGGAATGACGGTTGTCGATCTGGGCGCTGCGCCAGGTGGTTGGTCTCAAGTGGCGGCCGAAATCGTGGGTGACTCTGGTCGTGTAGTGGCTTCAGACATTCTTGAGATGGCTCCGCTGGGCGGAGTTACATTCGTTCAGGGTGACTTTACTGAAGATTCCGTCTTCGAGGAGATCCTCTCTGCGATAGGAGATGAGCCAGTAGACCTTGTAATTTCAGATATGGCCCCCAATATGAGTGGTAATGCATCATCGGATCAGCCAGCTGCGATGTACTTGGTGGAGTTGGCGTTGGATATGGCGCGTCAGATACTGAAACCGAACGGCAACTTTTTGGTGAAAGTATTTCAGGGTGAAGGGTTTGATCCCTACCTTGCAGAACTGCGCAGTAGCTTTAAATCGGTGGTCACCCGTAAGCCAGATTCATCTCGCGCGCGTTCGCGTGAGGTCTATCTGCTCGGAAAAGGTTTTAAAGACGTATAGCTTTTAAACAGAGCTTTCGTTTTAGTTTATAGAGGGTAAGAAGTTGAACGATATGGCAAGAAATTTGGTGCTATGGTTAGTGATTGCAGCCGTACTGCTAACCATCTTTAATAATTTTAGCGCCGAGACCGAGAGCGGCCGCCTGAGCTACTCTGACTTTGTGGCAGAGGTTCAATCAGGCCGTATTGAGCGTGTGACGGTTGATGGTTTTACCATCGAAGGTGTGCGTCAGAATGGCGATCGTTTTGAAACCGTTCGCCCAGCGATCTCGGATCCCAAGCTGATTGATGACCTTCTAGAGCACAATGTCGTCGTTGAAGGCAAAATGCCTGAGCAGCAGAGTCTATGGCAGCAGCTGCTCGTCGCGACCTTCCCGATTCTTATCATCATTGCCATCTTCATGTTCTTTATGCGCCAAATGCAGGGCGGTGCCGGCGGTAAAGGTGGTCCTATGTCTTTCGGTAAATCGAAAGCGCGCATGATGAGTGAAGATCAGATTAAAACAACCTTCGAAGATGTCGCTGGTGTTGAAGAGGCCAAAGAGGAAGTTGCAGAGTTGGTCGACTACCTTCGCGATCCAGGTAAATTCCAGCGTTTAGGTGGCCATATCCCTCGTGGTGTCCTAATGGCGGGTAACCCTGGTACCGGTAAAACGCTGCTTGCCAAAGCGATTGCTGGCGAAGCTAAGGTGCCTTTCTTCAGTATTTCGGGTTCTGACTTCGTTGAGATGTTTGTCGGTGTCGGTGCTTCACGTGTGCGTGACATGTTTGATCAAGCTAAGAAACATGCGCCTTGTATTATCTTCATAGATGAGATTGATGCGGTTGGTCGTTCACGTGGTGTCGGCCTTGGCGGTGGTAATGACGAGCGTGAGCAGACGTTGAACCAGCTTCTTGTCGAGATGGATGGTTTCGAAGGCACTGAGGGTATCATCGTGATCGCGGCAACCAACCGTCCCGATGTGCTTGACCCTGCTCTGCTACGTCCAGGTCGTTTTGACCGTCAGGTGCACGTTGGTCTGCCTGATATTCAAGGTCGTGAAAAAATTCTTAAAGTCCACATGCGCAAAGTTCCGCTGGGTGATGATGTTAAGCCTGAGTTGATTGCGCGTGGTACGCCGGGCTTCTCGGGTGCTGATTTGGCTAACCTGGTTAACGAAGCAGCCCTGTTTGCCGCACGCGATAGCCGTCGCACTGTCGGTATGGAGCAGTTCGAGAAAGCGAAAGATAAGATCATGATGGGTGCTGAGCGCCGCTCTATGGTCATGTCTTACAAAGAGCGTCTGAATACGGCATTCCACGAGGCAGGTCACGCGATTGTCGGTCGTCTGATGCCTGAGCATGATCCTGTCTACAAAGTGTCTATCATCCCGCGTGGTCGTGCGTTGGGTGTGACGATGTTCCTTCCTGAAGAGGATCGCTACTCGTTCAGTCGTCAGGGCATTATCTCGCAAATCTGTTCGCTTTACGGTGGCCGAATTGCGGAAGAGATGACACTGGGTAAAGAGGGGGTAACAACCGGTGCCTCAAACGATATTCAGCGTGCGACTCAGCTTGCGCGCAACATGGTGACGCGTTGGGGTCTGACCGATGAGTTGGGTCCACTGCTCTACGGTGATGAAGATGATGATCCATTTGGTCGCGGCATGGGGCAGCCATCTAAACCGATGTCGGGTGAAACTCAGAACAAGATCGATGCCGAAGTTCGCAAAATCATCGATGAGTGCTACCAGAAGGCTTACCAAATTCTGACGGATAACCGTGATATCCTTGACTCAATGTGTGAAGCGTTGATGACCTACGAGACGATCAGCAGCGATCAAATTGATCAGTTGATGGCGCGTCAAGAGGTGACTCCACCAGAGGGTTGGAACGACTCTCAAGAGCGTGTTGATGCAGTCAAAGAGGAAGAGGCGGCTAACAGTTCTGAGGCTGAGTCTGATGTGCCAGAGGTAGATCAGGATGATCAGGCGTCTCACTCTAATGAGGGTCAGTCAGGTTGGGGCGATCCTCAAGATGATCAAAAAGATGAGCCCAAACAGTAAGTCGTGATTCACAAAAGCCCTCACTCGTGAGGGCTTTTTCGTTATTTGTAGAGTGTATGAATAAAGGTAGAAATGTGACGCAGCTACAGTGTGCCGGTCGAGTACTCGATCTCTCTAAAACGCAGGTAATGGGTATTCTTAACGTGACGCCTGACTCCTTTTCGGATGGCGGTCACCTCTATCAACACTCTGCGCTCTCGATTGATAAAGCGCTCCAGCATGCCCAGCAGATGGTTAACGACGGCGCGACGATTGTTGATATCGGCGGTGAATCGACTCGTCCTGGTGCCGCTGAAGTCAGTGAGCAGGAGGAGATGGATCGCGTTTTGCCTGTTCTGGAACGAATCAATGCCGAGATCGATGTGGTCGTCTCCATCGATACCAGCTCGGCTCAATTGATTTCAGAATCGGCCAAGCTAGGGGCTGGTCTCATTAATGATGTTAGAGCGCTTGGGCGTGAAGGCGCGCTAGAGGCTGCTGCAAAAACGGATCTGCCAATCTGTCTGATGCATATGCAGGGTAGCCCGGCGACAATGCAGCGACAGCCAGAGTATGCCGATGTGGTCTCTGAGGTGATGGATTTTCTCGATCAGCAGTTAGATCGGTGTATGGCTGCAGGGATTGCGAAAGAACGATTAATCGTAGATCCCGGTTTTGGGTTTGGCAAAACCTTGCAACATAATTTACAGTTACTCAATCGCTTGGATAAATTATTGGACTTAGGCGTGCCTGTGTTATCGGGCACCTCTAGAAAAACCATGGTGGGCCAGGTGCTTAATCGTGAGGCTGACCAGCGACTCTTTGGTAGTCTTGCAACCGTTGCGCTCGCGGTTGAGCGCGGTGCAAAAATTATTCGTGTGCATGATGTTTTAGCAACCGTCGATATGGTTCGTATGACGGAAGCCGTTTTAAAGGAAGGGATCTAAATTGGGTCGTCGTTATTTTGGTACAGATGGTATTCGTGGACAGGTAGGAACCTTTCCTATCACCCCAGATTTTGTGTTGAAGCTCGGTTGGGCTGTGGGTCGTGTGTTTGCCCGTGAAGGACGTAGTAAAGTCCTGATTGGCAAAGATACTCGAATCTCCGGTTATATGTTTGAGTCGGCGCTTGAGGCAGGCCTGTCTGCCGCCGGTGTTGATGTGTTATTGCTAGGCCCTATGCCAACGCCAGCGATCGCTTACCTAACTCGTACCTTCCGCGCTGATGCCGGTATTGTGATCAGTGCATCGCACAACCCCTATGACGACAATGGTATTAAGTTCTTCAGCTCGGCGGGCACTAAGCTGCCAGATGATGTCGAAGAGCGCATTGAAGCCCAGCTTGATCTGGCTATGACTACGGTTAGCTCAGCCGAATTAGGCAAGGTTCGTCGAGTCAATGATGCCGCTGGGCGATACATAGAGTTCTGTAAATCGACTGCCGCGGGTTGTTTGAATTTAGCGGGCCTTAAGGTTGTCGTTGATTGTGCCAACGGCGCTGGTTATCACATTGCGCCTAAGGTCTTTGCTGAGCTAGGCGCTTCAGTCATCGAGATTGGTACCGATCCAGACGGCCTAAATATTAACGAGCAGTGTGGTGCGACGGCGCCTGCAGCACTTCAAGCTAAAGTGCTCGAAGCAGAGGCAGATCTGGGTGTTGCGTTAGATGGTGATGCCGATCGATTGATTCTTGTTGACCATAAGGGAGAGATCGTCGATGGCGATGAGATCCTCTTCATCATTGCCCAGGCGTTACAGCAGAGCGGTGAGTTGCAGGGCGGTGTCGTTGGTACGCTGATGACTAATCTTGGTTTAGAGCAAGCGCTGGCAAAAATGGATATTCCGTTCGTGCGAGCTAAAGTGGGCGATCGCTATGTATTAGAGCAGCTCGCAGAGCACGACTGGAATTTGGGTGGCGAAGGGTCAGGTCACATTGTCTGTCGTAATATTCTACCGACGGGTGATGCGACCATTGCCGCTGTTCAGGTGCTTAAAGCGGTCGCGCAGTCAGGCAAAACGATTAATCAGCTGAAGCACGGTATGCAAAAACTACCGCAGAAGATGATCAACGTGCGCTTGGCTAAGAAGGTAGATATCGCATCTTCGCCAGCCGTGGCAGAGCATGTTGCAGCAGCCGAGGCGCGTTTGGCTGATCGTGGTCGCGTATTGCTACGTCCCTCCGGGACTGAGCCTGTGGTCCGTGTTATGGTTGAAGGCTCCGATCTTGATGAGGTGGATCAGGTCTGTGAGACACTGGCGGGGCAGGTTGAAAAAGAGCTGCAGGCGCTTGTATCTTGACGGGTGCTCGGGTAAGATTTGCGCCTCTTTTAAATGGCACCCCTGTTTTCGGTGCGTAATTAAGGTTTAAAGCTAGAATGGAAACCATCGTTCTTATCATTCACGTATTGCTTGCAGCAGCGGTTATCGGCCTGATTCTTATTCAGCAGGGTAAGGGTGCAGAAGCGGGTGCGTCATTTGGTGGTGGTGCCTCTCAAACTGTTTTCGGTAGCCAGGGTAGCGGTAGCTTCCTAGGTCGCGTTACAGCCATTCTTGCTGCGGGTATCTTTGTAACCAGCTTCGTTTTGGCTGTGTTCGCGAAAGAGAAAGCCGCGTCTGTTGGTGATGCAGGTATCCCTGATGCTGCAACGATTGAAGCGGCTGCCCAGGTTGAGCAAGCGTCAACAACGGAACTGCCTGTTGTGTCGGAATCAGAGATTCCAACAGCAGGAGACAACTAAAAGTTTAGCCCAGGTGGTGGAATTGGTAGACACGCTATCTTGAGGGGGTAGTGTCTTAGGACGTGCCGGTTCGAGTCCGGCTCTGGGCACCAAGTTGTAAACGCAGTGGGTGAAGCGTAAAATTTACCTGTTTTTGATGCGGGGTGGAGCAGCCTGGTAGCTCGTCGGGCTCATAACCCGAAGGTCGTCAGTTCAAATCTGGCCCCCGCTACCAACTTTACGTTGGGTATTTGTGAAAATCCTGAAGACTAGTTTTGACGGGTTTTTACTACCACTTTTAGGATGTTACATCCTTGTTTGGTAAGCCCCTTTATGGGGCTTTTTCGTAGCTATTTGATGGCCGCGTCCAAACAGAAGACAGTGATATCTGCCTTCCGTACATGGTGGTAGATAAGTCAAAAATGGGTCTATATGACCCATTTTTTGTTTTTGAAATTTATAGGTGAACAGTGTCAGCAAAATTAAAGCTGTTACAAGAGTTGATTGATCCAGTTGTGCAGGGCTTAGATTTGGAGCTTTGGGGGCTGGAGTACAACGCGTCAGGTAAAAATAGCCTGTTGCGTATCTATATAGATGGCCCTAACGGAGTGTCGGTCGATGACTGTGCGCGCGTTAGCCAGCAGGTGAGTGCTGTGATGGATGTAGAAGACCCCATTTCAGAGAACTACACCCTTGAAGTCTCATCCCCAGGGATGGATCGTCCCCTTTACACTCTAGAGCAATTCGCTGCGTATGCTGGCCATACGATTCAACTGCGTCTGCGCTCGCCGTTTGAGGGGCGTCGCAAGTTTAAAGGGATTCTTAACGGCATCGAAGGCGAAGATGTGCTTTTGGTCGTTGATGATCACGAATATTTGTTACCGCATGACCTGATCGATCGGGCCAATGTGGTTCCGCAATTTTAATCCGCTTTGACTATTAGGAGCGAAGAACTGATATGAATAAAGAGATTCTACTGGTTGCTGAAGCCGTCTCTAACGAAAAAGATGTCCCGAAAGCGGTCATCTTTGAGGCGATTGAAGTCGCGCTGGCAACAGCCACTAAGAAGCGCTACGACGAAGAAGCTGATATCCGAGTGGTTATCGACCGTGCAACGGGCGATTATGACACCTTCCGCCGTTGGTTGGTTGTGGATAACGAAGCGGTTCCTGCACTGGGTACCGAGTTGACCATGCAAGAGGCAGAAGAGATCGACACTAATCTGCAGCCTGGTGATTACCACGAAGAGCAGGTTGAGTCGGTTGCATTCGGTCGTATCGCAGCTCAAACAGCGAAGCAAGTTATCGTACAAAAAGTCCGTGAGGCTGAGCGCGCTAAAGTAGTTGATCTTTACCGTGATCGCCAGGGCGAATTGATCGCGGGTACTGTTAAGAAAGTGACTCGCGACAATGTGATTGTTGATCTGGGTAACAACGCAGAAGCACTTCTGCCACGTGAAAACCTACTACCTCGTGAAATCTTCCGTATGGGTGAGCGTGTTCGCGCGGTGCTTCAAGAAGTTCGTTCTGAAGGTCGCGGCCCACAGCTTATCCTTAGCCGTACTTCAAACGAGATGTTGATCGAACTCTTCTCTATCGAAGTGCCAGAGATCGCCGAGCAGATGATTGAGATCCGTGCAGCGGCTCGTGATCCAGGTGCTCGCTCTAAGATCGCTGTTAAGACTCAGGATCGTCGTCTAGATCCTGTAGGTGCCTGTGTTGGTATGCGCGGTGCGCGTGTTCAAGCCGTCTCTGATGAGTTGGGTGGTGAGCGTGTCGATATCATCCTTTGGGACGACAACCCTGCGCAGCTTGTGATCAATGCAATGGCGCCTGCTGAAGTCGCTTCGATCGTTATGGACGAAGAGACTCACTCAATGGACGTCGCGGTTGATGAAGATGCTTTGGCGATGGCGATCGGTCGTGCCGGTCAGAACGTTCGTCTAGCAGCAGAGTTGACTGGTTGGGAACTGAACGTGATGAGCGAAGCGGAAGCGGCGTCTAAACACGAGTCTGAAGTGGGTAAAACAGTGGATCTGTTCATCAAGCACCTTGATGTCGACAGCGACCTTGCTGAGATCCTAGTTGCTGAGGGCTTCACCACGCTTGAGGAAGTTGCCTACGTACCGGCTAACGAAATGCTTGAGATCGAAGAGTTTGACGAGGAGATCGTTGACGCCCTTCGTGAACGCGCAAAAGATGCACTGCTTAACCTTGCAATTGCAGGTGAAGAGCAACTTGGCGATGTAGAGCCAGCAGAAGACCTCCTAACTATGGAAGGTATGGAACGTACCCTAGCGTACACATTAGCAAGCCGTGGTGTGGTTACCATGGAAGATCTTGCAGAACAGTCTATTGAAGAGCTGCTAGACATTGAAGGCATGACCGAAGAGCGCGCAGGTGAGTTGATTATGACAGCGCGTGCACCTTGGTTTGCAGAAGATCAGCAGTAATTAGACAACGGAAAAGGAGAACCCATTTATGGCAGAAGTAACGATTAAACAGCTTGCCGATGTGGTTGGTGTATCCGTTGAGCGTTTGTTAACACAGATGCAGGAAGCGGGAGTCGAAGGTAAATCCAACGATTCAACTGTCACAGAGATAGAGCGTCAGCAGCTATTAGCCCATTTGAAACGCAGTCACGGCGAAGATGCCGATGACGTTGGCGCACCGAAGAAGATCACGCTTAAGCGTAAGACAACCTCTACGCTGAAAGTGGGCGGTGCCGGCAGTCGTAAAACCGTTAACGTTGAAGTGCGTAAAAAGCGTACCTACGTGAAACGTACAGAGATTGAACAGGCTCCAGAAGCTCCAGCAGTGGAAGAGACTCCAGTGGCAGCGCCTGAACCACAGGTTGAAGCACCGGTCGTTGAAGCGGCACCAGAGGTGGCGGTTGAAACGGCTGCAGAGCCTAAAGTGGAAGCGCCAAAAGCAGAAGTTAAAGAGGCCGCTGAACCGGTTAAAGCTGAAGAGCCTAAGCCTGAGCCAGTGGTTGAAACGCCGGTTGAGAAGAAACCAGCTGCGGAACCTAAAACTGAAAATCCTCGCAACAAGAACAAGCAGCGCGATGAGCGCCGTAACAACCAGCGTGATAACGACGATCGTCGTAAGTCGAAAGGTCGTGGTAATGGCACGCTGAACGCTCGTCCGGGTAAAGGCGGTAAGCCAGGTCGTGGTAAGCCAATGCGTCAAGGCGATAACCAGCACGGCTTTAAAGAGCCGACGACTGCGATTGTTCATGAAGTCTCTATTCCAGAGAGCATCACGGTTGCTGATCTGGCTAAGAAGATGTCGATCAAAGCGGCTGAAGTGATCAAGGTGATGTTCAAGATGGGTGCGATGGCAACCATCAACCAGCCAATCGACCAAGATACTGCGATCCTTGTGGTAGAAGAGATGGGCCACAAAGCGGTGCCTATGGTAGAGAACGCGATCGAAGATGAGTTGATGGAGTCGGTAGCCGCTCACAGCGGTGAGTCTGTGACACGTGCTCCGGTCGTTACCGTTATGGGTCACGTTGACCACGGTAAAACATCCCTGCTCGATTACATCCGTTCAACACGTGTAGCTTCTGGCGAGTCTGGCGGTATTACCCAGCACATCGGTGCTTACCACGTTGAGACTGACAACGGCATGGTGACCTTCCTAGATACTCCTGGACACGCCGCGTTCACCGCTATGCGTGCCCGTGGTGCCTCTTTGACGGATATCGTTGTTCTAGTAGTTGCCGCAGATGATGGTGTGATGCCACAGACTGAAGAGGCGGTTCAGCACGCTAAAGCGGCTGGTGTTCCTCTTGTTGTTGCGGTCAACAAGATCGATAAAGAGGAAGCGGATCCAGATCGAGTTAAGAACGAGCTGGCTCAACGTGATGTTATTCCTGAAGATTGGGGCGGCGATGTTCAGTTCTGTCCAGTCTCTGCTAAAACAGGTCAGGGCATTGATGAGCTGCTTGAAGCGATCCTTCTTCAATCAGAAATTCTTGAGCTTGAAGCAGTTCCAGATGCGCCAGGTACAGGTGTTGTCGTTGAATCACGTCTCGATAAAGGTCGTGGTCCGGTTGCTACGCTACTGGTTCAAAACGGTACCCTTAAGCGCGGTGATATCGTACTAGCTGGTCTTCACTACGGTCGTGTACGTGCCATGCTTGATGAAAACGGCAAGCCGCTAGAAGCGGGTGGCCCTGCGATTCCAGTTGAGATTCAAGGTCTAGACGGAACGCCAGATGCAGGTGAAGACTTCACCGTAGTATCCACTGAGAAGAAAGCGCGTGAAATCGCTCTATTCCGTCAGGGTAAATACCGTGAAGTTAAACTGCAGCGTCAGCAACAGGCGAAACTTGAGAACCTATTCTCGAACATGGAAGCGGGTGAAGTTAAGTCGCTTAACATCGTCCTTAAGACCGACGTTCGAGGCTCTCTAGAGGCGCTGACTAGCTCACTAGAAGATCTCTCTACCGATGAAGTAAAAGTGAACATCGTCTCTGGCGGTGTTGGTGGTATCGGTGAAACCGATGCTAACCTTGCGTTGGCCTCCTCAGCGATCCTAATCGGCTTTAACGTTCGTGCAGACGCTCAGGCGCGTGCGATTGTTGAGCGTGAAGAGATGGAGCTTCGCTACTACAGTGTTATCTACGACATCATCGATGACGTGAAACAGGCGATGAGTGGTCTACTCTCTCCTGAGTTCAAAGAGGAGATTGTTGGTATTGCTGAAGTTCGTGATGTCTTCCGTGCGCCTAAGATCGGTGCAGTTGCCGGTTGTATGGTTATCGAAGGTACAATTTTCCGTAACAAACGCATCCGTGTCCTACGTGATAACGTTGTTATCTACGAAGGTGAGCTTGAGTCACTGCGTCGCTTTAAAGACAACGTCAACGAAGTTCGTCAGAATATGGAGTGTGGTATCGGCGTGAAGAACTACAACGATGTTAAAGTCGGCGACCAGATTGAGGTTTACGACACAGTTGAAGTTCAACGTACCATCTAAGAGGTTGTATGGCTCGCGATTTTAAACGCACAGACCGAGTAGGGGACCAGATCCAGCGTGATTTGGCGACCCTTATTCAGCGTGAGATTAAAGATCCACGCATTGGAATGGTGACGATTAACCACGTCAAAGTAGCGAAAGACTTAGGCTATGCGGATGTCTACATTACCGTTCTCCCACTGGGTGAACAGGATGAGGCGGAAGCGACCAAGCAGAGTCTAGAGGTGCTTAAGCAGGCTGCAGGTTTCCTTCGTGCTGAACTGGCAAAAGGCATCTCACTACGTGTCATGCCGGCGTTACGTTTCCATTATGACGAGAGCATTCATCGCGGTCGTCACCTAACGAGCTTGATCGAGAAGGCTCGCCGTCTCGAAGATAACGAGGGCTAACATGGCTCGACGTAAAAAAGGACGCCGCATTGACGGCGTCTTTTTGCTTGATAAGCCTCAGGGCATCAGCTCGAATGCTGCCCTGCAGAAGGTAAAACGTCTGTATGACGCAGCGAAAGCGGGTCACACAGGCGCACTAGACCCTCTAGCTACCGGTATGTTGCCCATCTGTTTGGGTGAAGCGACTAAGTTTTCACAGTTTCTTCTCGATTCTGATAAGCGCTATATCACAACGGCAAAGCTAGGGGTTCGCACTGACAGCAGTGATGCTGATGGCGAAGTGATCGAAACTAAGCCTGTTCCTGAGTTAGATCGAGACGCGTTAAACGATCTGATTCAAGCCAAATTCTCTGGCGAAATCGAACAGGTTCCATCGATGTTCTCGGCCTTAAAGCACAATGGCCAGCCGCTTTACAAGCTGGCGCGCAAAGGTGAAAAGGTCGAAGTTAAGCCGCGTCAGGTATGCATTTACGAGATCAAACTGCTGGATCTGCGTGCTGATGAGATTGATCTTGAGGTGCACTGTTCTAAAGGCACCTATATTCGCTCCATCGTCGAAGACCTAGGTCTGGCACTTGGCTGTGGTGCGCATGTCAGTATGTTGCGACGGCTTGCCGTGGCTACCTACGATCGAAGCGCAATGCTGACACTCGAACAGTTGAATGAGATTGCACAACATCGTGAGTCAGATCAGTCGTTAGAGTGCATACAAATGCGTTTAGATGCGCTATTATTGCCGCCCTGGAGTGCAGTGGAGTCATTGCCTTCAATCGAATTACCCGCAGATTTAGCAAATCGTCTTCTGCAGGGGCAACGTTTAGGGGAGTTATTCTCAGAGCGCGGCCTCGTCAGACTCTTTGCTGAAGAGCGATTCTTAGGTATGGCTGAAGTGGATGATGAGGGGCGATTACGCGCTCGTCGACTACTCGATACCTCTGAAAACTGATTTACCCTCAAGGGTATGACGCTTCACTGAAAATATGCTCGGTGTTGCGCGACTTAACCCGCAGCCTAGGCTGTGTGCATATTGCTAATAGGAGATAAAACAATGGCATTGTCTGTTGAAAAGAAAGCTGAAATCGTTGCAGCGTACGGTCGTGGTCAGAACGATACTGGTTCACCAGAAGTTCAAGTTGCCCTTCTAACTGCAAACATTGAAGGCCTTCAGGGTCACTTCAAAGCGAACAAGCAGGATCACCACTCACGTCGTGGTCTAATTCGTATGGTTAACCAGCGTCGTAAGCTGCTGGACTACCTTAAGAAGAAAGATGCTACTCGCTACGTTGAGTTGATCGGTCGTCTAGGTCTTCGTCGCTAAGAGCTAGATACCCAGTTAGGGCCATACTTAGTATGGCCCTTTCTACTTTAAACCCTCCGCAAAACCAAATGATCTGACAGCCTGTACTCACTTGAGTTTACTGAATTCAACTGAGTACTGGCTTTAAAAGAGTGAAGATCAGGGGACGCGGAACATAGTTAATTACTAGGAGTTAATCGATGTTTAACACGGTTACTAAAACGTTCCAGTTCGGTAATGACACCGTAACGATCGAAACTGGTAAGATCGCTCGTCAGGCGACTGGTGCAGTTATGGTTACTGTTAACGAAAAGACACAGGTTCTGTGTACTGTCGTTGGCGCAAAAACAGCGAAAGAGGGACAAGACTTCTTCCCACTTTCAGTGCACTATCAAGAGAAATACTACGCAGTTGGCCGTATCCCTGGTGGCTTCTTCAAACGTGAAGGCCGTCCAACTGAGAAAGAGACACTAACGTCTCGTCTAATCGACCGCCCAATTCGTCCACTGTTCCCTAAAGGGTTCATGAACGAAGTTCAGGTGGTGTGTACTGTGGTCTCTTCTGATAAGAATGTTGATCCAGATATCGCTGCAATGATCGGTACCTCTGCAGCACTCACCATCTCTGGTATCCCATTTGTTGGCCCAATCGGTGCAGCACGTGTGGGCTTCACTGAAGATGAAGGTTACATCCTTAACCCAACCTACGAAGCGCTAGCAAACTCTGAGCTAGACATGGTCGTAGCGGGTACCAACGAAGCGGTTCTGATGGTTGAGTCAGAAGCGAAAGAGCTTAGCGAAGATGAGATGCTAGGTGCGGTTCTATTTGCTCACCAAGAGATGCAAGTGGTTATCAATGCCGTTAACGAATTTGCCGCCGAAGCCGCTAAACCTAAGTGGGATTGGCAGCCAGCTGCTAAAAACGAAGCGCTGACTGATGCGATCACTGCTGCATTCGGTGCACAGGTTGAAGCAGCGTTCCAAGTGGCTGACAAAATGGAGCGTCAAGACACGCTTAAAGCACTTCGCGATGCCGCTGTAGAGCAGTTTGCAACAGGTGAAGAGGGCGCACCAGGCGCTGGTGAAGTCTCTAAAGTATTCGCGTCTATCGAGAAAGCGACTGTACGTGAGCGCATCCTTAGCGGTCAGCCACGTATTGACGGTCGTGACAGTAAAACGGTTCGTCCAATCGAAGTGGAAGTGGGCGTTCTTAAAAACGTACACGGTTCAGCTCTGTTCACTCGTGGTGAAACTCAGGCAATCGTTACTTGTACACTGGGTACAAGCCGTGACGTACAGATCATCGATGCGCTAGAAGGCGAGCGTCGTGATCCATTCATGCTTCAGTACAACTTCCCTCCATACTCTGTTGGTGAAGCTGGCCGTATGGGTGGTGCAGGTCGTCGTGAAATCGGTCACGGTCGTCTGGCTCGTCGTGGTGTCTCTGCGGTACTTCCAACTCAGGAAGCCTTCCCTTACACCATGCGTCTTGTTTCAGAGATCACTGAATCAAACGGTTCATCATCAATGGCCTCTGTCTGTGGCTCTTCACTTGCAATGATGGATGCGGGTGTACCAGTCAGTTCAGCAGTTGCCGGTATCGCAATGGGTCTGGTTAAAGAGGGCGATCGTTTCGCTGTCCTAACCGATATCCTGGGTGACGAAGACCACCTAGGTGATATGGACTTTAAAGTAGCGGGTACCGAAGCCGGTGTTACAGCACTGCAGATGGACATCAAGATCACGGGTATCACTGAAGAGATCATGGAGATCGCTCTAGAACAGGCACTGGACGCTCGTGTTCACATCCTTCGCGAGATGGCGAAAGTGATCGGTTACGCTCGTCCAGAACTGGCTGATCACGCTCCTGCTATGACTCAGCTTAAAGTGAACCCAGAGAAGATCCGCGACGTTATCGGTAAAGGTGGTGCAACTATCCGCTCTATTACTGAAGAGACAGGCGCATCGATCGATCTAGATGACGACGGTACTGTTCGTATCTACGCAGACAACAAAGCAGCTTCACAAGCGGCTGTTGACCGTGTTGTTGCGATCACTGCAGAAGCAGAGATCGGTAAGATCTACGAAGGTAAGGTTGTTCGCATCGAAGAGTTCGGCGCATTCGTTAACATCCTTCCTGGTAAAGATGGTCTAGTACACATTTCACAGATCGCTAAAGAGCGCGTGAACGCAGTGACTGACTACATCAACATGGATGATGTCATTAAAGTTAAGGTACTGGACGTCGATAACCGCGGCCGTATCAAGCTTTCAATGAAAGATCTTGAAGAAGACGAAACTGCAGAGAACTAATCACTGCTGATTCGCACTAAAAAAACCGCCTTTATGGCGGTTTTTTGTTGGTTCCATATCGAAGATGTGGCGATCTTTGCGGTGACTGGCCTTCAGCCTGTCATCCGCAGGTAGGCTTTACTCCTTTTCTGGAAAACGCTAAGAAAGCAGATGACAGGCTAAAGCCAGTCACTGGGGCGCTGATCTTCCTACGAAGTATGGTGACTGGCCTTCAGCCTGTTACCCGCTGTTGAAATCGATCGGGGTTTCAGCAGAGCTGAATTCCCTCCTACAATAGGACTTCGCGATAAGCCCGCAACGGAGTCCTACTGTAGGAGCGAATTGCCCCGAAGGGCAAACCGCGAAAAGATGCTCCAACACCATTAAAGAACCGAAGGTTCATCCTCAACCGGTTCTTTGTCACGCCATGCGCGGTAGACGCGATAGGCGTAGATGGTGCCTAGGACATTTAGGAAGTCTAGGGTGACTGAGATCAGCATCGAGATCATGCTGCTTGGATCGACCATCGGCGATAGGATCACCTCTAGAATGAACAGGCCACCAAAGATCAGAGCCAGACCTTTGAACATGGTCCAGAACAGGCCGTCAGTGCCTTCCCAGCTCTCTTTCATCGAGTCGATTGGCCCTTTACCTTCAATGACACAGATGGCGTTAGCCAGGGCTAAGCGAACGGCTATATAGATACCGGGGGCGATCAGCAACATGAGTCCCAGTGCTGTTACCAATGCCGAAAGCACGAAGGTTAAAAATAGTCTGCCCCAGCAGCGGAATGCCATAAACCAGCTTTGCGTGGTTGTGATCGAGCCTCCATCGATGACGGCTTGCATATAGAAGATGGTCGCCGCTAGGTAGATAGGAACAAACAGCATGTCCATACCGGTTAGCAGAATCAGCTGTGCCTGCATGTTGCTCGACTCATCCACTCCGGAAATAGTGCTCATCTGGATGATCATCAGAATGATCAGAAACGGCAGTTGAATGCTCAATAGAGCACTGAAGTTGGAACGGAAGAAGAAAAACGATTGTTGTAGATAATCTTTAGTCATAAAACTCTAGCGCTTAGGCTTAGTCAGTAAATAGGTGCAAAAATGTCCTGTATCTTGGTCAAGCTCGACAGACTCGAAGTAGCTTGATGCGATACGTTTCAGTGGTACATGCTGGTTCACGACGAAACAGGCTTTCCCCTCTGCTGCTAACAGTCTAGCGGCATTTCTCGAAAAGCGGTCAGTTAAATCGTAATCGATCCCAAAACCACTATGAAAGGGCGGGTTACATAGTATCAGATCGTACTCAGAGGCCAACTCTTCACCGGCATTGGTTAAGCAAACTTCAGCCTGAAAGTTCGCTGCTGCCAAGGTTGCTTGAGTCGCTTTGATTGCCGCTGCGTTATTGTCAGTCGCTGTTATGAAAGATGCTTGGCTACAGGAAGCGAGTGTAAGATAACCTGATCCGCAGCCCAGGTCTAACACCCGATTCGCACCTATCGGTAGCTCAGAGTTGAGCATGAAAGGTAGGCGCTCAACCAGTTGCTGGCTACCTTGGTCGATTTTTTTCCAACCATATACACCGGGCTTTGATAGTAGTGAGTATTCACTTACTTTTATAACCTCTCGGACTTGATGATAGTCTTGATCATCTAACGGTGTGCCTGTTACCTGGCCTACTGTGAGTTCGACCCTCCAGCTATCGCCGCCCAATTTAACCTCAGAGCGATCACCGTTTAGGCATTTTTGGCCATTTTTGGCGTAGCTTTTGATCCCCTCGGATTTATCACCTAATAAGATAAGGCGAGCACCGGGCTTTAACTGCTCTGCCGCCAAATTGATGAGATGATTAACAACCGCCTTCTCTTTGCTAATGCGAAACAGAATAAAATCAGTGGTTAAGTCTGTAGGCCACTCAAAATCAGAGAGTGAGCATTGCCAGCCTTGAGCGCAAAGTGATTGCTGCTGATCAAAGCGATTGGTCAGAGCCTGCCAACCGGAGGCGGCTTGAAGTGATTTGGGGTTGAGGTTTTCATCAACAATCAGAAGTCCGTTTGGATTGGCTTGAATCTCCTGATTGATGAGCGATTCGAAGTTAGCCATTAAAGATGCTGGCTACCTCGTCGTCAGTGAGCTCTCGCCACTCACCCTCATAGAGATCATCATCCAGTGCGATCGGTCCAATCGATTCGCGATGCAGCTCTTCTACTTTGTTACCCAGTGCTGCGAACATGCGCTTTACTTGGTGGTAGCGTCCTTCGAACAGCTCCACTCTGGCTACCTGCTCAGAGAGAATCTCTAATTTTGCCGGTTTAGTGAGCTCTTTCTCACCATTAAGCTGAATACCGCGCTCGAATTTCTCGATGTAGCTCTCATCAATCGGGTCTGCCAAGGTCGCTTCATAGATCTTACCCAGCTTATGACGTGGCGAGGTGATACGGTGACACCACTGCCCGTTATCACTGAGCAGTACTAACCCTGTTGTATCAACATCTAACCGACCGGCAATCGTGAGGTTATCGACACGTGGAAGTTCGATAAGGCCCAGCACGGACGCATGATCACCCTCATCGTGTGAGCAGACATAACCCAGGGGCTTATTAAGCATGATGTAGCGATCACGCGGGGCTTCAATTTCGTAGCCGTCCAGAATGACTTCATCCTCTTCAGCCACTTTGCGAGCGGGGTTCTTTTCAAGTTCGCCATTCACTCGTACCTCTTCGGCGTGCAGCATACGCTTCACCTCTTTACGAGAGAAACCGGTGGATTGAGCAAGGTACTTATCGAGTCGCATAGGAAGGGTTCACCTGAATTAAGATCATTGCATTATACCGGAGCAACCGATGGCTGCGAACAATCAGGTGATTTCTTATCCCGATTCGCTAAAATAGCTGCACAAACTGTTAGGAGTCGTGTGTGAAGCTATTTGTTGATGATCTTACCCATGTTGATTTTACCTATCTGGACGCGCAACGCGGTCTTGTGGGTGAATCCTGGGCTGTCCGTTTAGAGCTGGACGGCCAATTAAACGATGAGGGGATGATTGTCGATTTTGGCATCGTTAAAAAGCGCGTGAAACAGTGGTTTGATGCTGGCTTAGATCACTCGTTAGTGATTGCTGATAAGACACCTAACCTAAAGGTGACTTTAGCCGAACAGAACACGACTGTGGAGTGGCTCTACCCATCGGGTGAGCCCCTTCGTTGCAGCGCGCCACATCAAGCGTTTGAGATCCTTCCCGTGGATGCGATAGAGCCTGAACCCGTCGCTCGTTGGTGTGAACAGGAGTTAGCTGCGATCTTTCCAACGGTCAGTGGTATCAAAGTGACCCTATACCCGGAAGTGATTGACGGTGCCTACTACCATTACACACACGGTCTACAGAAGCATGACGGTAACTGCCAACGTATCGCTCATGGACACCGCTCAAGAATCCATATTCTAATTGATGGTGAGCGTGATCTAGCACTTGAAGCGCAGTGGGCAAAGCGCTTTGAAGATATCTACATAGGGACAGAAGATCATGTCGTCAGTCGTACCGAACAGTCTGTCAATTTTGCCTACCAAGCACCCCAGGGGGCATTCAGCCTGACGCTTCCTACCTCAGTGGTCTACATGATCGACACGGAATCTACCGTGGAGTTGATCGCCAATCATCTGGCGCAAACCATTGCGGCAACCCTACCTGGAAAACAGATTGAAGTGCGTGCGTTTGAGGGAATTGGTAAGGGTTCGATCGCAACGGCTTAGCGATCGAACTCAAGATTATCAATTAGACGAGCGTGACCTAAATAGGCGGCCGCTAAGATCACCAGTTGAGTGTCATCCGGTGTCGCCGGCTGAAGCGTATTGCGATTAACGATATGCACATAATCACGACGGAACCCCGCCTCTTCTAATGCTTCACTCGCTTTGACCTGTAGCACTGCAAACTCGTTGCTACCCGCTTGAACCTGATCACGGATTTGGCTCAGTTGTTGGTAGAGCGCTGGCGCTGCAGCCAGTTCGCTGTCGGTCAGATAACCGTTACGAGAGCTCAGGGCTAAACCTGAGTCAGCACGGGCTGTCTCTTCCCCAACAATCTCAATGGGCATCGATAGATCATCGACCATACGGCGAATTACGTGCAGCTGTTGAAAGTCTTTTCGTCCAAATACCGCTAGGTCAGGTTGGACCAAATTAAACAGTTTGTTGACGATGGTCGTGACACCGCGGAAGTGTCCGGGGCGGCTAGCACCGCAGTAAAGATTAGAGACTTCTGGTACTTCAACAAAGGTCTGTGAATCACGACCCTTGGGGTAGACCTCTGCCTCAGCTGGCGCAAACAGCAGATCGCAACCAAACTCCTTCAGACTCGCCTGATCCTCTTCAAGGGTTCGAGGGTATCGTTCCAAGTCGTCAGCGTTATTAAACTGTAACGGGTTAACGAAGATCGATGAGACAACAAAGTCTGAAAGCTCGCGAGCCCGAATCAAAAGATTTAAGTGACCTTGATGAAGGTTGCCCATGGTCGGCACGAAGCCGATCTTTTTACCTGCAGCACGTGCTGCAGTGACCGCAGCTCGAAGCTCGGCAATGGTCGTAACGGTTTTCATAGATTATTCGAAACTGTGCTCTGGGCCAGGGAATGTGCCGCTTTTAACGTCGGCAACGTACTGTTCAATCGCCTCTTGGATCGAGCCAGCACCTTCCATAAAGTTTTTAACGAATTTGGGACGCCGTCCAGGTGTAATACCTAGCAGATCATGCATTACAAGCACTTGAGCATCGGTAAGATTACCTGCACCGATGCCAATCACTGGGATGTCGAGGTTTTTAGTGATTTCACAGGCCAGTAGGGTTGGCACACACTCTAACACCAGCATATCTGCGCCTGCGTCCTGTAAGCGCTGAGCGTCCTCAAGCATCAACGTCGCAGCATGATTGTCGCGTCCCTGTACCTTGTATCCACCCAATTTATTGACCGATTGTGGTGTTAAACCTAGGTGTGCGCAGACAGGTACGCCTTGGCGGCTGAGTGCTGAAATGGTGTCAGTTAACCAAGCACCGCCTTCCAGTTTGACTATGTGCGCACCAGCGCGCATCAGTTTTGCGGCACTCTCTTCCGCTTGCTGAGTGTTTGAGTAGCTCATAAAGGGCAGGTCAGACACGATCAGCGACCCTTGGTTGCCCATAGCCACCGCGCGAGTGTGGTAGGCCATATCGTCAACCGTTACCGGCAGTGTGCTGGATTCACCTTGCAGAACCATGCCCAATGAATCACCGACCAGTATCAGGTCTACGCCAGCACTGCTGGCGACATGGGCGAAGGTTGCATCGTAAGCAGTTAGAACCGCAAACTTCTCTCTCGCCTGTTTTTTCTCAATTAAACGGTGCAGGCTTGGTGTGCTCATTTAATCAGTCTCTCTATTCGATAAGATGCGCACTATTATAGTGCGATTGGTTCCAGTGTGCCCATAGGACATTCCAGCAAAATTTCGCTTAGGTGATCACCATTTGGTAGCACTAAATTGGGTTCAATCTCAGCGAGAGGGTAGAGGACAAAGCTTCTCTCACGCATAAAAGCGTGGGGTACAGTAAGTCGCTCAGTGTTAATGACTTGATCACCAAAGAGTAAAATATCCAGATCTAAGGTTCTCGGCCCCCAGTGTTGCACTCGAACACGATCATGGGACTGCTCTATCGCTTGCAGTTCATCCAACAGTTGTTCAGCTTCTAAGCTTGTCTCGAGGCAAGCAGCCGCATTGATGTAGTCGGGTTGTCCAGGAGGACCCACTGGGTCGGAGCGATAGAGTCTGGAGTGCTCTACTAGCTTAGAGTTGGGAATCGCCTGAAGTTCTCGCAGAGCGTCAGCCACCTGCTGTAGAGGATTCTCTAAATTGCTGCCCAAACCGACGTAGGCGCGAATCATCTTATGACTGCTCTTTTGGCTTACGATTAGGACGGCGACGGCGCGAGCGTTTGCGGCGCTCTTCAGCGGGTATCTGAGGACGAGCATTGGGTTGGCTGTTCTGGTATTCGGTCCACCAACCACTGATTCCGTTAAGATCTTCACCACTCTCTTCACGCAACACTAATAGATCGTAGCCAGCACGGAAGCGAGGGTGCTCCATTAGTTGATCGGCACGATCGCGGCGCATTAGACGGTGCTGCATCTCCCAGATTTCACGAATCGTCGTGGAGAAACGTCTTGGAATGGCAGTCGCTCGGACCTGTTCACCTAGGATCTGATTAGCGGCCTCGTGAAGTCGCTGTAGAGGCGGTAGGTCTTTGTGTCCTTCAAGATCACGCATGCGATCCACCAGCGGGTACCAAAGCATCGCTGCAAATAGAAAAGCGGGGTTGACGCTCTTATCCTGAGCAAGACGGCGATCAGTATTTCGTAACGCATTGTTAACGAGCTGCTCGACTGGGTACTCATCGCTACCTAACATGCGATCAGTGGCCGGTAGAAGGTACTTAAATAGGTCAAAACGGAGCAGTTGGCGAAGGCAGGCTTCGCCGTAACCGGTCTGGAGTAGCTTAAGTACCTCATCAAACATGCGAGCAGGAGCGACTTTGCTGATCAAACCACCCAGTTTATGAATCGGTTGGGCGGTGTCGGAGTCGATATCAAAACTCAGTTTTGCGGCAAAGCGAGCTGCACGTAACATACGAACGGGATCTTCGCGGTAGCGCTCCTCTGCATCGCCGATGATGCGAATACGCTTCTCAAGAAGATCTGGGTAGCCATTAGCGAAGTCATAAACGGAGTTATCTTCAACGTTGTAGTAGAGCGCGTTAATCGAGAAGTCGCGGCGCTTTGCATCCTCTTCGATGGTGCCGTAGACATTATCACGAAGCAGCATGCCAGAGGCGGCCTGTCGTGACTGATCCTTAGAGGTTGAAACGCTGTCGTGTCCGGCACGGAAGGTGGTGACTTCGATAACTTCGCGGCCAAAACGGACGTGGACGATCTTGAAGCGGCGACCAATGAGTCGAGCACGGTTGAATAGGGGTTCTGCTTGTTCAGGCGTTGCGGAGGTAGCAACGTCAAAATCTTTAGGGTTTTTTCCGACCAAAAGATCGCGTACACAGCCGCCGACTAGATAGCCATCGTAGCCGTTATCAAGCAAACGGTAGACGACACGCATGGCATTGTCATCCAGAGCGTGGCGAGGAATGTTATGGATCGACTCGGGAACAACGCGACGTTCACCTTCCGGCAAAATGGCTGTGACTAGATCATCCGCTTGGGTGTTTTCAATATTGGCTTCAGTGATCGGTGCCGCTTTAGTACGAAGCGCAAAATAGAGGCCAGCAATCGCGGCAATGCCCAAAAGGAACAGAACAATTTGAGAAGTCATTTAAAAACAGTTCGAGTCAAAATACAAAGGCGCTAGTCTACCAGTAGTTAGTAAGAATTAATAACCGGTCTGAAAATGTCTTATATAAAATGAATTTTAGAGGGGTAGGATTTGCGTTTGGGGGTTCGAGCGTGAGGCTGCCACCAATAATTTGGTGTTATTTTTATTGTCCCTTGCGGTGACAGTCCTCACGATCGAGTAATGCTCCATTTTTATTTTTATTCGGAGCAGGTATTTCGTCGGCACCTTTTGCTCTTGTTATTTTTATTTGAGCTAAGTATTGCGCCGTCCTTTCTTGTTGTTGTGGAGCGACTATAGGTAATCCATTAGCTCTATTCAACTCTAAAGTGAAAAAAATTTAACACTTCATACCAAAGTCTAAATAACTAGCTGTTTTTAATAACTTTTGGAACTTTTTGTATATCCCAAACGTCTAGTGCGAACTGAATAAAAGTCTCTACATCGCTCGGTATATCGCACTTTTCATCAATCTGCCCAAGCCTAACCATCGCCTTTTTAAGTTGTTTAATGATTTCCAATGGTTCTGTTGGCAAGGCGCACGCAAAGGTCTGTTTCGATAGTTTTTGTCCATCAGCGGCTAACACCAACGGCAAATGAGCATATTTCAGCAGAGGGTAGTCCTGTGTGAGCTGCAGTGCTCGCTGTTTATGCGTTTCATCAAGCAGATCTGACCCTCTAACAATGTCAGTCACTCCCTGTTCATAGTCATCCAGTACGACGGCAAGCTGATAAGCAACAATGCCATCACGACGGTAGAGAATGAAATCACCAACCCCTTCTGAAGGAGTCGGCTGAGAGCCTTGAAGGAGGTCATCAAACCCTGAACATTGCTCCACTTTAAATCGGACTGCGGTTGGCTCTTTATTGGCAGGGTGCAGCAAACAGTACCGATCGTAATGCGGTAAGGCGTGCCGACTCTTTAAGTCCGTTCGGCTACAACCACAGCGATATGCCTGCCCTTGAGCGATGAGCGACTGAAAGAGATCAGTGTAGCGATCGATTCGGTCAGTTTGACGCATGACCGTTTTATCCCAATGGAGACCGTAGGCTTCTAGCGCTTCAAGAATCGCCTTTTCATGCGCCTGCTGACAGCGTGGTTGATCAAGATCCTCTATTCGGACTAGCCAAAGTCCATGATGCTTTTTAGCTTCTAGGTAACTGGCCAGCGCGGTTAGCAGTGAGCCTTCGTGAAGAGGGCCTGTTGGAGAGGGGGCGAATCGACCAATGTAGTTCATTGTATGAATATAAAGGACATAAAAAAGCGCGGTACAAACCGCGCTTCTATTATTTGCCTGTCTGCTTTTCTTTTATCTCTGCAAGCGTCTTGCAGTCGATACAGAGAGTTGCCGTTGGTCGAGCTTCGAGTCGGCGAATACCGATCTCTACACCGCAGGCTTCACAATAGCCGAAATCGTCTTCATCGATTGACTCGAGTGCTTTATCGATCTTGCGAATCAGCTTGCGCTCACGATCTCGTGTGCGAAGTTCAAGGCTGAACTCCTCTTCCTGGCTGGCACGATCGGCAGGGTCAGCAAAGTTGCTAGCCTCTTCCTTAAGGTGGTTGATGGTCATATCGACCTCTTCCATCAGTTCGCGCTTCCACTCTTTAAGAATAAGTCGGAAGTGATCCTTCTGCGCATCGTTCATGTACTCTTCTGAGTCTTTGATGTCGTATGGCGCAATGTGAGTAAAAGATTCAGTATTACTGCTTGGCATAGTGTCTGCCTCGTACCCTGTGATTGTATTATTGCTCTCGATTATTGGGTAATACGTTGGATCGAGAGAGTCCGTTTTTTAGTAAGTCAGCGAAGTTACCAGAACAGTATAAAGATGGCTAGTCTCTGTTGGTGTAACAAGTATACTGTGTCGATTCGATCGGGAGGTGATATGTCTAAGAGTTGGAGTCAGCGTTCGCAGTTAATTGAATCCTTTAAAGTGATGGATCTGCTTAAACACGCTCATGCGTTAGCCGATCAGGGGCGCTCTATCATCCATTTAGGGGCGGGCGAACCCGATTTTGGTGCGGCACCCCAGGTGATCGAGGAGGCAAAACGTCTGCTGGACACTACCCCTATGACCTACACACCGGCAGCAGGTATTTCGGCTCTTCGTGAAAAAATTGCAGCCTTTCACCAACAGCGTTACGGGCAGAAGATCGCCGCAGACAATGTGTTAGTCACAGCAGGTGCTTCAGCAGCACTGCAATTGACCTTTGCCCTGTTAGCCAATCGTGATCAAAAGATATTGATGGCCGATCCAGGCTACCCCTGTAATCGTCAATTTTTGCGCATAGTGGAGGCCCAAGCGGTCTCTATTCCCGTGGATCATGAACAGAACTACCAATTAACCGCTGAATTGGTTGAGCAGCATTGGGATGAACAGACTGCAGGCGTTCTTATTGCCTCGCCAGCTAACCCAACCGGAGCGGTCATCGATCCACAAGAGCTTGCCAATATTGCAGCAACGGTCTCTCGTTTAGGTGGCACCTTGGTTGTTGATGAGATCTACCACGGCCTAACCTACGGTGCAGAGACTCCCAGTGCCTTTAGCATCGATACAAACTGCATCGTGATCAACTCGTTTTCAAAATATTTCGGCATGACGGGCTGGCGCTTGGGTTGGTTGGTAGCGGATGCATCAGCGGTGGCTGAAATGGAGAAGATGGCACAAAATCTCTACATTTCTCCCACGACCTTGTCTCAGTATGCTGCGCTCAGAGCATTCGAACCTGATGCGATTGAACTGTTCGAGTTGCGAAGAGAGGAGTTGCAGCAGCGACGTGATCGCCTGTTAGAAGGGCTCAAGCGAATTGGTTTTAAAGTCCCTAGAACGCCAGCGGGTGCTTTTTATATCTATGCCGATGCTTCAGACTTGTGTGATGACAGCTTTAGTTGGTGCTGGGAGTTACTAGAGAGGGCGGGCGTGGTCGCGACGCCTGGTGCCGATTTTGGTGAGTATCAGGCGCACAAATTTGTTCGCTTCGCTTACACCACCTCTTTGGCCAATATCGATGAGGCGCTTAACCGAATTGAACAGTTTGTCAGCGACACTAGAGGTTAAATCGTTAACCTAATATTCCCGTCGATGATTTCAAAGGGGATCGCCTCTAACCGTTCACCTGGGCAGGGGCCCGCAATGCATTCACCCTCGTTTATCGTGAAAAGTGCGCCATGCGTGGCGCATTGGATGAACTGCTTTTCGACATCCAAGAAAGTGTCTGGTTGCCACTCTAGGCGAATTCCGCGATGGGGGCAGCTGTTTTTGAAAATTGAGAGTTGGTCGCCCTGTTTTACAACAAAAAGGGATAGGCCCTCCCGTTCAAAACCACGGCTTTCACCGTCGACTAAATCCGATACACTGCACAGAATCATGGGTTTCACCTAAAATTTTTTCAAATTTTAATGCTTTATAGAGAGAAACGGTATGCCTGATCATCCCTTTGAACGTCACAGAGTCAGTGTCATCTTGCAGGCCTACGACGTGGATCTGTTTAGCCATTTTCCTGAGTTAAGTCAGGCTCTCTCAAAGTTTAATCTTGATCCTGATATGAATGTTTCGTCTCTGCTTCTGCAGGCCGGTCACTCTTCGGGTGCTGGTGAAGCCTTATTCGAATCGCGCAGTGAAAGGGTAAAAACTCAGTTGTTACTCGAATCAATATTGCAGCGCCCCTTTAAAACGCTCTCGAGAGGCGAGAGACAGCGTGTGCAGCTGGCCTGTGATTTGGTGAGTCGCCCCAATGAGCCCAGCCTAATGTTAATTGAAGAGCCTTGCACTGCAATGGATGCCGAGTTTAAACGTCGGGCAGGGGAGCTACTTAGATCGTTTAAAGAGGAGGGTTATGCGGTTGTAGTGACCCTGCAAGAGGCGAGTTTAGCTTCACGAATGGGGGATTACTTTTACTTACTTGGCACCCAAGACTCTGTTGTCGAGGGTGACCACTCTGTTCTAACGGTCGCTCACTTAAGGCAACTGTTCGAGGTGGAAGTCGAGAGTGCAGAGCCCACTGAGGAGGGTTATCCGCAGTTTACCGTCTCTGGTAGCAGCTTCTGATCAATCAAGTATTGAATGATCTTAAGGTGCGCATTCTCTTCGCTGGTATCGATGTGAAGGGCGATCTTCTCTTCCTCTTCACTTAATGGCTCAGCGACGCGTTTCTGCGCTTGCATCACTTCAATGGTGGCATCTGTTGGGTCTTCACGCTCTTCGGAACGTTTAGCCAGGCGCGCCTCGATGACTTTCTCTGGAGGTTCGCAAGCGATGATTCGTGCTGGGCAGCCCAGCTCTTCGGCCAGTTGCAGAAACTGTCGACGTGAACGTTGGCGAATGTATGCGGCATCCAGAATCAGAGTCTGGCCCGCTTCTAACAGAATGCCAGAGACGCGCTTCATCTCTAGGAAAGTGCGCATATTCATGTCTGCACCGTACATCTCAAGGCTTTCACCTTCGCGAGACGCTTTGCGATAGATCTTTTTACGCTCAGCACTTGATCGTACACGAACACCGGAGATCAGCTCGGCTAATTTGCTAGAGATATGTGATTTACCGGAGCCGCTAATCCCCTGCATCATCACCAACATCGGTAGTGGCGCAGCCGCGTATTCGGCGGTCAGTTTAAGGTAGTGTTGGAACTCAGCAAGATTGGGTTTCTCGCCTAACATGGCGACTTTCGCTCTTACCATCGCGCGGTGCGCTTTGTAGTAGGGCAGTAGAATTAACCCTTCGTAATCGCCGGTGATCTCCATATAGCGGTTAAGACAACGGTTCGCCCAACGAGGGTGGCCGCTAGCCTCTAGGTCCATCAACAGGAAGCCAATGTCCGACATCTTATCGATCCAACGGAACTCTAGGTTGAACTCAATGCAGTCAAACACGAGGAGTGAATCACCATCTAAGGTGATGTTGCCCAGGTGAAGATCACCGTGACACTCACGAATCGAGCCATCGAGCTTGCGACGACGCATTAAGGGTTCAAGCAGTTGGTAACGATCTTTAATGTGCTGCCAAAGACGGTCGAGCTCTTTGGCATCCTCTTCGGGAATAAGCGAACGATCGATGTCCCTGTAGTTATCTTCGGAAATGGCGGCAATACTGTCGGGTTCGCCCCATGGACTTCCGGGGGCAACAATGGGTGCGCGCTGATGGAAGTCAGCAATTTTATCAGCCAGTTTATCGATCCAGTTGGGGTCGAATTTGTAGACGTTTAGTAGCTCGGAGAGCAGTAGCCCTGAAGCAAACTCACGCATTTTGACGGCGTATTCGATCGGCTCACCTGTCGCTCCAATCACTGGATCGCTCTCAGTACCGCCGATAGCCACAACTTCAATATAGGTATTTTCAGAAAGACGTTGATTGAGGCGAAGTTCCTCCTCACAAAAGTACTTTCGCTTCTCAAGTGTAGTAAAATCTAAAAATCCAAAGTTGACCGGCTTTTTGATTTTGTAGACGAACTCGCCGGTTCTGATAAGCCACGCGATGTGCGTCTCAATCACTTCAAACTCGCTCACCTCATGCGGGTAGCAAGCTGGATTGAGTAGATTGTTTACCAGCGTGGATTCCATAGTTCGACTAAACTGCCCTTACTAAACATAAGCTGGCCTAACGAGATACGCGCCAGCGGGTCGAAGATTATACTGAGAAGATGACAAAAAAGAGACATCAATCTAAGCAAACCAAAGCAAAATCGAGCCGCAATTGGGCTAAATCGCTGTTTTGGTTTCTTTTTAAACTGGGCTTGGTCGCTACCGTTGTTGCTGCGGTGGGTCTGGTCTACCTCGATGCGCAGGTGCGTGAAAAGTTTGAAGGCAAACGCTGGTCACTGCCGGCTAAGGTCTATGCACGCCCATTAGAACTCTACCCTGGGCAACGTCTGGACACTCAGGCTTTGCAACTCGAATTGAAAGCACTTGGCTACAGTATTGGTAATCAGGTCAATCGCCCTGGCACAGCGCGAATCAGTGCCACTCGAGCCGACATCTATACCCGTGGCTTTGATTTTCCTGAGGGCGCTGAGAGATCAAAACGCGTCACTCTTAGCTTTCAGCAAGGGCAGATAGCTCGCTTGATGGATGCCAACAATCGCTCCATGACGTTGGCGCGTTTAGAACCGGTGCTGATAGGGGGGATCTACCCTGGTGATAATGAAGATCGTGAACTGGTGCGTATTCAAGATGTGCCCAATCTACTGCCCCAGGCCTTAGTTGCCGTTGAAGATCGTGCCTTTTACGATCATTTCGGCATCTCTTTGAAAGGCATTGCTCGAGCGATGTGGGTCAATATTCGTGCGGGTCGATTTGTGCAGGGGGGAAGTACCCTCACTCAGCAGTTGATTAAAAACTTCTACCTGACCTCTGAGAGAACCCTCTCGCGTAAACTGCTTGAACTGCCGATGGCAGTTTTACTGGATCTACACTACGAGAAAGACGAGATTCTTGAGGCCTATCTTAATGAGGTTTATCTGGGACAGGACGGCGCGCGTGCGATCCACGGTTTTGGTCAAGGTAGCCTCTTCTACTTCGGCCGTCCTGCCGCTGAACTCGAGCTGCATCACATTGCGTTGCTAGCGGGCTTGGTTAAAGGGCCTTCTTATTATGATCCTCGGCGTCACCCAGAGAGAGCTCTAAAACGCCGTGATCTGGTACTGAAACTGCTGTTGGATCAAGCGATGATCAGCTCAAATCAGTATCAACGCGCGATACAACAGCCGCTTGATGTCATTAAACGAGGCGCCCGTTTAAAAGGGGCTTACCCAGCCTACCTCGATGTGGTGAAACGACAGCTTCGACAGGAGTATCGCGAAGAGGATTTGAATTCTGAGGGGATTCGTATTTTCACGGCACTGGATCCTTTAGTGCAGCAGAATGCGGCTTCGGCGTTAAGTGAACGCATCGCGTTGTTAGAAAAACAGTACGGCAAAAAGGCACAGCCTCTGCAGGGTGCAACGGTGGTTACCGATCCGCAAACCGGTGAGTTGTTGGCGGTTATTGGTGGACGGAATGCTCGATTTGCTGGGTTTAACCGGGCCTTGGATGCTCGCCGTCCGATTGGTTCCTTGGTCAAACCGGCTACCTTCTTGGCCGCGTTAGAGAAGGGGTACACCCTCACGACTCTTATCGAAGATAGCGCCTTTCAGATGCAGCAGCCGGATGGGTCTGTCTGGTCACCTGAGAACTTTGATGGCAAAGAGAAGGGCATGGTGCCCCTGTATGAGGCCATTTCTCGCTCCTACAATCTCTCTTCTGCACGCCTAGGCTTGGATATAGGAGTCGATTCGGTCATCGATATGCTGAAGCGTCTGGGCGTTGATTCAGAGATCAAACCCTACCCATCGCTGCTATTGGGAGCGCTTAACTTGGCACCTATTGAAGTGGCGCAGGTCTATCAAACGCTAGCCGCGAATGGGTTTAGAATGCCGCTTCGCGCCATTCGTCGAGTAACCGACGCCTATGGGCAAGAGCTCTCTCGCTACCCCTTTAAGCTCAATCAAGTCGTTGATCCTAAACAGGTACACCTGATTCACTACGCAATGCAATCAGTGGCTCGTGAGGGTACGGCTAGATCGCTCTACAGAACCTTGCCCGCCAACTTAAATGTGGCGGGTAAAACAGGGACATCCGATCAGCAGCGAGATAGTTGGTTTGCAGGATTTACCGGCAGTCGTTTAGCCGTTGTTTGGGTAGGTAGGGATGACAATGCGACCTTACCCTTTACTGGGTCAGGTGGCGCATTAAAGGTGTGGACGGATCTGATGAAAAAAGAGCAGCCCGAGCCCTATTTGGCCTTGAAACCGAGAGAGGTGGAGTATGTTTGGGTCGATGCAGCGCAAAATGTTCAAACCGATCAGCAGTGTGAAGGTGCGCGTTCAGTTCCCTATATTCAAGGCACAGAACCGGTTCAGAAAGTCAGTTGTGGCGGTAAGCGCAAACCAGGGGAGGCGATTAAATCGCCATTAGATTGGTTCAAAGGTTGGTTTAATTAGATTTTCTTTAATCAACTGATTATTCTTAGTTCGTCTTAATCTTGAGAACGTCGAGCCGGTTCATGAATCTGTACCAATCTTTATCCATTACAGCTGTGCTGACCTTACTGGTCGGCTGTGCGGGCCCAAGCCCTTACCTAACTCCGGTAGAAGAGCGTGATGTATCGCCACGAAATGCAAAGGTTGCCCCGGGGGCCGTTGTTCCAGTGGAACCCCGCGGTGATGTGAATGTTGCACCTATCTACGATGTACCGAACTTTGCACCGACTCAACCTTCACAACAGCAGCCCGCTCAAATTGCACCCTCTGAGCCGCTCGCGATTGATGAAAACTCCAACTCAGCAACGGTGTCACTGCTTGCAGAAGCAAAACAGGCTGCGGATAGAGGTGATCTGGCAGCTGCTGAATCCCAAGTTGAGCGCGCACTGCGTATCTCACCGCGCGATCCACAGGTCTATTTGCATTTAGCATCTATTAAACGCCGCCAGCTGAATCTGATTCAGGCAGAGCAGGTTGCGCTAAGAGGTGTTGCCGTTGCAACGGGACTTCCCGATTATCAGCGAAAACTTTGGCGTGAACTGGCACTGATTCGCGAACAAGCCGGCGATGCAGCTGGCGCCGCCGCTGCAAGGGCAGAGGCTACTCGGTAAGTTGGTGCGGTCTTTCTGAGGCCGCGATTTTATTTGAAAGACTTATCGGTTATGAGTGTTAAGCCCTAGCATTAACCGCCTTAAATCGCGTTCTTGTCGTATCACCCTAATTACGAAGACATTTTCTTTCTCGATTCTGTAGACGATGCGTGAGGGTGGAGTGATCACTTCCCTGTAGTTTTGTAATGGAAGCTCAGGTAAGCGGCGACCTGATTCAGGATGTTGTTCCAGTCGCCTGACGCTAGACAGTATTCTCTGCACTAACTGCTTTGCTGCGGCTCTGTCACTAATAGCAACATACTCTGCTAATTCTGAAAGGTCATCGATCGCTTTTTCTGTCCAGATTAGCTTAGCCATTTGTCCAACTTGGCTTCTACTTCAGCTTGAGTATGAACTTTGCCTTCAGCAACGTCTTTTTCACCAAGCGCAATCGCTTCAAGCAAAGCCAATCGGTTTTGCATGTACTCGTAATCTTCTACGTCTACTAGGTAGGCCGAAGGCTGTCCATGTTCTGTAATCAAGATAGGCTCCTTGTTGACGTGCAACTCACTAAGAATTTTAGTCGCGTGCCTTTTAAGGTTGGTTACTAACTCTGTTTTCATAGATAACCCCTGAGTTTTAAGTGATACAATTGTATCACTTTATCTAAATGGAATTCATCTCAGGGGTAACTTAAGGGGGCTGACCTTTCGGTCTGACCCCCTTATCGAGTATCAATATCACTCACTATGCCAGGCAGTTGCTAAGACGTTGTTGAGAGTGTTTCTATCCTCCAGAGTCACCTCCTCTTCATCGAGTGCATCAAACTGGGCAATTGCATGAATGATGGCGTAGATATCAGCCATGTCAGCCCAGCCATCTTCAGTTTCTATCCTCTCAATGCCTTCTTTATTAGCCGATTGTATAGTCACCTCGGTGCTGGAATCACGGTCTTTTATCAGTAGCGAATCATTCAGCATCTCAAGTTGAAGACGCTCCCAGTTGATGCCATTTAATACAAGCGTATCGCTCCCACTGCTATCGGCTATTTGGTCAGATCCATCATGCGCTCGAATAATGTAAGTATCATCCCCTTTTCCGCCTTCCAGCAGGTCATCCCCTTTACCGCCGGTTAACTGGTCATCGCCATTGCCGCCCATAAGCCTGTCTTGGCCACTGCCCCCAAAGAGATGATCCGTGCCGTTGTCGCCTGATAGCTTATCGTTTCCGGATCCACCATAAAGTTGATCCGACTCGTTGCCGCCAAACAGGTGGTCCGAACCGCTACCGCCATGCAGACGATCTTCTCCCTGATCACCAAAGAGTTCGTCATCGCCGGAATCGCCATAGATGAGATCGTTGTTCTGATCTCCGTGGATAAGATCATCACCGCCACCTCCGGATATAGTATCGTCACCACCATGACCACTGATGACATCAGCAGAGGCTAAGCCTTGGATATGATCATCGCCGTTGCTGGTCGCAAGCGTCTGCTGGGCAATGTCCGATAGATTCATCTGTTCACCGTTACTGAACTCAATCAATTTGATGGTGTCGAGTGATATAAGATCGCCATTAAAGAAGGATTTGACGGTAATTAGATCCCCCGGCTGCCCTGTTTCGATTAAGAGATCATCGTTGATCCGGCTGATATCAACTTGCTTTTTGCTAATAGTGGAATCAAACAACACCCTATCGATGGAGTCACGGTCGCGGTTGTTGATCACATCTTGACCGTGACCTCGGCTAAAGAGGTAGGTGTCTTTGCCTTTACCTCCTTGCAAAACGTCAGCCCCTTCACCACCTACTAACAGGTCACCTCCTTCACCTCCAGATAAGTGATCATCTCCACGGTTACCTATTAAATGGTCGTCACCACCGGCGCCCTCTAGGTATTCATTGGCATCGGCTCCCTGCAACCTATCATCCCCCTCAAGTCCATAGAGCCTATTGGAGTCGAGTGATTGGTAGAGGCTGTTAAGCTCAAAAATAGATAGTTGTGTTGAAACCCCCTCCGCATTCACTAGTTCAATTGTTTCAATCAGATTGGGTGTGATAATACCTTTGTCATAGACCTGTTTGATGGTGATCTGATCTCCCGTCAATTGACCGTTTTGGTCTGAGAATTGGATCAGTAGATCCTCTCCAGAAGTTCCAATGCGTCGAAGAGTTAGCTGATCAGATTGCTCTATTCCAACGATGCGAATTGTGTCTCTGCCGGAATGTTCAATGTAGGTGTCTTGCCCATCCCCTTGAGTAAATAGGTAAAGATCATCCCCGGAACCACCGTAAACTGTGTCATTACCTTGATTGCCTTGAAGTGTATCCGCCAGATCGGAACCGAATAAATAATCGTCGCTGTTGCCGCCTTTCGTCGAAAAGTGAGTGATCACTTCTGATAGATTAAGAGCTTTGCCATCATAAAAACGTAGGGTTTCAATGGTGCCCTCCTGAAGGCTGCCATCAAAGTCAAATACGTTTTCTAACCGAATAGCAGCGCCACTTTTTGCGCCATCTTCATTCAGCAGATGAATGTCGATGTGACTGATGCCTCGCTCAAATAGAAGGTTATCGGCCGAAATACCCTCGCCAAACAGAAGCACATCGTCCCCTTGGCTGTCATAGATTTGATCAGAGCCGTCTCCAATGCTGTAGTGGTAAATATCATTACCCACGCCGCCAAAAAGTCGGTCATCGCCTAAACCACCCGTAATGAGATCATCAGCATTTGAGCCCGTCAGGGTCTCAGAAGCATCTGTACCTGTAATCTGTGAATCAATAAGCCATGGGGCAAGAGTGGGGTGCTCTTTCAGATCATCTATTACAACGTCATAAGCCGGTGACAGGCTCGATAGCTGCTGCACTGTTTTGAAGAGTA
Organism: Marinobacterium sp. xm-g-48; assembly: GCF_013282925.1. Taxonomy (NCBI): domain Bacteria; kingdom Pseudomonadati; phylum Pseudomonadota; class Gammaproteobacteria; order Oceanospirillales; family Oceanospirillaceae; genus Marinobacterium; species Marinobacterium sp. xm-g-48. The sequence continues at coordinate 268,336 of NZ_WBYQ01000001.1, forward strand.
AGTTGGCTTGTGACAGATCGTTTTGATCGATAAGGCTTTGCAGATGGGCTTCGAAATTCTCCGTATCTGGAGCAAATTGACCAGTGCTTGAATCAAATTTAACCCCAATCAAATCAAAAGCCTCAGCATAGTGGGTTTGGGCGTTGAGCTGCCCTTCGACATAGTCGCTAAATGCTTTGAATTGTGCGATCAGAACCGGTGCCGCGCGGCCATGTGGGTTTGGGTCATGTTCACCCCAGCACCAGGTGCCAACATAGTCTTTAGCCGTTAACTCTTCTAACGCCTCAAGCTGTCGAGCATCCATGACGTGCCCATAAATGCGGCTTGGGTCGCGACTGTAGGGGTCGACGTCGGCTACCCCCGTCCACTGGTAGATGATCTCATTAACCAACGCAGATCGTGCAGCAGGGTCGGACTCTTGAATGAACTGGTCAACCATCGATTTGAGCTCTGTATTGTGTGCCATTACCTGTTGTAGGTTGGCCACATAACCCCAGCCCTTAATATCAGGGTAGTTGATTAGGTCATCAGCTGTTTGAGTGGAATCCTGATAGATGGATTGCGTTTCATCAGTTTGAAACCAGACATCGACCAGCTCATTGGAAGGGCTATTTGTATTTGCAAACGAGCTCGTTTGAATGAAGTGGTTGCCTTGTTGTTGCTGTGAATCTTCAGAGTAGTCCAGGTTGATCGATGTGATTCCGAGCTCTTCTAGAGTTTTCAGTTCAAACTCTTGAGTTTGTCCATCTAAATTGAGGTCTTGCCAGACTTTAAGCGCTTGGAAATCTCGATCAAACTCATCGATCACCCCATCGGAATTAGAGTCGTACTCTTTTAGAGCCTCAAACCCATTGGCGGCCGTTTCTCCGATAGATAGCTCGGTGTTATTACCAAACAGCTCCGTTCCGTCATCGATTTTGCCATTATTATTCAGGTCGATGGCCAACACGCCATCATCAGGTGATACCCATCCAGTTTTTTCAGCAAAACCATCGCCAGCGTGGTCGAAATAGACACCTTGATCAATACCAATAGTTTCGACTCCGTCTCCGTCCAGATCTAAAACGAGTGGTGAGGTGATCGACTCTGCATTGGCGAAACTGGGTGCCTCAACATATTGATCGTTCGCTGCAAACTCCCAATCGTTCCAGGTGAGTTCCACATCAGGCTGATGCAAAAGCAGGTCGAAGATCGGATCTAATGTTCCCTTTTCAGCGAGATACTCGCCAAAGTCATCGGCAAGCGGATAGAGCGCCATCAATGGCACTAGAGCGGCAGTATGAGGACCGGGTACCAGTGAGGCGGCTGTGCCAACTAGTGCGATTGCATTTCCAAGTTCGAATTCACCTTGATCAAAATCCTCAAGGACCTCAGCAAGGGCTGTGGTAAAAGCAACGGTTCCAAACATACGCCCTAAAGTCATGCCCAATGGAGATTTGCTGTCTGTAGTAGCGTCAATTGCAGCTGCAGTAATAGCAGCAAAAGCTGATAATTTTTCTAGTGTTGTAGATTCTTTAGAACTGAATATACCCACGTTTCGTTCATAGGTATGGGTGCTTACGGTTAGTGAAAGTGCGTCAACAAAACCTTCCTTGGCGATAGTCGTCATCTTTATATCCTTTTATTTATTAAATGCTTGAGTGATTGCGAGGATCCATAGGGCAATTCCGTATCCTGTTAGACCCAGTAATAGATAATGTGTAGTACTCATAGAAACCAGTTTCATTCGTGAAACTAGAGCTGTAATGATTGCTATGATTACTGTGTAACCGAAGTATTGGAAATATTCATTTTTTGGGATAAACAACATGAAAATAGTTAGAGTCCCAAAGAAGATTAGTTTTCCAAATAGTATTTGTTTAAGAGTGACCGGTTCTTCCTTAAACACATCATGTTCTTCTTCATTTTCCATTTAACGCTCCTCAATTGAGTCAGTTTTCATTCTTAGTAACGGTGAAAGTAGATATTCGATGATCCTCCTTTTGCCTGTTTTTAATTCCGCGCTGACGCTCATCCCGGGTTGCAGGGGGTGGGAATTGCCGTCGATTTCTAAGGTTTCTGAGAAGAGTTTAAGTTCTGCAGGAAAGAGTAAAACGCCTTGTTCATTTTGTTGTGCATCGGCGCCAAGGTGAACGATCTCAGCATCGATTACGCCGTATTTTGTGAACGAGAATGCATCCACTTTAATTTCGGCGCGTTGGCCTGTTTGTACAAAACCTACATCGCTGTTTTGCAACCAGGCTTCGACTCTTAATGATTGATTCAGTGGCACAAGATTCATTAGGGTCTCAGCGCTGGTAGCGATAGCGCCAACTGTAAATGCGTTGAGATCACTGACGATCCCGTCAATGGGTGCGCGAATGTTATGCTGCTCAATAAACCACTCTAATTGGGTGATATCGCCGTTAAGAACTCTGGCTGCCTCTTGCAGTCGAAGCAGCTCGTTCAACGTCTGCGCTTTGCTCTCTGCTTTAAATGCTTGGATCTGCTTTTGAATTGAAACGGCCTGGCTCAAGGTTGAAGCTACGTCCAGTTGTAAAGCCCTTAGGCTACCCTCCACTTCAATAAGCCGTTGGCGTTGGGTAAGAAGAGCGCTGTTTGATGCAGCACCGTTGTTAACCAATGACTCAATCGCTTCTGTCTCTGCCTCTACAATTGAGTAGAGCTGTGACATTGAATCAAGTTGCGTTTTAGCCTGTGAATGACTCAATTCTGAGCTGCGCAGTTGCGCGTTTAACTGTTCAAGTTTCTTGTTATAGCTCTCTATCTGTTCTGAAAAGAGCGCCTGTTGAGGGTTAGAGGATGACAGCAGCTTGACGTTGCCTTTCTCTAAATACTCAGCAAAGAGCCGGGTGCGTTCTATCTCGTGTTGCTTAAACTTCTGTTGCTCCAGTTTCTGCTGGAGTTGATTAAAAGGTTCTGTGGCATCCAGTTCAATTAGGGTTTCACCGGCATGAACCGCATCACCATTGGTGATGTTGATCGAATCGATTTTCCCTGTGATAGACGATTGAACTCGTTTTGTTTGTCCGGTTGGTATGACTTTTCCAGATGCCCTTGCCACAATGTCTACCTCACCAATAGACGCCCAGGTGAGGCCTGACATCATCAGCAGGGCGATTAAGTAGGCAGTTACCCTCGGCCATTTCTTGGGTGGTCGCTCTTGAATCAGTAGCGCACCAGGTAAAAAATCGTGCAGCTCTTTTGATGTCAGCCTCATGCGATGGCCTCCTTAAATTCTGATGGTTGATCGGCCGATTGAAGACGAAACATTTCGGCGTAGCGACCGTTTAATCTCAACAGCTCTTGATGGGTGCCAGACTCAGCTAACTCGCCTTGATCAAGTACAATAATTCGATCGCAGTGTCTTACTGTGTTGAGGCGGTGCGCGACGGTGATGACGGTGCGCCCTTTGCAGATCAAGTGCATCTTCTGACGGATTTTCTCTTCTGAAATGTAATCGAGCGCGCTCGTTGCCTCGTCAAAGATCAGAATTTTAGGGTTGCTGATCAGGGCTCTCGCTATCGCGATTCGCTGGCGCTGCCCCCCTGAGAGGTTGCTGCCACGCTCACCCACCAAGGTGTCATAAGCGGCTGGAAGCTCAGTGATAAACGCGTGTGCACCGGCCAGTTTGGCGGCTTTGACAATGGTTTCCAGTGATTCGCCGGGTGTGCGTATTGCAATGTTGTCGCGCACACTTTTATTGAATAAAAAACTCTCTTGTGGAACGACGCTGATATTGGATCTAAGCCAATCGGTATTGACCTGTGCTAAATCGATACCATCAATGAGCACCTTTCCTAAGTTGGGTAGGTAAGTTCGTTGAATAAGCTTGGTCAGTGTGCTTTTGCCAGAGCCTGAAGCGCCGACAATCCCGATCGATTCTCCGGCTTTGATCTCAATGTTGATCCTATTCAGAACCGTGGGGCTATTCAGACTGTAGCGAAAACTGACGTGTTGAAAGGCAATGGAGCCTTGCAAGCTAGGGAGAGACGCTTGGCTTGTCTGAGCGTCAGACTCAGAGGGCGTATTGAGTATATCGCCGAGACGTTTCAAGGATATACCCGCTTGTTGGACGTCTTGCCAGAGTTGAACCAGTTTCAAAATGGGTGCACTGACTCGACCCGCGATCATATTAAATGCGATCAATTCACCGATGGTTAACTGATTGTCCATGACCAGAAGGGCACCAAACCAGATAATTAACACCGTGGTGAACTTGCTAATAAACTGAGCAATTTGAGTCGCGATATTACCGAGGTTTTTAGCTTTGAAGCCGATGCTGGTCGCTTGGGCAATCTGCTTTTCCCAGCGTTGCTGCATCTTTGGCTCAAGCGCCATTGATTTAACGGTATCGATGCCCGTGATCGATTCAACCAGAAACGCTTGGTTTTCGGCACTGCGTTTGAAACTCTCATTTAAGCGATGGCGCAAAGTGGGTGTGATGAGTATAGATAACAGCAAGTAGCACGGAAGTGACCCAAGAACGATCCACGTGAGCGTAGGGCTAAACATCCAAAGCACAGCGATGAAGAGCAGAAGAAAGCTAAGATCAATCATCAGGGTCAATGCACCCCCAGTGATGAACTCCCTTAGTGTGTCTAGCTCTTTGATTCTCGCCACTGTATGCCCTACTTGGCGTGAATCGAAATAGGCTGCAGGTAAGCGCATGACATGGTTAAAAAGCTTAGCGCCAAGCTCCACGTCAATTCTGCTGGTGGTATGAACCATCAGGTAGTTGCGAACGATGCCCATCACCAATTCAAACATCAGCAGTGCAGCAAATCCGATGGCCAGAATATCCAGCGTAGTGAAGCCTCTATGCACCAGCACTTTGTCCATAACGATTTGAAAGAAAAAGGGCGTGGCTAGGGCAAATAGCTGAAGGAATACAGAAATTATGATGACTTCGGTAAAAATCCCTTTGTGTTTAATCAGGGAAGGGATAAACCATTTCAGATCAAATCGGCGATCAGAACCTAGGGTTTCTCGCTCTTTAATGAAAATAATTCTGTTATCCCAGAGCTGATCAAACTCTGCCAAATTGAGTTTTCTGGGTGTGGTCTCGCCGGGCTTGATGACTAAGCAGAACCAATCCTGTCCATTTTGATTAACGCGAAGAAGGGTGAGGTATTGCCCATCGGACATAGGTGCTGCAACGGGCATAAATTCATTGTGTAAGTCACTGATTTTACAGTTTCTTATCCCTGCTTTTAGGTTAAGTGAGTTTAGCGCTCTTATGAAATCCGTTTCTGTCAGTGTGGATTTGGATGTTTGCCATTGATGGCGCAACTGCTCTGTATCACAAGCTTTATGTCTAAGCTTGGCTAATGTCGTAATGCTGTATATGGCTGATTCAAATGGATTCACAATAACTATCCCTCCGTGGACACCTCATTAAGGTTTAGCAGAGGAATTGAAAATGTGCGTAATAATTTTTTCTTTTTATTCCACTAGTTAGTCTTAGATTTGCGATGGCCATCATTTTTTAGAAAAAAACGACAAATTTTTTTAGTTTTTTAAAATCTACCTGAAAGTCACTATCCATAGGGGTTTGAGAGAGATGTTGCTCTGGGTTTTTGTTAAAAAATCGAACTTTTTTAAACTTTTTTTCATTTTTTATTACGCAAAAATTTAAATCTTGTTCTATACCTATATACATCCCCGACGGAATGGGGATAACGAGAGAGATCTCGAATCGGTTTTCCACCTAACCAATCCATCCAGCATAGAGGATTAGTTAGTGAGCTCCCCCTTCGCTCCTGAGAGCTGATTGAAATCGACATGTTGATCGATCAAGGATGATCCGATGCATGCAAATACCCAAAGGGATTTGGGTTTGGAGAGGGATCTTCGGCAATTGCCAAAATCTGATGCGCCGCGAAAAGAGGGAGTTTTTCAATGCGCATCAACCATAAATTTAACCGTGTTATGAGGGCGGTTAAGGGTGCCGCAGGATGGGCACAGCAGGGAGGGATCCCTGAACGATAGACTCTGACTCTGTAGTGTTCCCTAGCAGGCACTTCAGTTTTACAGGAATGAGTCCCTTCGATTGAGTCTGTCGTTTAATGTCCAGTGATGTGATCGGCAAAGGATGGCAATGATGCATTACACGCAAACCTCAACGGAGTGAGGTTTGGAGAGGGATCTCAAGTTTCGACTAATATCCGATGCGTGGCGAGAAGAGGGAATTTTTCAAAGCGCACCCTATTTTTGATTTAGTTACCTATGTAGCTAAAGGAGCCAAAGGAATGGCTCACATGGGAGTGATCCCAGTAAAGTGAACTGCAATGGATTGTTGTGAGCTTTACAAACACTTCAAAGGATTGAAGTGATGAGAGGGATCTCAGGCAAATGCCAAAAATCTTACGCGCCGCGAGAAGATGGAATTTCTCAAGGCGCGTTCTTTTTTGTTTATAATGCTTTTAAGATTAGTTTTTGAGACAAGGTTATGTACAACTGGTTCGTTATTCAATCAAAGCCTAGTCAATTGTTTAAAGCCCAATTTGAGCTTGAACAGCAAGGTTTTGAAACCTACCTGCCGCTGCTTAAAACTGAGCAAATCAAACAAGGAAAGCGAACTGAAATAGAGACACCGCTTTTTCCAGGTTATCTATTCATTTACCTCTCCAAAGAAGAGAGTAATTGGCGCCCTATTCGATCAACACGCGGAGTGGCTAAGCTGATTAGCTTTGGAAATGAACCGGCTATCGTGCCAACAGCTGCCGTCAATGCCATTCGAGCTCAGTTAAGGCACATCGATTCTGAAAAGCAGTTCACCAAAGACGATAAGGTTTCTATCAATGATGGGCCATTCAAAGACCTGCAAGCAGTGTTTTTAGAATACGACGGTGAACAAAGAGCGTTTGTCTTGCTCGAGTTATTGGGGCGTTGGCAGAAGATGTCCGTAGAGCTGTCAGTACTTAAATAAAATTCATCATTTCTAATTTCGCTTTTTGGAGGTTTGGATTTTCAAAAAGTAGTTAATTTGGATAATTCTGCCAAATCATTCGTGTTGACAATCGATATACGAGGTATTTATTCTTTGTGTATCGTTTGTACATACAAAGAGGTCTTGTTATGCGTGCTGCCGCTATAAATCTTCGTGCACTGCCTGAGCAGCGCGACTTGATTGATCATGCTGCCAATATGTTGGGTAAAAACCGGTCTGACTTTATGCTTGAAGCTGCTTGTGAGCGTGCACAGTCCGTTCTTCTGGACCAGGTTCATTTCTCCTTGGATGCGGAAAAATTTAAACAGTTTACAGATCTTCTGGATACACCTCCTAAACCCAATGCGGGCCTGAAGCGTTTGTTGGCTTTAGATCCCGTGTGGAACACAAGTGAAGCTTGATCTGCTTGCTCCCCAGCCGTTGGCATCCCATCACACCTATGCAGATTTTTGCTGTGTTGAGCGTATCCTTGATGACTGGTTAAAACGAAAAGCGTTGGTTAATCAGGCAAGTGGGGCCAGCCGTACATTTGTTGCTACTGACAGTGATCAGCGTGTATGGGGTTATTATGCGATGGCCGCTGGCGCCGTATCACATCAACTAGCAACTGGTAACATAAGAAGAAATATGCCAGATCCAGTGCCAGTGTTGGTGCTAGGAAGGCTTGCCGTTGATCGTCGCGCTCAAGGTATCAAACTTGGCGGTTCGCTTCTTCAAGATGCATTTAATAGAGCTATTAATGTTGCTGAGAATACAGGTGTCCGTGCTTTGCTTGTGCATGCGTTGAGCGAATCTGCTAAACGCTTTTACGAGTATTATGGTTTTAAAGAGTCACCAGCCGATCCATTGGTGCTGATGCTGAGGCTAAATCAGGCTTCTTAATTTTTCGAGCGGGTCACTTCCCAAACCGGCGTACACTCCTCAATTTGAAGTTCGGCTGGGTTTACGTTATCGACCCAACTCTGCAGATACCTTAATGTCGTTGTCTCTTTTCGCCATCCGCCACGCAGCATAATCTTCTCTAACGGCACGCCTGCATTCAACATATCCAGAGCAGCGCCTACTCGAAACGAGTGGCCGCTTAAGTGTGGCAGATCTCTACGCCTAGCCCTATATTGCAGATCGACCAGAATAATATTAATGGATGCCGGGTTGAGTTTGTCACCCAAGGTTTTGTTGTCTTTGCGGATGGATCGCAGAATACGCCCCTCTGTAGCACCGATTCGACGCTTCCATTTATTTATCTTGGTTGCTAGTAGATCGCTTATAGGGATGAGTTTGCCATCGCCCAACTGATCGGTTTTAGAGCGTTTAAGGTTTAACGCAAAGTGACCGTTTGGAAGTGTCTTTAAGTCCTCGAAACAGAATGAACAGATCTCTGAGGAGCGGCGCATGGTCTCATAACCGATTCTAAGCAGAAGTTCATTGCGCCGACCGGCTAGAGAGGAGTCACATTTTTTTAAAAGTTGCTCTAAAAGATCGAGTGTCAGCGGGTGCGCCTGTTTCTGCTGCCTACCGATTTTTCGATGCATCTTTTTCAGAGCAATTTTAACTTCTGGTGTTTTGGTAGGACTACCAAAGCCAGAGAAAAAGCAGATGGATCCCAACGTGTCTATACGGCGTCGAATCGTTGCACTCTTCTGACGTTCGGACATATCGGCGATGTAGGCTGCTAGATCTGAAGCTTTAGGGGGTAGAGGATCTAAACCATTGGATATTGCCCAGTTAGCAAAGTGCTTAAAGTCACTGCGATACGCTTTGAGGGTGTTTTCAGCAAAGGCACCATCGAGTTGTGCCATCAAATCATCTAAAAATTGTTTTACGTCCATCACTTACCTCCCTGTATCGTGATGTTTTAAGTGTAGACGCAAAGTGTGGATACTGTTTTAAAAAGTTCATAGATAAAAATGTATCAAAAATTTATCAAAAACACTATATTGTAAAAAATATGAAACAAAAATGGTGTTTTAAGTGGACGCTGAAAATATTGGGATAGCAATAAAGCAAGAACGAAAACGCTTGAACGTAACCGCTGAAGCATTGTCAGGTGCTTCGGGTATTTCAAGAGTTACATTGCATCGAATTGAGAAAGGTGAGGGAGCATCAAGCTTGAATAGCTATCTCGCTGTAGTCGATGCGTTAAATCTTGAGCTAACGTTAGCCGAGAAAGTAAAAGAGGGGTCTCGCCAGCTCAATCCAGATGACTTTATCCCTGTCATCATTCGACTTAAAGACTATCCAGAACTTAAAAAGCTCTCTTGGCATATAACGGGTAGAGACTACCTAAAACCTTTCGAAGCACATGCCATTTACGAAAGGAACTCCCGTCACTTTGATGAAAATGAAATGGCAGAATCAGAAAAGTTATTGATGGCAAATTTAAATAGAGCGTTTTCATGAAGACTTGCGATTACAATTTTAAAAGACCCCACCATCAACTTATTGCTAAGGTGCTTGAGGCGATTAATACAGATCTCTTTGATATGAGTGAGTGCTTTTTTGGTGGAGGAACGGCAATCGCCCTTGCTTATGGGGAATACCGAGAATCTATTGATATAGATTTTGTGGTCTCTAGCAAGGAAGGTTATCGCGCATTGCGAGAGGTAGCGAAAGGACACCAAGTGGGATTGGGTCTGTTTAAAGAGCACCAAGAAGGGTTAGCTATAGATCGAATGCGTATGGATCAGTATGGAATACGTATGGTGGTGAGTATTAACGAAAGTGCATTGATAAAATTTGAAATAGTGAATGAGGGTAGAGTAGAGATTCAAAAGCCTGGTGTAGTCTCGAGGATATGTGGAGTATCCATATTGAGTAGGCTTGATATGGCGACTACAAAATTACTTGCTAATTCAGATCGTTGGGCGGATCGCGCGGTTTATTCTAGGGATATTATTGATTTATCGATGTTGGGACTATCAAAGAAAGAGCTTGGTCAGGCCATCTCCAAAGCTGAAACAGCCTATGGATCCTCAATTATGCAAGATTTGAAAAAGTCACTTACCTACCTAACTGAAACACCGAAACGACTCGATCAATGTATGGAGGCAATGAGTATCGATCTCCCTAGAGCTGTGCTATGGCAAAAATTGAAAAAGTTAGAGCGAGATTCCGCTAATTGTTTGTAACATCTTATAGGTAATTCGGTTCCTGAGTGCCTTATTAAAGTCTGCATATTAGATCGATATAACTAACAATGCTTTGTAAAGGTATTGCAACATTGTTAGTCTATGTTCATAGATTGAACGAACGTTTTAAATGTAACCGCACTGTGGCAAGCAGGGGCGGTAGCGTGCCTAAATGACCCAAAACAGCGATACCCTTGAATACGATTACCGGGTTCTTCAGTTAATAGAAGAGCGCCCAGATATTTCACAGCGCGAACTGGCTTCGCAGCTGGGGGTGAGTGTGGGTAAAACCAACTACGTATTGTCTGCACTCATAGTGCGTGGCCTGGTTAAAGCGGAAAACTTCAAGCGTTCAAATAACAAATCCGGTTACTTGTACCTTCTGACTCCCAAAGGCATTTCAGATAAAGGGGTTATTACTGCGCGATTCTTAAAACGGAAGGTGGAAGAGTACGAGCGTTTAAAGGCTGAAATAGCGGACATTCAATCAAGAATCGAATAGTGAGTGTTGAGAACTAAAAATCAAAATTGGGTACGAGGTGTTGCTTTAGAGTGGTTTTTCCCTGGGCAAAACCATGAGATGCACATTCGACAAAACATCGCTTTCGCATCTATAATGACGCATATTAAGTGTTTATATGGTGTCTATTATGGATATAACTAAAGATATTCGACCGCTAACTGAATTTAAGCGAGATACGGCTAACTTTGTAAGTCATTTAAAAGATAGCGGTCGACCTTCCATCTTAACCGTGAATGGAAAGCCTGCCCTTGTGGTTATGGATGCAGATGCTTGGCAAGAAGCACAGGATCAACTTGAATACGCGCAAAGTGTGGCAGGAATTCGTAAAGGCCTATCTCAAGCCCTAGATGGTGACGGACTTGAGGCGAGTGACTTTTTTGCGACGTTAAAATGAAGCATTACGCTGTCGTTATTACGCCATTTGCTGGGGAAAACATTCTTGAGGCTTTCAGGTGGTATCAGCTTGAAAATCCTGTTTATGCCGCGAAATGGAAAAGTGGCCTTGAGGAAAAAATTCTAAGCCTGGAAATATTTCCTGAATCGCATCCTTTGGCGCCTGAAAACTCCGAGTTCGAAGAAGAAATCCGACAATTACTGTATGGAAAAGCAAGCCGTTGGAGAGTTCTTTTTACTGTTATAAATTCCAAGGTTTACGTTCTCCATGTGCGACATGGTCAAAGAGATTATTGGCGACCTAGTGTTAGATAGTTTTAACCGATTGGTTGAAAAGTTTTGTCGCTAAGCCCCTAATGAGTGCGCGATACGAGGCCCTTATCGCAAACTAAAGTAGTTTGATTTAGAAAGGCTTAGCTGTAGGTAGAGAGCTAATGCATTTAAGTGTTAAAATTAAAGACTTAGTTAGAGTGGGTAAGGCGACATTATCGCTGCTAAATAGTTTTGAATATAAATATTTTATTGAGTCTCTTGTTGCACTTTTTACTTTAAAAAATTTCTTATACCAAATTTAAATTAGGCCACAAAAAAAGTCGTAGGAGCTAACTCGAATAGCGAAGCGATTCTGAATTAGGTAGTTTTAATTGATGAAAATAGCAGTTGCCGGCACGGGTTACGTCGGCCTATCAAACGCAGTCCTTCTCGCTCAATTTAATGAAGTAGTTGCTGTTGATATTGTTCAATCCAAAGTGGATATGATCAATGCAAAGCAGTCACCAATTGAAGATAAAGAAATTCAAGAGTTCTTATCAGAGCGCTTTCTTCGCTTAACGGCCACTACAGATGCGGCGCTAGCATATAAAGACGCTGACTTCGTCATTATATCGACTCCGACGGACTACGACCCCGAAACTAACTACTTCAATACGAAAAGTGTTGAGTCTGTTATCAAAGATGTAATGCGGGTGAATCCTGATGCGTTGATGGTGATTAAATCAACCATTCCTGTTGGGTTTACAGCCGAGGCTCGCAAACGCTTTGGTACGGAGAATCTAATCTTCTCGCCAGAATTTCTTCGTGAGGGTAAAGCACTTTACGATAACCTACACCCGTCAAGAATTGTCGTGGGTGAACAATCGGGACGTGCAGAAGTATTTGCAAAGCTGCTTCGTGATGGAGCAATTAAAGAAGAGATCCAAATTCTGTATACCGACTCTACCGAGGCTGAGGCGACCAAACTGTTTGCAAATACTTATCTCGCCATGCGTGTGGCATTCTTTAACGAGCTGGATACCTATGCAGCAACTCACGGTCTAAATACTAAGCAAATTATCGATGGTATTAGTTTAGATCCGCGAATTGGTGGTCACTACAACAATCCTTCGTTTGGCTATGGGGGGTACTGTTTACCCAAGGATACTAAACAGTTACTTGCTAATTATGCAGATGTTCCGAGTAATATGATTCGCGCAATTGTGGATTCGAACTCGACGCGTAAAGATTTTATTGCGGATAGTATTCTTCGTAAAAAACCAAAAGTTGTCGGCATTTACCGATTGGTAATGAAAACTGGCTCGGATAATTTTAGAGCCTCCGCAATACAGGGCGTAATGAAGCGCATTAAAGCCAAGGGTATTGAGGTTATTATTTACGAGCCTACTTTCCATGAAGAGGATTTCTTTAATTCTCGTGTTGTTTCAGATCTTGCTGAATTCAAAGATCTGAGTGACGTGATTATTGCTAATCGTCGATCTGAAGATCTTGAAGATGTTTCTGAAAAGATCTTTACGCGAGATATATTCGGATCAGATTGAGAGTTGATGGTATGAAAATATTAGTAACTGGAGCAGCAGGCTTTATAGGTTTTCACGTAAGTAAGTATTTGTGTGACCGTGGCGATGAAGTGGTCGGTATTGACAACCTTAATGACTACTACGAAGTTAGCCTTAAAGAGGCGCGCCTCGCTCAATTAGAGCCTCTATCGAGCTTCCGTTTTATCAAACTCGACATTGCCGATCGTGATGGGCTAGCTAAGTTATTTACAGAAGAGAAGTTTAATCGCGTTGTGCATCTAGCCGCACAAGCCGGTGTTCGCTACTCGATAGAAAATCCACACGCATATGCTGATTCCAATCTTGTTGGATTTCTAAATATTCTTGAAGGCTGTCGTCAAAATAAGGTTGAGCATCTGGTGTACGCTTCATCGAGCTCAGTATACGGCGCAAACGAGACAATTCCGTTTAGCGAAAACAATAATGTCGACCACCCCGTTTCGCTGTATGCCGCTTCTAAAAAGGCAAATGAAGCTATGGCACATAGTTACAGTCAGCTATACAACTTGCCGACTACAGGTCTGCGCTTCTTCACTGTGTATGGCCCCTGGGGTCGTCCTGATATGTCGCCGATTCTGTTTGCAAAGGCGATTACTGAAGGCAAACCACTGAAGGTATTCAACTACGGCAAACATCGCCGTGATTTCACTTATATTGATGATATCGTACAAGGGGTGGTTCGCACACTGGATAATGTAGCGCAATCAAATCCTGAGTGGTCTGGCTTAAATCCTGATCCAGCAACATCCAAAGCTCCTTGGCGTATCTACAACATCGGTAATAGTCAGCCTGTAGAGCTGCTCTACTACATTGAGTGCATTGAGAAGTCGTTAGGAAAAACTACCGAGAAGGAGTTACTGCCACTCCAGCCTGGTGATGTAGAGCATACCTACGCAGACGTAACTATGCTGATGCGCGATACAGGCTACAAGCCAAATACCCCTATTGAAGAAGGGGTGAACAAATTTGCCGCTTGGTTTAGTGGCTATTACGTGTAATGTTTAAAAAGATTCGAAGCACAGAAAATAAAAAGACTTTAATAAATAACTTTTTTTCATTATTGATTCTACGCGGTTTCCAGTTTTTAGTTCCATTGATTACTTTACCATATCTAGTAAGAACAATAGGTTTAGATAAGTTTGGGTTGGTGAATTTTGCGTTGTCATTTGCCTTGTATTTTAGCGCTATTGTTCAATATGGTTTTGGACTTTCTGCTACTCGAGAAATTGCTAGACATCGAAATGATGCAATTAAATTATCTAACATATATTCAGCAACTTTTATCGCTTCAGCTTTATTAGCGATTATTAGCATAATCTTATTTTGCGTAATTGTGATATATGTTGAAAAATTCAAGAGCTATGTTGATCTTTATTTGTATAGTATGGCTTTTATTGTTTTCCAGAGTCTGTTTCCAATTTGGTTTTATCAAGGCATGGAAAAAATGAAATACATAACATTTTTAAAGCTTAGTACTAGTTGTATGTATTTAATAGGATTGCTTGTATTTGTAAAGCAAGAAGCAGATTTTAAAATTGTACCGTTACTGAATGCGATTGCAGCATTTATAACGCTCTTCATATCTATATCACTAATAAAAAAACAGTTTAAGGTCCGGTTTGAAATGCCAAGTTTCCAAGATCTGAAAATTGTATATAAAGCTGGATACCATGCATTTGTTTCTCAGCTTGCACCGAATCTTTACAATAACACAGCTGTATTCTTGCTGGGTTATTTTACAAATAGTACGACGGTTGGAGTTTATACAGCGGCAACAAAAATTATAGACGCATTTAATTCTTTTGCTTATATTATTTCTAGTACGTTTTTACCATATCTAGCAAGAAGTCTTCAAAGATACAATACATTTCAAGCAATTATGTTAGGCTCTGGAATAGCCCTAACATGCACAACATATTTATCTGCTGACTGGATCGTGCGTTTAATTTTTAGTTTAAATAATCCCGATATTGTTACTTACATAAAATTTCTAGCTATCTCTATTTTGATGTTATTTATAAACATGACTTACGGCGCAAATTACCTGATGCTTATTGGTAAAGAGGAAGTAGTCAAAAATATTGCGCTTTACACTTCAATAATCTTCTTTCTAATAGCACTAGTAGTGATTCCGATATTTGAGATTTGGGGCGCCATCGTTGTGCTCGCTGGCGCACGCACAGTCATAGCAATTTTGCACTATATAAATTATCAGAAATACAACAAAGTAGAATATCATAAATGATAGTACACTATACCCCAAACCAACCCAGTATAGCTTTAGAGTCAGATTTGGCGGGCGAATTTCCGCTATATCTCTATTGGTCGGAAGATAAATCTACTTTTCTGTATTCAAAGTCCATCACAGAACTATTGGATGATGCTCGCGTACCAAAACCTTTGAAGGTGAGCATTGAAGGTTTATCATTTTTATTGCAAAGTGGGGTGGTACCGCCACCCAAAACTGCATATGAAAATATCTATATACTGAGCGTCGGTAATAAGGCAAGTGTATCGACTGTGAACAATAAAATAGATATTAAATTTAGTAATGAATTCCCATTCTATAACTCAAATCGTTTTGATTTTAAAGAGATTAAGCCAGACGAAACTTATATTACGCAACTTCTAGCCGAAGTTACGATTAATCGGCTTGATGAATCCAAACAAAGTTTTTTGTTTCATAGTGCTGGTAAAGACAGTAATAGCATTGCATTAGCTTTAGCTGAAGCTGGCTGGCAGAATAAGGTAACGTTGATAACGCACAAAACTAAAGGTATTAATGACGAAAGCCATATAAGTAAAGAAATAGCTAAAAAATTGGGATTTAAGCATGAAGTGCTTATTGAGCAGATACTACTTAGTAATGATTACAAAGTGATAGCTCAAGATTACTTTTTAAATTTACCTTTTCCAAGTACCGATAGTGTTACGTTAGCTTACCCTTCGTACGTAAATCAATTACCTATGCTAAAAGGATCTAATATTATTGATGGCATGGGTAATGATGTTTATATGGGGCATATTCCTACCCGTTCTGAATATACACGACAGCAGCTATCGGTTTATTTAAAATATTTACGAGTACTTTCAAAAAAATGCCATACGACAAGTAGGTTAAATGTTATCGGCCGCACTCGTAGTGAGTGTACTGGGATGTCAGGCTTGTCGTTTAAGGATAGCGGGAAAGTACTTAAAGATTCTCAAGATATATCGAAATACTGGTTAGCTAAAGATAATGACGATGATTACTTGGATTTCAGAGCATTGATACGAGGCGCGGTAATTGACACAGAAATATTTACACGAAAAGCAAGGAATTTTGCAGATTCAATTGGTGCAAATTTAGTGCTACCTTGGGCCAATAAAGAGCTAGCTTTGTATTTTTCAAAGATGCCAGCTGAATTCTTATTTAATAGAAAGGAGCTGCGCAATAAACTAGTACTTCGTAATTTAATTAAGAAGATTGGTATTGATTCCAACCAGCTAGGTAAATATGGCTTTACATTTGATTATAAAAGTTTGGTGGTAAATAATTTATCCTGGATGGTGCAGGAAATTAAAAGCTGTAATTACTGGAATAGCTCTAGTATGAATATATATTTAGAGGATCTAGTGAAGATTTTAAGTGGATCGGGTCGGGGTGCTAGTGTCGCAGCAAGCACAATACATCGTATATTTTTGTTATCTGCATGGTTAAATAATTGCAAATATATAAATTAGAATTTTAAGATATTAAATTTATTATTTTAAGAGTATTAAATGAATAAAATATCAGTTGTAATGTCTGTTTATAAGAATGATAAACTTGAATGGCTGAGGGAAAGTGTTGATAGTATTCTTAATCAGACATATGAGAATTTTGATTTATTTATTGCTGTTGATGGGCCTGTAAGCGATACATTAATGGAGTATGTTGAAGGGTTATCAATAAAAGAAAATGTGAATGTCTTTTATTTTGAAGAATGCTGTGGACTAGCAGCTCGCTTGAATTTTTTAATAAAAAAGGTTTTGTTAGATCCTGATGTGAGGTTTATTGCAAGAATGGATGCGGATGATATATCAATGCCAGATCGACTGCAAAAACAATTGAATTATATATTGCAAAATGAGCTTGATGTAATAGGGTCTAGTGTGGTTGAATTTTGTTTGGAAACAGGAGTTCGGCATTCAAAAAAATCTGTAATTTACGATGATGATCTTAAGAAAAATATTGTTGTCAGGTGCCCTTTTAATCATCCTACAGTATTATTTCGACGTGAAGTATTTGATTCCGGAATAAAATATGACGAATCTTTAAAAAATACACAGGATTATAAGCTGTGGGTTGATATGGCGTTTCAAGGTATGTTATTTGGAAATGTTGCAGAGCCGCTGTTACAATTTCGAATTAGTAAAGATTTTCATAAAAGAAGAGGGTTCAAAAAAGCTAAAAATGATTTTTATTTAAGATTTTATGCTATGCGGAAGTTAAGGCTTTATTCGTTTCGTAATTTATTAGCAGCCTTTTCAATTCTGGTGCTTAGAATTTCACCAGAAGCCGTTACTAAGTTTGCGTATAAATACTTAAGATGAATTATTTAAAATTTTTACGTGTGTTTAAAGAAGAGATTTGGTCATTCTTACAATGGGTCCTTTTATTTTTACCTGGTAGAGTGGGACATTTCACCAGGGGCTCGGTCTTAGGTTTGTTTTTTGGTAGCAAAGGATCACGGATAACGATTAAGGAAAATGTAGAAATCTACCGTCCACATAATTTTTATATAGGTAGTAATTCTGGAGTTGGTAGAAATAATATTATCGATTGTAGTGGTACTGTTAGAATCGGCCAAGGCACACGATTAGGCCCTAATGTTACAATAGCGACAATGAACCACGCTTCAAAAGAAGAAATTATAGGCAAAGCAAGAAAAATACTTTTACCCGTTACAATTGGTGATAACTGTTGGATTGGTGCGGGAGTGATTATATTGCCGGGTGTCTGTATAGGTAACAATTGTATAGTTGCCGCCGGTGCTGTTGTTACTAAAGATATACCAAACAATAGCTGTGTTGGTGGTATACCGGCTAAATTGTTATGATGTTTTTGACTGGTTCATTGTTTTTTGCAACATTATCAAATCATAGTGGGATTACAATCCCTTTAGCTTTGTTTTTTGCTTTCTGCTTTCTTGCATATTTAAAATTCCGTTTTGACAATTTTTATCTGCCAAGTTTTGTTTGGTTCTATATTTCAGCAGTATTTGTAGTTGTTGAGGGATTGTTATTTCAGATTGGTATTCCTGAATATAAGTCTGCGCCTGAATTTAATGAGGCCTTCTTAAATAATTTTATAAAATATTTTATTTTAATATTTCTGTTGTACGTATATGCTGTGGCAATAAGAAATTCTCCTTCTAGCTTTTTAAAATCATGTTTCCTTGTTTTGATTTTTCATATTGTGGTTTTCTACATCCAATTTATATTTGCCTACTTTTTGGGTTACTATATCGACTTTGTTCTCCCTTTTACAGGTGAGGCATCACGGTTTAGATTTTATGGTTTAGCTTCAATATCATCTTTATATCGATGTACAGGTTTATTTGTTGAACCTTCAACGTATGCAGCGTCGATTTATTGCTTGATCTTAATTATAAAATTCAATCCCAAATATAATGGAGGTTTAGATAAGTACTTAAAACTGGCTTTTCTGTCAATAGCTCTTACTCTTTCGACACTTTCAATATTGATTCTTCTCCTCCATTTGTTTTTTGCAAATCTTCATAAATTTCTTAAGATTAAGAGTTTGTTATCTATTCTTGTTTTTTTAGTAGTGTCTATTGCGTTAATTCCTCAAACAGAAATATATCAAGTACAGTCTGAGAAAGCTTCCTCAACGTCAAGTATACGTTTTAATTTGATAGACTTTGTATTAAATCGTGATGAATCTCTCTTGGTTTTTGGTAGTGGTTTATTTGGAATTGAAAAAACACTTATTTCTGGTTCGGAAGCTGCTTGCGGTGCTGTAGGTGAATGCACAAGTGTAGTTAATCGTCAGCTTGCATCTCCTGCTGATAACGGAATTTTATTTTATTTATTTATAAAATTCGGAGTGGCCTCATTTTTGATTCTCCTTTTTGTTTTTTACCCGTTATTTCTTAGTAGAAAACTTGATAGAATTGGTTATGTATTTGTTTTGTTGTTAACGAAATTGCAGTTTGCGTTTCCTTTAATATGGATTTTTATTCTAGTAATGCGAGGTGGTAATGAAAATTCTAGCGATAATGCCTTGGTTAAGAAAAGGTGGGGCTGAAAAAAATACTATCAAATTAATAAATCAGCTTGCTACTCAGCATGATGTTGAGCTGCTAGTTTTTTCTCAAGAGTATAGCGATTTGGAGAGTTTTATATCACCTAATATCGCAGTATCCTCGGGACTTAGCTGGTTTTCTGTTTTTTTGAAAGTTTTATTTTCTTCGCGTTGTGATATCGTATTTTGCTCCGATCACAAAGTTGCCTTTTTTATGGTTTTAATCCGTAAATTTTTATTTTTTAAAGGATTTAAAGTTGGTTTTAGGTGTATTAACAATATTTCGGCCCTTCTAATTAATCGATCTCTTTTTTTTAAATTTATTTTCCGCGATATGATTTCGCGTGCTGATTTTGTCATTGCTCAATGTGAAGGTATGAAATCTGATTTGGTTAACTCCTGGGGTCTATTACCCTCTAATATTCACGTTATATATAATTCTTTAGATAGTAAGTCTTTTGTAAGTGCTCCGCTGAAGCTTAAAAGCAATAAAAAGTTTCTTTATGTTGGTCGCTTTAGTCAACAGAAAAGACTTGAGTCTTTAGTTGAGGCTTTTTTGATCGCAAATTTGCATAAGAGTGTACTAACTCTTGTTGGTTTTCGTGAAGATATGGTAGAGGATAGAAATACATTAGCTCGGATTTATGAGGTAATAGATAGAATCGAGAGTAATGGGCGCGTGTTTATAGAACCGTGGACAAATGATTCTTCAGTCCATTATAAGAGCCACAGTTTCTTCTTATTAGCTTCTAGTTACGAAGGGTTTCCTAATGTTTTGATTGAAGCGATTTCAAATGGTTTGGTTTTAGTTTCATCGGATTGCGATTTCGGCCCAAGAGAAATTATAGATGACTATAACGGTCTTCTTGTCACTGATTTCTCTGTTGAGTCGTTCTCGTATGCAATTGAAAGTGCAGCTGAAAAAAAGTGGAATCGTGATTATATAGTATCTAAGGCGCATAGATTTGACGATCTTGTTCAGCTTCCCAAAATTAATTTTGTAGTCGAAGGCCTTTTTTAGCATGTATGTTGTTTTGCCGAGTATCAACCAAGGTGGTGTAACTAAAGCTACCCGTTTACATATCGAGTGCTTTTCTAAAGATGTGGAAGTTTTAGTTTTAAGTAATAATAACATTGATGAGTTGGCTCTTAAAAATTTTGAAGGCTATAACATCAGTTTTTTAGGAATAAATTCTTTCTTACGAATTTTTTCATTAATTTCAATAATTAAAAATTATCGAAATGTATTAAGCGGTGATGTCGTTGCAATGCATTTTGATTCTATTTTATTTTGTCTCTTAGTGCGTTTTTTCGGGGGCGAATTCAAAATTTTTGGTTATGTGCATACGGATTTAGAATCTTATACTTCCTCTCTATCATTTTCTAAAAGATTTTTTTTCAATATTTTTATTTATTTTTTTCGTTTTTTAGACGTCGTTGTTTTTTTGACTAACACTCAGCGAGAATTCTTTGAAAATAGGTATATGTTGGGTGTGTCTGGCCCTGTTATCATGACAATTCCTAATCCTTTTGATTGGAATGAGGTGTTTGGTGTTAGAAAAAAATCTAATAATTATATTGTTTTTGCAGGGAGGCTTTCTGCCGAGAAAAATGTAGACTTCATTATAAATGCTTACTGTATGTATCTTGCTAAGGGTGGAAATCTTCGTCTGAAAATATGTGGTGAGGGTTTTGAAATGGACCGACTTAAATCTCTAGCCCGTAATTTAGATGTATCGAGTAATATTGAATTTTGTGGTTATGTTTCTAACATCCAAAAAGTTTTTGATGATTCGCATTTGCTTGTTTTGGCATCCAAAGTAGAAGGGTTTCCTCTGGTTTTTCTTGAGGCGCTTGCTGGTGGTGTAAAGGTACTTACTTCTGCTTTCTCCCCTTCTTGTTACGAAATCTTTGATGAGGGTACGAACGTTGGAAGTGATCTAACTCGTCGTAATTATGGCATCGTCGATGTTTTTGGGGCTCGCGCTTTAGATGTATATTCTGATGCTATGCTTGATTTGACTAGTGCAGATGATTTTGATTTCGTTTCATGTGCTAATACATTGGAAAAATATTCAATTAAAAGTGTTACTTCCAAATGGAAGTCTATACTTAGTTGATTTTTTTCGATTAATGTTTTTAAAATATTAAATTTTTCCTAGTTTTAAAGGTTTTTATGAGTTCAGTGAAAAAGCGAATGATTTTAGTTACCGGAGGTGCCGGTTATATTGGTTCTCATACTGTTATTAGTTTGCTCAATCAAAACTATCAAATACTAGTTCTTGATAATTTTTCCAACTCATCGATAGTTGCGCTTGAGCGTGCGTCAGCTATCACGGGGAAACATATTGAAGTTATTGAAGGTGATATTCGCGACGGGTCTCTGTTGAAACGCATTTTCGCCGAATACCCTATTACGGCAGTGATGCACTTCGCTGGTCTTAAATCTGTCGCTCAGAGTGTTGCCGATCCTTTAAGTTATTTCGATAACAATGTTTCTGGAACAGTCATACTATGTCAGGAGATGGCCGCCGCAGGGATCTTTACTCTTGTGTTTAGCTCTTCTGCGACAGTGTATGGTGTGCCTATGATTAATCCGATTTCCGAGAGCTGTCCGACAGGTATACCAACAAATCCATATGGTCGCTCAAAGTTGTTTGTAGAAGAGTTATTGGCTGATTTAGGGCGCTCAGACAAGCGTTGGCGATTAGCTTTGTTACGCTATTTTAACCCAGTAGGAGCACATCAAAGCGGCATGATTGGTGAATCCCCTAATGGGGTCCCGAATAATTTAATGCCTTATATCAGCCAGGTGGCGATTGGTAAACGTAGTGAACTTTTGGTTTTTGGGGATGATTATCCGACGTTCGATGGTACGGGGGTCCGTGATTATATACATGTTGTTGATTTGGCTGAAGGGCATTCGAAGGCTTTGAATGCACTTAATTCACTTAGTGGCGTAAATATCTGGAATCTGGGCACGGGTAAGGGGTTCTCTGTATTCCAGATAATCGAAGCATTTGAGCATGCCTCAGGTCAAGCTGTTCCCTATAGAATTGCACCGCGTAGGGCTGGCGATATTCCTGAGTGCTGGGCTGATCCTTCTAAAGCAAGAGAAGAGCTGGGCTGGGTTGCCGAGCGTGGTCTGGATGAGATGATGCAGGATACTTGGCGCTGGCAGTTGCTGAATCCAGAAGGTTACTCTGTTTAATATTTGACTTTCCACTCAAGAGGTACCTTAGGCTGAGTCAGATTTGAATATCTTGCTAAAATGTCTATCTTTAATTTTTTTACGAATATCCTTCTGTCAGTTGCTGTAAGTAACTCTGCCGGTAGATTCATAAATTAGATTCTTCAAATACATCTAAGTCACTTCCTACCCAGCTTGCTAGGTACTTTAGTGCGGTAGATTTTGATGACCAGCCACCACGTAGCATAATCTTTTCTAATGGTACGCCTCTCTCTAACAGATCTAAGGCTGAGCCTACTCTGAATGAGTGCCCACTGAAATGGGGTAGATGACGAAGTCGAGATCTGTATTGCAGGTCGACTAGGATGTTAGACAATGCTGCAGGTGAGAGTGGGCCGTTTACGGTGCCGTTTTTACGGATGCTTCTTAGAACCACTCCTTTGCTAATATCGATTCGGCTTTGCCATTTAATTATCAAGTTGGCCAATTTGTCTGATATAGGTATTAGTCGTCCATTGCCTAATTGGTCTGTTTTTGATTGGCGTAATAGCAGTGCGTATTTGTTGTTGGGCATTTTCTTTAGGTCTTCGAATCTGAATTGACAGATCTCGCTTCTACGGCGCATGCTTTCGTAGCCTAGTTGGAGCAGGACCTTGTTGCGCAGGCCGATAACGGAGTTGTCGCATTTCTTCATCATTAGATCTAAGTATTCACGTGTTAGTGGTGATGCTTGTTTTTGTGCACGACCGATTTTTCTGTGCATTCGTTTTAGGGCTAATAGTACTTCTGGATCGCGTGTAGGGTTTGGATTGCGCGATAGGTGGAAGATGGAGCTGAGTGAGTTTAAACGTCGTCTTATGGTTGCGCTTTTGTAGTTTTCAGACATTTCTTCTACGTATAGAGCTAGGTTTTCTGCGTTTGCGGGGATAGGTTCTAAGTTGTGTGGTTCGCACCATTTTTCGTAGTGGTTGAAGTCAGCTCTGTATGCGCGAATAGTATTTTCCGCGAAAGCTCCGTCGAATGATGCTAGTATTTCTTCTATCATGGGGTGATACCTCTAAATGTCTCTTTAAAGGTCAGTATAGTCTCTAATAGTGATAAGTTCAAGTCAAATTCGTGCTGCACGTGCACTTCTTGGGTGGAGTGGTGAAGATTTAGCTGCTAAATGTGATGTTAGTTTGAAGACGCTTCGTCGTTATGAGCCACAGGAAGGTATCCCTGCTGGTAGCACAGCAACGCTACTGAGAATCAAATCAGTGTTTGAAGAAGCTGGTGTAGAGTTTATTGGAGATCCTGTTGCGAATCCTGGGGTTATGTTGCATCTGAAATGAGATCACGGCTTGAGGCTTTCGCCTCAATGCGCTCCTACAAATTATGCTATCTCAGTTTTGTATTGCTTTTATGCGTGCTTTTTTAGCTTTTATATCTTGGAGCTGAATTAGCTGGCTAAGTTTAGTTGAGAATTGTTTCTCCAGATTGTTTTTGTAACGATAGATTCTATCCATTTCCCCTTGAGGTGGCAGAGCTGCATCACGGTATAATTCGACTGCTGATTTTATTTGGAAAAGCATTTCATCTAACTCTTGAAGAAATGCTTCTCTAGATAGTTTGCTATGTAAATAGCTTTCTAGCCTGTATTTTGTAAGGCTCATTATCTCAGACTCAATAAATTGATTCCGTTCTTCAATCTCATGTTCATTTTCAGGTCTACTATAATGCCCGCTTGTTCTTCGGCTTGAGTAGCTTGACTGATTTTGAGTAATCTCAATGACTCCTAACGGGTCTGTTTTGTGAAGTTGGCAGTCTCTTCTGATGCTATCTCTTAAGAATTCCAATGCTTCATCTGAAAGGGGCTGATCTTCATTTGTTAATCTAGTGGCCTTAAGGCACCAGTCTCTTTCCTGATCAGTGAAATCCTCAGAAAATGTTTTATCAGCTTCTATTTTCTTTATAAATTCTGACTTTTTGTCACGAAGATGAATTTTTTCAGAATCAAGAATAGAGTCGAGTGCGCTTTGCTTATTTTGTTCGATGACAAATAGAGATGTTTCTACCTGATCAAATCGATCAAGTCTTATTCTGATCATTGCCAAGTCTTTAATAAGTATCTCCTCAGTTTCTCCCTGAGGGGTGTGTTCTTCAGTTAGAGATTTTAAGATGCGGGTAAGTTTTGAGCTTTCTTCGTCTGAGAGAAGTTTTTTGGAGGTGATTCCGTGCTTGATAGCATTTTTGCTACTAATTGATTTTCCTTCCCTTGTTTTTGGGCCGCCTTTGTTTGTCATGTATCGCCTACTCAATTTGGTTGATATTTAATCAGTATGCCAAATGCAAATGGGTGGTCAATGTTATTTCTGTTGCAGAATTTGGGCGTCAACACATTGTGTTTACGGGGCTTTTAGGTTGATTCGCTATTGCCAATGAATGATTCTTATTCTTATTTATTGGTGTTTTTGCAAAACGAACTGCTGTGAGGGCGGGTGTCAGGCTGAAGGCCTGACACCAAGGTTTTTTAACGTGTCCGAAAATTCGTCTTTTTACGGTTATGCAAAATTAAGTAGAAAGGGTTAAAAGTGGGGTCAGACCGGAGGTCGGACCCCGTTTAGGCAGGGTAGGATGCGATAAGTGTTGGTTAAAGCTTCTCAATTGCCTTTTGTTTTTAGATATTTGTCTTAATATTTCATTTGCGCTTGATCGCCTAGAATATCAATAGTCGGTTTAACTGCTTTGTCATCTAAAGTTTATAATCTATAATAGTCTCAATATTGAAACTTCATCAGGATCAGGATCAGGATCAGGATCAGGATCAGCGAATCACATGGATTTAATGTCGGTTTTACCTATTATTCTTATTAGTATTTCTGTTGCGTTCGCTAGCCTACTAGTGCTTCGTCCTTTTGCTGTTGCGATTGGCTTGGTTGACAAGCCTTCTGAGCGGAAGCTTCACTCTGGTTCAGTTCCGCTCATAGGCGGGATTGCTATTTTTGTAACAGTAGTGGCCTATGCAATTTTTTCACCGTCCTTAAGCCAAAAAGTCTTACCTCTGTTAGCTACAGGTTCAATTTTGTTTTTAGTTGGTGTTATTGACGACTACCGGCCGATTGGTGTTCGGATCCGTGTTTTTATTCAGGTCGTGTGTGCATTGTTGATGGTGTGGATGACTGATTTGAAAATCGAATCTCTAGGTTCTTTGTTTGGTATGCCTGAGATTAGCCTAGGATATCTATCCATACCGATTACAGTTTTGGCTGTGGTGGGTGTGACTAATGCTTTTAATCTCGTTGATGGTATTGATGGCCTAGCAGGGTCTTTGGCATTAGTTGCCATTGCTGGAATTCTAGTTTTTCAAAGTCAGCTAGGTACCTACAGAGACTATGGCTACATTGTTGCTTTGGGAGCCGCATTAATTCCTTACCTGATTCTCAATATTTGGGGTGGGGCAAGATTCAAAGTCTTTATGGGTGATGCTGGAAGTTTGTTCATCGGCTTTGTAATCGTGTGGACGTTGATACACCAGTCTCAGTCTGGCTCAGTAAAAATTACTCCCACCAGTGCGCTCTGGTGTATCGCTATTCCTCTGATTGATACCGTTGGTGTTATGTCTCGTCGAATCATGAAAGGGGATTCACCATTTAAGCCTGACAGGAATCATCTCCATCATATTCTAATGCGTGCTGGATTCTCTTCCTTTGGAGCTTTGATTTTTTTAATTTCCGTTGCATCACTGTTACTAATCATAGGATTAGTACTTGAGGCTTACGTGCCTGCTCTTAGCTTCCCTGCATTCATAGTTGTATTCGGAATATATACTTTGATGCTACTTCGAGCTTGGAAAGTTCAGAAGCTTCTTAAGCGCTCTCCCTCGACGCTTGAATGAAATACTTCAGTTATTTGTTACACTAATCGTCAAAGTTAACATTATTAAAATCATATTAGCCTTTTAAGGAATTCAGAGTGTCTGAAGAGTTAAAACCTGCTTACCAAGATGATGAGATTGATCTCTTTGAGTTGATAGAAACTCTATGGAAAGAGAAGGTTTTAATTATCCTCATTACGTTTGTTGCTGCTCTAGGTGGAGCAGGGTATGCGTTTATGGCTACTCCAACTTATGAGGCAGAAGTTCGATTACTGCCGCCTTCAAGTCGTAATGTAGAGGAGTTAAATAAATTTAACGCTAACGCTAACGCTAACGCTAACGCTGTTTTTGATCAGTTTAATCAAGTACTTGAGAGTAGTTCTCTTAAGAAAGAGTTTTTAGATCAGCAAGGTGTTTTAGAAGTATTTAATCCTGAAGGGTTACCTGAGTCTCAGTTTTGGAAAGGTTATAACGAGTCTATAGTGCTATCTAAACCAGCCAAAAATGTGGCCTACTCTTCAGTGAAGGTTCAGTTACCAGATGCTGATCAAGCTGCTGGTATGGCGAATCGTTTTGTCGCTTTAGCGATAGACAAAACAGTTTCGGGGCTTGTAGAGGATTTTTCGGCTCGCTTGAATCAGGCTATTGAAAAAATCGAGACCGATATTCAAAGCAAGAAGAATACATATTCTGATCAATTGGCATCTGAATTGGCAAAACTGAAAGAAGCTTTGTTCGTGGCTGAGATGATCGGTCTCAAAAAGCCCGAAGATACAGATCGATTTGGTGGGCAGAATGAAAACCTGATGGTTGATGAAATGAGAAGGCTTTATCGACTTGGTTCAGAAGCTCTAGAAGCTGAAGTTGCTGCGTTAGAAGCTCGTGGAAAAAGTGATGATTTGATTCCTGGATTGGCCGACTTAAATCAAAGATTGGAGCGATTAAGGGCTATTGAATTAAATCCAGATAAAGTTCAACCAGCATTAATCGACCTCGAAGCTATAGCGCCGCTGAGCCCTATTAAGCCTAAGAAGAAATTGATCGTTGCTTTGGCAGTCGTTTTGGGCGGTATGGTTGGTGTGATGTTTGTTCTTATTCGTTCGGCTGTTAGGAGTCGTAAAGCGAAATTAGCGTAACTTCTTTGTCGGAGTTTGCCCTTAGGGCAATTCCCTCCTAAAAACTTTAAGCGGCTGATTATGGCCGCTTTTTTGTGTACGATAATCGCTTCTTATCATGCGTATATACAAAGTTGACACGGGTGATTTGTGTGTTACTGTATATACATTGAATAAACTGTAGGCGTTGATATGGAATCACAAATAAATAAATGGGGTAATAGTGCCGCAATTAGAATCCCATCCACGTTTATGTCGGACTTGGGGCTTTCGATAAACTCATCGATCAACATTGAGTTATCTGATGGCCGAATTGTCATTGAGCCTAAAAAAACAGCAAAAAGATTAAAGTTGCCGTTTACTGAAGAGTCCTTGCTTGAGGGGTTAGACTCTTATACTGCACATGCTGATGAGTTGGTATCACCAATGCTTTCGGAATTGGGCGAGTGATGCCTAGTTCTTACGTCCCCTCACGTGGTGAGATAATTTGGTTAGATTTTGAGCCAGTAAAGGGTAAAGAGATCGGTAAATATCGCCCAGCTCTAGTTCTGTCATCCAAAGCATATAATCAGCAAACAGGCTTGCTTATTTGCTGTCCTGTAAGCACTAGTATTCGTGGTGCTTCTACCGAGGTGCCTGTTAATAATCTAGACAAACCATCTGTTGTCGCATCCAGCCTGGTGCAAACCCTTGCTTGGGAACAACGTAAAGCCAAGTTTATTATCCAGTCCGATGCGGAGGTAGTTGAGCAAGTTCTATTGCGGCTTTTACCACTAATTGGTGCGGACAAAGTGTTGGAGCAATACTTGGATTAGTTTAGCTGCTGCATTTATCTGCGTTACCTCCAGAATTAATGAGAACAGATATTTTCTGGGGCTAGCGTTAGTTGCTTAAGTGCTCCTGTACAAAACTGGTCGCTACTAAAAAGACGTCATGTTCAAGTCACTGTACATGTAGGTTAATGGCGAATCTATTTGTGCTATTGGATGTGCATGAAGAGGTTCTTATGAGAATTGTATCTTTTACTGAAGCAAGAAATGGCTTAAAAACCGTTTTGGATGACGTAGTCAACGATGCTGATACAACAGTTATTACACGCCGAGATGCCGAAGACGCAGTCGTTATGTCTTTGGAGTATTACAATAGCCTCATGGAAACCGTCCATTTACTTCGCTCACCAAGCAATGCAGCTCATCTAAACCGCTCAATTGCACAGTACCGTGCTGTTAAAACTACAGCACGAGATGTGATTGATACGAATAGGCTTGTTTACGTAATTGATGACGATGCAATAACAATCATCTCGTGTCGTTACCATTACTGAGCTAATTTCTAGAAAAACTATAGGTTACGTAAAAGCCCGGCTCAAAAATGTTGTAGCAAGCCTCCCAAATTAAGCGGCTGCTTATGGCCGTTTTTGCGACTTATGAAACGACGCCTTATTGGCAACTTAATTAATATTGTCCTATCGGGTGTGGCCTCTTTTTGCAGCTGATAGTTTTGTTGTATTTTGCACACCTCTGGTGCATTATTGCACCATTAAGTCATTTAAAGATCAGAGGTACAGCTAATGACTCGCCAAAGTATTTCCCTTACTGCTCAAAATGATGCCTGGCTTAAAGATCATGTCGAGAATATTGGCGACTATGCTAGTAAAAGTGAGCTCGTTAATGATCTTATTCGTAGGGCGCGTCGGGCCGAAATGATAAACAGGAAGCTTCAAGCTGCGGAGCAAAGTGGTTTTATAGAGCAGTCGTCTGAGTCTATGTTGGCTGAGTTTAAAGCTAGTTTAGGCCGCTAAGTGTCTAACTATAAAATCTCCTATCAGGCTAAGCTGGATCTGCAGCGAATATACCAATACGGTTTCGAGCAGTTCGGAGAAGAGCAGGCTGATTGCTACTTTTGGGGATTCTTTGAGTGCTTTGAAAAGATAGCTGAGCGTCCTGAGCAGTACCCGGCTGTTGATCATATCCGAATAGGCTACCGTCGCTGTGTATACAAGTCGGATACCATATATTTTCGTATTAACTCTTCACAAGTCGAAATAATGGCTATTTTAGGCGGCCAGGATGTAGATGAGTGGCTGTAAAAAGATCGGGTGTCAGGCTGAAGCCATAAACCGCGCGAGCACAAAAATAACAAAAAGTGACAAAACGAACCCGGTTAAGTTACTGATTTTTATTACCCTTCCAATACGATAATGACGGCTTATCGGCATTTGAATTTATACTGCTATAAGCATTTGAAATTGAATTCGGGATAGTGGTTGCCATTGACATCGATTTGCACACCTCCCATAACGGGAGTCTAGGTGATCGGCAGTGGCATGCGAATAATATCAAAGAGAACACTACGTGAGTTTTGGGAATCAGAACCTCAATATTTTGACGCTAAAGGTGTATTGGAAGCATGGCATGAAGAGGTGTTGAAAGCTGATTGGTCAAACCCAAAGGAGCTAAAAGCTCAATTTCGAAATGCGAGTGTGGTTAAAAACAATCGCGTTGTATTTAACATCAAAGGTAATAGTTATCGTTTGGTTGTGAGAATCAACTTTGACCATAAAATTGTTTTTGTTCGTTTCATAGGAACTCACAAACAGTATGATCTAATTGATGTGGAGGTTATCTAATGATTAAACCAATTAAAAATGAAAGTGACTATGATGTCGCACTAGAGCGAATCGATCAGTTGATGGATGCTTCGAAAAACACACCAGAAGGTGACGAGTTAGAGGTGTTAGCGCTGCTGGTTGAGCAGTATGAAGCGTCCCATTATCCAATTGATTTGCCAGATCCAATTGAGGCTATTCGTTTTAGAATGGAGCAATTTGGTCTTCAAGATAAAGACTTAGTGAAATATATAGGACGGTCTGGTCGAGTCTCTGAAATTCTTAATTATAAAAGAAAGCTGACTTTACCTATGATTCGCAAATTGCATGCTGGACTCAAGATACCTACCGAAAGCCTGATTAAAGATTATCCGGTTCGTTCCGTTTGATGGAGGCTATACAGTTACCGTGCTATGTATAGATAAAGGTTATGATCCGTCAAAGTATTTCCCTCACCTCTCAGAATGATGCTTGGCTGAAGGATCAAGTCGAGAATTCAGCTGAAGCCAGTATCCACCAAGCTGTTAAGATTAAGTTACGTAAGCTTTGGCTTCAAGAGAATAAAGACTTCCTACTGTCTTCCAATGCATTCATTGAAGAGAACGGATTACCTCTCGAAAAGTTTAGGTCATTTTAGGCGCTAGGTTCGATGTTTACCTTTTAAAAGACGGTGAACTGATATAGTTAAGAGATTTTGAATAGGTTACCTTATGGTACTTTTTGGTCTATTATGATCATTAACTAGTGGAGGTTGCTATGTCTATTAACGTTAAACTGCCTGAAGAATTAGTCGACACTGCTCGTCACTACGGTTCGATAGAGCATCGCTCTGTTCCCAAGCAGATTGAATACTGGTCTCATATTGGGAAAATCGCAGCTGAAAATCCGGATCTTCCTTTTAGTGTTATTCGCGAAATCTTGATCGCTGATCAGGAAGAGGCTGTTAATGAGTACCAGTTCGGCTGATGCGGGTTCTTGTCACGCCGACATTTGAGCGCGCGGTTAAAAAAATGCGAGCTCAACAAAAAGTAATACTCGACGAAGCTGTTCGGGATATTATTACTGATCCTGATTTGGGAGGTGCTAAGGTAGGTGATCTTGTGGGTATCAAGGTCTACAAGTTTCATATGGGCAAAATGCTAACTCTATTGGCCTACCGTGTATTAGATGAAAATACACTTAAGTTATTAATGGTTGGGCCCCATGAAAATTTCTATCGGACCCTAAAGCGGATTGATTCTTAGTAGTAGATTCTAGATATCTAGCAATTCTAATTGCGCTACCTGCTTGAAAGCATCAAACTCTTCTCCCAAAAATACGAGCCATGGTGCCGTCTTTTGCAAACAGCATATGCTTGAAGCTGGCGGCGACGTGTAGGAAGAAGGCCAGCATCAGTAGTTTGCTGCCTAGGCCGTGTCCGATGTGGCCGAGCTTTTCTAACCATTCGATCTCTGTGTTGCTGCGTGCGATCACTTCCATTCCAAAGATAATTACGGCGTGACCTTCGCCAACCTGCATCAGTACACCAGAGATAGGCATGAACAGTGTCGCTGCAATCAGGAAGCTCATGACTATGATGGAGATCTTCTTCTGCCTCGGTGGGACATCACTCAGTGACTCTGGGAATCCGTTTTTCACACGAACCATTAAGCGCCATACGGCAAAACCAAATACAACGGCGCCGGCCGTCATGTGCAGTTTCAGTAGGTCGAACTTCTCTGGGCTGCGCTCCATCTCTTCTAGCGTCAGGCCAATGATCATTGAACTGATCATCAGAAGAGCGACTATCCAGTGCAATGCGACGCTGGTGTGGCTCAGTTTTGCTTTGGTATCCATGGGAAGTCCTTTTATTAAGGCGGTTAGATTAGAGTTAACTAATCATAGTTTGTTGGTTGATCAAAAGCATTGATCTCCAACGTAAAGTTTCGCAAAGATTTGCTAAAAAACTGTGACATGAGTCGTTATACTTGAGCCTATGAATACACCCTTGAAACTGATTGATAAGTTTGGTCGCCACATCGACTATGTGCGCATCTCGGTGACGGATCGTTGTGACTTCCGTTGCGTCTACTGCATGGCCGAGGAGATGACCTTTCTTCCTCGCGAGCAGGTGCTGACTCTGGAGGAGATCTATGAGGTGGGTGCTGCGTTTGTGCGTCTGGGTGTCAATAAGCTGCGTTTGACTGGCGGTGAGCCATTGGTACGTCGTGATATTTTGACGCTGATCCGCAAGTTGGGTGAGTTGGACATTGAGTTGGTATTAACGACTAATGGCTCGCAACTACCGACCATGGCGAACGATCTAGTTGAAGCCGGTGTAAAGCGCATCAACGTCTCTTTGGATACGCTGAAGGCGGATCGTTTTAAAGAGCTGACGCGCAAAGATAAGTTTGATCAGGTCATTGCCGGTATTGATGCGGCTTGTACGGCAGGTTTTAAACGCGTTAAGTTAAATGCGGTGATCTTAAAAGGCCGTAATGATGATGAAGTGGTCGATCTGGTCAATTTTGCGCGTGATCGTGACATGGACATCAGTTTTATCGAGGAGATGCCCTTAGGTGCCATTACTGAGCATGATCGCGAAGAGGCCTACTGCTCTAGCGATGATGTGCGTCAGTTAATTGAGCAAGTCTACCCACTGGAGAAGACGCAAGAGCAGACTGCGGGCCCTTCTACCTACTACCGCATGGTGGATTCGAATACGCGCATCGGTTTTATCTCGCCGCACTCGCATAACTTCTGTTCGGAATGTAATCGTGTGCGTGTCACTGTTGAAGGGCGTTTGTTGCTCTGTTTGGGTAACGAACACTCTATGGATCTGCGTGATCTGTTGCGCTCAGAAGCGGATCCTGAATTACGTGCTGCTAAGCTAGAACAGGCGATCATCAACTCTATGGATCTTAAGCCTGAAAAACACCACTTCGATCTAGCGAACGAACCGCAAATACTCCGTTTTATGAATGCCACCGGTGGTTGATGCGCATCAGTGCGTCTGCCGGTAAAGTTCGTAATAATATCCCTTAAATTAACCCTCTGTATGAGCTTGGAGAGACAATGAGCAGTAACGGTAAAGAGTTTGTCAGTCTGAATATTGCAGTATTGACCGTATCAGACACTCGTAACGAGTCGAATGACACCTCGGGTGACTTTCTAGCGAATGCAGCCGTTGAGGCGGGACATAGCCTGATCGATCGCGCACTGTTACCCGATGATGTCTATCTATTGCGTGCACAGGTTTCACACTGGATTGCGGATCCTGAAGTGCAGGTTGTGTTAAGTACCGGTGGTACTGGATTTGCGATGCGTGATTCAACGCCTGAAGCACTTAAGGTGCTATTCGATAAAGAGGTCGAAGGCTTTGGTGAGATGTTCCGCAAGGTCTCTTGGGATGAGATCGGTACCTCGACGATTCAGTCACGTGTGTTTGCCGGTCTGGCTAACGGTACGTTGATCGTCTGTATGCCAGGTTCAACCGGTGCTTGCCGTACAGGCTGGAGCATCATTGAGTCACAGCTTGATAACCGTCACCGCCCATGTAACTTTGTGGCGCTGCTTGAGCAGGTAAAAGAGCAGCGTCTGGCTATCGAGGCGGCAGAGTAATGTCGGCGATGAAGCCGTTGATTCCATTGGATGATGCGCGCCAAGCGCTGTTTGATCAGCTCTCTGTTATTGCAGAGGTAGAGACTCTCGCTCTGAATGATGCAGCAGGCCGGATTTTAGCAGAATCGGTGGTCGCTACGATTAATGTACCGCCTAAAGCGAACTCCGCGATGGATGGGTATGCGTTAGCCGCTAAAGATGCGGTTGCGGGTGCCGAACTGGCCATTTCACAACGCATTCCTGCTGGCGCAGTCACTACGCCATTAGTCAGCAGTACTGCGGCGCGAATCTTTACCGGTGCCGAGCTTCCCGATGGTGCGGATTGTGTGGTGATGCAAGAGAACACCGAAGCCTGTGACATGGGTGTGCGTATTCTACAAACCGCTAAAGCGTCCGAGAATGTTCGAGCGGCCGGTTTGGATATTACAGCCGGAGAAGTGATTTTAGAGGCGGGGGCGCGACTCACGGCGCCGGCTCTAGGTATCTGTGCCTCAACCGGTATTACACATGTAAAGGTCTTTAAGCCCCTAACAGTCGCACTGTTGTCGACGGGTGATGAGCTTGTAGAGCCCGGTGTTGCTCTGCAACCTGGGCAGATCTACAACTCTAATCGACCTATGTTGGTTGAGCTGCTTCGCCAAGCGGGTTTTGAGGTGGTTGATATGGGGCAGGTAGCTGATAATCATCAGGCGACCCGCGATGCATTGATTGCAGCTTCAGAACAGGCGGATGCGATTCTGACTATGGGCGGTGTCTCAGTAGGTGAAGAGGACCATGTTAAGAGTGCGATCGATGAGTTGGGTTCCCTTAACTTGTGGCGTATTCGTATTCGTCCGGGTAAGCCTTTTGCCGCGGGTCGGGTAGGGCAGACCCCTATTTTTGGTCTGCCGGGTAACCCAATGTCAGCCTTAGTGACCTTCTCGTTGCTGGCGCGTCCTTGTTTGATGCATCTTCAGGGAGCGGAGTACAAGCAGGCGTTGCGCATTCCGGTTGAAACGTCTGTGGTTCGAGCTGCACAGTCTCGCGATGAGTATATGCGTGTTGAGCTGCATGCCGGTGTCGCACAACGTGTGGTGAATCAGAGTTCAGGCGTTCTATCCTCAGCGTTGAATGCGGATGGTTTGCTGCATTTACCAGCGGATGTTGAGATTAAAGCGGGTGAGCGTTACGACTTTATTCCGTTTTGCTCGCTGTTGACGAGTTAATCGATCGCTTCATCTTCGATAAAGCTCCAACACTCAGCGCCAGTTGGAGCGGTCTTAAAAAGGCCGCGATCTAATCACCATAGTGTGTCTTAGCCCGAATAATAATCACCACACAGCGCCCATCTTCGATTCGATAGACAATTCTGTCCTGAAAGGTGAGTCTTACCGAGTAATAACCGGCTAAGTCGCCTAGCAGTGCTTTTCCGGACAACGGATCCACTGCAATCTTGTTCCTTAGTATGTCTTTAAGTTTCTCTTTCAGCTTCGGTGATAGTTTCTTAATGTCTTTTTGGGCTTGTTTGGTTAGTTCTATGTCGTAACGTCTGTCGGTCACAATGACTCACCGAAAACATTATCAAAGCTGTCCGTCTTGCCGCTGTTGGCCTCTTCAACAGCCTCTTTAAACGCCTTGGCAAAACCCTCTTGCGATAGGAGGTGGAGGGTTTCTTGTAGGCTTTCATACTCTTCAGACGACATGATTACGGACTTGCCGTTTTTATGTTGAACCTCAACGATTTCATGCTGTTGATTGGTTCGTTTAATGATGTCGAAGAAAGATTTGCGTGCTTCGGTTGCGTTTAGAGTAATCATAACACCCTCCATTCGTGTACCATATAGTGTACCACTTGGTGATGGTGATGCAATTAGCTTATCGCTTCATCTGCGATAAAGCTCCAACACTCAGCGCTTGTTGGAGTGGTCTTAAAAAGGCCGCGATTAATTGAAAAGTGGGCATTAAAAAACCCCGGCATCTTGCGATGGCGGGGTTTTTTGCGTTGGGCGAATTACTTGTTCGCTTTACGCTCTTTCGCTTCAGCGATAACAGTCTCTGCTACGTTAGCTGGACACTGTGAGTAGTGGCTGAACTCCATAGAGAACTGACCACGACCCGATGTCATAGTACGTAGGTGACCGATGTAGCCGAACATCTCAGATAGAGGTACGTCTGCTTTGATGCGAACGCCAGTTACGCCAGCTTCCTGGTCTTTGATCATGCCGCGACGACGGTTAAGGTCACCGATAACATCACCAACGTGATCTTCAGGAGTGAAGACGTCAACTTTCATCACAGGCTCAAGAAGCTGTGGGCCCGCTTTTGGCATAGATTGACGGAAGCCGCCTTTCGCTGCGATTTCGAATGCGATAGCAGAAGAGTCGACTGCGTGGAAGCCACCGTCGAACAGTTCGATTTCAACGTCCACAACTGGGAAGCCTGCAACCGTACCTTCTTGCATCATAGACGCGAAGCCTTTCTCAACAGCTGGCCAGAATTCCTTAGGAACGTTACCACCAACAACTGAAGAGCTGAATGTGAAACCAGAACCTGGCTCACCTGGCTTCATGCGGTAGTCGATCTTACCGAACTGACCTGAACCACCCGACTGTTTCTTGTGCGTGTAGCTATCTTCAACTGGGATAGTGATCGACTCACGGTAAGCAACCTGTGGTTTACCTACGTTTAGCTCAACGCCGTATGTACGCTTAAGGATGTCGACTTTAACGTCTAGGTGAAGCTCACCCATGCCTTTAAGGATGGTTTCGCCTGAATCTTCGTCAGTTTCAACGCGGAATGATGGATCTTCTGCAACCATCTTACCGATTGCGATACCCATTTTCTCAGAGCCGCCTTTATCTTTAGGTGCAACAGCGATCGAGATTACTGGCTCTGGGAAGACCATGGCTTCAAGAGTACATGGGTGCTTCTGATCACATAGAGTGTGACCAGTCTGTACGTTCTTCATACCAACGATCGCGATGATGTCACCCGCCGTTGCAGAAGATAGTTCGTTACGCTCGTCTGCGTGCATCTCAACCATGCGGCCGATACGCTCAGTCTTACCTGTTGCAGAGTTAAGGATTGTGTCACCTTTGTTCAGTACGCCAGAGTAGATACGTACGAAGGTTAGAGCACCGAAGCGGTCATCCATGATCTTGAATGCTAGCGCACGTAGAGGCTCGTCTGGTGATACGATCGCTTTCTCGCCAGTTGCGTTACCTTCTTCGTCTGTTAGATCCTGTGGATCAACTTCAGTTGGGCTTGGTAGGTAGTCAACCACTGCGTCTAGTACTAGCTGAACACCCTTGTTCTTGAATGCAGAACCACAGAATGTTGGGAAGAAGTCTAGAGCGATAGTACCTTTACGGATACAGCGCTTGATGTCTTCGATAGATGGCATTTCGCCTTCCATGTAAGCCATCATTAGATCGTCGTCTTGTTCAACCGCTGTTTCGATTAGTTGCTCGTGGTACATCTCCACGTCGTCAACCATGTCAGCAGGAACGTCTTGGATTTCGTAGTTTTCTGGCTGGCCAGAATCATCCCATACGTAAGCTTTCTTAGTCAGAACGTCTACAACACCCACGAACTGATCTTCAGTACCGATAGGAAGAGTACATACAAGTGGGTTAGCACCTAGTACGTTTTTGATCTGGTCTACAACGCGGTAGAAGTCAGCACCCATACGGTCAAGTTTGTTGACGAAGATAACACGTGCAACTTCTGACTCGTTCGCGTAGCGCCAGTTAGTTTCAGACTGAGGTTCTACACCGCCTGAACCACAGAATACACCAACACCACCATCAAGTACTTTAAGAGAACGGTAAACTTCTACAGTGAAGTCAACGTGCCCAGGAGTATCGATGATGTTGAAACGGTGGTCCTTCCAGAAACAGGTCGTTGCTGCAGACTGGATAGTAATACCACGCTCCTGCTCCTGTTCCATGAAGTCGGTAGTAGCAGCACCTTCGTGTACTTCACCAGTTTTGTGGATCTTACCTGTTAGTTTCAGGATACGCTCAGTAGTTGTGGTTTTACCCGCATCAACGTGGGCGAAGATGCCTATATTTCGGTATTTGTTTAGATCAGTCATGTTCTCACTCGAATTCATGGACGTTTTAAAAAGTCGCGAGATTATACGCTTGTATAAGCCTCGATGGAATAGCTGATCGAAATGTAACCAAAAAGATGTGACATATATATGTATAAGTAAAAACGAACAGGCTTATTATTTGCCTTAAACCGGTTGGAGAGATCTTTTTTAAAGAAAATTGATCACATTGCTTGACTATATAGGCAATGACGTTAAAATTTCGCGCCCAGTAGGATTGCTAACTCGAATTGGCAGTCTTCTTATTTTTTTAAACCTAACACAGGAATTAAGCTCGTGGCTAAGCAAGCATTTGAACGTTCCAAGCCCCACGTTAACGTTGGTACTATCGGCCACGTTGACCACGGTAAAACAACTCTAACTGCAGCACTTACTCGTGTATGTGCAGAAGTTTTCGGTGGTGAAGCTGTCGCATTCGACGGTATCGATAAAGCTCCTGAAGAGCGTGAGCGTGGTATCACGATCAACACTTCTCACGTTGAGTACGATTCAAACATCCGTCACTACGCGCACGTTGACTGCCCAGGGCACGCCGACTACGTTAAGAACATGATCACTGGTGCTGCACAGATGGACGGCGCTATCCTAGTTTGTGGTGCGACTGATGGTCCAATGCCACAGACTCGTGAGCACATCCTTCTTTCTCGCCAGGTTGGCGTACCTTACATCGTAGTATTCCTAAACAAAGCTGACCTTCTTGCTGAAGACTGTGGCGGCGTTGGTACTGAAGAATACGAAGAGATGCTAGAGCTAGTTCAGATGGAAATCGTTGAACTTCTAGACACTTACGACTTCCCAGGCGAAGATACTCCAATCATCGCTGGTTCTGCTCTAATGGCTCTTAACGGTCAGGACGACAACGAACTAGGTACTACTGCTGTTAAGAAACTAGTTGAAGCGCTAGACTCTTACATCCCAGAACCACAGCGTCTAGTAGACATGCCATTCCTAATGCCAATCGAGGACGTATTCTCGATCTCTGGTCGTGGTACTGTAGTAACTGGTCGTATCGAGCGTGGTGTCATTAAAGTTGGTGAAGAGATCGATATCGTTGGTATCCGTGAGTCTTCTAAGACTACTTGTACTGGTGTTGAGATGTTCCGTAAGCTTCTTGACGAAGGTCGTGCAGGCGAGAACTGTGGTATCCTTCTTCGTGGTACTAAGCGTGACGAAGTTGAACGTGGTCAGGTTCTATGTGCTCCTGGTACTACAACTCCTCACACTCAGTTCGAAGGTGAAGTATACGTACTAAACAAAGATGAAGGTGGTCGTCACACTCCATTCTTCAAAGGCTACCGTCCACAGTTCTACTTCCGTACAACTGACATCACTGGTGCTGTAGAGCTTCCAGAAGGTGTTGAAATGGTAATGCCTGGTGATAACGTTAAGATGAACGTTACACTAATCAACCCAATCGCTATGGACGAAGGTCTACGTTTCGCAGTTCGCGAAGGTGGCCGTACTGTAGGTGCAGGTGTTGTATCTAAGATCATCGCTTAATTGCTGATAATCTTCTAAAAGAAACCCGCTCTCGAGCGGGTTTTTTTGTGTCCACGGTTTGGGGTTGGGTGGTTGCTGGTAAAGCGGGTGACAGGCTGAAGCCAGTCACCGTAACTGAGAAAGGTGCGCGCTGGTAAGGCGGGTGACAGGCAGAAGGCCGGTCACCGATACTGCGTAGGTGGTTAGGTGCTCCGGTGACTGGCTTTCAGCCTGTCATCCGCTGTCTAATTACGCACCAATCATTTGGTAAATCTTTAGTTGACCTGTGGCCCAAAACTCAAGTAGAATTTGCGTCCCTTCATTTGAGGGGAGGTCGGCTATTGCCGTTTATTTAATATTTTAGGAAATGCGTGATCAAAATGCAGAACCAAAAAATCAGAATCCGCTTGAAGGCTTTTGACCATCGTCTGATCGATACTTCGGCTCAGGAGATCGTTGAAACTGCAAAGCGTACTGGTGCTCAGGTCCGTGGTCCGATCCCACTTCCTACTCGCAAAGAGCGTTACACCGTATTGGTCTCTCCGCACGTCAACAAAGACGCGCGTGATCAGTACGAAATTCGTACGCACAAGCGTGTTCTAGACATCGTTGAGCCAACTGAAAAAACAGTTGATGCTCTAATGAAGCTAGATCTCGCAGCGGGTGTAGAAGTGCAGATCAGCCTAGGCTAATAGCACGCGCAGATTTATTAATTTTTTATTAATGAAGCGCTATTTGTGGAATACCCCTGAAAAGGGTAGCCGTAGTGGGTAACAGCCCCGTACACAACTGGCAAGAGGTATATAAAATGTCATTAGGACTTATCGGACGTAAAGCGGGCATGACCCGTGTCTTCACTGAAGACGGCGTGTCCGTGCCAGTCACCGTCATCGAGGTGGAACCGAACCGAGTGACTTGCGTTAAAACTGTCGAAACTGACGGTTACGCTGCTGTACAAGTGACTACTGGTACTAAGAAGGCTAACCGCCTTTCTAAACCAGAAGCTGGTCATTTTGCTAAAGCAGGCGTTGAAGCAGGTGCAGGTTTGTGGGAGTTTCGCGCGAAGGGTGATGAGGAAATCAACGTAGGTGATGCACTTACTGTTGAGCGCTTCCAAGCAGGCGAAAAAGTAGATGTAACTGGTCAATCTAAGGGTAAGGGCTTCCAGGGTGGCGTTAAGCGTCACAACTTCCGTACTCAGGATATGACTCACGGTAACTCACTTTCTCACCGTGCTCCGGGTTCAATTGGTCAGTGCCAAACTCCGGGTCGCGTTTTTAAAGGTAAAAAGATGGCTGGGCACATGGGTGCAGAGCGTTCTACCGTACAGAGCCTTGAGGTTGTACGCGTAGATGCTGAGCGCGGCCTGCTGCTAATCAAGGGTGCCGTACCTGGTGCTCCTGGTGGTGACGTCATCGTTAAACCAGCTGTTAAAGCGCGCGGCTAAGGGAGATTGTCATGAATTTGAATCTAACTGGTGCCAAGGGTTCGGTTGAAGTAGCCGATACTGCGTTTGGCAAAGAGTTTAATGAAGCTCTAGTACACCAGGTTGTAACTGCTTACATGGCAGGTGCGCGTCAGGGTACTAAAGCTCAGAAAAACCGTTCAGCTGTAGCTGGTGGTGGTGCTAAGCCATTCCGTCAAAAAGGTACAGGTCGTGCTCGTCAGGGTACTACTCGTTCTCCTATCTGGCGTACTGGTGGCGTAACATTCGCTGCTACTCCGCGTGACCACTCTCAGAAAGTTAACAAGAAGATGTACCGCGCTGCGATGCGTTCTATCTTGTCTGAGTTGGTCCGCCAAGAGCGTCTAGTTGTTGTTGAAGACTTCGCTGTCGAAGCTCCAAAAACTAAGCAGTTCTTAGCAAAAATGAAAGAGTTTGACCTAAGCAACGCTTTGGTTATCACTGAAGAGGTTGATCTAAACCTATTCCTTGCTGCTCGTAACGTACCACACGTTGACGTACGTGATGCGGCAGGTATCGATCCAGTGAGCCTAATCGGTTTCGATAAAGTCGTTGTGACTGTCCCAGCTCTTAAGAAGATCGAGGAGGTGTTTGCATGAACCCGGAACGCATCTACAAAGTGCTACTCGGACCACACATCTCTGAGAAAGCAACGATCGTAGCGGAAGATACTCAACAAGTAGTATTCCGTGTCGCTAACGATGCAACTAAGCCTGAAATCAAGGCTGCTGTTGAACAGCTGTTCAACGTGACTGTTGCAAACGTGAACGTGCTTAATGCGAAAGGTAAAACGAAGCGTACTATGCGTGGCATGGGTAAGCGCAACGATGTTCGCAAAGCATACGTTCGTCTAGCTGACGGTTCAGAAATCGATTTTCTGGCTGCTGGCGAATAAGGAGGGGTTAAGAAATGGCAACTGTTAAAGCTAAGCCAACCTCTGCAGGACGTCGTCACGTCGTTTCTGTTAAAGGCCAAAACCTTCACAAAGGTAAGCCTTTTGCAGCGTTGGTTGAAAAGAAATCTAAGTCTGGTGGTCGTAACCACAATGGTCGCATCACTACGCGTCACATTGGTGGTGGTCACAAGCAGGCTTACCGTGTAATCGACTTCCGTCGCAACAAAGATGGCATTCCTGCTGTCGTTGAGCGTCTGGAATATGATCCAAACCGTTCTGCGAACATCGCTCTGTTGAAGTACGCAGATGGTGAGCGTCGCTACATCATCGCTCCTAAGGGCGTTGAAGCAGGTGCTGCTCTGATGTCTGGCGAACAGGCTGACTTTAAACCAGGTAACTGTATGCCTTTACGCAACGTACCTGTAGGTTCGACTGTTCACTGTGTTGAATTGAAGCCTGGTAAGGGTGCACAGATGGCTCGCTCTGCGGGTACATCAGCTCAGCTAGTTGCTCGTGAAGGTCAGTACGCGACTCTACGTCTACGTTCTGGCGAAATGCGCAAAGTGTTGTCTGAGTGTCGTGCGACTCTTGGTGAAGTAGGTAATGGTGAACATAGCCTACGTCGCTTGGGTAAAGCTGGTGCTACGCGCTGGCGTGGTGTTCGTCCTACCGTCCGCGGTGTGGCGATGAACCCAGTCGATCACCCACACGGTGGTGGTGAAGGTCGTACATCAGGTGGTCGTCACCCAGTGACTCCATGGGGTGTTCCGACTAAGGGCCACAAGACCCGTAAGAACAAGCGTACTGATAAGCTTATCGTACGTCGTCGTCAGGCTAAGTAAGAGGAATCAGCTGTGCCACGTTCACTTAAGAAAGGTCCATTTATCGACCTTCACTTGTTGAAAAAGGTAGAAGCTGCAATCGAGAACAGCGATCGTAAGCCAATTAAAACTTGGTCTCGCCGTTCTACAATCTTTCCGAACTTTGTCGGTTTGACGATTGCGGTACATAACGGCCGTCAGCATGTCCCAGTATTCATTACTGAAGATATGGTCGGTCATAAGCTGGGTGAGTTTGCAGTGACTCGTGCCTTTAAAGGCCACGTTGCAGACAAGAAGGCTAAGAAGTAATAGGAGTTGATGATGGAAGCTATTGCAAAGCATAACGGCGCCCGCATCTCCGCTCAGAAAGCTCGTCTGGTTGCTGACCAGATCCGCGGCAAATCTGTTGGCGAAGCTCTGAATATTTTGGCGTTCAGCACCAAGAAAGGTGCACACCTGGTTAAGAAAGTGCTTGAGTCTGCTATTGCTAACGCAGAGCACAATGAAGGTGCTGACATTGACGAACTTCGCGTTGCGACTATCTTCGTTGATGAAGGCATGACCATGAAACGTATCCGTCCGCGTGCTAAGGGACGAGCTGATCGTATTTTGAAACGCTCGTGTCATATCACTGTTAAGGTCGCAGACTAAGAGCTGAGTACTAGGAGATTTAATCATGGGTCAAAAAGTTAACCCAACCGGTATTCGACTTGGTGTCGTAAAAGACCATACTTCTGTGTGGTATGCGGACAAAGCCGATTACGCGAAGAAGCTGTTGAATGACCTTGAAGTACGTAAGTACCTTGAGAAGCAGCTAGAAAAAGCATCTGTAAGCCGTATCGAAATCGAGCGTCCTGCACAGAATGCGAAAATCACCATCCACACGGCGCGTCCAGGCATCGTGATTGGTAAAAAAGGTGAAGACGTAGAAGTTCTACGTTCAACTGTTTCTAAGATGATGGGTGTGCCAGTTCACATCAACATCGAAGAGATTCGCAAGCCAGATATGGATGCGAAGCTAGTTGCGCAGAACATTGCAGGTCAGCTAGAGCGTCGTGTTATGTTCCGTCGTGCTATGAAGCGCGCCGTACAGAACACAATGCGTGCTGGTGCAAAAGGTATCAAGATCTCTCTTGCAGGCCGTCTAGGTGGTGCTGAGATCGCGCGTACTGAGTGGTACCGTGAAGGTCGTGTACCTCTACACACTCTACGTGCAGATATCGACTACGCTACATACGAAGCCCACACTACTTACGGTGTGATCGGCATCAAAACTTGGATCTTCAAAGGTGAAGTTCTTGGTGGTATCGAACAGGTACGCGCTGAGAAAAATGCACCTGCGAAGAAAGCGAAGTGAGGTAGCGGAACATGTTGCAACCTAAGCGTCTAAAATTCCGTAAGGTAATGAAAGGCCGCAACCGCGGTTTGGCTCAACGCGGCAGCAGCGTTAGCTTTGGTGAATTCGCACTGAAATCGACCGAACGTGGTCGCATCACAGCGCGTCAGATCGAAGCAGCTCGTCGTACCATGACTCGTCACGTAAAACGTGGTGGTAAAATCTGGATCCGTGTCTTCCCAGACAAGCCGATCACAGGTAAGCCACTAGAAGTACGTATGGGTAAAGGTAAGGGTAACGTTGAGTACTGGGTCGCTCAGATCCAACCAGGTAAAGTGCTGTTTGAAATGGCAGGCGTACCTGAACAACTCGCGAAAGAAGCCTTTGAACTAGCGGCAGCTAAGCTTCCGCTTTCAACAACTGTAGTTAAACGGACGGTGATGTAATGAAAGCTACTGAACTACGTGATCAATCCGTAGAAGAGCTTCAGCAAACATTGCTGACTCTCCTAAAGGATCAGTTTAACTTGCGTATGCAAAAGGCTACTGGCCAGTTGGCACAGACTCACATGTTGGGTCAGGTTCGTCGCGACATTGCTCGCGTTAAGACAGTACTTAACCAAAAAGCAGGTGACTAAATGAGCGCTGAAAAACGTACTCGTACCGTTACTGGTAAAGTTATCAGTGACAAGATGGATAAGACCATCACTGTGTTGGTTGAGCGCAAGGAAAAGCACCCGATCTACGGTAAATTCATGAAGCGTTCAACTAAGTTGCACGCACACGATGAGAAGAATGAATGCCAAGCGGGTGACCTAGTGACAATCGCGGAAAGTCGCCCTCTGTCTAAGACTAAGTCTTGGTCATTGGTACGCATTGAAGAACGTGGAGCAAAGGTGTAAACTATTGCACCTTTGCTTCACTAGCCGCCTTATTCGACGGTCGATTGAGGGTCGAATGAGGCACTAGAGATTGTGGAGTAAACCATGATTCAAACTGAAACGATGCTTGATGTCGCTGATAACAGCGGCGCTAAGCGAGTGCAGTGTATTAAAGTACTAGGCGGTTCACACCGTCGTTACGCTAACGTTGGCGATGTTATCAAGGTATCGGTTAAAGAAGCGATTCCTCGTGGCAAAGTTAAAAAAGGCCAAGTACTTAAAGCTGTCGTAGTACGTACCCGTAAAGGTGTTCGTCGTCCCGATGGTTCATTGATCCGTTTTGATGTTAACTCAGCGGTTCTATTGAACGCGAACGACGCTCCAATCGGAACTCGTATCTTCGGCCCAGTAACGCGTGAGCTTCGCTCTGAGAAGTTCATGAAGATCATTTCCCTGGCGCCTGAAGTGCTATAAAACCTCGAAAAATT
The DNA here is from genome assembly GCF_013282925.1 of Marinobacterium sp. xm-g-48. Lineage (NCBI taxonomy): Bacteria > Pseudomonadati > Pseudomonadota > Gammaproteobacteria > Oceanospirillales > Oceanospirillaceae > Marinobacterium > Marinobacterium sp. xm-g-48. The sequence goes on from NZ_WBYQ01000001.1 coordinate 313,276, forward strand.
CGAAGTTTTTAAGGAAAACGTCAAGCTCTAACGAGTTTGGCGTTTTTCAGCATGAGGAAGGTAGTAGGAAACGAAGGTAAATTAAAATGCGCAAGATTAAACGTGACGACGAAGTCATCGTTATCGCAGGTAAAGACAAAGGTAAGCGTGGCAAAGTTTCTCGCGTACTTGAAAACGATCGTTTGATCGTGTCTGGCATCAACATGGTGAAAAAACACCAGAAGCCAAACCCTATGCTTCAGCAACCAGGTGGCATCATTGAGAAGGAAGCGGCTATCGCGACTTCTAACGTTGCTATCTTTAACGCTGCGACTGGTAAAGGCGACCGTGTAGGCTTCAAGACTCTTGAAGACGGCACTAAAGTTCGCTTCTACAAATCAACTGGCGAAATCGTTGAGTAAGAGGAGTAGAACAGATGTCTAGATTGAAAGCGCTTTACGAGACTCAGATCAAACAGAGTCTTAAAGAAGAATTGAATTCGCCAAACGTAATGGCTGTTCCACGTGTTTCTAAAATCACTCTTAACATGGGTGTTGGTGAAGCACTGGCAGACAAGAAGCTTCTAGAGAATGCAGTAAATGATATGACTGCAATCGCTGGTCAGAAGCCTGTTGTTACGTTGGCTCGTAAATCTGTAGCGGGCTTTAAAGTTCGTGAAGGTTGGCCAATCGGTTGTAAGGTTACTCTACGCGGCGAGCGTATGTGGGAATTCCTAGACCGTCTAGTTGACGTTGCGGTTCCACGTATCCGTGACTTCCGTGGTCTTAACCCTAAGTCATTTGACGGCCGTGGTAACTACAGCATGGGTGTTAAAGAGCAGATCATCTTCCCAGAGATCGACTACGACAAAGTAGACGCGATCCGTGGTCTTGATATTACTATCACGACAACTGCGAAGACAAACGACGAAGGTCGTGCTCTTTTGACTGCACTGCAGTTCCCGTTCAAGAAATAAGGAAGGGATAAGATATGGCTAAGGTATCTATGTGGGAGCGTGAAGTTAAGCGCGAAAAACTAGCGGCTAAGTTCGCTGAGAAACGCGCTTCTCTGAAAGCTATCATCGCTTCACCAGCTTCTTCTGAAGATGAAGTGTGGGAAGCACAAGTTGCGTTGCAGAAACTGCCACGTGACGCTAGCCCAGTACGTAAACAGCGTCGCTGTCAGGTAACAGGTCGTCCACATGCGGTTTACCGCAAGTTCGGTCTTTGCCGTAACCAGCTACGCGAAGCTGCAATGCGCGGCGACGTACCAGGCCTTAAGAAAGCTAGCTGGTAATCCACCGGTTAGTTAACGGTAAGCGTAGTGGTCAGGGCCACGTCAGTGATGACGGGGCTACCGCACTACGCTGCACAAGAGAGGAAGTAAAAGCATGAGCATGCAAGACACGCTCGCGGATATGTTCACACGCATCCGCAACGGTCACATGGCTGAGAAAGTTGCTGTTGCTATGCCATCTTCAAAGCAGAAAGTTGCTATCGCAGCGGTTCTTCAAGAAGAAGGTTACATCAACGGTTACTCAGTTGAAGGTGACGTTAAGCCTGTGCTGTCTATCGAACTGAAATACTTCGAAGGCAAGCCAGTTATCGAAGAGATCAAGCGAGTATCTAAGCCATCTCTACGTATCTACAAATCTGCATCTGATCTTCCAAAAGTATCAGATGGCCTAGGTTGCGCAATCGTTTCTACTAGCAAAGGTGTAATGACCGATCGCGCTGCGCGCGCTGCTGGTATCGGCGGTGAAGTGATCTGCACAGTATTCTAAGGGGATTTACGATGTCACGTATCGCTAAAGCGCCTGTTGCTGTGCCTGCTGGTGTAGAGATCTCAATCTCTGGCCAGACGATCAGCGCTAAAGGCAAAAATGGTCAGCTATCACACGAAGTACACCCATCAGTTACTGTTGAACAGGCTGAAGGTGCATTGAACTTCGGTACTCGTGACGGTGCTAAACAATCTGTTGCACTGGCTGGCACAACTCGTTCTATCGTTAACAACATGGTTACTGGTGTTAGCGAAGGCTTCAAAAAAGAGCTAACACTGATCGGTGTTGGTTACCGTGCTGCGGTTTCTGGAAGCACTCTAAACCTGACTCTGGGTTTCTCACACCCAGTAGAGTACGCACTGCCTGAAGGTATCAAGGCAGAAGTACCTAACCAAACGACTGTTGTCATCTCTGGTGCCGACAAACAAGTTGTAGGCCAGGTTGCTGCTGAAGTTCGTGGTTTCCGCCCACCTGAGCCATACAAAGGTAAAGGTGTTCGTTACAGCGACGAATTTGTTCGCCGTAAAGAAGCTAAGAAGAAGTAAGGCAGGGTTATGAACGTTAAAAAAGAATCTCGTTTACGTCGTGCTCGTCGTTCACGCGCTAAAATGCGTGAGATCGGTACTGCACGTCTGTGTGTTAACCGCACACCGCGCCATATCTACGCGCAAATCGTAACTGCAGATGGCGCTACAGTTCTTGCTGCAGCTTCTACAGTTGAAAAAGATATGCGTGAAAGCGCAACTGGTAACATCGAAGCGGCTAAAAAGGTCGGTACTCTGATCGCTAGCCGTGCAAAAGAAGCAGGTGTTAGCCAGGTAGCGTTTGACCGCTCTGGTTTTAAATACCACGGTCGTGTAGCTGCTCTAGCAGACGCTGCACGTGAAGGCGGTTTGGAATTCTAAAGGTTTCTATTATGGCAAATCACGAACAGAAAGACGGTGAACTGCAAGAGAAGCTTGTTCAGGTAAACCGTGTAGCCAAAGTAGTTAAGGGTGGTCGTATCTTCGGCTTTACAGCTCTTACTGTAGTTGGTGACGGCAATGGCCGTGTTGGTTTTGGTCGCGGTAAAGCGCGCGAAGTACCTGTTGCAATTCAAAAGGCAATGGAACAAGCACGTCGTAACATGGTGAGCGTTTCTCTAAACGGTCACACGTTGCAGTACCCAATCAAAGCACGTCACGGTGCTTCAATGGTCTACATGCAGCCTGCATCTGAAGGTACTGGTGTTATCGCCGGTGGCGCGATGCGTGCAGTTCTTGAACTGGCTGGTGTAGAAAACGTATTGGCTAAGTGCTACGGCTCAACTAACCCAGTGAACGTTGTTCGCGCGACTGTTAAAGGTCTTGCGTCTATGGCGTCTCCTGAAGATGTTGCAGCTAAGCGCGGTAAGTCAGTCGAAGAGATCCTGGGGAACTAATCGATGGCTAATACAGTTAAAATCACTTTGGTACGCAGCCCAATCGGTATCATTCCGAAGCATAAAGCTACCCTAACAGGTCTTGGTCTACGTCGCATGAACCACACTGTTGAGTTGGAAGACACTCCTGCAGTTCGTGGCATGATTAACAAAGTCAACTACATGCTTCGTGTAGAAGACTAATAGAGGAGTCACCCAAATGCGTTTGAATACTCTTCGCCCGGGTGCCGGTTCTAAGCACGCTCCTAAGCGTGTTGGACGTGGTATCGGCTCCGGCCTAGGTAAGACTGGTGGTCGTGGTCACAAGGGTCTTAAATCTCGCTCAGGCGGTAGTGTTAAGCCAGGTTTTGAAGGCGGTCAAATGCCTTTGCAGCGTCGTCTGCCAAAATTTGGTTTCACATCTCGCCAAGCGCGTTACGTAGCTGAAATTCGTCTAAACGAATTGGCTGCTTGCGGTGTTGACGTAGTTGACCTCGCAGCGCTTAAACAGGCTGACATTATCCGTGAAGAGATCACCTCTGCACGTGTAATTCTGTCTGGTGAAATTACTAAAGCAGTTACCGTTAAAGGTCTTAAAGTGACTAAAGGCGCTCTAGCTGCAATCGAAGCTGCCGGTGGTAAGGTAGAAGCGTAATGGCAACTAAAGGACAAGTACCAGCAGGAAATGCAAGCGGACTAGGTGAGCTTTGGGCTCGTCTACGTTACGTTGCGATTGCGATCATTGTGTATCGTATTGGCGCGCATATTCCGGTTCCGGGTATTAACCCAGATCGTCTTGCTGCTCTGTTTGATCAGAACCAGGGTACGATCCTAAGCCTATTCAATATGTTCTCGGGTGGTGCACTCGAGCGCATGTCGATCTTGGCTCTAGGTATCATGCCGTACATCTCTGCATCGATTATCATGCAGTTGATGACAGCGGTTAGCCCTCAGCTTGAACAGTTGAAGAAAGAGGGTGAAGCTGGTCGCCGTAAGATCAACCAATACACACGTTATGGTACGGTTGCACTAGCAACTGTTCAGGGCTTGGGTATGACCGTTGGTCTAGCTAATCAGGGTGTGGCATTCAGCACAGCGTTTAACTTCTACTTTGTAGCTGTTATTACACTGGTCGCTGGTGCAGTATTCCTAATGTGGCTTGGTGAGCAGATCACTGAACGTGGTATCGGTAACGGTATCTCGATTCTGATCTTTGCTGGTATCGTAGCGGGTCTTCCTGGTGCGATCGGTCAGTCCTTTGAATCGGCTCGTCAGGGTGATCTTAACATCCTGGCGCTGCTAGCAATTGCAGTGTTAGCGGTAGCGACGGTTGGTTTTGTCGTGTTCATGGAACGCGCACAACGTCGTATCACCATTAACTACGCAAAACGCCAGCAGGGTAACCGCGTTTATGCGGGCCAAACCAGTCACTTGCCTTTGAAGGTCAACATGGCGGGTGTTATCCCACCGATCTTCGCAAGCTCTATTCTGCTATTCCCTGCATCTCTAGGCCAATGGTTTGGTCAGAGTGAGGGTATGGATTGGCTTCAGGATGTTGCATTGGCTCTAGGCCCAGGCCAGCCGCTGTATATTCTGTTGTTCTCGGCAGCAATTATATTTTTCTGTTACTTCTACACGGCGATTATGTTCAATCCTCGTGAAGTGGCAGATAACCTGAAGAAATCGGGTGCTTTCATCCCAGGTATTCGTCCAGGTGAACAGTCTGCTCGTTACATCGACTCAGTATTGAGCCGCCTTACTCTGTTTGGTGCTCTTTACATCACTGCGGTATCTCTGATGCCACAGGCGATGGTAGTTGCATGGAACGTACCTTTCTACTTCGGTGGTACTTCGTTACTGATCGTTGTAGTGGTGGTAATGGACTTCATGGCACAAGTGCAATCGCACCTAATGTCACACCAGTATGAATCATTGATGAAGAAGTCGAATCTAAAGGGTGGCGCAGGTCTACTGCGTTAAACCATTGAGGTGAATTATGAAAGTACGCGCATCTGTTAAGAAAATTTGCCGTAACTGTAAGATCGTACGTCGTAACGGTTCCGTTCGCGTGATCTGTAAGGTTGAACCTCGTCACAAGCAGCGTCAGGGTTAATCCTAAGCTGTAAACGAGGCGGAAGGGCGCATGGGTTGATTTAATAATAATCAACCCGTATAATTGCGCGCCTTCCACGAACTGAATGTAATTTCGTACCCAGTTCTTGCTGGAAGCGAATAATTAACTAATGGAGTACATTGAATGGCCCGTATAGCTGGCGTCAATATTCCTGACAACAAGCACGCGGTAATTTCACTGACTTACATTTATGGAGTCGGCCGCACAACTGCACAGCAGATTTGTGACACAGTAGGTATCGATCCAACGACTAAAGTTGGCGATCTTTCTGAAGAGCTACTCGACAATGTTCGTGGTGAAGTTACTAAGTTGACTGTTGAAGGCGACCTTCGTCGTGAAGTCAACATGAATATTAAGCGTCTTATGGACCTTGGTTGTTTCCGTGGTATCCGTCACCGTCGTAATCTACCGGTGCGCGGACAGCGTTCTAAAACTAACGCACGTACCCGTAAGGGCCCACGTAAACCGATCCGTAAGTAAGCGATAGGAATTACTAACTATGGCTAAGCCGAGTAATCGCACACGTAAAAAAGTTAAAAAGCAAGTTGCGGATGGCCTTGCGCACATCCACGCTTCTTTTAACAACACCATTATTACTATTACCGATCGTCAAGGTAATGCTCTTTCATGGGCAACTTCTGGAGGCTCTGGCTTCCGTGGTTCACGTAAGAGCACTCCGTTCGCTGCACAGGTTGCTGCTGAACGTGCTGGTCAAGCTGCACTTGAGTACGGCTTGAAAAACCTAGACGTGTTTGTGAAGGGTCCTGGACCAGGTCGTGAGTCTGCAGTGCGCGCACTGAACGCTTGTGGCTACAAAATCGCAAACATCACGGATGTGACACCTATTCCACACAATGGTTGTCGCCCTCCGAAGAAACGTCGCGTTTAATCTGGAGACGGTAAGTAATTATGGCTCGTTATATTGGACCTAAGTGCAAGTTGTCTCGCCGCGAAGGCACTGATCTCTTTCTTAAGAGCGGTGTTCGCGCACTAGACAGCAAGTGCAAGGCTGAAACTGTACCTGGCGTACACGGCGCTCGTCGCGGTCGTTTGTCAGACTACGGTCTACAGCTTCGTGAAAAACAGAAAGTTCGTCGTATCTACGGCGTACTAGAAAAGCAATTCCGCGGCTACTACAAAGAAGCAGCACGTCGTAAAGGCGCTACAGGTGAAAACCTTCTGCAACTTCTTGAAAGTCGTTTGGATAACGTTGTATTCCGCATGGGTTACGGCTCTACACGTGCAGAAGCACGTCAGATCGTTTCTCACCGCTCAATCACTGTTAACGGTGAAGTAGTAAACGTTGCTTCTTACCAAGTAGCAGCGGGCGATGTGGTTGCAGTACGTGAAAAAGCTAAAAACCAACTACGTATTAAAGCGGCGTTGGAACTGGCTGCACAGCGTGCACCGGTAGAGTGGGTTGAAGTTGACTCTGCAAAAATGGAAGGCACTTTTAAAGCCATGCCAGAACGCGCAGAACTACCAGCTGAGATCAACGAACAGTTGATCGTCGAACTTTACTCTAAGTAATTTTTAATTAAACGGTGGAACTATGCAGAGTTCAGTAAATGAGTTTCTAAGCCCACGTCACATTGACGTACAGGAGATTAGCAAGACTCGCGCTAAGGTTACATTGGAGCCTCTAGAGCGTGGCTTCGGTCACACCTTGGGTAACGCGCTGCGCCGTATCCTTCTATCTTCTATGCCAGGTTGTGCAATTACAGAAGTAGAAATCGACGGTGTTCTGCATGAGTACAGCAGCATCGAAGGTGTTCAGGAAGATGTCATTGAGATCCTCCTGAACCTTAAAGGTGTTGCGATCATCATGCACAACGGCGACGAAGCGGTGCTGACAATCAACAAGTCGGGTCCTGGTGCAGTTACAGCTGCAGATATCCAGCTTAACCAAGACGTTGAGATCGCTAATCCGGAACACGTGATTGCTACGCTAACAAGCGCTGGCAGTCTGAACATGCGCCTAACTGTTTCCCGCGGTCGTGGCTATGTACCTGCTGATGCACGTACTAGCGAGGACGATGAGACACGTGCTATTGGCCGTCTGCAGCTAGACGCTAGCTACAGCCCAGTACTACGTGTTTCTTACGCAGTTGAAGCTGCGCGTGTTGAACAGCGTACAGACCTAGACAAACTGGTTATCGATATTGAGTCTAACGGCACAATCGATCCAGAAGAGTGCATCCGTCGTGCAGCAACTATCTTGCAGCAACAGCTAGCAGTATTTGTTGACCTTGAAGATGCAAGCGAACAAGCGAAGTCTGAGCCAGCTGAGCCAGAGATCGATCCAGTACTACTTCGTCCTGTTGATGATCTTGAGCTAACTGTGCGTTCCGCGAACTGTTTGAAGGCTGAGCAGATCTACTACATCGGTGACTTAATTCAGCGCACCGAAGTTGAACTGCTAAAAACTCCGAACTTGGGTAAAAAGTCACTTACAGAGATCAAAGACGTACTTGCGTCTAAAGGTCTGTCACTAGGTATGCGTCTTGAGAACTGGCCACCAGCTTCTCTTAAAGGCGACGACAAAGTGGCTTCTTAAGTCGACTTAGCTAAGTTTTAAAGGATAGATAAGATGCGTCATCGTAAATCTGGTCGTCATTTGAACCGTACCAGCTCACACCGCAAAGCGATGTTCAAGAACATGGCAGTTTCTTTGATCGAACACGAATTGATCAAAACGACTCTGCCTAAAGCTAAAGAACTTCGTTCTGTTGTTGAGCCACTAATCACATTGGCGAAAAACGACTCTGTTGCTAACCGTCGTCTGGCTTTTGCCCGTACACGTAGCGATGCAGCAGTAGGTAAACTATTCAACGAACTGGGTCAGCGTTACGCTACTCGCCCAGGCGGCTATGTTCGTATCCTTAAGTGCGGTTTCCGTGCTGGTGATTCGGCTCCAATGGCTTACGTAGAACTAGTTGATCGTCCAGTTGCTGAGTCTTCTGAAGACTAAGCACTGTGTTGATCCATAAAAAACCCGGCTTATGCCGGGTTTTTTGTTTTTAACGTGCTGCTTCTAGTATCTCTCGACTTGCTTGTAGATCGATCTTTTGATGTTCTCCCAGTGCTGTCATACCATACTCTTTCTGCGTATTGCAGTAGCTTCTCTCGTTTTGACTCTTTTTGGTGGGTCATTAGGCTTGGTAGAACGATGGCAAGTGTTTGGGCATGATCTAAACCATGTTCTGCTGTGATTTCATGGCTAATCATGTGTGTCACCCATTCCTGAGGTACACCGGCGCCAATCAAGGCGTTCAGAGCCATTGTCGCCGACCAAATAATATTTGCTCTTACCTCATAGTTTTCTGGCTCCTGTAGCGCGACGGCTAATGACCGCGTTACCATTTGACTCCGATCCTGTTGCCGGCAGAGTCAACACTGCTCCAATAGGGAGTGCTGTTTGTGCTGCTCTTCCACCGCTTCTTACAATTTCCCATGGATCAACAGTTGGATTCGCGATACCAGCAGCGATTAATTTAGAACCGTCCAGTACGCTGCCACCACCGACTTTATACCTATTTATAATACGTCGAGCACAAAAAAGGGAAGCATATGCTTCCCTTTGATTATTTAGAACAGATTACTTTTGGTAGTTACGGAACGCTTCAAGAGCGGCTTTTGCATCGACACCGCGATCGGCTACCGATTCCATCCACATTGCGTCAAGACCCTTCATAGTGTTACGCATGTCTGCAGCGAGTTTTTCGTAGCTATCAACCATATGGATGTTAGTACCTACCTCTTTTGCATGCGTCATGCCGATCGCATCCATATCCTGCCATGTCTTACCTTGCATTCGAGATAGATTTTCACCTAGAGCTGCACGGATTGCTTCAGCATCTTTTGGATCTAGATCTTCCATGAATTCCTGGTTAGCTACGAAGCTGAACACAATGGTGTAAAGCGCTGTTGGGAAGACGGTTAGGTGGTCAGTGACTTCATCCAGTTTAAAGAACTTGTGTTCACCAGCTGGAAGGAAGGTACCATCAACAACACCTTGCTGCAGCTTCTCGTAAGAGCTAGGCGCTGAACCGCCGACAGGGGTCACTTCCAAGCGTGCAGCTAGTTCATTGACCATACCGCCGCCAAGACGGATCTTTTTACCCTTGAGGTCGTCTAAGCTGTTGATACGGAATTTAGAGTGGATAATGCCAGGTGCGTGTACCCACATGCCTAGTAGTTCTAGGCCTTCGTATTCGTTGGCATCAGCAAAATACTCTTGCTGCACCTTCCATAATGCTACAGATGCATCTTCTGCATCCGACATTTCACCTGGGATTTCAGCAACACCGGTTAAAGCAAAGCGACCTGGCGTGTAAGCGTTTACACCCCAAGAGGCATCAATGATGCCATCTTCTACTGACGAGTAGATTGTCTTTGGGTGACCTTGGAAGTTTTCGATAACAACCTTAACGCGGCCTTCAGTTGCCTCTTCAACCATCTTTTTGAACTCTGGCATCGCAACAGAGTTTTGTGGGTGAGTAGGTGGTAGCCAAGTCGCAACACGCATGGTTGTTTCAGCCATTGCGTTCATTGAGATTGCAGCGCCTACCGCTAGGCCGATTGCTTTAAGTTTTAGGTTGGTCATGTTTATTGCTCTCATTTTAAATGGTTATTTTTATAGTAAAAAAACAGTAAAAGTTATTTTAGGGATGACTTCCACTGCACCTTAGTCGAAACTGTTAACGATATAGCAGATCCGGCAAGAATAGGGTGATCGGTACAAAAGCGACGATCAGTGCTAAGCGTACAATGTCGGCACACCAGAATGGTGTTACGCCTTTAAAGATCGTGCCGGTTTTAATGTCTTTGAGAACAGCGCTGAGGACAAATACGTTCATACCCACCGGCGGTGTAATCAGACTGATCTCTGTCACTACAACCACCACGATGCCATACCAGACAAGATCGAATCCTAGGCTATCAATCAACGGGTAGAACACAGGGACCGTTAGCAGCAGCATTGATAGGCTTTCAAATACCATTCCCAAAAGAATGTAGATGCAAAGAATAACGATAATGACGGCCATGGGAGAGACATCAAGCGACTGCACAAACTCAAGAAGCCAAACGGGTAGACCGGCACGGTTGATGAAGTCAGAGAAGATCAATGCGCCGATGATCACGGCAAATAGCATGGTCGATGTTCGAACGGTATCCGACAGTACTTCGTAGGTTTTCACCAGATTGAGTTGTCCACGAAGTAGGGCGATCAAGAATGCGCCTGCCGCACCAATACCGGCTGCTTCGGTAGGCGTAAAGACGCCTAAGTAGATACCGCCCATTACGATCGTGAACAGCAGAAGTACACCCCAGATGCCTTTCAGTGCCTGCATGCGTTCTGCCCAGGTGAATTTCTCACCGGCTGGGCCCGATTTAGGATTGCGCATAACGACCCAGCGCACAGCTAACATGTAAAGAATGACGCCTAAAAGACCTGGTATAAAACCTGCCGCAAACAGTTCGCGGATACTGGTCTCTGTCAGTAGGCCGTAAATAACAAGGATGACTGACGGTGGTATCAGAATGCCAAGTGTACCGCCCGCTGCAATGGATGCGGTTGCAAGTGAATCGGCATAACCAAACTTACGCATTGGTGGCAGTGCAACCTTGGCCATGGTCGCCGACGTTGCTAGGCTGGAGCCACAAATAGCAGAGAAGCCACCACACGCAACAACCGTAGACATGGCGAGACCGCCGCGACGATGACCCAAAAAAGTATAAGCGGCGTTGTATAGCTCTTGAGACAGGCCTGAGCGAGTGACAAAGTTACCCATTAATATGAACAGAGGGACTACTGAGAGAGAGTACTCCTGTGCCGTCTCAATGACACGGTTAGAAGCCAAAGTCAGTGATGCTTTCCAACGGAAGTCGAAAAGGTTATCAAGAGTTAGGCCCTGTAAAATAGCGAAACCAAAGAACCCGACGATCGCCATCGCAAAGGCGATGGGCATTCGGATGACTAGAATTAAAAAGATAAGGAGCGCGAAGCCTATAATTACTGCGGTCATCGTGATAAATCCTTAATGCTTCTCTTTGTATATACGATAGATGCCATAGGTGATCATACCCAGTGCAGTGAACCAACTCATGACGGCGATGTACTCAATTAGATAGCCTACTGGTAGTTCCAAGTATTCTGTTACCTCGCCTCGGCGCAGTTTTCGTGCACCCAGTTGCCAAATACGTACACCGACAACGTAGAAGGAGGTTGAGATCGCCAGTGCCGAAAACATAGCCAGAATACGCACGATTTTGTGGCCAAGCGTTGAATCCAGTAGGTCCACTAAAATGTGTCCACCGCGCCAGGTTACAACAGGCATTTCGGCGAAGATAATGATGGCAAGACCTAGTTGGGTGATCTCAAAAGCACCATCAACCCCATTGTTGAAGAGATAACGGCCGAAGACATCGGCAACGGTCAACATCATTAAAAAGAAGAGGCCACAAGCCGCTATGACTTCTAAGCCAAAAGCGATCCATCTAAAAGGGCCGGGCTCTGGGTAGTGTTGATCAAGCCACTCCGCGCGGCTAAGGGTTGTCTCGTTACTCATATGACCTCAAAAAAATCGATCTCTACACAGTCAGGCTTTCGAACACCCGTGCCGATAAACAGACGTTCCGTAATCCACTGAAAACGTTCGGCACTGGTTTCAAAAATAGGGGTACACTTGAAGTAGACTTCGCTTGGATCGACGGGGATTCCATCGATGATCTTTTGTGTTACTTCTGGATCAGCAGCGCGCAGTGCTCGATTCTGTACAAATATGGTCTCGCCATCATCCGACTCAAGCACATAACGTGCATCCAGTTCGGCTAATCTTGGTGAAACGATACGTTGAAAGTCAGCACCACCAGTTAAAACACGGCCATTCCAGCCATTACCTTGAACGGTGCCACCTGTAATCGGAATCACTCTGCGCGTGCCGAATTGTGCTGCACCTATCTCCTGGGGTGCAGCAATTTCAACACGAAGTGATGCGAAGTGCTTTAAATGTGGAATATCCATTAACGCTATACTCTACTTATTATCTGGAGTTTTTGGATACGAAGCTTATTGTTTAGGAGTACAACATATCACGTGTCGTCTCTAAATCTATGCACTTTTCCAACTAATTCACAAAAAATTATGGCTTTTGCGATTTTTGAACAAGGGTCAGGATATCGTAGCTTGCGACAAGCTCGCCGTTTTGATTTACGACTTCGACATCCCAAGAGACAACGCCGATAGCATCGCCCTTGTTGTTGACTTTACCTTGATCAATTTTCGTCTTACATGTGATTCTGGCTTGTATGGTATCGCCGATACCAACAGGGTTTACGAATCTGAGTGTGTCTAATCCATAGTTGGCGAGGACAGGCCCTACACCCGGATCAACGAATAGGCCAGCGGCCGCTGAAAGCACAAAATAGCCATGAGCGATGCGTTTCTCGAACATGGAGTCACAGGCCGCTTGCTCATCGAAGTGCATGTAAAAATGATCGCCTGAGAGGCATCCAAAATTAACAATATCAGCTTCTGTAACCGTTCTTCTGTGAGTTAATAGAGTCTGACCGATCTCGAGCTCATCGAAATGGTAACGGAATGGATGAAGCGGTTTTTCGATTTTGTCTGCGCCACGAACATATTGGCCTGTCACCGCCATCAACATCGTTGGTGATCCTTGAACAGAAGCACGTTGCATGTAGTGTTTAACCGCTCGAATTCCGCCTAACTCTTCACCGCCGCCAGCTCGACCTGGTCCGCCATGTTTAAGCATGGGTAACGGTGACCCGTGACCAGTAGATTCTTTTGATGAACGTTCGTCCAAAATGTGAACGCGTCCATGCCATACAGCCAGTTTAGGTACTACCACGCCTGCGATGGCAGGATCTTTAGTGGTTAATGTGGTCACCAAAGAGCCTTTGCCGCGTGCGGCGAGTGTGCAAGCGTGATCAACGTCTCTGTACGGCATCAGTGTGCTTACAGGTCCAAAAGGTTCAATATCGTGAGCACCCCCCTCTGCGTCTGGAGAAGTGTTTAGAAGCAATGTAGGTTCAAAAAACGCGCCCTTTTCAGCGCCTTCTCCAACGGGTTTGCACTCTGCACCTCTACCCAGAAGCACGTCGCTGCTGGTCATCAAAATCTCTAGTTTTTCTTGTACATCACGCTGCTGATCTATTGAAGCAAGGGCTCCCATTCGAACACCTTCAATCGATGGATCACCTAAAGTCGTTTTACCCAGTCTCTGTGTTAACGCACCTGAAACCGGTTCGATAAGATGCTCTGGGACTAGGATACGACGGATTGCAGTACATTTTTGTCCTGCTTTGACCGTCATCTCACGCGCCACCTCTTTAACAAAAAGCTCGAATTCCGCATCCTCTGGTGTCACATCAGGTGCTAGGATCGCACAGTTTAATGAGTCTGCCTCTGCATTGAATGGAATAGAGTGATTTAGAATGTTCGCATTGCTTTTTAACATCAGAGCGGTGTCTGCAGAGCCGGTAAAGGTTACGATGTCTTGAGAATCAAGTCGATCCAACAGGTCACCTGTAGACCCTATGATCAGTTGTATAGATCCTAATGGAAGCAGATTAGATTGATGCATCAGCTTCACGCACGCCTCGGTTAAGTAAGAGGTTTGCGAGGCAGGTTTAACGATAGCGGGCACGCCAGCAAGAAAATTGGGGGCGAATTTTTCTAACATTCCCCATATAGGAAAGTTAAATGCATTGATATGAACTGCAGCACCTTGCTTCGGAACTAGGATGTGGCTGCCAAAAAATTGTCCGACCTTACCCAGTTGGACAGGATCTCCCTCGTGAAGTGTATTGCCAGAGGGGAGTTCATTACGCCCCATGCTTGCATAAGCAAACAGTGTTGCAATACCACCTTCTATATCGATCCAGCTGTCATTTCTTGTAGCACCAGTATGAGCAGAAATCTGATAAAGAGACTCTTTGTGCTCCATCAGATATTTGCCTAGGTTTCTCAACACCGTGGCTCGTTGTTGAAAATCGAGAGCCAACAGACTTTTGTGACCAATCGTCTTTGCGTAGTCCAGACTTGAACTAAAATCTATTGCTTCAGAGTGAGTAGAAAAGACGGCATCACCATTAATTGCACTATTGAGTGTTTGATGAGCATTCTGACCAATCCATTGGCCTGCGATGAAACTTTGAACGATTGGTGTTGATGTCATGATAAATCCGTTTATTGATTATAGTTTTTTATATTTGATCGAAATCTAGAACGACTTTGTCGCTTACTGGGTACGATTGACAGGAGAGTACGAACCCCTCTTTGACCTCATAGTCTTCAAGCCCGATGCTAACATCCATCTCAACCTGCCCCTCAACCACCTTGCATTTGCAGGTTGAACAGACGCCTGCTTTACAAGAATAGGGAAGTTCTGCCCCTTGTTCGTTAGCTGCATCTAGGATGTTTTGCGTGTTCTGCGCAAGATCAAACTGCTTAACATGCCCATCGCGCATGATTTCAATGCTAGATAGGTGTGTTGCACGCTCAGCAGCTTCTGTTCTCTGTGCTCTTTTTTCACTGCCCTGAGTCGTTCCGAAGAGCTCAAAATGAACGTTTTGCTTCGCGACTCCCGCTTTAATAAGTGATTCACTCACGGTTTCTGTCATTGATTGAGGACCACAAATAAAGATATCCGTTAATCGCTTAACATCGATCCATCTAGAGAAGAGGGCTTCACATTTCTCTGCGTCGATATGACCGTTATAAAGGTCTATGTCCTGTTGTTCGCGACTGAAGATGAAGATGAGATTTAAACGTCCCATGTAACTGTTTTTAAGATCTTCCAATTGATCTTTGAACATGGTGGAACCCGTCGCTCTGTTGCCATATATCAGTGTGACGTGGCTTTTTGGCTCCGATCTCAAAATGGTTTTTACCTGCGATAGAATAGGTGTGATACCGCTGCCTGCTGCCACTAAAAGATAGTTACCTGAGTGCTCTTCATTAAGATCGGTATAGAAGTGCCCCATGGGTTCCATGACATCAATTTCATCCCCAATTGCCAACTGATCATTGGCAAAGTTGGAGAACAAACCGTCAGGCACTCGCTTTATAGCAACTCTAAGCTCGTTGTCATGGACACCACTGCAGATTGAATAAGAGCGGCGTACCTCTTCGTTATTGATGTTAGCTTTTAATGTTAGGTATTGACCTTGATTAAATCGAAAACGTTCCTGAATCTCGCACGGTACTTCGAAAGCTAACGAGACTGAGTCGCGTGTCTCTTCTGTGCGATCAGCAATTTTTAAACGGTGGAAGTTGCTCATTTTATCTCCCTGGCCTAGATGCATTTGAAGTAATCAAATGGTTCTAGACAGTCGTTACATTGGTACAGCGCTTTACACGCTGTGGAACCAAATTCTGTAATCTCTTTGGTATTGGTACTATCACAAACTGGACAAGGAATCGCTTGATCGAGTTGTGGCTTGTCAGCACTGCCGATGGGCGGTGCTATGCCATACTCTTTTAAACGGAGTCGACCGCGTTTTGTAATCCAGTCTGTCGTCCAAGCGGGTGCAAGTCTTTGCTCAATGGTGACGGCGTTGAACCCCGAATCTTCAAGGGCTCGTTTAGCGCTCTGTTCAATGTGCTCAGTGGCTGGACAACCGGAATAGGTTGGCGTTAAAACGACTTGTAATAGTCCACCAACGGGTGTGATTTCGCGAACAATACCCAAGTCAGTAAGACTCACAACCGGTACTTCCGGATCCATGACTTCATCCAGAACTGACCAAGCTAACTTAATTGACTCTTCTGTCAGCTCAGGTCGATCAGTTGCAATCAACTCACCAGCTTGCATTCGGGTATGCTCGTTGTAAAAACTGCATCTCAGCTAAGATAAAACCAAGGCTTTCTGTATGCAGACCCTTAGCTCCACTGAGGTAGTTGTTATCAGCAGCCTCAGGTTGCATCAGTGTTGCTTCAGTTAATGTCTTTGAGATGATCGCGTGCCAATCACTGCAAAGATCATTTACACCTGGTGCAATACCAGATGAATCCAATGTCTTGAACAGTTCGCACGGCTTGGCTAGCTCGAATGTGAAATGCCAGATTTTGTCTAATGCGGATTGCATGCGTTCGTGGCTTTCAGAAGTGCCGTCGCCCAGTCGTTTTATCCATTCACTCGAACGACGGATATGATAACTAGACTCTTTAAGGGACTTAGCCGCGATGCCCGCTATTTTCTCATCAGATGAACTACACAGTTTTTCAAGAAGAGGATAGTGCCAAGCATCAAATAGAAACTGCTTAGCCATCGTCATCGCAAAGTCACCGTTTGGCTGTTCAACAATTAGAAGATTTCTGTACTCGCCTTGGTCTCTCAGGAAGACCAGATCGTCGGCTGTGCGACCATCACCAATACGTTCAGCGGCATACTCTAACCAGTTACGCGCTTGTCCGACTAGATCAAGGCCGACATTCATCAATGCGACTTCTTCTTCAAGAGCGGGTGCTCCTCCAACAAGTTCACACAGACGCTGGGCCTGTATCATGGCGCTATCGCCAAGTTGAAGCAGAAGTTCCGTTGTATCATCAAAACGTTTCATAGGGGCCTCTACATGTGTCCAACTTCATCAGGCAGTTTGTAAAAGCCAGCATGTCGGTAAATTTTGTCATCGGATGGATCGAATAACGCCTCTTTTTCATCCGTTGCTGTGGCCGTTATCGATGCAGATGGTACGACCCAAATACTCACTCCCTCGTTGCGTCGTGTATATAGATCGCGCGCGTTCTCGATAGCCATCTCAGAATCCGCGGCATGCACACTCCCGACATGCTTATGGTTTAGGCCGTGTTTACTTCGGATAAACACTTCAAATAGGGTCCAATCAGCCATAGTAGTTCTCCAAATTAAGCAGCATTACGCTGTTGTTTTTTGTTGGCGTAAGCAACAGCAGCTTCACGAACCCAAGCGCCTTCATCAATCGCCTTTTTACGCTGGGCAACACGCTCTTTATTACAAGGGCCGTTACCTTTGAGTACTTCGAAGAACTCTGTCCAATCGATTTCGCCATATTCCCAATGTCCGGTCTCTTCATTAAATTTTAGATCAGGGTCAGGCGCAGTACAGCCTAGAATTTGCAGTTGTGGAATGGTTTGATCGATAAAACGCTGGCGCAACTCATCATTTGAGTGACGTTTGATTTTCCAAGCCATTGATTGGGCGCTATTGGGTGAGTGAGCATCGGATGGCCCAAACATCATCAGTACAGGCCACCAGAAACGGTTAATGGAGTCTTGAACCATCTCCTTTTGAGCGTCGTTTCCTTCGCGCATAAGGTGCAGAAGAATTTCATAGCCCTGGCGTTGGTGGAAACTCTCCTCTTTGCAGACTCGGATCATTGCTCGAGAGTAGGGTCCATAAGAGGTTCTTTGCAAAGGTACTTGGTTCACTATGGCCGCACCATCGACAAGCCAACCAATGGTTCCCATATCAGCCCAGTTCAAAGTAGGGTAGTTGAAAATACTGGAGTATTTCGCCTTGCCCTCGTGCATTTTTTGGACCTCTTCATCACGATCAGCGCCCAGTGTTTCCATAGCACTGTAGAGGTACAGACCATGCCCGGCTTCATCTTGAATTTTGGCCATCAATTGCAACTTTCGCTTCAGTGTGGGTGCGCGAGTAACCCAGTTACCCTCAGGCAGCATGCCCACGATTTCTGAATGCGCATGTTGTGAAATTTGACGTATCAGTGTTTTCCGGTATGCCTCTGGCATCCAGTTCTTAGGTTCAATCTTTATTTCCGCGTCAATACGAGCCTGAAATGCCTGTTCTTCTGATGACATCTCTGTAGTTGATTTGACACTTTTAACACCGGTTTCAACCATCTGTGCGTACATAACAGACCTCTCTATAAGTGATTCAAGTCATGATATCAAAAGCGACACTAAAAAATAACAAATATTTATTTTATGTATCGCATTTGGGCTCAAGTTCACACGATATTGCGTGTGTTCATTTATCTCTCATCAAATACGCGCTGTGCTTTACCTTCTGAACGAGTTATGGACCCTATGTCTCGAAGTTGAACACCGATACTGATGCCGACTGACGATTTTACATGATGCTTCAATGCCGCGATTTGTTGAGCCGTTGTCTCCTCAGGTTGTTGAGCAAACTCTGGACGTAACTCTATATGAACCATCATGCTATCCATGTTTCCTTCGCGGTGCAGGTGGATTTCGTAATTTTCCGAGAATTGCGGAACTTTACAAACCTCTTCCTCAATTTGAGTAGGAAATACGTTTACACCGCGAATGATCATCATGTCATCACTACGGCCGGTGATTTTATCGATTCGACGCATAGGGCGAGCGGTACCCGGAAGAAGCCTTGTCAGGTCTCGCGTTCGATAGCGCAGCATAGGCAAAGCTTCTTTGCTCAGGGTTGTGAAGACTAATTCACCAAGCTCACCATCGGGCAGTACTTCACCGGTTTCAGGGTTAATAATCTCGGGGTAGAAGTGATCTTCCCATACTGTGGGTCCATCCTGTGTTTCGCCACACTCTTGTGCTACACCTGGTCCCATGATCTCTGAGAGACCGTAGATATCGGTAGCCGTGATGCCAAGACGTCGCTGCATGGAAAGACGAAGATCATTTGTCCAAGGCTCAGCACCAAATATCCCGAGTTTTAGACTCAATTGATGTGGGTCGATACCCTGTCTCTCCATCTCATCGGCAATATTGAGCATGTAAGAGGGTGTGACCATAATGATGTCAGGATTGAAATCCCTAATTAAGCGAACCTGCTTTTCTGTCTGTCCACCGGACATAGGGATGACAGTACAGCCAAGCCGCTCTGCACCATAGTGGGCGCCTAGACCACCCGTAAATAGACCGTATCCATACGATACATGAACCTTATCGCCCGGTTTTCCTCCTGCCGCACGAATCGATCGTGCTACGAGATTGGCCCAGTGATCGATATCATTTTTAGTATAACCCACCACAGTTGGATTACCTGTTGTGCCACTTGAAGCATGAAGTCGCACGATCTGATCCATGGGCGTTGCAAACAACCCAAATGGGTAGTGGTCTCTCAAGTTACTCTTGGTGGTAAATGGGATAATAGATAAATCATCCAGTGTTTTGATGTCTGAAGGGTGTATACCTTTATCATCAAAGCGCTTTTTGTATAGAGCGACATTATCATAAGCGTGAGATACGCTTTTCTTTAAACGATCTAGTTGTGTGGCGCGAAGCTCATCAATACTGGCCCGTTCCATCGGGTCCAGTTGATCTGGTGTGAAAGAGGTATCAACCATCATTGCTTAATTCCTTTTAAAATCTTGTTATGAGTGCTCACTTTCCGGAAGAACAGTTCCTTTTAAGGCATAGGATTTGCCTCTAAAAATCGCAATTAATTTATTATCTTGATTACGTATCTCAACATCATAATTACCCGTACGCCCTGATCGACTTCTCTCTTGTGCAGTTGCAGTTAAATGATCACCCATCAAACCAGGTGCAACGTAGTCGATGCTGCAACCTATCGCAACGCAGGGCTGATTGTAGGTATTACAGGCGAGTGCAAAGGCTGAGTCAGCCAGTGTGAACAGATAACCACCATGACATGTATTGTGGCCCTGTACCATAAAGTCTTTAACGAACATCGACATAGAGGCTTGACCAGGTGACACGCTGCTCATCTTCATTTCAAGATGATTGGTTGCAGTATCACGGGAATAGAGCTCCTTTGCGCAGGCTTCAGCAAGCTCTTGTGCTGTTTGAGATCTTGAATCCTTCATAATTAGCAACCTTTATAGTCAGGCTGGCGCTTTTCAATGAAGGCGTTAACACCCTCTTTATAATCATCTGAATTGCCAAGACGGGTCTGTATGTCTCGTTCAACGTCCAATTGATCCTCAAGAGAATTGTTAAAGCTTAGGTCCAGTGCCTGCTTTGTTTTAGTCAGCGCAAGTGTGGGTTGTGTCGCCAGTTGCTTTGCGAATGCGATCGACTCTTCATGAAGGAGGTCATCATCAACGGCTTTAAATATAAGGCCCCAATTAACGGCTTGTTCGGCACTCAAAGGGTTCCCAAGCATAGCGAGTTGCTTCGCACGTGCCAGGCCAACCAGGCGAGGTAATAGCCATGTGCCGGCTGAATCGGGTATCAGACCTATCTTACAAAAAGCTTGAACAAACTTAGCGGATTTAGCCGCGATAACGAAATCACACGCCAGTGGAATATTGGCACCTGCGCCTGCTGCGATGCCATTGACTGCACAAACGACGGGTTTTTCCATGTGGTAGAGACGTTTTACAGTGTTGTTGTAGTAGGACTCAATCACATTTCCGAGATTTGGCATTGGCTCAGCAGGCTTTACCATCGGATCAGAGAGATCCTGACCAGCACAGAAAGCACGTCCAGCACCGGTTAAATAAACAGCTCTTACTTGAGAGTCCTTGGCGGCTGAATCCAATGCTAAATGCAGCGAATGGTGCATTGCTTCATTAAAACTGTTTAAAGTGTCTGGTCTATTGAGTGTAATCATAGCTACACCCTCAGACACCTCATATATGATATCGGTTAAATTCATTACTTAGACTCGTGCTATTGTCGTTATTAATTAATGCACAGAAATTAAGTACCCGTGTACTGGATACTTTGTTAACGTATCTAAATATGCCGTAAAAAAAGATACAATTCAAATTATGTTTTCTGTATTTTCGTATCGCTTTATTTGGAAATAGATTAATGCAACAAACCTTATGCGCCGATTTGTGCATCCAGCGCTTTCAATCTCAAACACCTCTCAGGGTTCCTTCTCTTATTATTAGTGTTTGGGGAGATTCGATTGTTGCCCATGGCGGGGAAGTATGGCTCGGAAGTCTTATTCGACTTTTGGAACCCTTTGGTATCAATGAACGTTTGATGCGAACATCCGTTTTTCGCCTGACCCAAGAGGGCTGGCTCCTATCCCATAAAGTGGGCCGCAAAAGTTTTTATCGACTAAGCCCTGATGGTGAGTACCGTTTTAGAGCAGCGTTTAATCGCGTCTATCGGCTGAATGTCCCTCAGTGGCAAGGAATTTGGACGTTATTGCTAATCTCCGCTCTAACTGCAGATGAGAAAAAGTCGCTTTCAGATGAGTTATCACTCTGTGGTTTTGGTTCGCTCAGCCACTCTGTACTCGCGTCATCTCACGCTGATCTCAATGAGGTTAAATCAATACTCAGAGAGAAGGGATTTGCTGACAGAGTGGTTCTTTGCGAATCTCAAGTAACTAATGAGAGTAAACAAGCACTCCGCAATTTAATTTGGCAGGGCTGGGGACTTCAGTCTTTAAATGATACCTATATTAACTTTGTCGATTTTTATCAGTCCCTGACGGCCTCTGCAATCGCGGCTCAACTCAAAGACCCCAAAACGGCTTTTATCACTCGAACGCTAATGATTCATGAATATCGAAAACTAGCATTAAGAGACCCTAACCTGCCGGATTTGATACTCGGGAGTCGCTGGCTTGGTAATGAAGCGCGCGCTTTGTGTGCCTCGTTGTATAAACAGCTCACACCAGCAGCTCACCAATGGCTTATCAGTGAGTTAGAGGGTAGGCAGGGTAACTTACCGCTGGCATCCGAAGAGTTCTTAAGCAGATTCGGCGGTTTAGAAATCTAAAAATTGAAAAATCTACAATCAAGTCATTAGATTCTAATGACAGCATCTTCATCTAAAGAGTAGAGCTTTTTTACCTCTTCTGAACGCTCAGTTAGGCATACTCTCTGGTTTATGTAGCCTTTATCAGTTATTTCACCTGTTTTTAGGTTGGGCGGCGTATCTAAGATAAGCAGTGAACAGATGTGTTGGGAAGAGCCTGAGTGCTCATTTTTAAACTCTTTCATCCGTCCGATTATCATCTCTTTTACGGCAGGAATGTTAGCTCACTCATGAGGTGCGAGGTTTTCAGCTTCTGCACCAGCGAGTTCTCTGAGGGCTGGTGTAATAAAACCTAATGCACCGACAGAGTCCTCATTGTGACCACATATGACAAAATCCTGGAAATAAGGACTGAGTTTGCTTGCCAATGCTGGTCGAAGAGTTCCCACGGACACCCAAGTTCCTGTGGTTAGTTTAAAGTCTTCGGTGACGCGACCGTCGCTCAGGATCGATAAACTTGCCTGCGTCTTCAATTTTGTAAAAGCAACCTTCATCAAAAGCATCTTTTGTCTTTTCAGAGTTGTTTCGATATCCAGGAAAAATAGATGGCCCTTTAACTCTCATTTCCAATTTGTCGCCGGAGGGAACGAATTTAAGAACTATCCCAGGTAATGGAAGTCCGAGATTACTTGTTTTGTCCATTTCAAAGTGGATGCTAGTGATGGCCGGAGCCGTTTCAGTGGCACCCCATGACGACGTGAAAAAGGATAAGTCGCCTCGAACACAAAATGCCATTTCTCACATTCTGTTCCACGCATCTATTAAAAGACAGCTCACAAAACGAGAATTAGATTTTCTCTATTGGGCAGCTAGAGGTTGTAAAGCAGAAGAGTCGTCTAAAAACCTTGGTCTTAAACCAGAAACGGTCAGCAGTCTCAGCAACATGGGGAACAGGTTATTTTTCAGCACAGTCCATGAAGTTGATGCCTTGATCCATTGAGTATTGGATCTGCTCGTGGGCATCTGCTTCACTGTTCTGCTCACCTCAAGTCATAGTGCCTAGGCAGAGCTTGGAGATCTTTTTTCAATCAATGCGGGTTAGTGACATGTTTAGTTACTTAACTACTTAACGGTGTCCTGTTTTGGTAAGACCTTCTCACCAATGCTGATCGTTTTTCTATTTGGCTCTGCTTCTGTGAGTGGCTTTACTTCCACGCATGATTTGAGAGACTCTTTCGCCAGTGCAATATAAGCCTCAGTGCCTTTGTGTTTCCAAGCCAACTCTTGCTCTGATAGTTCGCGCACTACTTTAGCGGGTGTTCCCAGAATCATCGAACTCTCAGGAAAAGAGTCTCCTGTTTTTACAAAGCTGTGAGCACCGACAAAGCTTCGAGCACCGATTTCGACTTTATCCATAACGGTAGCGCTCATACCTACCAGTACACCCTCGCGGATGGTGCATCCATGCAATATTGCACCGTGCCCTATGTGGCCATAATCCTCGACAATGACCGTGATATCTTGGAAGCTGTGGACCACTACGCAGTCTTGGATATTGACACCCTTACCTAGTTTGATGGCTCCAAAATCACCTCGCAGGCTTGCCAGAGGTCCTACATAGCAATCTTCACCAATGTGTACATCACCCAAAACGACAGCTGTTGGATGAACATAGGCGCTAGGGTGAATGACGGGTGTGACACCTGCTAATTGATAGATGGGCATGTTACTTTACCAATATTATTTTGATTGAATTTGTAATATATTGCATGTCTGGTTTTATTGATAGTCAGCTTAAAGCTTTGGTATGGATACTCTAGAAAATTTTAATAGCGATCGTTTTCCGTCGCTTAATCTTTCACTTCATGGATCCGTGTTATTGATTCAATTCAATAGACCTCGTGAGCTCAATGCGTTATCGACTGATATGTTGGGTCAAATAGCGACGTGTTTGGTCGAGGCGGATGCTGATACTAACATTTCAGTGATGGTTCTAACCGGTAATGAACGAGCTTTTGCTGCGGGTGCTGATATTGATGAGCTGCAACGTAAAACAGGCGCGGACGTAGCTACCGATCCGCGAAATCAACACTGGGCAGCCATACGACAGTTGCAAAAGCCTTTACTCGGGGCCGTGAACGGCTTTTGTTTGGGTGGCGGTAATGAGTTGGCTATGCTGTGTGATTTCTTGGTAGCAGGCAATAATGCTAAGTTCGGGCAGCCTGAGGTTAATCTTGCTATCTTGCCGGGTGCAGGGGGGACCCAAAGGCTTGCTACCCTTGTTGGAAAGGGGAAAGCGATGCGTTGGTGTTTAACGGGCGAGTTTATTGAGGCCAATGAGGCTCTCTCTTGTGGTTTGGTAACTGAAGTTTGTTTACCCGAGCTAACGGTCGAAAAGACTTTGGATATTGCTACCTTGATCTCAACCAAAGCGCCACTTGCAGTTATCGAAAATAAGAGAGCTATTAAAGCAGCCGTTGATCTGCCACTTGATGCAGGTTTGGATGCTGAGCGCTCATCATTTTCTCGTCTTTTAGATACTGAAGATAAGCTAGAGGGTATTTCTGCTTTTAAGGAAAAACGACGCCCTAACTATCAGGGGAAATAATAATATGAAATATATTGCATCGACTTTTCTCAAGGATAATGCAATATATAGCCTATAACAATATACAAAATAGGCTTCCTGCTCTAACCGACCCCCTCAACTCAGAGTTTTCCTGTGACAGTGAATGGTTTTCTGAACTCAAAATAGACCCTAACTTTGTCCCAACGTTTAAAGAGTTTCTTGGTAAAGTACCGACGTTATAAACTCTGATTGTAACAGGATCAGAGTCCTTGGATGGATGTGCTTCGGTGGCTGATATAGAAGCAAAAAGCTCCGACTCATTTGTAGGGCCTATGTCGACCTGTGATGATCCCTGTTTTTCGTTGTACTCATCAGGTTCGACTGGTGCAACCAAGGGTACGGTTCATATTCACTCCTCCATCATTTAAACGGCGGAATTGTTTGGCAAGGGCGTTCTTGATCTTCAGCAGGACGAACCTGTTTATGTAGCAAGTATCGAGAAGGCCCGTGACGCTTATGAGTCAGGCGGTCTTCGTAAAAGGTTGGCTCGTTACCAAGATGACAATGTTGACTGCGCCTTTTGGGGATGGAATAAGGCTTGGCTTGAGCCAGACTTTCTCGATTTTAATATCGAGTCCTACTTGGCGTCGATCCGAGTGCCTTTGCTCGTTGTTCAAGGTGATCTAGATGAGTATGGGACTCTTGAGCAAGTTGATGCTATTGTCTCACAGGCCGTTTCTAGATCTGGGTCATTAGTCATCCCAAATTGTTGTCACTCTACCCATAGAGATGCACCGGAGCAATTAATTGCTGCGATAAAAGAATTTAAGCACAGTTTATAAGACGTTAAGGAGTAAATAACCATGCGAATGATGAGTTACCTATTAGGTGAGTGGCAAGATAACGGTAGCACCGCAGCAGAAGTTCATTGTGCGTTGGATGGCTCAGTAATGGGTAGCATCGCAGGTTACGAGGTCAGTGGGGGTGACATTCTCGACTTTGCTCGAACAGAGGGTGGTACAGCACTGCGTGGCATGACCTATTTAGAGCGTGCCGGCCTATTGAAACAGATAGGCGCTGTTCTGGGTGAGAACAAAGAGGAGTACGCTGAACTCAGCGCGAAAAATAACGGTGCCACCGCAATGGATACATTTCTAGATGTGGAAGGCGGTATCGGTACATTAAAATACTACGCTTCACTGGGTAAGAAGCTTGGTGATCGTAAATGGATTGCAGATGGTGAATTGGTACAGCTCACAAAAGATGAGAACTTCAGGGCGATTCATGTAAAGACGCCACTGCGAGGTGCTGCTGTTCACATAAATGCATTCAATTTCCCAGCATGGGGCATGCTAGAAAAGCTCGGTGTTGCGCTTCTGTCTGGTGTGCCCGCGGTGGTTAAACCAGCGGCTGTCTCTTTGCCGGTTGCATGGGCCATGGCGCGCGATATTGTTAATGCAGACATTCTTCCTAAAGGTGCATTTAGCTTTTTGGCGGGAGGTGGTCGAGATTTAATGGATCACATTACATCGGCAGACGCGGTAGCGTTTACAGGTTCAGCGGATACCGCGGCCATGCTTGCATCGAACCCAAGGGTTATCAGTGAATCAGTTCGATTCAATGCCGAAGCCGATAGTATTAATTCATCCATCCTTGGACCCGATCTTACTGAAGGTTCAGACGGATTTAAGTCATTTATTCACGAGGTCTCTAAAGAGATGACGATTAAGTCGGGGCAAAAATGTACCGCTGTTCGTCGTATCTTTGTGCCTGCTTTGGAGTTAGAGGCTGCGAAGGAAGCGTTGGTTGCCAAGCTTTCTAAAGGAAAACCAGGTAACCCAATTAATGAAGGTGTTACTTATGGTCCATTAGTCAGTGCGGCGCAACAGATAGCGGCAGAAGAGAGTGTCAAAACACTGCTAAGTGAGACAGAGATCGCTTTTGAGGGTGATATTGGAACATTAGATGGCGAATCATCTGGTTTTTACGTCACGCAGAAACTATTGGTATGTCAGGATCCTAAATCAGCTACTCAAGTACACGAGACAGAAGTGTTTGGCCCTGTTGCAACACTGATGCCTTACAGTAGCGAAAAGGAACTTTTCGAGTTGGTGCGCCGAGGTGGAGGTTCATTGGTGAGTTCAATCTTCACTAACGATGATCAATTTGCAATGAACGCAGTGGTCGAGCTCGGCTCGACTCATGGGCGTCTTTTGATTGTTGACGACAGTATTAGTCGCGGCCACTCAGGTCATGGCAGTGTTATGCCGATGTGTGTTCACGGTGGCCCGGGTCGTGCCGGCGGTGGTCAAGAATTAGGTGGTTTACGAGGATTAGACTTCTATCATGTGACAACAGCTGTGCAGACTAATTTAGCGCGTGCAGCTGCGTTAAGAGGTGAGTGATGTCTTTGTCAAATAACTATGAATGTCTTCAAGTTACTGAGACGGATGGTGTTGTTGAATTAAAATTGAGCCGACCTGACAGACTCAATGCGTTCAGCAAAACTATGCACGCAGAGTTAAAAGTAGCTCTTAAAGAGATTGAGCGTTTTGAGTCGTTACGCTGTCTCATTTTGACAGGGCAGGGTCGTGGCTTCTGTGCTGGGCAGGACCTTGAGGAGCGTCGTATTCCTCAGGGAGAACCGAAGCCTGATTTAGGGGACTCTCTAAAAAATACCTACAGTCCTCTGGTTACTAGATTGAGAAATCTGCCTGTTCCAGTTATCGCTGCAGTTAATGGTGTCGCTGCTGGAGCTGGTGCATCGCTCGCGCTAGCTTGTGACATTGTTATTGCAAAGAAACAGGCAAAGTTCACGTTTCCTTTCAGTCATCTAGGTTTGGTGCCTGATGCTGGTGCAACAGCTACGCTTGTGAGGAATGCCGGTCAGGCTAAAGCAATGGCTATTACCATGCTCGGTGAGGTTGTTACGGGTGAAGAGGCGGCTGAATATGGACTCATCTGGAAAGCGGTAGAAGAGGATCAGTTCTCATCAGAGGTGAATAATATTGTTTCCAACTTAAAGGGTAAGCCTCGGTTGGGCTTGGAACTCATTAAACGTAGCCTCTACCGCGCTTTTGATAATGACTTTGCCGCTCAACTGGAACTGGAAAGTCAATGTCAGAAGCTAGCCGGTCGCAATCCGGAATTTTGGCAGAAAGTTCATCAATTTTTAGATAAGAAGTAATGATATGACCACACAATACAAAACGGTTGACCAAATTAAACAGGTGGGCGTAGTTGGTGCAGGCACTATGGGTGCAGGAATCGCTCAGGTCGCTTCTCAAGCTGGTTTAGATGTAGTGCTCTTTGACTTGAGTGAATCGGTACTCGAGGCTGCAAAAGCGAATTTAAAAAAATCGATGGATAAGCTGGTGTCACGCGGTAAATTCAGTGAGGAAGATGCTCAGGGCATTTGCGATCGAATTTCCTACGTCAATGATATCAACTCTATGGAACGGGCCGATCTGGTTGTAGAAGCCATTGTTGAGCGTTTGGACATTAAGCAACAGCTGTTTCAACAACTGGAGTCGATCTGTTCAGACCAAACTATTTTAGCAACTAATACCTCCTCAATCTCAGTGACTGCTATTGGATCGGCGTTGAAAGATCCTGCTCGCTTAGCAGGTCTGCACTTTTTTAATCCTGCACCTATTATGAAGTTGGTTGAGGTGATTCATGGCTTGGCGACCGACGCTAATGTTGTTGAAACATTACTTGCACTGTCTAAGCAGTGGGGCAAAGTAGGTGTGGCTGCTAAATCCTCGCCAGGTTTTATTGTTAACCGAGTAGCACGTCCTTTTTACGCTGAAGGTCTTCGAATGGCTGAAGAGGGTGTTACTGAACCTGAGCGAATCGATCTTTTATTAAAAGAAGCCGGCGGTTTTCGTATGGGGCCTTTCGAGTTGACTGATCTTATTGGGCAGGACGTTAACTACGCAGTGACGAGCTCAGTATTTGAATCTTACTATTTTGATCCTCGATTTAAACCATCGCTCATGCAAAAAGAGTTAGTTGATGCCGGTTGGCTTGGACGTAAGAGTGGTCGTGGCTTTTATCAGTACCCTGAGGGTAAACAGTTAGTCCCAAACCTTGAGTGGGATGATATCCGTTTTGGTGGGTTCTTTAATATCAGCAGTGCTGTGGTATCACCCGCGATTAAGTCGCTTATTGATAGAATTAAGGCGCGTGGAATAGAGATTCCTACCGAGACTGAAGGTGATGAGGGCGAAATCGTGTTTGCTAACGGCGCAACACTGGTTTTGACGGATGGTCGCACAACCCTAGAGCGTTCTCTGGCTGAAGATAATCGCAACATTATTCAAATGGATCTCGCTATCGACTATTCGACATGTGAATCTCTAGCGCTATCAACACATCCTGAAATGCCTGAAGAGGTTTGGGCCGAAGTCTATGCAATGTTTGATTTCTTGGGTGTCAAAACTCGGGTTATAAAGGACTTGCCGGGTCTGATAGTGATGCGAACAGTCGCTATGCTTATTAATGAAGCGTCTGATGCGCTTCATTTAGGAATTGCTGATGCCACTGGAATAGATGCTGCTATGCAGGCAGGTGTTAACTATCCGACCGGTCTATTAGCATGGGCCGATAAGCTTGGCACCAGTTTCGTAGCCGATGTGTTGAATAACATCAGCCTATTTTATGGCGATGATCGTTACCGAGTATCGCCTGCGCTGCTCCAGCGTGCATTCGTAAATGCCCCTTTTCATCAGATTGATTAAATAAGGATATAAAAATGACTGAAGCTTTTATTTGTGCAGCAAAACGCTCTGCTATTGGTCGTTACGCTGGTTCACTGGCCACCGTTCGTCCTGATGACTTGTTAGCTCAGGTTATTAAAGCAACTCTGGCTGAGGTTCCTTCTTTAGATACTGCGTCGATTGATGATGTGCTGATGGGCTGTGCCAATCAGGCGGGTGAAGATAATCGAAATGTTGCTCGCATGTCAGTATTGCTCTCTGGTTTGCCCACATCGGTTCCTGCGTCAACCATCAACCGCCTATGTGGTTCTGGTTTGGATGCCATTGGTACGATGGCTCGAGGCATTAAAGCCGGTGAGCTCAATATTGCTCTTGCCGGTGGCGTCGAATCGATGACGCGAGCTCCCTTTGTTATGGGTAAGTCTGAAACTTCTTATGGGCGCTCTCAAATTTTAGAAGACACCACGATGGGGTGGCGATTTACTAACCTTTCGCTTAAAGCGATGTATGGCGTTGATACCATGCCACAAACGGCTGATAACGTAGCTGCTGAATATGGTATCAGCCGCGAAGAGCAAGATTTGTTTGCATTTAACAGTCAGGCTAAAACGGCGGCTGCTCAAAAAGCGGGCCTTTTTGCTGATGAGATTGTACCAATCGAAATCAAAGACCGTCGCGGCAACATTAGTTATTTTGATGTCGATGAGCACCCACGTGAATCAACACTCGAGAAGTTAGCTCAATTAAGAACAGTCAATGGTGGTGATGGTTCGGTAACTGCGGGCAACGCTTCTGGCATAAATGATGGCGCTTGTGCCGTGCTGCTGGCCAGTGAATCAGGTGCCGTTGCTAACGGGTTAACACCTCGAGCGCGTGTTGTTGCTATGGCAACCGCTGGTATAGATCCTCGAATCATGGGTGTTGGCCCAATCGAAGCAGTCAATAAAGTACTAAAACTATCGGGTCTATCATTGGATCAAATGGATCTTATTGAGTTAAACGAGGCCTTCGCTTCTCAGGCATTGGGCGTATTGAGAGGACTCAATATTGATCCCAATGATACTCGACTTAATCCTCAGGGTGGTGCTATCGCGTTGGGTCATCCACTTGGCATGAGCGGTGCACGTCTTGTCACAACTGCTATGACTCAGCTTGAGCGTAGCGGAGGTAGATATGCACTGTGTACCATGTGTATCGGTGTGGGGCAGGGTATTGCTGCCATTATCGAGCGAGTTTAGCGTATTAGATGACCTAGAGTTCCGGTTTCATTTCCATTATCAGAAATTCGTTCGTCACTTAAATCGGAAGGTAGGTATCATATAGATACCTATTTATTCGTTAAGAGTCTTACCAATGAATGCCCCTCTGATTTATGAGCGTCGCCCCCAATGGGGCGACACAGACGCTGCTCAAATAGTCTATACAGGCCGGATTGATGATTACATTTTAGAAGCGATCGATCACTTTATGAGTGAGGTGTTAGAGATGCCCTGGTTTGAACTCAATATAGATGAGCATATTGGTACGCCTTTTGTGTCCGTGAAATACGATATCTTTGCACCGTTGACTCCTCGATCTGAACTCCACTGTAAAGTTCTTGTAAGTTAGGTGGGAAAACCTCTGTTGGGTTTCACGTCACCATTTTGAATGATCAAGGTTTGAAGTGTAGTTGCTGAAACGGTCAACCTGTTCGTCAACAATCAGTCGATGACCAAGATCGATATTCCTGAAAAGTATCGTGATCGACTCGAGTCTTATGTGCAGGCCTGTGGAGGTATTGATGAGTAACTCAGATATTGATACCCAATTCGATGAACTTGCGTTGCAACAATACATAGAAGAGATTGGTAACAGAGTCAGATCTCTCAGGGCTAAGCTTGGTATGACTCGAAAGAGCCTATCCAAGTACTCAGATGTTTCAGAGCGTTATCTTGGTATCAGCTAACTCTTATTCAAGCATTTTTGTACGTTGCTCAGGAGTAAGTTCTTTCTTAGGTAAATTCATATCATGACCTTTGGCAAGCATTGGTGGGGTCCCAAGTGGCCAATTTAATCGTCCAAGCCTGCGAAGCCAAACTAGAACAGTAGAGCGCCCCTGAATACCGTAGCGATCTTGGGCTTGTTTATAGGTACATTCGCCTTTTTCGACCTCATCAACGATTGATAATTTAAAGGCCAGGGAATAATCACGCTGAGTACGTTTAGTGTTTGAATTCATTACACTCTCCAAATTTAAGTTTGAAAAGTGTCAACGTTATTTAGGACGGGACACAGGCAAAAAGAAAGCGACCCTAAGGTCGCTTTCTTTTTGGCAGTCAGCCGGTTAGCCGTTGTACTTCTCGAAGACAAGCGTCGAGTTGGTACCGCCAAAGCCGAAGCTGTTAGACATGACTCGTTGTAGGTCAACGCCATCTTTGCGAGTTGTCACGACTGGAAGGCCTTCCGCCTCTGGATCGATCTCTTCAATGTTCGCTGAAGCACAGATGAAGTTGTTCTCTTGCATTAGGAGACAGTAGATCGCTTCTTGTACGCCTGTGGCACCCAGTGAGTGGCCCGCCAGTGATTTGGTCGAGCTGACCGGTGGCATCTCTGTGCCGAAGGTCTCTTTCATCGCTTTAAGCTCTTGGATATCACCTGCTGGTGTCGAAGTGCCGTGTGAGTTGATGTAATCGATCTTGCCATCAACGGTGCTCATAGCTTGCTGCATACAACGTACAGCGCCTTCACCTGAAGGAGCCACCATGTCGTAACCATCTGAGGTTGCACCGTAGCCGACCAATTCAGCGTAGATCTTCGCGCCGCGCGCTTTAGCGTGTTCTAGCTCTTCAAGAACCAGCATGCCGCCGCCACCTGCGATCACGAAACCGTCACGGTTTGCATCGTAAGCGCGAGACGCTTTTTCTGGTGTTTCGTTGTATTTGCTTGATAGGGCGCCCATGGCATCAAACATGACACTCAAAGACCAGTGTAGCTCTTCACCACCGCCAGCAAAGACAATGTCCTGTTTGCCGAGTTGGATCTGCTCCATCGCGTTGCCAATACAGTGTGCGCTGGTCGCACAAGCAGAGGTGATTGAGTAGTTCACACCTTTGATTTTGAATGGGGTTGCAAGACAGGCTGATACAGTAGAGCCCATGGTGCGAGTCACACGGTATGGACCGACACGACGAACACCTTTATCGCGAAGAATGTCAGCGGTTTCAACAATGTCGGCTGACGATGCACCACCAGAACCCGCGATTAGGCCTGTACGTACATTTGATACCTGATCTTCAGTCAGGCCAGCATCTTTGATGGCTTGTTCCATTGAGATGTAAGAGTAAGCAGCTGCATTACCCATGAAACGGCGCAGTTTACGATCGATCAGTTCATCAAGATCCAGGTCATCAATACTGCCAGCAACCTGGCTACGGAAACCAAGGTCAGCGTATTCCTGTTGGAATTTGATGCCTGACTTGCCCTCTTTTAGTGATTCCAGAACGCTCTCTTTGTCAGAACCTAGACAAGAAACGATACCCATTCCGGTAACAACTACTCGACGCATGTTTACTCTCTCTCTAATTGTGTTTCTAAGCGTTAACGCTCTTAGAAGTTTTCGGTGCTGGTGAATAGACCGACTTTAAGATCTGTTGCTGTGTAGATCTCGCGACCATCCACTGATACCGAACCGTCTGCAATACCCATAACCAATTTACGCTCAATCACGCGTTTCATCTGGATGTTGTAAGTGACCTTCTTAGCAGTCGGTAGTATCTGACCTGTGAATTTAACCTCACCTGAACCCAGTGCGCGACCGCGACCTGGGTTGCCTTTCCAGCCTAGGTAGAAGCCAACGATCTGCCACATTGCGTCTAGACCAAGACAGCCAGGCATTACAGGATCGCTAGGGAAGTGACAGTCGAAGAACCAAAGATCTGGACGGATATCAAGTTCAGCGATGATTTCGCCTTTACCGTGCTCGCCACCTTCAGCAGAGATCTTGGTAATACGGTCCATCATAAGCATGTTGCCAACAGGTAGGCGGGCGTTGCCTTCGCCAAACATTTCGCCGTGGCCACAGCTTAGAAGTTCGTCACGGTTAAAAGATGATTGTCTAGTCATGGTGTTCTAATTCACAGTCTTAATTACAAAAATTTGCCGGATTATACCTTTTTAGGGCTCGCTAAGCACGACATCGATCAGTTAAATTACCCGAATCACCCCATTTTAAGGAAAAACCCCTATGAAACACGCCTTCTGGCATGAGCGCTGGACTGAAAATCGCATCGGTTTTCACCAGTCAGATTTTAACCATTGGTTGACGAAATATTGGTCCACACTTGAGCTGTCTGGAGAGGAGTCTGTCTTTGTCCCGCTCTGTGGTAAAAGCCGTGACATGCTCTGGTTGCGTGAACAGGGTCATAAGGTGACCGGTGTTGAGTTGAGTGATCTGGCGTGCCGTGACTTTTTTGCAGAGCAGGGTGTCGATATCGATGCCATTGGCGATGGTGCTTTTCACCGTCGTGAGCGTGATGGAATCTCTCTGTTGGCTGGTGATGTGTTTAAAACCACCCGTGCAGCGCTCAATAACCCGCGAGCCATCTACGATCGAGCGGCATTGATAGCACTACCGCCTGAGATGCGAATCGACTACGCCGCCCATATTGCTAAGGTGACGGTTGCAGGCGATCAGATTTTGTTGATTGCGCTTGAGTATGACAATCCTAGAGACGAACCGCCGTTCTCAGTAAAAGGTGATGAAGTGCAACGTCTATTCTCTGCTGAGTTTGAGATTGAAGAGCTTGATAGCGCTGATCTAAGTGAAGGGCGTTTTGAAAATCAGCGTGAAGTGGTTTATCGGTTGGTGCGTCGGTAGGTCGAAACCAGCCAAGAACCGTGACTGACTTCAGTCTGTCATCGGCTATTTCGGCGTATTCCAGATATTTCATGTTATTGGAAAGCGGATGACAGGCTGAAGGCCTGTCACCTAAGTGTTCACTGTGTTCTTGCGATAGCCAAATCAGCAATCTGATTCAGCGTCTCTTTAAACGAAGTGTCTGGTAGAGAGGCGATGGCGTTTTTCGCTTTATCGATCTCTTCGGCTGCTTTTTGACGCGAGTAGTCGATCGATCCATTGCGTTGCACGATCTCGAGTACCGGTGATAAATCATCCAGTCCGCCTTTGCGAATCGCTTGGCGAATCAACTCTCTATCTTCATCGCTGCCGACGCGCATTGCATGAATCAGCGGCAGTGTGGCTTTGCCTTCGGCGAGGTCATCACCAACGTTCTTACCCATGGTTTCGCTATCAGATAGATAATCGAGTAGGTCATCGACGATTTGGAAGGCGATGCCAAGGTGGCGACCATAAAGTCTTAGGGCTTCGCGATTCTCTGCAGAGCTGTCCGCTAGAATTGCTCCGACCTCTGTTGCTGCTTCAAACAGCATGGCCGTTTTGCCAAGAATGACCTGAAGGTAAGACTCTTCACTGGTATCTGGGTTGCGCTGGTTTAGCAGCTGCAGAACTTCGCCTTCGGCAATGATCGTAGTGGCGTGTGAAATGACCTGCATGATCTCCATGCGGCCAATCTCAACCATGATCTGGAATGAGCGAGAGTAGAGGAAGTCACCGACTAATACGCTCGGCGCATTACCCCACTGAGCGTTTGCGGTGGCGTTACCGCGACGTAGCTCAGAGTTGTCGACCACATCGTCATGCAGCAGTGTTGCCGTATGAATGAATTCGATGACCGCTGCCAGTGGAATGTGTTGTTCCCCTTTATAGCCAGCGGCATTGGCAGCCAGTAGAACCAACAACGGACGCAAGCGCTTACCGCCACCTTCAACAATGTGATGTGCAATCTTCTCTACTAGAGGGACATTGGAGCCAAGATTGTTAAGGATGTAATCCGTAACGGCATCGAATTGAGGCTCGATCAGTGGGTTGAGTTGGTGTGGTTGCATTTTGGTTACTACTTATAAATGACAGACGGATGCTAGGGGGTGAGAGCGGGGGTGTCAATATGACTCTGGTGTATAGGCCTTCCAATGCCTCAATTTAGTGTAAATAAGGGTTGAGTTTGAGTGGGGGGTTCTGTATTATTCTGCGCCCTAGCTTGTCCAAATAACGCTCCCTGTGCGAGGGTGTCGTAAGACATCAGCCCTTCAGAGCAGGTTTCGTATTAGTAGCCGGGTAAGCAAAATATTGGAGAACACAGATGTTTGCAGTAATCGTAAGCGGTGGTAAACAGTACCGCGTACAAGAGGGTCAGACCCTTAAAGTAGAAAAGCTAGCTGTTGAAGCTGGTTCAAACGTTGATTTCGATCGCGTACTACTTGTTAGCAACGGCGACGACGTTAAAGTTGGCGCGCCAGTTGTTGAAGGTGCTAAAGTTTCTGCTGAAGTGGTATCACACGGTCGCGGTGACAAGGTGAAAATCATCAAGTTCCGTCGTCGTAAGCACCACATGAAGCGTCAGGGCCACCGTCAGTGGTACACTGAAGTTAAAATCACTGGCATTAACGGCTGATCAACGAATCTAGGAGATTAGAGAATGGCTCATAAGAAGGCAGCCGGCTCAACGCGTAACGGACGCGACTCGGAGTCGAAACGCTTAGGCGTTAAACGTTTTGGTGGTCAGGAAGTACTTGCGGGTAACATCCTGGTTCGTCAGCGCGGTACTAAATTCCACGCTGGTACAAACGTAGGCATCGGCAAAGACCACACTCTATTTGCGAAAGCAAACGGTGTTGTTAAGTTCGAAGTTAAAGGCCCTCACAACCGTAAATTCGTTAGCATCGAAACTGCCTAAGTTTCGTTGTTACGTAAAAAACCCGCTTAGGCGGGTTTTTTTGTTTTTTAGGCCGTGTCAGCGTGTCAGGCTGAAGCCAGACGCGGTTTCAAAAGGCATAAAGATTAAAAAAGCATGTAAGGTTGATTCTTACCAGAGTAAAATCAGCCCACTGAGGGAAAATAGGATCATGTCGTTAGTTTTGGTAGACGATCTGGCCCTATTTTTCCTCCATTTAGGAGAAAGAGATGAAGTTTGTTGATGAAGCACTGATTACCGTACAAGCCGGTAAAGGCGGAAACGGTTGTATGAGTTTCCGTCGCGAGAAGTACATTCCAAAAGGTGGCCCAGATGGTGGCGACGGTGGTGATGGTGGTTCTATTTTTGTCGAAGCCGATTCAGGTCTTAATACGCTAATCGATTACCGCTTTACGCGTCACTACAAAGCACAAAACGGTGAGGGCGGTCAGGGTCGTCAGTGTACCGGTTCCAAAGGGGAAGATCTGGTGCTTAAAGTGCCAGTCGGTACCACCATTGTGGATGTGGATACCGATGAGGTGTTGGCGGATCTGACGGCTGTCGGTCAGGTCGAAAAGATCGCTCAGGGCGGTTGGCACGGCTTGGGTAATACGCGTTTTAAAAGCAGTGTAAACCGTGCGCCTCGTCAAACGACTAAAGGTTCCGAGGGTGAGTTGCGTAACGTTCGTCTGGAGTTGCGTGTCCTGGCTGATGTCGGCCTTCTTGGTCTGCCAAATGCCGGCAAATCGACGCTGATTCGTTCGATCTCAGCCGCTAAGCCTAAAGTGGCTAACTACCCATTCACTACCTTGGTACCTAACCTGGGTGTCGTTCGCACCGAAGCGCACCGCAGTTTCGTCGTTGCCGATATCCCTGGAATCATTGAAGGTGCCGCAGAGGGTGCCGGTCTTGGTATTCGCTTCCTAAAACACTTGGCGCGTAACCGTGTACTGTTGCACCTGGTTGATATGGCGCCTTGGGACGAGGTGACACCTGCTGAAGCAGCGGTCACTGCAGTTAATGAGCTGAATAAGTTCTCGCCTACCTTGGCTGATCAGCCTCGCTGGTTGTTGCTGAATAAGATCGACATGGTGCCAGAAGAGGAGCTTGAAGAGCGTTGTCAGTCAGTGATCGATGCGTTGGAATGGGATGGTCCGGTATTCCGTATCTCTGCGATTAACAAGCAAGGCACTGATCTTTTGGTCCATCAGTTGCAAGACTATCTTGATGAGAAGAAAGAGGCGCTTGCAGAGAATCCAGAATTGGTGGATGCAGAGCGTGAGCTGCGTATGCAGATTGACCGTGAAGCGCGTGAAAATCTTGAGCGTATGCGTGCCGAAATGCGTGCGCGTCGTGAAGCGGGCGAAGCTGATGATTGGGATGACTTCGATGATGACGATTACGATGTTGAAGTGGAGTACGTAAAGTAACATGTCTGCATCACGTCAACGGTTAACAGAAAAGGGTCGTTGGGTCGTCAAAATCGGCAGTGCGCTGCTGACGGATGATGGTAAAGGTCTAGATCAGCAAGCGATTGTTGGCTGGGTTGAGCAGATCGCTAAACTGGTGCAGCAAGGTGTTGAGGTGGTTCTTGTCTCTTCGGGTGCTGTAGCCGAGGGGATGAATCGTTTGGGCTGGTCAGAACGTCCAAGCGAGATGTATAAACTGCAAGCCGCCGCCGCTGTCGGTCAGATGGGTTTGGTGCAAGCGTATGAGTCCAGCTTTCAGCAACACAACCTTCATACCGCTCAGGTTCTTCTGACGCATGATGACCTCTCTAACCGTAAGCGTTATCTAAACGCACGTTCGACGTTGCGCTCTCTAATCGATCTGGGCGTTGTAGCCATCGTTAATGAGAATGACACGGTTGTGACCAGTGAGATTCAGTTTGGTGATAACGATACGCTCGGTGCGTTGGTGGCTAATGCCATTGAAGCTGATGCGCTCATTCTACTGACGGATCAGAAAGGGCTGTTCACTGCGGATCCTCGCTCTAACCCTAATGCTGAATTAATCGCCGAAGGTCGTGCCGAAGATGATCACTTCCTTCAGATCGCCGGTGGCGGTGGTAAGTTGGGTCGTGGTGGTATGGCAACCAAAGTGCGTGCTGCTCGACTTGCGGCTCGTTCAGGTGCTGTAACGGTTATTGCTAGCGGTCGTGAAGAGAGTGCGTTGTTAAGAATCTTCTCGGGTGAAGAGATTGGTACGTTGTTAGTACCTGATCACGGTCGCCAAGCTGCGCGTAAACACTGGATCGCAGGGCATCTTCAGGCGCGTGGTCGTCTAGTATTGGATGCTGGCGCGGTTAAAGCGCTTAAAACGGGTGGCAAATCACTGCTGCCTGCGGGCGTTGTCAAAGTAGAGGGTGATTTCTCACGCGGTGAGATGGTCGAGCTGGTCGATACTGGCGGTGAGGTTATCGCACGCGGCTTGGTTAACTACGCCTTCGATGAGGCGGACCGTATCAAAGGTCACGCCAGCCAAGAGATAGAGTCCCTTATCGGTCACATCACCGATCCAGAGCTAGTCCATCGCGATAATATGGCGTTGGCCTAAACCGTTGGAGCGGTTTTGGTGTCTGGCTTCAGCCTGACAACCGCTATCCCAGCAGGTTAATCCTCTAGCTAATAGCACCAGTGACTGGCTTCAGCCTGTCATCTGCTTTATCGGTGTTTTCCAGACTGTCAGTAATGTCTACCAGCGGATGACAGGCTAAAGCCAGTCACCGGTATGGACTCTGTCAGCATCTTCCAGATTGCAGGCAACAAAAAACCCGCTAAGTAGCGGGTTTTTAGAAAAGCTTTTAAGCAGTCGCTTATGCAGCCATCGCTTTGATGCGTGCGTTTAGGCGACTCTTAGTGCGTGCAACAGCGCTCTTCTTGAAGATTCCTTTGTTTACTGAGCTATCTAGGATAGGCTGAGCAACTTTGAATGCTTCGTTAGCAGCAGCTTGGTCACCACCAGCAACTTCTTTTAGTACTTTCTTGATGTAAGTACGTACCATGGAGCGCAGGCTAGCGTTATGTTGACGACGCTTTTCCGCCTGGCGAGCACGTTTACGAGATCCTGCGGAATTTGCCACAGCTGAGCTCCTTAAATTTGAGTTAAACAAACGAGACAAGTGTCTCTCAAAATTGGATGCGAAATTATTCCGATATCGTTGCCGTCTGTCAAGCATTAAACACAGAAGAAATGCACTTTTAGTTGACCTTCTTCTTAGGTAGGCGATAATCGACGGATTAATTCGGCACTTTGAGGTTAAAAGTTGAGTCAAAAAGCGACATCTGGCGGCGGTCTGCTGCGCTCAAGTGCTGTGGTTGGCATCATGACCATGATCTCGCGAGTGCTGGGTTTGATTCGTGATGTGGTGGTTGCAGGTTACTTTGGCGCCAGTGGTGCATCCGACGCTTTTTTTGTCGCATTCAAAATCCCCAACTTTTTACGACGTCTTTTTGCTGAAGGGGCTTTTGCTCAAGCCTTTGTGCCGGTGCTCTCTGAGTATCGATCGCAACGTGATCTAACTGCGGTTCAATTTCTCGTAAATCGCACCGCCGGCAGCTTGGGTTCGGTGTTGTTGCTGGTCACGCTGGTGGGCAGTCTGGGTTCGCCACTATTGGCGATGCTGTTTGCGCCTGGGTTTTATATGTCAGGCTCCGAGAGCTTTGGTCTTGCGGCTGACATGCTGCGCATTACCTTTCCCTATCTGATGCTGATATCCCTAACCGCATTTTGTGGTGCCATTCTGAACTCCTATGAGCGATTTGCGGTGCCTGCCTTCACCCCGGTATTGCTGAATCTCTGTCTGATCGGTTCAGCGGTCTACTTAAGCCCCATGTTTGATCCGCCCATTATGGCGCTGGCTTGGGGTGTGTTGATGGCCGGTACCGTCCAACTGCTGTTCCAGTTGCCGTTTTTAGCGCGCCTGCGTCTATTGCCCGTGCCGCAAGCCGGTTGGAAGGATGAAGGGGTGCGGCGCATCCTGAAACTGATGCTGCCGGCTCTATTTGGTGTATCGGTTGCACAGATTAACCTGCTATTGGATACCGTGCTTGCCTCGTTCTTGCAGACGGGCAGTGTCTCTTGGCTCTACTACTCAGATCGTCTGGCAGAGCTGCCTTTAGGTGTGTTTGGTATCGCGATTGCGACGGTGATTCTGCCAAGTCTCTCTCGTAAGCACGCTGAAAAGTCAGGGGAAGAGTTCGCCAAAATGTTGGATTGGGCCGTGCGCATGGTGCTTTTGATTGGCATTCCTTCGGCTGTCGCACTGATTTTGTTGGCGGAACCCCTCCTAACGACGCTGTTCCACTACGGTGAGATGACCGATCGAGATGTCAGCATGGCCGCCATGAGTCTTCGTGCTTATGGCTTAGGTCTGCTCGCATTTATGCTGATTAAGGTGCTGGCGCCGGGCTACTTCTCTCGCCAAGATACCAAAACCCCCGTCAAAATCGCTGTTAAAGCGATGGTGGCGAATATGGTGTTTAACTTGATTCTTATCTTCCCTCTGGCGCATGCAGGGCTTGCTTTAGCAACCGCGCTGTCGGCCTTCATGAATGCTGGCTGGCTGTTGCATGGCTTAATTAAACAGGGTGTCTTTAAGTGGCAAGCTGGCTGGTTAAGATGGTCGATGCAGTTGTTGTTTGCTAATGCATTGATGGCGGCGGTTATTCTGCTGTTTGCACCGGCTGCTGCCGACTGGTTATCGGCTAGTCTATGGCAGAGAGTCGAGTGGATGTTCCTACTCGTGGCCGGTGCTGTTCTGGTTTATTGCATCGCTTTGATCCTTTCCGGTGTCAGAATTCGTCATTTGCGTGGCTAAAGCCAACAAATTCCTTCAAACATAGCGCTTTAGGTCTTAATTAGAGGGGCCTGCATGCGCTATAATCGCGCGTTTATTATTTGTCTGATGCTTGGGTGAAACTGATAACGCAATGGAACTGATTCGAGGGCTTCACAATTTACGCGATCATCATCGCGGCTGCGTTGCGACGATCGGTAACTTTGACGGCGTTCACCTAGGCCATCAGATGATACTGTCAGGTGTGCGAGAAAAAGCGCAACAACTGGGGTTGCCCTCTGTTGTGATTGTGTTTGAACCGCAACCACGTGAGTTTTTTTCGCCAGAGTCTGCGCCACCTCGCCTAACGCGTTTCGGCGAGAAGCTTCGCCTGTTAGAAGCTGAAGGGGTTGATCGCGTGCTTTGTCTTAGTTTCAACGAGCGTTTACGTTCACTGTCAGCTGAGGCGTTTATTGATGAGCTGCTGCTGAAGGGCTTGGATGTAAAGCACTTTGTGGTGGGTGACGATTTTCGTTTTGGTTGTGATCGCTGTGGCGATTACGCACTGCTTAAGGCTGCAGGTGAATCACATGGATTTACCGTCGCTGACACACCGACACTGATTTTAGAGGATGAGCGAGTCAGCAGTTCACGTGTTCGTGAAACGCTTACCGCTAACAACTTATCCTTAGCTGCTCGTTTGTTAGGGCGTCGCTATCGCGTCACCGGCCGTGTGCAACATGGGCAAAAAGTGGGTCGTGAGCTCGGCTTTCCGACAGCCAATGTGCGCATGCATAAATACGCCTGCCCTATGCGGGGTGTCTACACGGTAAGGGCGCACTTGGCGGGTAAGGCCTATAACGCGATTTGCAATGTTGGCAGTCGGCCGACACTTAATGGTGTGCGTCCTGTGTTGGAAGTGCACCTGCTAGATTTTTCGGGGCAGCTCTATGGGGAGCTGCTCAGTGTTGAATTTTTACATCCAATGCGTGCGGAGCAACGCTTTGATGGATTGGATGCTTTGCGAGAACAGATCGCAAAAGATATCGCTGCAGCGCGCGCTTGGTTCGCTGCCGCAAATACCTAAACTGGGACTGGATTGA
The DNA here is from genome assembly GCF_013282925.1 of Marinobacterium sp. xm-g-48. NCBI lineage: Bacteria > Pseudomonadati > Pseudomonadota > Gammaproteobacteria > Oceanospirillales > Oceanospirillaceae > Marinobacterium > Marinobacterium sp. xm-g-48. The sequence goes on from NZ_WBYQ01000001.1 coordinate 355,177, forward strand.
TGACCGATTACAAACCGACTCTAAACCTGCCGGAAACTGCGTTCCCAATGCGCGGTAACCTGCCATCTGCTGAACCTAAGCGTCTTGCTAAATGGAAAGAGATGGATCTTTACGCACGAATTCGTGAAGTGAGCGCAGGTCGACCAAAATTTATTCTGCACGATGGCCCTCCTTACGCTAACGGCAGCATTCACATTGGTCACGCGGTGAATAAGATCATCAAAGATATGATCATCAAATCCAAAACCCTAAGTGGTTTTGACTCGCCTTACACGCCAGGTTGGGACTGTCACGGTCTGCCGATCGAGCACAAGGTTGAGACACTGATCGGTAAGGCGGGCGAGAAAGTCTCTTACGCGGATTTCCGTGCTAAGTGTCGCTCCTATGCGACTGAGCAGATCGCCGGTCAGAAAGAGGACTTTATTCGTCTAGGTATTCAGGGTGATTGGGATGAGCCTTACCTAACGATGAACTTCAAAACCGAAGCGAATACCGTTCGTGCATTGGGCAAAATTGCAGAACGTGGCCACCTAGTGAAAGGTTACAAGCCGGTCTACTGGAGTGTGGTCGGTAAATCGGCCTTGGCTGAGACTGAGGTTGAGTACCAAGACAAAACCTCTACTGCGATCGATGTGCGTTTCACCTTTGTCGATCAAGCTAAAGTGAATGCACTGTTCGGTACTGACAAACAGAAGGTTTCGCTTGTCATCTGGACAACCACACCTTGGACAATTCCTGCTAACCAAGCGGTATCGGTTAACGGTGAGTTGGAGTATGCCCTGGTTGAAGTTCACCTTGAGAGCGGTGTCGATTACCAGGTTCTAGCCGAGTCGATGGTTGAGTCGATCATGGAACGCTGGGGAGTGGATAAGTACGAAGTCTTGGGTCGTGTAAACGGTGCTGCGCTGGAGCTACTTAAACTTGAACACCCTGTGTTTGATCGTGAAGTGCCAGTCATCTTGGGTGATCACGTTACAACCGATGCCGGTACCGGTGCGGTCCATACAGCGCCTGATCACGGTATGGATGACTTCATTGTCGGTAACCGTTACGACCTTAAAACCCTTAACCTTGTTCAAGCCGATGGTGTTTACACTGACGCGGCAGGTGAGTTTGCTGGCATCCATGTCTACAAAGCGGATGCACCGGTAACGGAAGCGCTAGAGCGTGAAGGTAAGTTGGTGCACCTAAAACGTTTCCAACACAGCTACCCACACTGCTGGCGTACCAAAACGCCACTGATCTACCGTGCAACGCCGCAGTGGTTCATCTCTATGGAGAAAGAGAACCTGAAAGCCGATGCGATGGATGCGATCAAAGGGGTGCAGTGGTTCCCAGATTGGGGTCAGACGCGTATCGAAGCGATGGTCGGTCAGAGCCCAGATTGGTGTGTATCACGTCAACGTACCTGGGGTACGCCGATTACGCTGTTCACACACAAGCAGACGGGGGAGCTTCACCCACGCACGACTGAGTTGATCGAGCAGGTTGCGCTACGTATCGAAGAGACTGGTATCGATGCATGGTTTGATCTAGATCCAGCTGAGCTGTTGGGTGATGAGGCAGCGGATTACGATAAAGTGACCGACACCATGGACGTCTGGTTCGATTCGGGTGTCACGCACCACTCAGTTCTGCGTACCAAAGAGAGCCTGCACTTCCCGGCTGATATGTACCTAGAGGGGTCGGATCAGCACCGTGGTTGGTTCCAGTCGTCACTGAAAACATCGATCGCGATTAACGGTTGTGCACCGTATAAGCAGGTTCTGACTCACGGCTTTACCGTCGATGAGAAGGGCTACAAGATGTCTAAGTCACTGGGTAACGTCATTGCGCCTCAGCAGGTGAATGACAAACTGGGTGCGGATATTCTTCGCCTGTGGGTTGCCTCTACAGACTACTCGGGTGATATGGCTGTTTCGGATCAGATTCTTCAGCGAACGGCAGACAGCTACCGTCGTATCCGTAATACATCACGCTTCCTACTGGCGAACCTAAACGGTTTTGATCCAGAGGCGCACAGCGTAAAACCAGAAGAGATGCTGGCGCTGGATCGCTGGGCGGTTGATTCGGCTTACCGTCTGCAGCAGCGTGTGATCGATGCATACAACAGCTACCGTTTCTTGGATGTTTACCAGCAAGTTCACAACTTCTGTGCACAAGAACTGGGTGGTTTCTACCTAGACATCATTAAAGATCGTCAGTACACCACTAAGCCAGATAGCTTGGCTCGTCGTTCATGTCAGACGGCTCTGTACCATATTGCGCAGGCACTGGTTCGCTGGATTGCACCGATCTTGAGCTTCACCGCTGATGAGATCATCGAAGTGTTGCCAGGCAATAACCCTGAAAGTGCCATGCTAACGACCTGGTACGAAGGCTTGTTTGAGATGACTGCAGACGATGCCTTTGGTCGTGAGTACTGGGAGCGTGTGCTTCAGGTTAAACAGGCAGTTAACAAGTGTCTTGAAGAAGCGCGTAACGAGAAGCTAGTTAAAGCCTCTCTTGCCGCTGAAGTGACGCTCTATGCCGACGAACAGATCACAGCCGATTTGAATCGTTTGGGTGATGAGCTTCGCTTCGTATTGATCACATCGACCGCCAGCATTGAGCCGCTAGCGAATGGCGCAGACGCTCGTGAAACAGCGGTTGAAGGTCTTAAAGTCGCAGTTAAAGCGTCGGAAGAGGCGAAGTGTGCTCGTTGTTGGCACCACCGTGAAGATGTCGGCCAAAACGCCGATCACCCAGAGCTGTGTACACGTTGTGTCGATAACGTAGAGGGCGAAGGTGAGCAGCGTCACTACGCGTAATCCTTCGGCACTGCAGTGGCTATGGCTCAGCCTAGCCATTGTGGTGCTTGATCTTGGCAGTAAAGCGCTGGCATCCAGTATGCTGAGCTACAACCTGCCGATCTCGATTTTTCCCATCTTCGATTTAAGGTTGTTGCACAACACAGGCGCCGCCTTTAGCTTTTTAGCCAGTGAAGCAGGGTGGCAGCGCTGGCTGTTTGTGACCATCGCGGTTGTCGTGAGTGGGTTGATTGTTCACTGGCTTCGCCAAACAGAGCCAGAGCAAAAGATACAGGCCTTTGGTTATGCCGCTATTTTAGGCGGTGCTCTGGGCAATCTTTTTGACCGTATTGTTCACGGTTATGTGGTGGATTTTCTATCCTTTCACTACGCAGGTTGGTACTTCCCAGCCTTTAATATCGCCGATGTGGGTATCACCCTCGGCGCCATTGCATTGATTGTTGATGCACTATTTTTATCAAAAGACCGGAGTAAATAGATGAGCGAACTCACCATTGAACAGGGCCGTAAAGTGACCATGCACTTCGCGATCAAACTCACCGATGGACAGATCGTAGACTCTAACTTCGAAGGCGCTCCGGTCGAATTTGAAGTGGGTGATGGTAATATCCCAGAAGGCTTTGAAGCCGCTTTGACAGGGCTGAAAGTGGGCGATCATCTCGATCTCACCATCGATCCAGAGCGCGGCTTTGGTCAGCACAACCCAAGCAACATTCAAACCATGAAACGCTCAGACTTCAAAGATATGGAGTTAGAGCCAGGCTTGGTCATCTCATTCCAAGAGCCCGGTGGTGAACTGCCCGGTGTCATTGTTGAGTTCGATGACGAACGCGTAGAAGTTGATTTCAATCACCCTCTTGCAGGAAAAACGATTCTTTTCGAAGTTCAGGTTCTGAATATTCAGTAAAACCCCCTCCATTTTCTGTTCCTCTGCTATATTTAATGAATGTAACGGAGGGATTCTATGCGTCACCAAAAAGGCTTTACTCTGATTGAACTGATGATTGTAGTAGCGATTATCGGCATTCTTGCGTCTATCGCTTATCCGGCTTATCAGGATTATGTTCAGCAGGCACGTCGAACCGAGGCGATGAATGCTCTCTCAGAAGTTCGTATCGCACAGGAAAAATGGCGAGCGAACCATACTTCGTTCACTGACGATTTAAGTGGCTTAGATGTAGATGCAACAACAGAGTCTGGTTTTTATACTGTTTCGGTATCCGTTTTATCAAATACTCAGTATTTAGGTTATGCAATTCCCCAGGGTGCCCAGGAAACGGATGAATGTAAAACCTTTGTTGTTGATCGAAACGGAGTGAGTCAACCAGATCCATCTGAGCATGCCAGTCTAGAGTGCTGGGGACGATGATGTGTAAACGGCTTATATTTCAAAAGGGTGTCACTATGGTTGAGGTCATGGTGACAGTGGCAATTATAGGAATCATTGCTGCTATCGCGATCCCTTCCTACCAAGATTACGTAGATAAAGCTCGTCTAAATAGTGCCGTTGAAGCCGTATACAATCAGATCGTCTTAGCTAAGCGCGAAGCTGTTTCAAATAACGCTGATCGTTATGCCAATCTAGTAACCGATTCTGGTAACTGGTGTGTCTACGTTAGTACTTCAGCGGCTAGTTCAAATACCTGTGATACATCTGGTTTATATGTAGATAAATCAAAGTTTGAGGGCGTGCTTGTTGACGTGGCTTCAGTGGCGATTGGTTTTTACATGCCGGATCTCCGATCTGTTAGTACCGCGATTAAATTCACAAGTCCTAGTGGTAACGCGAAAAAAACTATTTCTACATCAGAGCATCATATGATCTCGGTGGGTTCATATGAATAAATATTTGGTTAAGCAAAAGGGCTACACACTCATAGAGCTAATGATCGGTATGGCTGTGGGTCTTATCGTTCTCTCTGGAGCGCTTTTTCTTTACCTGCAGATATTTAATGTGAGTAAAACAACCCTGGCTTCTACTCAACTCAACCGAGAATTGAGCATACTTATAGATACCATGAGCGGCGAGATTCGTCGTCATGGTTATTCGGCTCTAGGTAGTAATAGTTACTACCAGACAAACAGCTCCTCTCTAGAAGTTAATATGAGTGGCGACTGCATTTTGTATGGTTACGATGTTAATTCAAACGATAATGAAGTTTCTGATGTCTCAAGTGATCAGAAAGGTTTTCGTCTAGATAGTGGAGTAATTCATACAAAAGCAGACGAGTCAGCTAACTGTGACCCTGTCTTTGACAAAACACATTGGACTGCAATTACAGATGAATCAGTTATGGATATTAGTGATCTAACGATTGCTTTGAATACTGTGTCCACAGCTAACGGTAGCGTAACCGTCTACTCACGATCGGTTGATCTATCTATTACAGCATCCCATGCGACTGAATCACTTAGCTCTACTAAGTCAGTTTCTGTTTTAATACCTAACAACTACGTTGAGGACTGAACATGATCATTTCTCACCGAATACAAAATCAAAAAGGCATAGCGACACTAGTTACAGTTATCGTTCTGCTAATAGCTACAACTATTACAGCTTTCACTATTTCTTCTTCTATTGTTAGCGAAAAGCAAGTAGTGGCCGATGAACAGAGATCACTAATGGCTCTTGAAGCTGCTCAATCTGGCCTAGCTGAAGGTGTGAATTATTATCGCAAGTTTGGTGTGTTGCCATCTGTTACATCGAAAGCATCTGGTTCTGTCGCTTCTGGTTATCTAGAGACATGGAGTTATTGGGGAGCATCAATGCCAGATTCTTCTGGAGGCGTGGACTGGGAGCTTCATTCAACAGGAGCTAGTGATGATGGTTCTGTAAATAGAATCTTACGAATGAAAATTGATTTCGCAAAATTAGATTTACCAAATGCCCCAATAGTTACAGCAGCGGCACCTAATTTTAGTGGTGATTTTGAGATCGTTAATCTAAGTGGTAATACCACTATATGGACTGGGCAGTCAGTCAATATAAGCTCCAATGCCTTCTCTACAAAGGTTCCTAATCCCCTCGATCCAGACACACTAATAGAGTCAACAACGATAAATTATCGGGGTAGTGACATCATAGAAAACGATCCTAATTTGGCTGGTCTTGATGAAGATCAATTTCAACAAGCTTTTCTTGGAAGTACAGTCGAGGAATTTTGTGAGCAAGATTTTATCGATAGAAACGATTACTCGACTGGCGGTCAGGGTGAAACATCCTTTAAAGAGGCTCTTCAGAACGCAGGGACAGTCGTATGTATTCGAGACACTTCTGATGGTGATGTTGAAATACCAACGGATACATTTGATGGATCTGTTCAGAAAACAATCATCATTGATGGGAATTGGGATCAATCCAATTCAAATACATTTCGCGGATTAGTTTTCGTTACACAAGATGTAAAAAAACTTACTGGTAATAGTCCTATTTACGGTAGTTTGATGGCATTTGGAGAGGTAGGGAATGGAGCAGGTACACCATCGATTATCTTTAATTCTGATTACACCACTAATTTGGGTGATTCATCTGATGCAACGGCTATTAGTGGTACTTGGAGAGATTGGTGATGCGAAGTTATAAAGGTTTTGTACTAATAGAAGCGTTAATAGCCTTAATAGTCTCCGCAGTTGGTTTACTAGGCGTAGCTTTGATTTCATCTAATTATTTGTCTGATTCTTCCGAATCAAAAGCTCGCGCAGAGGCAATTGCTATAGCTCAGAAAGAGATTGAAAAATTGAGAAAACTTGCGGGTGAGCAGCCCATAGCATCAATTGCTAATGGATCTGTTCAGTGGCCTGAAAGTTTACCTGTTTCCGGAGTGTCCGATAATTTTTATGTTAGCAGTCGAGCAGATAGTTCATATAGTGATGGTTTGCTAAAAACAGGAGTGGTCGTTTCCTGGAGCACTGGCTCGGTAACTCTGAATACAGTGGTTGTTGAAGATATTTATGATTCTAAAGCCAAGGGGGCTAATGGTTCAGGCTCGGGTGGGAGTAATCCATTCTCTATAGATATGCCGACAGGAGAAGCTGAGTACGGAAGCGATGTTGTAGCAAATAACGGGATGCTTCCACTAGGTGTTGATCTAGGTACTGTGAGTTCATCCATAGAGTCAGGGGTACTTAAGTTGACAGCTAAAGACCCAAACAACACGGAAAATACAATTGAATTGCTTACATATTCTGGGGGGAGCGCCTTCTCAGAGATACGAGGTTTTGTATATGTTGACTATGATTCAACTGGATTATCGTCCAGTGATATTGATGCAATAATTGTTAGGCCTGCTGATACTGGCCTGTGCCCCAAAGGAACAGGCACATCTGTTAGTGGATCTAACGACTGGTTTTTTGAGTACACGTGCTTCTTTGGTGCTGGTTGGTACGGGAATATAGATGTTCAGTTTATAGCTGAAGGTACCGGAAATCAGGGGTACAGTATTGATAGTACTAAATCACAATGTGTTGGTGACCCTACCTATACTGATGACGGAACAGATTTGTCTCATCATCCTCAAATTATTTTAGCAGCTGACGATAAACGAGAATACAGGGGTTATGGCCTCGCGTTTACAAACGGCGGTGTAATTGGAGTTGATGGAAGAGAGATAAAGCTAGTCGCTCAGGGACTTGGCGAAGGTGATGTGTACGGTTTTGGTGAGATTGCCGATAACCAGCATAAACGAGGAGTTGGCTTTCACGATTATATGATCGTTGGTAACACCGTGACTTCTGATTCAGGATGTTCTACAAAACTTTCAGCGGTGTCAGTTAGCTCTTCTGGATATAGTTCAATAAGTGATGCATTTGAAGATAATAAGGGTGACTTTATTTGCTTGGAAGTTAATGGCGAAGAGAGCTGTCCAGGAACAGTTCCTGGCGATTCATCTATAAGTGTCTCCGCATATCAGTTCACGATAACGGGAACAGTATCAAGTGCTTATTTACCCGCCTCAGATGCAGTTGCTTCTGTTACTAGCCAATTTCCATCTGGTAGCTATACCGTCTGTTTAGATAGTGCTGATGGCACACCTGATTGTAACGATCCATCTACTCAAACAATACCCGTTTGCTCGGTTAATAATAGTGAATACTCATGTGATTTTTTTGTAGCGAGTGGAGCTTCTTGGAGTGGAGAGCTTGTTCATAGTTTGTCGGAAGCAGCATCTAATGCTGGCTACTCTATTTGCTCTCCTGATGGTGGGGTGGATAGCAGTTTTGGTGCAGTTTCTAGTTCTGCTCAAGGTGCAAATGTTGTTATTGCGCTTTCTTGTGCTGAGCCCCCAGAGGGTAGTATTGCTTCGCCTAATCTATATTGGAGTGATGAGGGTAATGGAATTGTGGGATGGCAATCTGTTGCCGGAGCATCAAGTTATAATGTTTACACATGCACAGTCACTAGCAATAACATTACTTCATGTGATCCGGAGTCAAGCAACCCCTCTAATCAAATGGGCAATAGATTTACGTTGTTACCAAGCTACAATTCTACCGTGTGTCTAGAGGTGAAAAGTGTCGCTAGTGGGGAAGTGAGTGCTTTTTCGCAACGTTACTGCAGGTTTAAGAAAAATAATTACAGTACATCTCCTTAGACAAGTTTTTAGCACAGAAATAATTTTCTCAAGGAGGAGAAATTGAAAACGAAGCTAAACCCAAGGATGGGTGGCTATACCCTCATCGAACTGATGATCGCGGTCGTGATCATCGCTATTCTCTCTTCAATTGCACTGCCTGCGTATACTCAATTCACGGTGCGTGCCAAGTTGATCGATGCTCTGGCAGCAACGGAGCCGATTAAGCTGGCGCTGGTTGATTATGCGATTGCGAATGGCGGTACTTCAGGTTTAAAAGATTTGAAATGGAATACAGCCCTTAGTGAACTAGGCGTCAGTAATGAATACTTTGGGGATAACTCCGCTTATGTAAAGAATGCATGGTGGAGTCATTCCTCCGGCGAAATTCGGGTATCAATTGCCAATATTGATGAGTTGGAAGGGCGGCGGTTTGTGTTGCGGGCGGAGAATCCGGATTTTCCGACGACTTGGCGATGTATTAGCGATGATTCGGATGAGTCGTTGATTCCTAGTGAGTATTTGCCGGGGTTTTGTCGGGAGTGAAAGTATGGATGATTGTGCGGATGACAGGTTAAAACCAGTCACCATATCTAAAAGCGGTCGGCGTCCCTTTGGGAGGCCTCCTACAGGGTGCTTTTTTATTGGGGTGGTGACAGGCTGAAGCCTGTTACCTGATCGCGTCCTCTTCGAGAATGCTCCAACAGTTTCGGGGTTTCAAGCTTTGCTTGAATTCCCTCCTACAAGCAGAGCATCACATTGGGTTATACTCTGCAAATCTATTTAATTTGCAGATTTCAACTCCCATTATGTCTGAAAAACTTGTTGTTGCGCTGGCGCAGATTAACTTCTTAGTCGGTGATATTCCGGGTAATACACAAAAGATGATCGATGCTGCTATGGATGCAGCGTCTCAAGGTGATACGGATATTATCGTCTTTTCTGAGCTGTCGATTACCGGTTATCCGCCCGAAGATTTGTTGCTGCGTCCCAGTCTTAAACGTCGGGTTGATGAGGCCCTTGAACGGCTGAAAACTGAGGTCCGTGGCATTGCTTTGTTGGTGGGCTATCCAGCTGAGAAAGAGGGCGAGTTACGCAACATGGCGGCCATCATTGAGGATGGTGAGGTGTTGATCGAGTATGCCAAACAGCATCTGCCTAACTATCTTGTCTTTGATGAAGATCGCTACTTTGAACCGCACACTAATGACGGTGTATTTGAGTACAAGGGTCACACTTTAGGGCTGCAAATCTGTGCCGATATTTGGGAGAGAGAGCCGACTCAACGCCAGGCCGAGGCCGGTGTTAAAGCGATTCTTGTGCCTAATGCATCTCCCTATCACATGGGTAAAACCAATGAGCGTACCGAGGCGTTACAAGATCGTGCAACCACTGCAAATGCCCCGATTGTCTATGTAAACCAAGTGGGTGCGCAGGATGAGTTGGTCTTTGATGGTGGTTCGCAGGTCGTGGATGCCAAGGGGCAGCTAGCCTACATGGCGCCTCATCATGAAGAGGGTATCTACAAGGTATCTATCGATCTTGAATCGGGTGCTGTTGAGCCGCTACAGCCTTCAACGCCCGAAGCTGATCACTATAGTATGGTCTACCAAACGCTTGTGATGGGCGTACGCGATTACGTTAACAAGAACGGCTTTAAGGGGGTAGTGTTTGGCCTATCTGGCGGTATCGATTCGGCATTAACGGCTGCAGTTGCTGTGGATGCCTTGGGTCCGGATCGTGTTGAGTGTGTCATGATGCCGTTTAAGTACACCTCTTCAATTAGTGTCGAGGATGCTGCACTAGAAGCAGAGGCTTTAGGTATTCGCCACTCGGTGATCTCTATTGAGCCGATGTATGAAGCGTTCATGCAGGAGTTGGCGGGCGAATTTGCTGGTACAGAGGTCGATGCAACGGAAGAGAACCTGCAAGCACGCTGTCGGGGTGTCTTGTTGATGGCGATCTCCAACAAGAAAGGCTACCTTGTTCTGACGACCAGCAATAAATCGGAAACAGCCGTCGGTTATTCGACCTTGTACGGTGATATGGCCGGTGGTTTCTGTGTCCTCAAAGACATTCCGAAAACTCTGGTCTATGAGCTATCGCGTTACCGCAATACGATCAGCCCAGTCATCCCAGAGCGTGTAATCACTCGTCCACCCTCGGCGGAACTGCGTCCTGATCAGACAGACCAAGATAGCTTGCCAGATTACGATCAGTTAGATGCGATCATCGAGATGTACGTCGAGCATGATTACAGTGCTGAGATGATCATTGCTGAAGGGTACAACGAGGCCGATGTGCTGCGCGTGATTCGTCTGATCGATATTAACGAGTACAAACGTCGCCAAGCGCCGATCGGCACGCGTATCACCAATCGTGGCTTTGGTCGTGATCGACGTTATCCGATAACGTCTGGGTGGAAGGCTGGAGTGTGACGCCAAAGCGTCACCGGGTCTGACCTCCGGTCTGACCCGACTATTAATTTACACTTCATAAGTTCTGGAAAACGCTGATAATGTTGGGTCAGACCGGAGGTCAGACCCAGTTTTACTGTGTCAGGCTGAAGGCCAGACACCGCCATCAAAAAATCGCGGCCTTTTTAAGACCGCTCCAACAACTAGTTTAAGACCGCTTCAACAGCTATTTAGAGACGTTTTTGCTGATCAGCTGGCGTAGGGCGGCTGGTTTGACCGGTTTGTTCAGCAGTATCGCGCCATGCTCCGTTATCTCAGCTTTGACCTCGTCGGTTCGGTCGGCGGTGATGATGATCGCTGGTACATCACCTAGTCCCAATTCAGCTAACTCATTCAGTGCCATGATGCCGGTATCGGTCTCGCCGAGGTGGTAATCGACCAGCATGATGTCCGGTGTGAAAGAACCATCACTGCAGGTTTCAACAGCCGCTTGAATGGAGAGGGCGGTTCGTACTTCACAGCTCCAGCCAGTCAGTAGTGCGCTCATCCCCTCTAGGATCTTCGGTTCGTTATCGATCACCAATACGTTGACGCCGTTTAGGCCTTTCGATCGGATCCAGCCACGCTGTTGTGGTTTCTGTTTCACGGCAAGTGCTGGCTCGCCCAATGGAACATCAACACTAAAGACCGTGCCTTTGGTTGGCCAGGATCGAACATTCAGCTTATGCTTCAGCATCTTCGCGATACGTTCTGTAATCGCCAGGCCTAATCCGAGACCCTGTACCTCTGAGTGGCGTGGGTTGTCGATGCGACGAAACTCTTCAAAGACTTCAGAGATCTTATCCTCTGCAATGCCGACACCGGTATCCCATACTTCAATGCGGATAAACTTGTTGTGGTGGCGAACACCCAGCAGTACTCGACCCGAATTGGTGTAGCGGATCGCATTTGAGATGAAGTTCTGCAGAATACGACGCAGTAGCGTTTGATCTGAATGCACCACCGCTTTGCAGTCGATACTCTTGAATTTCAGCCCCTTCTTCTCCGCCATCGCGGTGAATTCAGTATCCAGGTTCGAGAAAACATTTTGGATAGAGAAATGCGTCATATTGGGCTCTAGCGCACCGGCATCCAGTTTGGATATGTCCAGAATGGCGGTAATTAACTCTTCCGCTGATCGCAGAGCACCATCCAAGTTATCAACCAACTGTGCGGTCTCGTTCTGGTGACTCTGTTGAGCCAGCGCCGAGGTGAAGAGGCGAGCAGCATTCAGTGGCTGCAGCAGGTCGTGGCTGGCCGCTGCAAGGAATCGTGTTTTACCTAAGTTAGCCGCTTCAGCGTCCGATTTGGCCTGGCGTAGCTCATCTTCCATTAACGCACGGACGGTGTTCTCTTTGCGCAGCTCTTTGTTGATCAGCGATACCGCTTGCGTTCGCTCTTCGACACGTTTTTCTAGGTTCTCATTGGTCTCTTGCAGAGCGATCTCGGCGTTACGGCGCTCTGTGATATCTTGATAAAGTGTGAAGTAACCTAAGATGTCACCGTATTCACCGACGTGTGGAATCATCGTCAGCTCGGCATAACGCAGGGAGTCGTCTTGTGTTGGTAAGCGTGCCTCAAATTTAACGCGTTCACCCTGAAGTACTCGTCTAAGGAATGGCTGGCGCAGTTCATACTGATCTTGTGCGAAGATTTGATGGCTTGGAGTTCCTGCAATGGTATGACGGTTAATACCAACGCCATCAGCAAAGGCTTTGTTAACGAATAGAAAGTTCTGTTCGGGGTCTAAGTAGCTGATCATGACCGGCACGTTGTCGGTGTAGACGCGGATGTTCTGCTCACTCTCACGCAGCGCGTCCTCGACACGCTTGTGCTCGGTAATGTCCATATAGGTATTGACGTAACCGCCATCCGGCATTGGGTTGCCTCGCACCTCAAGGACTTGTCCGTTAGGTCGGTAACGCTCAAACCCGTGCGGTTTACCAGAACGCAGAAGCTGCATGCGCTGTTCAACCTGTTCATCGATTGAGTTACCAGAGAACCCATACTCACCGTGGACTGCGTTGTACCGAATGATCTCTTCAATCGGTCTGCCGACAATAATGAGCTCTTCAGGGTAGTCGAACATGTCGATGAACTTTTGGTTCCATGCAACCAAACGATACTTCTGATCGACCACGCTGATACCAAGGGAAACGTTCTCAATGGTCGACTGTAGCAGGGATTTGTTGAACCGCAGTGCCTGTGATGCCTCATCAACAATCGCAACGACATCACCAATCTGCATGTCTTTACCGCGCAGTGTCGAGTCCATGACGATTCGAGCTGACGACGCACCGATAACACCTGCTAGCAAGCGTTCGATGTATTGGATCAGTTCGTTATCCGCTTTGACACCCGCTGGCAGTGGCTCCTCATCACGACTGCTCCAATACTCGTTCATCGCCTCTTGTGTGCGGCGAATGCCCAAGAAACGCTCTGCAAGCATCTGCAGGTCGCTGATGGTGACGGGTGTCGTCTGACGACCTGGCTCTGTTGTTTCGTCACGACGGCTATCGACATAGGCACTGGCTTGAATTCGATCCACCAGGCGGGCACGCGTTAGGTTGGAAACTAGATAGTAGGCCAAGATGTTAATGCCCAGAGACCAGATGACACCATGAGTCAGTGGGTTAATTCCTTGAATGCCAAACAGGGAGGTTGGTTGTAACCAAGTTGGAATGACACCGTCACGAATCAGCGTATCAGGAACTAAATTGGCGACTTCGAATACGGGGTAGACCAGCGTGTAGCACCAGAGTGCAAAGCCGCTGACTAAGCCGGCAATCGCACCGTTTCGGTTGCCCTCTTTCCAGTACAGTGCACCGATGATGCTGGGTAAGAATTGAATCGCAGCAACAAAGGCGAGCAGACCAAAGGAGGCGAGAGAACCCTGATCGCCCAAAATTCGGTAGTAGAAGTAACCCATTAATAGAAGCAGGAAGATGGTGATACGGCGCACACTTAACAGTAGTCGACCAAGATCTTTGCTCTCTGCAATACGAAGGCTTGGAATGCGCAGCAGAATCGGGATGACTATGTCGTTACAGACCATGGTTGCCAGAGTGATAGAGGCCACGATAACCATACTGGTCGCAGCTGACAGACCGCCGATAAAGGCAAAGGTTGCCAGTCCCGGGTAGCCCTGACTCAACGGTAAGGTCAGTACCCAAGAGTCCGGGTTAAGCGCGAAGGTTGGCAGTGAGATTGCGCCGGCCGAAGCGATAGGCAGTACAAATAGCGCTAGTAAAAAGAGGTAAGCGGGGAAGAGCCAGCGGGCGATTCTAAGGTTGTTGTGTTTGATGTTCTCGACAATGGTCACGTGGAACTGGCGTGGTAGACAGATGATCGCCCCACAGGCCAGCAGAATTTCAGTTAAGAAACTTCCCGCAAACAGTGAACCTGAAAAATTTGTCGAGTGCAGTTGCGATTGAACACTGGCAACGGTCTGCTCTACACCTCCATAAAACTCAAAGGTGACAAAGAAACCGACCGCTAGGAAGGCAGTCAATTTGATGACCGACTCAAACGCAACGGCTAACACCAAACCCTGATGGTGTTCAGTGGCATCGATATGGCGAGTACCAAACAGAATCGCAAACAGTGCCATTGTGAGCGCTACTACAAGGGCGGTATCACTACCTTTGCTCAGTGCCTCGGTCGCAGCAGGCGCAATCGCGTTGTAACTCACTGCAACCGCTTTCAGTTGAAGCGCTATGTAGGGAATGGTACCCAATACCGCTATGACTGTAACCAGAACGGCGATGGTTTGGCTTTTGCCGTAACGTGACGAGATAAAGTCGGAGATGGTAGTAATGTTCTGCTGTTTACTGACGCGACTGATCTTCTCAATAACCTGCCAGCCCAAAATGTAGACTATGACCGGCCCTAAATAGGTCGCCAGAAACTCCCAGCCAGTGCTATGGGCTCGTCCAACTGCGCCATAAAAAGTCCAAGATGAACAGTAAACCGCTAAGGAGAGTGAATAGATGATCGGGTTGCCCGCCCAGCTCTTTCCTGCACGACTTCTATCGCCTAAGTAAGCGATCGCAAAGAGTAGGCCAAGGTAGCCTAAAGCGATGAGTGTGACGGATAGACCTGACAGCATGGTGTAATTCCTAACAACAGTTGCCTGACATTCTAACGATTTGTGCTCTTGCTACCAAAAGTTTCAGTTCAATGTTTAAAAACAGTGTTTTTGATGTGTTTTTGGTTATAAAGGTATATCTAAAAGTTTGAAAAATCATTAAAATCAGCCACTTACTTAAGTCTCTGCGACTAAAGTTGCTCTCCTTTTAGGGAGATGGCTTAGGTATGATGATCATCAACTGTGGTAATCACAGCCTTTTTGTTTATAACAACAACTTGTAAAGGGATAGGTTATGTCAATGACCAAAGAAAATGCGCAGGCATACTGGGGTGAGAACCTTCGCATTATTATCACCTACTTGGCGATTTGGTTCGTCGTATCTTTCGGATGCGGTGTGCTATTCGTCGACGCTCTTGATCAAATCCAATTCTTCGGCTTCCCGCTAGGATTCTGGTTTGCTCAACAGGGTTCAATTTTTGTATTCGTCGCGTTGATCTGGGCATACGTGTCTAGCATGAACAAACTTGACGAAAAATATGACGTTCACGAGTAAGGAGTAAATCATGAGTCTTGACGCGTTAACGTTTCTATTTATAGGTGGCTCTTTCGCCCTTTACATTGGTATTGCGATCTGGGCACGTGCCGGATCAACTAAAGAATTCTACGTTGCAGGCGGTGGTGTACCACCAATCGCAAACGGTATGGCGACTGCTGCTGACTGGATGTCTGCTGCATCGTTCATCTCACTAGCGGGTATCGTATCGTTCATCGGTCGTGACGCATCTGCTTACCTAATGGGTTGGACAGGTGGTTACGTACTACTAGCGATGCTACTTGCACCTTACCTACGTAAGTTTGGTAAGTTCACAGTGCCTGACTTCATCGGTGACCGTTACTACAGCAACACTGCTCGTACGATTGCGGTTATCTGTACCATCATCATCTCGTTCACATACGTAGCTGGCCAGATGCGCGGCGTTGGTATCGTATTCTCACGTTACCTACACGTAGACATCAACACAGGTGTTGTGATCGGTATGGCGATCGTATTCTTCTACGCTGTACTAGGCGGTATGAAGGGTATTACTTACACTCAGGTCGCTCAGTACTGTGTATTGATCCTTGCATTCATGGTTCCTGCGATCTTCCTATCAGTTCAGGTAACTGGTCACTTCCTTCCACAGACTGCACTAGGTGCAACTCTGGAGAGCGGTCAGTCAGTACTTGCAACTCTGGATGCATTGTCTGTTGAACTAGGTTTTGCTCAGTACACTGCAGGCTCTAAAACTACGGTTGACCTATTCTTCATGACGGCTGCACTAATGTGTGGTACTGCAGGTCTTCCACACGTAATCGTTCGCTTCTTCACTGTACCTCGCGTAAAAGACGCTCGTGTATCAGCTGGTTGGGCGCTTATCTTCATCGCTATCCTTTACACATCTGTACCAGGTGTTGCGGGCTTCGGTCGCGTAAACCTAATCCAGACTGTAAACGGTACTGCTGAAACTGCAGCTTCTGGCGTTGCTAACACTGGTGTTAAATACGAAGACATCCCTGAGTGGTTCGCTCGTTGGGAAAACACTGGTCTTATCAAGTGGGAAGACAAGAACAACGATGGCGTTGTTTTCTACAGCAAAACAGATGCAAACGAGCTAACAGTTAACCGTGACATCATGGTACTTGCTAACCCAGAGATCGCTCAGCTTCCAGCTTGGGTAATCGCTCTAGTGGCAGCAGGTGCGGTGGCAGCGGCACTATCAACAGCAGCAGGTCTACTGTTGGTAATCTCGACATCGATCTCGCACGACTTGATGAAGAAAACCATTAATCCGAACATCACCGACAAGCAGGAGCTTCTATACGCACGTGGTGCAGCAGTCGTTGCGATTCTTGTAGCCGGTTACTTCGGTGTTAACCCTCCAGGCTTCGTAGCACAGGTAGTTGCATTGGCATTCGGTCTAGCAGCATGTTCTGTATTCCCTGCGATCCTAATGGGTATCTTCAGCAAGCGCATGAACACTCAAGGTGCAGTCGCTGGTATGGTCGTTGGTATCGTATCGACTATGGCTTACATCGTGTACTTCAAGTTCATGGGCGGCACTAAAGACGAAATGTGGTTTGGTATATCTCCAGAGGGCTTCGGTACTGTGGGTATGATCCTGAACTTCATCGTGGCTAAAGTTGTCTCTTCTATGACAGCTGAACCACCTGCTGAAATCCAGCAGATCGTTGAAGACATCCGTATCCCACGTGGTGCTGGCGCAGCTCAGTCTCACTAAGAGCTAGCTGACAATGAGAAAGGCGTCCTTCGGGGCGCCTTTTTTAATTGCCGATGGTGGCTTTGTATAGATGTCGGGGTTTGTCGCTGCGCGCCAATTCCCTCCTACAACCTAACTTTGTAGGAACGAATTTAGTAAAACTAAAACCGTGATGCTTTTTAGAAAAAGTTGATTTGAGTTCCTGCAATTTTTTCTAAAACGCGCAATACTCAACTGATTATTCGACGATCTAAGTGAGGGTCCAATGCCTGATTCTTTTAAGATGGGGAATCTCCCTTTTAGCCTGCTGACCGAGTCTGAACAGGAGTTTTTGCGCGCCAATCTTGATATCGGCTACTACCAGTCTGGTGAAGTGATCATCAAAGCGGGTGAGCAGTCAGAAGGTGTCTATGTGGTTTTTCGTGGACGCGTTGCAGAGAGTGAGCCTCAGGATGAAGGTGATGAGATGCTGCACGTCTTTATGCACTATGAGAATGAGGACTACTTTGGTGGTTGGTCCGCGATGCATGGCTCTGCGATTCATAACTTTACCGCTGAGGAGGAGACGATCTGTCATATCTTTTCGACGGAGATCCTGCTTGAACTCATCGACTCGAACCCCGGTTTTGCCGACTACTTTCAGCAAAATTTAGCTGCTAAATCAGAGATTGTGGCGCAGCAGGGCGAAGGTCAGGATATGGCTGAGTTTATGCTGGCCACGATAGAGGAGGCTGTGGTTCGTGACCCACTGATCGTTAACGAAGGAACCAGTATCAAAGAGTCGACTCAGTTGATGCGTGAGACTAAGTCGGATTCGGTCTTGGTTCGCCGAGGTGGCAGAATAGGTATGGTCACGGGTACCGATATTCTTAATGCCATCGTTCTTAATGATGGATCGGTCAATGAGGATGTTGCGACCATCGCGACCTATCGATTGATCACCTGTAAGCCGGATGATTTCCTTTTTAACGCATTGGTCATTATGACGCAGCAACAGATCGAGCGTGTGGTTGTCATGGAGGGAGATACCCTGGTTGGCGTGGTGCAACTGACCGACGTGCTCTCCTACTTCTCTAGTCATTCTCACGTGATTGGTCTGCGCCTCGAACGAGCTAGTACGATAGAGGATCTCAGAGAGGCAGCAACCGGTTTGAACAACCTAATCAAGGCGCTGATCTCTACCGGTGTCCGTATTCGCTTTACTATGGATCTGTTAGCGGCGATGAATAAACGGATCATCGCTAAGCTATTTGATCTGGTGGTGCCGGCCGATATGCAGCCTCACGTCTGCTTGATTGTGATGGGCTCTGAAGGCCGCGGTGAACAGATCATGAAGACGGACCAAGATAATGCGTTGATCTTCCGTAATGGCCTTAACTGGGCTGAAAAACGACAGACCATGCAGCGATTTAGTGAGACGTTGATCTCGTTTGGTTTTCCGCCTTGTCCCGGCAATATCATGGTATCTAACCCTGAGTGGATCAATTCAGTTGATGATTGGACCCAGAAACTGCAGGACTGGTCGATGAGTAGCGATCCCGAAGACCAGATGCGACTGGCGATAGCGGTGGATGCTAAACCGGTCGCGGGTAACGTGGCACTGTTTAAAGTGGCTCGAAATTGGTTCCTGCGTACTATGCGTAACAATGATCTGTTCTTCTCGCACTTTGCTAAGGCGGCGGTTGAGTTTGATACACCGTTAACCTTCTTTGGCAATTTAAAAGAGCGTGGAGAGTTGGATATCAAGAAGGGTGGGATCTTCCCCATTGTTCACGGCGTAAGAACCTTCGCACTCGAGCAGAGAATTCTTGCTACCAATACCTTTGAACGTCTCGAGGCGTTAGTTGAAGCAGGTGTGATGCAAGATAGCGTCTCTAAAGATATCTCAGAAGCCCTAGGTCTGTTTGTGAATATTCGTCTGCGTCAGCAGATCCGTCGTGCTGAGCAGGCAGAGGACGGTATTGACCCAACGCCTAATATCATTGAGTTGCAACAATTGAATAAAATGGATAGAGAGTTGTTAAGGGATGCTCTGTTAGTCGTGAAAAGCTTTAAGAAATCACTAACGTCCCGATTCCATCTGTCAAGCTAAGCTGAATATTGCTTCTGAACCAAAAGGATATTGGTTAAACATGATATTGCCTCGTGCTATACGCAAATTTAAAGACAAACGTGCGGTTAAAGATCCGCGTTGGGTCTCTCTTTTTGATCAGTATGAGGGTGATGAGGTTGTCTCGTTAGATTGTGAGACAACCAGTCTTGATGTCAGCGAGGCATCAATCCTGTCGATTGGCGCCGTCAAAATTAAAGGCAAACGCGTAAAGACCAGTGATCGTCTTGATATTAAATTGAAACCACCGGCTGATTTGACGGCTGAATCGATCAAAATCCATAAAATCCGCGCAGCCGATCTGGCCGACGGTGTCTCCATTGAGGAGGCGCTGGAGCAGGTGTTGGAGTTTGTCGGTAATCGCCCCATCCTTGGCTACTACGTCAACTACGATATTCGCATGCTCGATAAGTTCTTGCGTCCTGCGTTTGGCTTTGGTCTTCCTAACAAGGCGATCGAGCTGTCGCACGTCTATCACGACATCATCAAATGGCGTCACGTTGGGGGTGATGTCGACCTGCGGTTCGACACCATTGCTGACAAATTGAATATGCCAATGATTCAACGTCATACGGCATTAGGTGACGCAATATCAGTGGCGTTGATGTATGTCCGTCTCAAGCACGGCGATACTCCGCTTTAACTGCTATCTCCACCTGACTACAGATGGTAATAAGTTTATAATTTCGTGAATTGTAATTTGCTAACCTTTTGGAGTCTTTGTGGCGCAGGCGCTTTTAACAGCCCAATCCCTATTTTGTGAGCGTGATGATCGTATTCTGTTCGATCAGCTACAGCTGACTGTCTCCGAAGGTGAAATCTGGCAGGTCGAAGGACGTAATGGCTCCGGTAAAACGACGCTGCTGAGTATTTTGTGTGGTCTCAGCTCCCATTATGAAGGTGAGCTCTATTGGCGCGGTGAGCCAATGGATGAGGTGCGTGAGCAGTTCCTATCAGAACTTCTATACATAGGTCACCAAGCCGGTGTCAGTGCCATGCTGACGGCAGAGGAGAATCTGCATTGGCAGTGCGCATTACACCCCTCGCTGGACGCTAGTCGAGCGCAACAAGCTCTTGAAAGAGTTGGTTTGAAAGGGTTTGAAGATGTGCCTGCGCATCAGCTGTCCGCCGGTCAGAAGCGTCGTATCGCACTGGCGAAACTCTATATGAGCAGAGCGAAACTCTGGATACTCGATGAGCCGTTTACAGCAATTGATAAAATTGGTGTGGCAGCGAAAGAGGCGTTAATGGTGGAACATATTCAAGCGGGTGGCAGTGTCATTATGACCACTCACCAGGATCTTAGTGCAGAGATTCCTCTGCATACAATCAATGTTGAACACTTCGCCTCGTCTCAACGGGAGTGGTTATAATGAGTTCCACTCTACAGCTGTTTAAGCAGACTTTTAAGCGTGATCTTACGCTCGCGTTTCGTCGCAAAAGCGAACTGGTGAATCCGCTGATCTTCTTTTTAATTGTCGCATCACTCTTTCCAATTGGTGTTAGCCCAGAGCCGAATTTTCTCTCTCAGCTAGCCCCCGGTCTGGTCTGGGTAGCGGCTCTGTTGGCAACACTGTTGTCGATGGAGACCCTGTTTAAATCGGACTACGAAGATGGCTCGTTAGAGCAGTTGCTGCTATCACCCCAGCCAGTATTTTTAGTGGTGCTATCCAAAGTGTTGGCACACTGGTTACTATCAGGTTTGGCGTTGACTTTAGTGGCACCCCTTTTGGGTGTGATGCTGTTCTTGCCTTCAGAGGGGATGCCCGGGTTGATGCTCAGTCTGTTGTTGGGCACTCCAACGCTGTCACTGATTGGTGCGATCGGTGCGGCACTGACGGTGGGTCTGCGTCGTGGTGGCGTGTTGATCTCTCTGTTGGTTTTGCCTTTGTATATTCCGGTGCTCATTTTTGGCTCTAGCGCCGTACAAGCAGCAGTAACAGGTTTGCCCCTAGATGGTTATTTGGCGCTGTTGGGGGCTATGTTGGCATTAGCATTGGCATTGGCGCCTATTGCAGCCGGTGCGGCATTACGAATTTCAGTGAGTGGATAAAAGTTATGGCTAGTAGTTGGTTACCTCGTTGGTTCTATCAGTTGGCATCACCTCGTTGGTGTTACTCTATCACCGGTAAATTGATTCCATGGTTTGCGGCCATTGGTGGTCTTTTGTTTGTTATTGGTCTTGTGTGGGGGCTAGCGTTTGCGCCATCGGATTATCAGCAGGGCAATAGCTTCCGCATTATCTATCTGCATGTGCCGACGGCGATTCTGGCGCAGAGCTTCTATATGTTGATGGCGATTGCCGGTGCAATTGGTCTGATTTGGAAGATGAAAGTGGCTGACATGGTGGCTAAATCTGTGGCGCCACTGGGTGCTGCGCTCGCTGTGTTAGCTCTAGCAACCGGTGCTATTTGGGGTAAGCCTACTTGGGGCTCTTGGTGGGTTTGGGATGCGCGTTTAACCTCAATGTTAGTGCTTCTATTCCTCTACTTGGGGGTGATGGCGCTCAACTCGGCCATTGAGAGTGAAACCACCGCCGCTAAGTCGACTGCTGTATTGGCTTTAGTGGGTCTGGTCAATATTCCGATCATTAAATACTCGGTGGAGTGGTGGAACACACTGCATCAGCCAGCCACTTTTAAAATCACAGAGAAACCGGCCATGCCCGCTGAGATGTGGATGCCACTTCTGGTGATGGTGATCGCCCTTTATCTGGTGTTTGGTCTTGCGATGATGTTGCGTCTTCGTAATGAGATTTTAACTCGCGAACGCCGTGCCGGCTGGGTAAAAGAGCTTCTCGGTAGTTAAGGTTTGCGTCAGAAAATGACACTACCTTACAGCCAACTCAAAATTTAGGTGAACTATGGCGTTTGAAACCTTTGCAGATTTTTTAAATATGGGCGGTCATGGCCTGTATGTCTGGTTAAGTTATGGGCTGGGTCTGCTGACCATCGCGCTCTGCCTTTATCTGCCCATTATTCAAGGCCGCGAGACTCGTCGTTCTCTTCGCCGCCGCATTCAACGTGAAAGTGTTAAGTCATGAATCCAAAACGAAAAAAGCGATTAATTATTGTCCTTATGATTGTGTTTGGCGCCAGTGCAGCGATCGGTCTGACGATGTATGCACTGAGTCAAAACATTAATCTATTCTATTCACCCACTCAGATTGCCAAGGGTGAAGCCCCTGCTGATACCCGTATTCGTGCCGGTGGCATGGTCGTTGAAGGCAGTGTGAAACGCGATCCAAACTCGTTGCGTGTTACCTTTGAAGTGACTGACTACGAGAACAAGGTTGCCATTGAATACAGTGGCATTCTTCCGGATCTGTTCCGTGAAGGACAGGGTATTGTTGCGCAGGGTAAACTTGACGCCTCTGGCACACTTCAAGCCGTTGAAGTACTTGCGAAGCATGACGAAAACTACATGCCGCCTGAAGTGGCAGAAGCGTTAGAGAAGAGCGGTAAGATGCCGATGCCTTCCAAAGAGGAGTTCAACAAGTGATTGCCGAACTGGGAACCTACTCTCTAATCTTAGCCATGTTTTTAAGCATTCTGCTGTCGGTTGTTCCGATGGTAGGTGCTCAGCGTTCGAGCCTGTTGTTAGTCAGCTACGCTCGCCCGCTGACGATCGGTGTGACTTTTTTTGTTGCTCTGGCCTTTGCTTTTCTGGTCTACGCCTTCTTAACCAACGACTTCAGTGTTGAGTACGTTGCCAATAACTCCAATACGGCTCTACCTTGGTACTACCGTGTCAGTGCTGTCTGGGGTGGTCATGAGGGGTCTCTTCTCCTTTGGGTGCTGACCCTTGCTGGCTGGACTTTGGCTGTTGCTCTGAAGAGTAAAGCGTTGCCCTTGGACATCATAGGTCGCGTTTTAGGTGTGTTAGGCATCATTACGACCGGTTTTCTGTCGTTCGTCATCTTTACCTCAAGCCCGTTCGAGCGTCTTTTACCTCGTTCTCCGGCACAGGGTGCAGACCTTAACCCACTGCTTCAAGATTTTGGTTTGATTGTTCACCCTCCAATGCTCTACATGGGCTATGTTGGCTTCTCAGTTGCGTTTGCCTTTGCTATTGCGGCCCTGTTGAGCGGACGTATGGATGCCGCTTGGGCACGCTGGTCACGTCCATGGACGAACGTTGCTTGGGCATTCCTGACGCTGGGTATTGCACTAGGCAGTTGGTGGGCCTACTACGAACTTGGTTGGGGCGGCTGGTGGTTCTGGGATCCAGTCGAAAACGCGTCATTGATGCCGTGGCTAGTTGGCACTGCATTGATTCACAGCCTGGCAGTCACTGAAAAACGTGGTGTCTTCAAAAGCTGGACGCTACTGCTTGCGATCTTTGCCTTCTCGCTCAGCCTGTTAGGAACCTTCTTAGTTCGTTCCGGCGTTCTGACCTCGGTGCATGCCTTTGCATCGGATCCAGCACGAGGTTTCTACATTCTGGTGATGCTTGCAGTGGCCATTGGGGGTTCCCTTCTGCTCTACGGCATTCGTGCCGCTCAGGTGAAGAGTGACTCTAGCTTTACCTTGGTCTCGCGTGAAACTCTGCTGTTGGTCAACAACGTTCTACTGACAGTCATCGCATTCACTGTGCTACTAGGCACCCTCTATCCTCTGCTAATTGATGCTCTGGGCATGGGTAAAATGTCGGTTGGACCTCCCTACTTCAATGCTTTGACGGTTCCTCTAGGCGCTCTGCTGATGGTGGCTCTGGGTGTCGGCGCGCTGGTGCGCTGGCGTCAAACTGATGCATCTCAACTGCTCAAACGTCTGATCGGTCCTTTAGTGCTTGCCGTCGTCTTTGGCGTCGCAACCATGATGATTCGTGGTGGCGAGGGTTGGGATCACTGGACTTATGTGGGCATTATCTTGGCCTACTGGATCGTCTTCTGTGCACTGGTCGATCTATACGATCGTGCCGGTAAGCGTTCAGGTTCACTCTTTGCCTCTCTGAAGAAACTACCTCGTGCTTACTGGGGTATGCATTTGGCACACTTGGGTATGGCAGTGCTTGCGGTGGGTATCGCGATGGTCTCAGCGTTTACTGAACATCGTGATCTGCGTATGGCGCCCGGTGATCGCCAAGAGGTTGGACAATATGTCTTTGAATTTAAAGGTATCGAGCACGTTGAAGGACCTAACTACACCTCTGACAAGGGTGTCATCAACGTCTACCAGGATGGTCAACTCTACGAAGTCATGACACCCGAGAAGCGTCTCTATACTGCCCGTGGCAACGTGATGACCGAAGCGTCGATTGATGCGGGTCTATTCAGAGATCTCTATGTGGCACTGGGTGAGCCTCTAGAGGATGGTGCTTGGGCGATTCGTCTGCAGTTTAAGCCCTATGTTCGCTGGCTCTGGTTGGGCGGTCTGTTGATGACTTTTGGCGGTTTCCTTGCGGCGATGGACAAACGTTACCGTAAGATGTCGCAGCGCGATGCGAAATTGGCCTAAGGAGTCGTCATGAAGAAACTGTTTCTATTTGCACCGCTGGCGCTCTTTATCGGTTTAGGCTTCTTTCTTTGGAAGGGTCTATACCTAGACCCGCGTGAACTGCCATCGGCACTGTTGAACAAGCCGATGCCTGAGTTTGAGTTGACCTCTGTTACTGATCCAAGTCGCAAGCTGACGGTGGACGATTTTAAAGGCGATATCGCACTGGTTAATGTCTGGGCTACTTGGTGTCCCACCTGCAAAGAGGAGCACGCCTTCCTTAATCAGTTGGCCAGCCAGGGTGTCACCATTTATGGCATCAACTATAAAGACGATTTAACCAAAGCGAATGATTGGTTACGTCGCTATCTAGACCCTTACAAAGAGGTTGTTTTTGACCCCCAAGGTCGTCTCGGATTGGATCTAGGGGTCTACGGTGCTCCAGAGACCTACGTGATCGATCAGCAGGGTGTTATTCGTTACCGTCATGTTGGTGCGGTGGATGCAACAGTTTGGCAGGATCTCTCGTCCGTCATTGAGACGATCAAGGGTGAAGCTTCATGATTCGCGCACTGTTTCTGTTGGTTCTATTGTCGAGCTCCAGCTTCGCAGCCATTGATACCCACAACTTCAAATCAGTGGAAGATGAGAAGCGTTTTCATGCTTTAGCGGCTGAACTGCGTTGCCCTAAGTGTCAAAACCAGAATATTGCCGATTCGGACTCCCCCATCGCAAAAGACCTACGCACCGAGGTGTTTCGCATGATCGATGAGGGGGCTGAAGATGAGTCGATTATCGATTTTATGGTGACTCGCTACGGGGAATTTGTTCTCTACCGCCCCAAAATGAACAGTCAGACTTGGTTGCTATGGAATGGGCCGTTTTTAGTATTGGGCTTTGGTGTGTTAGTGATTTTAGCGGTTGTATGGCAGCGCCGTTCGCGTCGAAAAGTGAGCGAGGCAGCGCTAAGCTCTGATGATCAGGCACGTCTCGATGCGCTTTTAAAACAGGATAAAGAGTAATGTTGTATTTGTGGTTGGGTATTGCGCTGTTATCGGTCGTAGCAATTCTGTTTGTTATCTACCCGGTTTGGAAACAGTTCAAAGATAAAGTCGATACGGTCGTTACCTCTGACCCGCAACGCGATAACGTCGAAGTCTTTAAAGATCGTCTTCAGGAGTTGGAGCAAGAGGTCGCATCGGGATCATTGTCACAAGAGGACTTTGCCGTTCTTAAAACAGAGCTTGAAAAGAACTTGCTGATTGATGCCAGTACGGAGAGTCGTTCGCTCAGCTCTGAATCGATCTCAACTAAACAGTTTATGGCAGCCTCTTTTATCGCGTTAGTGGTGGTGGTTGCTTCATTAGGACTTTACGCCAAAGTGGGTAGTGCACCGGCGCTAGAAGTGGCACTGAACATGTCTGAGGATCCTTTTGATGGTCGTCAGCCCACGCTGCAAGAAGCGATTGATCAGCTGCGTAAAGAGCTGGAGCTACAACCCGCAAACCCAGAAGGATGGTATCTGTTAGCCAGCACTCTGATGGGCCAGCAAGATTATCAGGGTGCGCTGGAGGCTTATCAAAATACCTTAGCCTACCTCACACCTCAGGATGTTCAGTATGCGACGGTGATGGGGCAGTTGGCACAGTCTATGTTCTTCGTTGCCGGTGGCATGACGCCTGAAGTTCGTGACCAAGTTGATAAAACGCTAGCGGCGGAACCGTTTGAAATCACAGCACTAGGCATTTTGGGAATCGATGCCTTTGAGCGTAAGGCCTATCGCGATGCGATTGGCTTCTGGTCAAAAGCGCTGATTAATGCCGATGGTGCTTCCGCTCAGTCGTTACAGAACGGTGTTGAGCGAGCTCGAAATGAGTTAATCGCCTTGGGTGAAGATGTCAGCGATATCGAAATGCCCGCGATGGCGGCAATACCCGTAAAAGTTTCAGTGGCTGCTGAACTGCTCACTAATGTACCAGCAGAGACGCCAGTCTTCATTGTTGCGCGTCCTTTAGAGGGTGGTATGCCACTGGCAGGTGTGCGTTTAACGGCGGCCGATTTGCCGGTTGAGTTGGTGTTAAGTGATGCCAATGCGATGACACCTCAAGCCCGTCTATCGGGTTATGAGACCGTTTCAGTCAGCGCCCGAATCAGTCTTAGTGGAGATGTGACGCCACAGCCTGGCGATATGATTGCGGAAATCACTGATATACCTACAAAAGGTTTGTCTCAACCACTAGAAATAGTGGTCTCTGAAGTTGTAAAGTAGGGGTTTACAAAAAGCATAAATTTCAGCGGTTCAAGGATAGCGTTTAATGGAGTTAAGAGATTGGTTGATGGCGGCAGGTGCCGTGCTGATTCTGCTTATCCTTGTCGATGGATGGCGACGTATCAGCGGTGGCTCCAATCGAATCCGCATGAAGATCGATCCCTCCTCTGAATCGACTGACACTGATGAAATTGCCGATAAACATAATCCTGAACTGCCTAACGGGGGTGCTCGAGTAAAGCGCAAAGTTGAGCGCCCCGATATCGATGCCTTAATGGCAGCCGAAGCTCAGCAAGCCAGTCAAACTGAAGACCCACTTGATAGTCTAACGGCGCAGCCTGAACAATCCTCTGTTGAAGCTGAGCCAGTGATTGATGACCCTCTCGCTGATCTTCGAGTCGATGATCTTGAGCCCGATCCATTTGATAGCCTATCGGATGAAGGTATCGTATCGGCTCCTCGCAAAACCAATCTTAAGCCCAGTGAGCCGACGCTCTCTATTGACAGCCCTGAGTCTGAGAACAGCCCTGAGCTTGAGAGCAGTCCTGAGCCTGTAAGTAGCCTTGAGCTTGAGAACAGTCCTGAGCCTGAAGATAGCACTGAGCCTGAAGAAACGCTTGAGCAACCCATCGAAGAAGCCGTTCTAGAAGAGTCTGTCCAAGAAGAGGCAATCCAAGAGGAAGCCGTTCAGGAAGAGCCCGCAGCACCTGAAGTTGAAATTGCTGACGAGTCACCTGAAGAGGCGCTTGAACAAGAGATTACAGTCGAACAGACTGCAGAGCCAGAGCCAGAGCCAGAGCCAGAGCCAGAGCCTGAACCCGTTGCAGAACAACCTGTCGGTCACGTCGATGACCTATTTGGTCTAGATCTAGATCGCCCAATTCATGAGTTGGTCGATGCGGGCGCCAAAAAAGAGAAGCCAGTTCGTAAACGCAAATCACCTGTCAAAAAGCCCGAACCAGAGACCAGTGAGTTCGATCAGCTTCTTGAGCCTAATGTAGATGCCGTTGATGAACCGCTTGAGGATATTGAATCACTGGTGAGCTCGCTGCCAGAGATCGAAGAGCCTGAGCTGAACGACCAGAGTGATGCTATGCAGGACTCCGAGACTCAAGAGGCTGCAGTCGCCGCTGCATCTCCATCGACCGGACGACAGTTCCGTGAACTTGATCTCAGTGATCCAGAAACCCGCTTAGTTGTCTTTGTCGTTGCACCTAAGGGTGGCTCGCTATCGGGTGCTCATATTCAAACCGTGGTTGAGCGCTGTGGTATGGAGTTTGGTCAGATGGATCTTTTCCATCGTTACGAAGACAACAGTGATCACTCACCGATTCAATTTACCATGAGTGATGTGGGTGAACCTGGCTCATTCAACATAGAGACCTTGGCTGAACATGAGACGCCTGCGGTCACCTTCTTTATGTCGATGACCGAACCACGTGATCCTTCCTACGCGGTTGATTGCATGTTGGCCACGGCGGAGACGTTGGCTAAGGCACTGGGCGGTGAGATGCTCGACAGTGATCGTTCAGTGATGCGCCCACAAACTCAAGAGCACTATCGTGAGTTGGTGAAGGCCTACAAGCTTCGTTCACGCGCTAAGAGCCGTCGTACTCGCAAATCCAAATAAGTCCAAACCTTATGTCGATTGAACAACAGATTCTGGAGCTCAGAGAGCAGCTCCAACAGCACGCCTATCGCTATTATGTACTCGATGATCCCTCGGTCACGGATGCTGAGTATGACCATCTCTATCGCCAGCTTGAATCACTCGAAGCAGACCACCCTGAGTTAGTCACCGCGGATTCGCCAACACAACGTGTCGGCGCTAAACCCGAGGGTGGCTTCGCCGAGGTGGTGCACGAGATCCCTATGCTGAGTCTGAGCAACCAGTTCAATCGTGATGAGGTTCATGCATTCTACCGTCGTGCTCAAGAGGGGTTGGAGAGTGATGCCTCTCTGGCGATTACGCTTGAACCAAAACTGGATGGTCTGGCCGTCAGCGTCCTCTATGAGAACGGCATGTTGGTTCGAGCAGCGACCCGTGGAGATGGCTCTACCGGTGAGGATATCACCAGCAACGTACGCACCATTCAAAGTGTCCCTCTGAAATTGATGGGAGCGGGTTGGCCAGAGCGTATTGAAGTGCGTGGCGAGGTCTATATGCCGCGGGCTGGGTTTGAAGCGCTCAATCAACAGGCTCGTGAGACGGGTCAAAAGAGCTTTGTGAATCCGCGTAATGCTGCAGCAGGCAGCCTGCGTCAGCTCGACCCATCGATTACCGCCAGTCGTCCTTTGACCTTCTGCTGTTATGGAACGGGCGTTGGTTCCGATGAGCTGCCTGATAGTTACTATGAGACCTTGCAGTTAATTAATAGCTGGGGCCTCAAGATCAGTGATCAAATCGCTCGTGTTGAGGGCGCGGATGCCTGTTTCGACTACATCGAGGCTCTGGGTGCTAAACGTGACGCTCTCCCTTATGACATAGATGGCGTGGTATTGAAGTGCGATTCGCGAGAGGTGCAAGAGACCCTAGGTTTCCGCTCACGTGATCCTCGCTGGGCTACGGCGTTTAAGTACCCTGCCCAAGAGGAGGTGACACAGCTTCTCGATGTTGATTTCCAAGTTGGCCGTACAGGTGCTGTGACCCCTGTTGCTCGTTTAGAACCCGTATTCGTCGGTGGAGTCACGGTCAGTAATGCCACCCTACACAACATGGACGAGATCGCGCGACTGGATGCGAAAGTAGGGGATTGGGTTGTTATTCGCCGCGCAGGTGATGTTATTCCGCAAATCGTCAAAGTGGCAACCGATCGTCGCACCGGTGATGAACAACCGATTGCTATCCCTTCTGCTTGTCCTGTGTGTGGCTCTGAGGTGGAGCGTGTGCAGCTCGTTAAGCGCAGCAAAGGACAGGAGCAGAAGGTCGAAGGTTCGGTCTACCGTTGTGTTGGGCGCCTCAGTTGCAGTGCCCAGTTGAAGCAGGCGTTGATCCACTTCGTCTCTCGTAAAGCGCTCGATATTGATGGTCTGGGCGACAAGGCGATTGAACAACTGGTGGATCGTGAGCTGGTTAAATCACCTGCGGATCTGTTTAGACTGACCAAAGATCAGGTGTTAACCCTAGAGGGATATGCTGAGCTGTCAGCGCAAAACCTGATCGATGCGGTCGGTCAGTCTAAAACCATCTCTCTAGCTCGCTTTATCTATGCCCTCGGTATTCCTGAAGTAGGGGAAGAGACGGCTCGAACTTTAGCGCTAAGTTTGGGGACGCTTGAACGAATTCGTCAGGCGCAGTCTCGTACGTTGACCCTTCTTCCAGATATTGGTCTGGAAGTAGCCCATGAGATTACCCACTTTATGGCGGAGGAACATAACCAGAAGGTTCTGGATGATCTCCTGTCGTTAGGCATTCAACTGGAAGAGCAGGAGCAGATTGCCGCCAAGCTGCAGGCCAGTGTCAGCTTTGCTGAGCTGATTGAGGGGTCTAACATTAAAGGTGTAGCAGCGACCGGTGCTAAGGCTTTGGCAGCCCATTTTGAAACAGTCGAAGCGCTTTTGGCTGCAGATGAAGATGCGCTTAAAGCTGTGCCTAAATTGAGTAGTCGTGCGGCAGCTGGCGTCCTAGAAGCGATCCAAGATGAGACTTGGTGCCAACAGTTGCAGCGTTTTGAAACGCAGCTGATTGAGTTCGGTATGCATTGGTACTCTGAGAGAAGGGTCAGCGACGCCAGTGCGCCATTAGAAGGGCAGACTTGGGTGCTTACTGGTACGCTTGAAACTATGGGACGCAGTGAAGCGAAAGCGCTTCTTCAAGAGATGGGTGCGAAGGTCTCTGGCAGTGTCTCGTCCAAAACGGATGCGGTGGTCGCAGGACCCGGTGCTGGGTCCAAATTGGCCAAAGCAGAGCAGTTGGGCATCCGCGTGCTAGATGAAAATGAATTTAACCAGTTGTTAGGAAGAGTGTAGTGATTGTTCCAGCGAATATGCTTTCGGATGATGCCCTACGTGGCATGATCGAAGAGTTTGTTACCCGTGATGGGACAGACTACGGTGAACAGGAAGTGAGTCTTGAAGAGCGTGTCGAAGAGGTGAGAGAGCAGATCCTTACCGGTAAAGCGCTGATCATGTTCGACAGTAAAACCGAGACCACAACCATTATCCCTGCTGAAGATCTTGCCAAGATTCAGCAGCAGAACGCAGAGCAAGCCTCAGAATAAGCGATTAGCTGATTAAACCTGGCTCAAGCTTACTAGCGGTTCGCATTAGCCTTTTGAATGAGCCGCTCTAATCAGATCGCGGATCGCAAATCGCTGTGGCGATAAGATATCCACCAACTCCTGCTCTAAGGGGTAGGGCTGGTGGGTGATTTGCGCGGCAATGATCTCCGCTGCGATAGGGCAGGTGATCAACCCTTTAGAGCCATGCCCCACACTGACATAGAGCCCCTCAAGCCAAGGCGCTGTGTCATTGAACTCTGTACTGGCATCGACACTTAAGCGCTGGTACTGCTCAACCAATTTCTCTGTATCACACAAAGCCCCGACCATCGGCAGGTAGTCGCGAGTCCCTGCTCGCTGCGATGCTCGTCCAGAGAGTTCTCTGTTTTGCACCGATTCAGACAGCTCAGGCAGCGCCCGTTCAAGAAGATCTAAGTTGTGTTGGTGCTCTGCCTGTTTCAGATCCTGACTAGTGTCATTCACCTTAAATGAGGCGCCAAAACAGTACTGTCCATTCAGAGCCGGTGAAATGTACCCCTCACCGCACACCACGGTTTTTAAGTTCGGTGTCTCTTCGGATGAGCACCAGCTGGTCTGGCCACGAATAGGCTTCAGATCAAGCTTCGCTAACCCTGTTAGTAGCTCTGTCTCATACGCACTGCAGATAACCACCTGTGAATAGGCTTCACCGTTGATTAGCCATTGGCTGCCGTCACGCTCAAGGGTTTCAATGGGGCAGTTAAAGTGGCTGCGAACATTGTCATGTTTGAGTAGATAGTCGACCAGTTTAGGAGGCGATGCCCAACCCGCGTCTGGAAAATAGAGTGCTGAATGTTCTGTGACGGTACCTGCCAGTTCAGACGCCTCTTCTGCAGATACCCGTTTAACCAGCGATTCAGGGTAGTTGTTTGCTTCGATCAACTTCTGCTGCAGTTTTTGATCTTTTTCACTGACAGCGAGCTGTAACACCCCACACAGATCGGCGTGCTGTTGGTCATCAAGGTTTAATGCCTTGAGTTGATTGACGGTGAACTGCAGGCCGTTGGCGTGGACGCGGGATGCCGCAGTCGGCACCGCCGGTAACTTGGCATAGAGCGCCCCTTGTGGGTTACCGGAGCCGCCCGTTGCGGGTTTCGGTGCTCGCTCATAGAGATCAACCTCTATGCCCCGCTCAGCTAATGCGTGAGCAACGCTAGCACCGGCAAGCCCAGCCCCGATGACAGCGCAGTTTTTGCCTCTCTCTTGAGCAGTCGGGCGAGCTAACCATGGCTTAGTCTGCGACTGTGAATCTCTGGCCTGAATAAATTGGCCGTGAATCATCTCTCGCTTTCGGCCGAATCCAGGAATCTTTTTGATCTCAAAACCCACCGATTGCAGGCCTCGTTTAACGATGCCGGCAGAAGTAAAAGTCGCAAAACTGGTGTTCTCACTGCTCAATCTGGCCAGCTGTTTAAACAGACCTTCGTGCCACATCTCAGGGTTTTTTGACGGAGCGAACCCATCTAAGAACCATGCATCCACTCTGGCGTCGATCTGCGACAGTTGTTGGGCTGCATCGCCGAATAGGAGCCATAACTGAATTCTCCCGTTGTCGAAGCTTAATTGGTGAAACCCAGGTAGAGCAGCAGGCCATAGCCTCACCAGTTGATCAACGCCCTCTGCGAACGGCTCTTTTGCACCAATGGGTGTCAATGCGCGCTTAAGATCAGCGAGGCGCATTGGGTACTTTTCACAACTGATGAAGTGCAGTGTTTGCTGCGGTTTAGCCGTCGTTAAAAAATGGTGACGAGCTACTAGGAAATTAAGTCCGGTACCAAATCCGGTTTCACCAATGGTGAACATTGGCTTGTCGAGTGATGCTAGTCTCTCTGGAAGCTGATTGGATTGAATGAACACATGCTCAGTTTCGGCGATACCATCTTCAACACTGAAGTAGATATCACCAAACTGAGTCGACTCGGGTTGTTCGTCACGCCAGTTCAGCTGGGCGTGTTCAATCTTTTTATCGGTCACAGCAACCTTTTGAAATTAGGCGTTGGTTAAACAGCTGCGTCCCATACAGTAGTAGGTAATTCCCGCTGATTGGACGCGGTTTGGATCATACAGATTGCGCCCATCAATGATAAGAGGATTCTCTAACTGAGAGGCGATGCGATTGAAGTCGGGTGATGCATACTCTGGCCAAGCCGTCAGTACCAATAGCGCATCGGCGCCCTCACAAGCATCGTAGTTATGCGTCATCAGTTGTATCTGCTGGTTGCCTGGATAGCGCGCAGCCAGTGTCTGTAGCGCTTCAGGATCATGGATCTGAAGTTTTGCCCCTTGCGCCAACAGTGCATCAATGACGCGCAGTGCGGGTGAGGTCTCAACGTCGGCTACACCTGGCTTGAACGCGACGCCCCAGATAGCAAAGGTCTTGTTACTCAGGTCACACTGATAGTGTTGCCACAGCGTTCTAAATGGCCACTCTTTATTGACCTCATTCTGCTGCAGTAGGGTATCGACAAAGACAGAGCCCTTCTGTTCACTGAGCAGTGTTGATAGTCCTTCTAGATATTGGGTGAACTGCTGACCACCAAATCCAGAGCCTGGTTGCAGGTAGTGGCTACCGATACGCACATCGGTCGTCATGCCACGGCGAATCGCATCAATATCGATACCCAGTTGATCGCACAGTCCCGCCATCTCGTTGATGTAGCCTAGACGGAGCGCCAAGATACCGGTGATCGCATACTTAACGAACTCGGCCTCACGGCGTGTCATGCGTTGAATGGCTCTCTGCCCTAGGTGGAAGGGGCGTAACAGGCTTAGCAGTAGATCTGTTGCTACCTCGTGCTCACTGCCGATCAGTAGAGCCTGAGGGTTGGCAAACTGCTGCATCGCTTGGCCTGCTTGCAATACATCGGGGAAGTAGACGACGTACTGCCCTTTGCTCTCATCCAGCATCGACTGCAGCTCATCGCTGGCGCCAACCCCAAAGTTACTCTGGTTAATCAGAAGCAGAGGTTTGTCAGATTCGGCTAAACGCTCGACCAGCGTTTTCGCTTCATCGAAAGCGCTCGACTCCATGGCTATCCAGTGAACATCGGACTCTAGGGCTTTATGAGGGTCGATAATCAGACGCTGATTAAACTCGGCTGCTTGGATGCTGGTCAGAAGTCCTGGCTCAGATCGCAGGTGGCTCTCAATGGGTTCGTTATCGGCGACCGCGTGGTAGATGTCATTACCATAGGCAGCCAATTGCGCACGGGCAATCCATGCGCTGAGTTCGTGTCCCCAAACGCTGATCTTCATTGTCCGTTACCTCGCAAATTTTGAATCTCATTCAGAAGTCCCTCGGTAGCCGGGTCGTACTGATGGTCGGCACTTTGGTTGAGTGCAGTAATTAGATCGTTCGCCACTTTTTTACCCAGCTCAACACCCCACTGGTCAAATGGGTTGATGCCCCAGATAACTGCTTGGACGTAGACCTTGTGTTCATAGAGGGCAATCAGGCTGCCTAAGTTGTAAGGCGTTAGCTCATCCAGCATCAGAACCGTGCTGGGCTGGTTGCCGAAGTAGCGTTGCCAGGCTGGACGCTCAACACCATCGGTCAGCGCTGCATCGCCTAGCGCAAGCACTCGAGCTTGAGCTAAACAGTTGGCCAGTGCCAGTTGGTGCTGCTCTTGCAGTGAGCTCTCACGATCGACGTAGCGGCGTGCAGGGACAATAAAGTCACACATCACACGCTCAGTACCCTGGTGAAGAAGCTGGTAAAACGCATGCTGTGCATTCGGGCCAATTTCACCCCAAAGAATCGGACAGGTACGCTGTGCAATCGAGTTTCCATCAATGCCAACACTCTTGCCGTTACTCTCCATCTCCAACTGCTCTAGATAAGCGGGAAGATGGGCTAATCGACCGTCATACGGCAAGATCGCATGGGCATGAATGTCCTGGAAGTTGATGTTCCAGATACCGATCAGCGCCAGAAGAACCGGAAGGTTATAGGCAAACTCCGCCTCTTCGAAATGTTTGTCCATGCTGTGTGCACCAGCCAGCAGATCACGGAAGCCCTGCATCCCTATGCTGATAGCAATCGGTAGGCCGATCGCGGACCAGAGCGAGTAGCGCCCGCCGGTCCACTCCCAAAACTCAAGCAGTGTCTCTTCAGAAAGGCCCCAAGCGACGGCTTTTTCAGGAGCAGCAGTGACCCCAATAAAGTGCTGCTTGATCAGCAGCTCACGATTTAGACCGCTACGCTCTTGTAGCCAATCCACCGCAGTTGCCGCGTTAGCTAGCGTATCAATGGTGCCAAAGGATTTAGACGACAGAACAAATAGAGTGGTTTCAGAATCCAGCTCGAGCAAAAGATTCGAGAGCTGACTGCCATCCATAGAGGAGACAAAGTGCAAACCGATGTTCAATGACGCTTCTGGTCGGAACTGGTGGGTCGCTTCACACACCATCAACGGCCCAAGATCAGAGCCCCCGACACCGATGTTGACAACGTCGGTGATCGGTTTCCCCGTGTAGCCACGCCACTGCCCCTGATGGATCTGGTCAACAAACTGCTCCATGCGATCCAAGGTTTTGTGAACATCACTGACAACATCTTGGTCATCGACTCGGAGCTGTGCACTTTTAGGAAGACGAAGGGCAGAGTGAAGCGCCGCTCTGTCTTCTGTGTTGTTGACGTGCTCACCTTGTAACAGCGCTTTGATGGCTGACGGAAGCTGCTTCTCGTCGGCCAGTGCAAGTAGCTCATTCATCACCTGAGCATCAATGCGCTGACGACTGAGGTCCATCAACATCCCTTCATGTCGGAACGAGAGTGATTCAAAGCGTTGATCGGTATCGATCAATTCACGAAGATGCTGTGCACTCAGGCGTGCAGCTGATTGTTCCAGTTTCGACCAAGCTTGAGTCATATCGACCTCTTAGAGTTGCTTCTTAGCTAGGAAGTCACGCATCGCATCAGCGGTTTCAGGGTGCTTCAAACCGAATGCAAGGTTAGCTTGTAGAAGACCCGCTTTGTTACCACAGTCATAGACGGTGCCGCGCATGCTGAAGGCCTCCATTGTTGATTCTGATAGTAGCTCAAGCATCGCATCGGTCAGTTGGATTTCGCCGCCGGCACCGGGTTGTGTCGTCTTCAACAGCTCCATCACACGGTTAGGCAGAATGTAACGACCGACAATCGCTTGGTTTGATGGCGCTTGATCGACGGGTGGTTTCTCAACCATGCCATGAATTGGGGCGCCTGTGCCGGCGGTCAACTGTTGGCCGCCGCAATCAACGATACCGTAACGATCCACATGTTCCTGTGGTACGCCCTCTACCATGATCTGGCCAGAACCGTTTTTCTGGTAACGTTTCACCATCTCAGAGAAGTCGCTGGCAAGACCCTCATCGTCAATCACCATATCGGGCAGCATGACGGCAAAGTCCTCTGAACCAATGACGTGGGCAGCACACAACACCGCATGCCCCAAACCTTTTGCACTAGGTTGGCGCACAGAGATGACCTCGATGCCCTTTGGTAGTGAGTTCTCTACCGCATTCAAAAGAGCAGTCTTATTCTTAAGGGCAAGCATCTGCTCTAGCTCGTAGTTGGCATCGAAATGGTTTTCGATCGACTCTTTGCCAGATCGAGTTACTAGAACAATCTGGCGAAATCCTGCGCGTGCAGCCTCTTCCACAACGTGTTGGATAACTGGTTTATCGACGACGGGCAGCATCTCTTTCGGAATAGCTTTAGAGGCTGGAAGAACTCGAGTACCTAGGCCGGCAACGGGGATGATCACTTTAGAGAGCATTGAATTTCCTTAATTAATAAATCTACTTTATAGGTATAACTGTCATTATAAGCATAAAAGCACGACAATTTTCTTACATGTGCTATTACTTAATAGTCGACTGCTATTTACCAAACTTATGGAGATTACATGCAACTATTGGGCCAAGATTCAGATGAGAGTCGTGCATCTAAGGTTTTAACGATTCTTTTGAGCCTGCTGTTTCTGGTTGCGCCCTTCTATTACCAGGACAATTTAGGTGGTGAAGGGTTGAATCTACCGTTTAATGCGGTGGTCTGGTTGCCGGTGCTCTTTATCATTGCGGGCGCCATTTTTAAGATTATAGAGTCTGGTGAATGGGTGCGTCCAAACTACCTTTGGTTAATTTTGGCGATGCCGATAGGGCTCTACCTGACGGGGTTTGTATCCGGCATGGATCGCCCCGGCGAGTGGCTAATTCGACTCGGTGTGGTGTTTGGCGGTATCGCGCTCTGGTTCTCCGTGTTGCAGTATCGACTCAGTGAGCAACAGATGAATCAGTTGCTCTATCTGTTAATGGCGTCGATGTTGATTCATGCCCTGGTCGGCCTGGTACAGATGATTTCACACCCACTGTTTAGAGGTTGGGTGCCTATCTCATCGGGCAATCGGCTGCTGGGGATGTTCCAGCAACCCAATTTACAAGCCTCATTGATGGCAACGGCAGTGGCGCTGGCACTCTGGTTAGCGACTACGAAAACCTTCAGTGAACAGCGCTGGCCGCAAAAATCAGCGCTCTTTCTGACGCTGTTTCTAGCGTCACTAGAGGTCGCCGCATCCGGTTCTAGGGTCGGTTTGATCGGTGCTGTGCTAGCGCTGTTGTTAATCTGTGTTGGGCGCATTAAAGCGTTAATCAGTCAGCCGCTATTGGCGATTGCGTTGGCGTTCACGCTGGGAACCGGAGCTATTGCCGGTTATCAAGCCAATGATGGTGCACTGCAGGCCTACAACAAGATCGAAAAACTGGCTGAGGAGGGTAAGGATGCTCGTCCTCATATCTATCGTATCGCCTATGATGTTTTTGAGCGCTCGCCGCTGTTTGGTCACGGCATCGGTAGCTTCCAGTCTGAATTCCAAAAAGAGCGTGTCACCTACTATCAGACAACGGACGCTTCAGCGGTCGATGGAAGTCCTCGATTCTCCCATCCTCACAATGAACTGCTGTTTTGGATGGACGAGGGCGGCTTGGTCGCACTGCTGGCCATTGGTATCGCGGTCTTAGGGGTTGTGTTGCAGTTGATCCGTTTAGGGTGGGGAGAGGGGTTGGCGCTTGCCGCACTGCTATTACCCATCGCTCTGCATACCCAGACAGAGTTACCTTTTTATATTTCAACCTACCACTGGATTCTACTGACACTGCTGTTAGCCGTGCTCTTCTCGCACCGCACTCTTATCAAACCGGTCAAACTCTCGCTGGGTGCGACCGCTCTTTTGAAAGGTAGTCCACTATTCATTGTGCCGATTATGGTGCTCTTTTTGGTTCACTCGCTGTTGTCGCAGACCGGAATCATGCAGTACTACAAACATCGCGGCACTGAGCCCACCCATTTGAGGTTCGCGCTCAACAATGTCTACTTTAAAGAGTTGGGTGAGTACTTTGTAATGCGCTCTTCACTCTATGGTGCGATAGAGCATCAAGATCAGAATGCTGTATTGGGCTTTATTGAGTGGGGCGAAGCTTATCTTGAACAGATACCGGATATTCAACTCTACAGAGATGTGGCGATTGCTCGTCAAAATATCGGGGATGAGGAGGGTGCGCTAGCGCTGATTGCTCAAGCGAAAGCGATCTACCCTAAGGATCGATCCATCGAAGATACTCACCGTCGATTAGAGGCCGGTGAGCCGTTGGTGACGTCGAGCCTAGCCTTGCCTCAATCCGAAGAGTGATTGGGAGCTTCTCGATCCCGAGCTACTTCAATCAGTTCCGCGTTTTTGGTCTTGTCGATCTGTTTTAAGCGCTGATGCATGGCTGTTTTGGCTAACAGGTGCCCAGTTAAAGGGGCGCTGATGAACAGGAACAGCGTGATCAAAAGTTGCTGCACACTTAATGAACCCTGATCAAACAGAGTGAATAGCATTGATGCAATCAAGATCGCACCCATACCGAGGGTGGTCGCTTTTGTAGGTGCGTGCAAACGGGTGTAAACGTCAGGAAGACGAATCAGACCCAGTGAACCAATCAGAATTAATGATCCGCCTAGCAGCAGTAGCAGAGATAGGATCAATTCAATCGCAAAATTCATAGTTGTTCTGTCCTATCCCTTACTCAATGATATCGCCGCGCAGAAGGTATTTGCAGAGCGCGGCCGTGCTGACAAAGCCGAGCATGGCGATTAACAGTGCGGCTTCAAAGTTGATTGAGCTGGCTTGCACAATGCCATAGATCAGAATCAAACCAATACTGTTAATGTAGAGCGTATCCAAGCTCAGAATGCGCTCGGGCAACGAGGGGCCTCTGACTAAACTGTAAGTGTTCATGATAAGAGCGATGCTGATCATGACGAGAACGATTTTAAGGCTGATCTCTAACATTGGAATATCTCCTTCAGCGGGGTCTCGTAACGCTGTTTAATCTCATCAATCAACGCTTGCTCGTCGGGAAGATCAAGGGCGTGTATGTAAAGCCACTCTCGATCCTTGCTCACTTCGGCACTCAAGGTTCCAGGCGTCAGTGATATGGTTGAGGCAAGCAGGGTGATCGGGAGATCCCCCGTTAAGTTAAGCGGGTAGGCGATAAAACCAGGTTGCAGTGCTTTGGTTGGCCCTAGAATCAATTTGGCTACCGCAAGATTGGCGACCACGATATCCCACAGTAATACCAGAATGTATCTGATCAGTGTTAGCGGTCTCTTAACCGCCATCTGTTGAGTCTGTAGAGGTTCTGTCAGTAGTGGGATTCCCAAGGCTAGGATCAACCCCAGCACTATTTGCCCGAGCGAGAAACTGTTGTTCATCAGCAACCAGACAATTAACAGAACCAGTGATAAGAAGGGGCGTGGTAGCCAAGATCGTACGAAACTCATCGTTGCACTCCTTTAGCCATAATCTGTGTCGGGTCCTGCTCAAACGCTCGTAACTGCTCAACAGTTGCGTCTGTGTACTGGGTGATTGGGCCGGCAAATAGGCTCATCAACGGTGCAGCGCTCAGCAGTATGCCGACCGCAATAAATTTACGCGTTGCTGAGGCCTTGCTGCTATCCGGTTTGCCGTTGGAACGCCAAAACAGTGTCGATCCGGCGCGTGAAAAGGCGACCAGTGCTGCCAAACTGCCGATCAATAACAGCGGCCAAGCCCAGACCAGTGCCGAGCTGCTGTCGATCGACTTCATGATCAAAAACTTACCAATAAAGCCCGACAGTGGTGGCATGCCGATCAGAGTTAGAGCTGCAATGAAAAAGAGTATCCCAATGCCCATCGGCTGCGCCAAAGAGCGACCGGCCACGATTCGGTCAAACGAGCGTTCACGCTGCTCAGCGATAATGTCCCCGATTAGGAAGAAAGCAGCGCCCGCTAGCGTAGAGTGAACGGCGTAATAGAGCGCTGCTGATAGCGAGTTTGCACTGCCAAAACCGACGGCCACCAACAGCGTGCCGACAGACAAAATGACTAAGTGAGCGGCTAGACGTTTCACGCTCGGTGCTGAAATAACCCCCAGAGTTGCCATCACCAGTGTGCCGAGCGCCAATACCCAGATCCAATCCTGTCCTAGATCGGTTAGAGCACCAGCGCTGTCACCAAAGATCAGGTTTTGAACGCGAATGATTGAGTAGATGCCCACTTTGGTCATGATGGCAAAGAGCGCCACAACGGGGCCTGGGGCCGATGCGTAGGTTCTTGGTAGCCAAAATTGTAGAGGCAGTAGCGCCGCTTTCAGAGCGAACACCGAGAGCAGCATCATGCCGCCAATCTTAGTCAGTTGAATCTCAGACTCATTAAGCTCACGTACTCGCAGCGCCATATCGGCCATGTTTAGGGTGCCGAGCGTGCCGTAGATGATGCCTAACGCAAACAGAAAGATCGCAGAGCCGACAAGGTTCAGGAAAACATAGTGCACAGCTGCACTGGTTTTGTGTTTTCCGCCACCGTGAATCAGTAGAGAGTAAGAGGCGATCAGCAGGATCTCAAAAAAGACGAATAGGTTGAATATATCCCCTGTCAGAAAAGCACCGTTGATCCCCATCGCTTGGAACATCATCAATGGGTAGAAGTAGCGCCCTTGGTTATCGTCACCTGCGCTGGCATAGAGATTGGCGGCCAATAACAGAACAGAGGTCAGCAGAACCATCAGACTCGATAGACGATCTCCAACTAGCTGGATGCCGAACGGCGCATCCCAGTTACCCAGTGCATAAAGCGTTACATTACCTGCTGATGCTGACATGAGCAGAGCGACTGAGACGATCACCATAGTGAGCGAACCTACCAGGCTGATGACACGTTGGCGCTCAATGCTTTTTTCAAACAGAGGCAGTAGCTGCAGCGTGGCTAACAGAAGCGGCAGAATGATAGGCAGAGTGATTAGGTGATTCATTTCTGCTCTCCGCTCTGTTCTGGTAGTCGGCCATCGACATGATCGTTACCTAGGTCGGCACGGGCTCGAATGGCCAGGATGACCGCGAAGGCGGTCATCGCAAAACCGATAACAATGGCGGTGAGAACCAGCGCCTGCGGAACAGGGTCCGGTATTGCTAGGCCAGATTTCAATACCGCGGCACCATCAATGACGAGTCTGCCGGCGGAAAAAATAAACAGGTTCACGGCGTAAGAGAGCACCGTTAAACCAAGTACCACTGGGAAAGTACGACCACGAAGTACCAGAAATACCCCCACAGCGGTGAGTAGGCCAATAATCAAACTGATCAGTAGCTCCATTATTTAGACTCCTCTGGACGTGCGTGGGTCGTCAGTGCACCAAGGTTCCCGAGTATAAGCAGCGTTGAACCAATGACGGTTAGGTAGACCCCTAGATCAAACAACATGGCACTGGCCAACTCGAACTTACCGATACCCGGCAGATAGAAGTAATCAAACCACGAACTTAAGAAGGGGTAGCCAAACAGCCAGCTGCCCATTCCCGTAGCGCCTGCGATGATCAAACCGACAGAGATCAGCCACTGGTAGTTCAGTTTCGAGCGTTCGCGCATGAAATCGACACCGTTGGCGATGTACTGCAGGATCAGTGCTACAGCGGTTACTAGACCGGCAATAAAGCCACCACCAGGCAGGTTGTGGCCACGTAAGAAGATGTAAGCCGACACCAAGAGAGCTAGTGGAAGCAGTGCTCTAGAGACGGTCGCAAGCATCATCGGGTGGTGATCGTTGCTCCAAGGTATGCCGTTAAGATCAGCTGATGGCATGAAGAGTTTCATACGTGCGATCAGTTTGTAGATACCTAAACCGGCAATGCCCAGTACAGTGATCTCGCCAAAGGTATCAAAGCCCCTGAAGTCGACCAGAATCACGTTGACCACATTGGTGCCGCCGCCACCTGTTTTTGAGTTGGCGATGAAGAAGTCGGCGATCGAGGTTTGCGGATGCGTCATCATGGCGTAACTAATGGTTGCCATCACACCACCAATCAGGGTTGCCAAACCAAGA
Organism: Marinobacterium sp. xm-g-48; assembly: GCF_013282925.1. Classification (NCBI taxonomy): domain Bacteria; kingdom Pseudomonadati; phylum Pseudomonadota; class Gammaproteobacteria; order Oceanospirillales; family Oceanospirillaceae; genus Marinobacterium; species Marinobacterium sp. xm-g-48. Next base: position 397,815 of record NZ_WBYQ01000001.1, read on the forward strand.
TCACGTACCACCGATGAGGGGCTAGCGGCTTTTGCAGTGACCTGTGGTAAGAAGAAGAGTGCGAGCATCAACAGTATCACCGTGACCACTTCAACTGAGAGTTGAGTCAGTGCTAGGTCAGGTGCTGAGAAGCGGGCAAAGATAAGCGAGACGATTAAGCCGACGACCGAGACAGCAATCAGTGCGATCATCCGTTTGCGGTGCCAGATCAGCGTCACCAGTGTGGAGACGACCAAAATGATGGTAGCGACGATGCTAATACCATCGACCGGCAGCAGTGGGCGTGCTCCCTCTAAATTGATCAGCTTCGTCATTGGAACCGTCGTAAAGAGCGCAACACTCAAGATGAACAGCATGGTGTAGCGTTGCAGCGATCCGTTCTCAAGTGTGCCGTAAATTCTTGTGGCAGCATCCACAATGCGCTTGATGTTTTGATCAAAGATCGCTTTAGCGTCTCGTTCAGGGAATTGCGCCTGAAACTCAAACAACTGCTTACGGGTCGCGTAGACGACAATGCCACCCAACAGTGCAATGAAACTCATCAGCAGTGGGAAGTTAAATCCGTGCCATATGGCCAAGCTGTAGTAGGGCGTCTCGCCTTGCAGCAGAGAGGTTGCAGCGCTGTGTAGAATCTCTGCAACTACCAGACCAGGGGCAATACCCACGACAAAACAGAGTGCGACCAGTATCTCGACCGGAATCTTCATGTAGCGTGGAGGCTCATGCGGTGTCTTAGGAAGATTGATCGGTTCACCGTTAAAGAAGACGTCATGAATGAAGCGCAACGAGTAGGCAACCGAAAAGATACCGGCAACAGTCGCTAGAACAGGCAGAATCCATGAGAGCGCACCCAGTGACCCCTGCTGTAGGGTCTCTGCAAAGAACATCTCTTTGGACAAGAAGCCGTTCAGTAGCGGTACCCCTGCCATGGCCAGTGCCGCGACCATCGCTAGCATTGCTGTGTGAGGCATGTATCTCCACAAGCCGTTCAGCTTGCGCATATCCCGTGAACCCGTCTCATGATCGATGATGCCCGCTGCCATGAACAGTGAGGCTTTAAAGGTCGCGTGGTTAATGATGTGGAAGGTAGCAGCGACCGCCGCAAGCTTTGAGTTTAAACCGAGCAGGAGCGTGATCAGACCTAAGTGACTGATAGTGGAGTAGGCGAGAAGCCCCTTAAGATCGTGCTTAAACAGAGCCATGTAAGCGCCAACCAGCAAGGTGGCAAGACCGGTCAAGGTGACAATCAAGAACCACATATCGGTACCCGCAAGTGCCGGGTAGAGTCGAGCCATCAAAAAGATGCCCGCTTTCACCATGGTTGCTGAGTGTAGATAAGCGGAGACCGGTGTCGGCGCCGCCATTGCGTGGGGCAGCCAGAAGTGGAATGGAAACTGTGCCGACTTTGTAAAAGCACCCAAAAGCACGAGGACTAGAATATAGGGGTAGAGCTCAGAGCCGCGGATTAGATCCCCTTGAGACAATACATCCGTCAGGTTGTAGCTGCCGACTACCTGGCCAATCAGCAAAATGCCTGCAAACAACGCCAAACCACCGATTCCAGTAATGGTCAGTGCCATGCGAGCACCTTTGCGCGCTTCGCTCTTGTGATTCCAGAAGCTGATCAACAAGAAGGAGCTGATGCTGGTCAGTTCCCAAAATAGCCAGAGTTGAATCAGGTTCTCTGACAGCACAATACCCAGCATCGCAGTCATAAAGAGAATCAACATCGCATAGAAGCGCGGCATGTTGTCCTGCTCGGAGAGGTAGTAACGAGCATAGAGGATAACAAGAAGGCCGATGCCTAAGATCAACAGGGCAAACAGCAGTGCAAACCCATCGAGTCGGAAGGCGAGTTCTAATCCGGCTGCTGGAATCCATTCGAATCGCTCAACAAAGCGCTCGCCATCGAGTACCGAGGGTGTGTATGAGATCAGGATAGCCAAAGCGACCGCTGGCAGTGCGGCCGTCGCAAACGCACAGGCCGTTCTCGACACCTTGTTGGCAGAAAGTGAAACGAACACCCCTATGAGTGTCAGTAGGGGGATCCAGAACAGGTTTAGCACCGAAGTAGACCTCTGAAATGTAAGGTTTTATCTTATTTCTGATCTATAAAGAGTGCGGGTAAAGGGATTGATTTTCAAGCAACTGATCCCTTTTTTTATTCCATAATTCAATAAAGGTATAACCAAGCGTTGGGTGTTGCTGGTTTGGGCATAGATCGGCGGCTGGCAGTAACACGTGTGCGTAATTTTCCAGGTCCTTATGTGGCAGGTTGAACTGCTCGGTTTCGACGATCTCTTGGTCAAAGCAGAGCAGGTCGATGTCGAGGGCGCAGTAACGACCGCTCATGCGTCCCTGCTGAATTTCAATCGACTTCAGTGCATCAATCAACGACGCCTTGTCTAGTTCTGTTTCAGCTTTGGTGACCAGATTAAGGTAGTCGGGTTGGGATGGATCGATAGCGGAGCTGCGGTAGCAGGGTGAGTGTTCGATGCTGCTGCAAAAGTGAGTGAGCTGCTCTAGGCCGGCGCGAATGTTGGATTCAGCATGATGGTTGCTACCGACGCCGAGCAGAATGTGGTGCACTAGAAACTCACCCCGCGAGCAATTCGAACGCCGACCAGTTCCGCTTCAGCTACGGCGATCGGTTTGCCGATTTCAAGACGCAGTCCAGGAATATTGAATTGAGCCATTAAGAACTCGGATAGATTTTCGGCGAGCGTCTCTAGTAGCTCCGCTTTGGCCTCTTGGCAGAACTGGATAACCGCTTCACTGACGGCGGCGTAATTGATAGAGGCCTCTAAATCATTGTTCTTGGCCGCGTCACGAATGTCGTTGGCCATCTCTAAATTGATCACCATAGGCTGAAGTTCTGTCCGCTCATGCGGATAGATGCCGATGATCGCTTCGAATCTAAGATTTTTTATAAAGATAGTGTCCATCATTGCACCTCTCCAACTGAACCAAGGGCTGGCAGTGTCTCCATTGGCCAGCGTGGCTGGGCTGTAATGGCGAGCGGTGAACGCTCTCCAGCCATCAAGCGCTGAGTGCCTGCATAGGCAATCATCGCGCCGTTGTCGGTACAGAACTTGGGGCGGGCGTAGAAGAGTTTAGCGCCCTCTTTTTTGGCCATATCGCCCAATTTTTTACGAAGTTTTTTGTTGGCGCTAACACCACCTGCGATCACCAGCTCTTTAAAACCGGTCTGTTGAATCGCACGGCGACACTTAATCGCCAATGTATCGACCACGGCATCTTCAAAACAGGCCGCAATGTCAGCTGAGGTTTGTTGATCCAGTTCGCCCATTTCGCGTTTTGCTGCTTCGACGGTGTTCAAGGTGAAGGTCTTTAAACCTGAGAAGCTAAAATCGAGCCCAGGACGATCGGTCATCGGTCTTGGGAAAGTATAGCGATCGCTGTTGCCATTTTCGGCCAGTTTGGCGATCAGCGGGCCACCAGGGTAGTCCAGCCCCATCATTTTGGCCGCTTTATCAAAGGCTTCGCCGGCTGCATCATCCAAAGATTCGCCCAGCAGTGAGTATTCGCCGATCCCTTTGACGCTGACGAGCTGGGTGTGGCCACCTGACACTAAAAGCGCGACAAAAGGAAAGCTGGGCGGTGTCTCCTCTAGCATCGGGGCTAATAGGTGGCCCTCCATATGATGGACGCCCACCGCAGGGATGCCCAGAGCTAGAGCCAATGCCCGACCGGTAGAGGCACCGACCATCAGGGCACCAATTAGACCGGGGCCAGCCGTATAAGCAATGGCATCAATAGAGTGCAACGTACACTCTGCCTCTTTACAGACTTCTCTAATCAGTGGGATTAGCTTGCGCACGTGATCTCGCGAGGCGAGTTCTGGTACGACGCCACCATACTCGGCGTGCATCTCTACTTGCGAGTAGAGCGCGTCACCTAAAAGGCCGCGTTCGCTGTCATAGAGCGCTACGCCGGTTTCATCACAGGAGGTTTCAATACCGAGTACAAGCATTCAGAGCTGGCCTTAATTAGTGCTATTAATGGTGCCTCATATTATTCAGAAATCTGGCTAGTTAGTGAAGCGTTAAATTGCTTTACATCAGGTGTGGTGCTCTGTATTATTTGGCGCCCTCGGAAAATTACGTCCGAGGTTAATTTAAACCAAACTTGAAAGGTAATTGGAAAACATGCCAGCCGTTAAAGTTAAAGATAACGAGCCATTTGACGTTGCACTACGTCGTTTCAAACGTTCTTGCGAAAAAGCAGGTATCCTAGCTGAAGTTCGTAAACGTGAAGCGTACGAGAAGCCAACTACTGCTCGTAAGCGTGCAGCTGCAGCAGCAGTTAAGCGTCACGCTAAAAAGCTTCAGCGTGAAAACGCTCGTCGCGTTCGCCTTTACTAATTAAGTAAAGACGCAGACTAGATTCCTTGTGGTCGAGTCTTTGTAGTAAACGATAGATTAGGTTATTGAGATGTCTTCATTGAAAAGTCAGATTACTGATGAAATGAAGGTTGCAATGCGCGCTAAAGATAAAGTGCGTCTTGGGACGATCCGATTGATGCTGGCTGAGATAAAGCGCATCGAAGTGGATGAGCGCATCGAACTTGATGATGATCGCGTGCTCGCGGTGCTAGACAAAATGGTCAAGCAGCGCAAAGACTCGATTGCCCAGTATCAGGCGGCTGAGCGTCCTGAACTGGCGGAAAAGGAGCAGCAAGAGACGGAGGTGATTAAAACTTTCTTGCCGCAGCCTCTCAGTGATGTAGAGATCGATGCAATCATCGATGCAGCAATTGCTGCAACCGATGCTTCCGGCATGCAGGCGATGGGCCAAGTGATGGCCATCATCAAGCCGCAACTTCAAGGTCGTGCCGACATGGGAGCCGTTTCAGGTAAGGTCAAAGCGAAACTCTGATAGAGTGTTCGCTGGAACAGACAGCGAGCAGTTGAATGTCAGGAAGAATTCCGCAGCACTTCATAGATGACCTTTTAGCGCGAGTGAACATCGTTGATGTGATCGATTCGCGCATCAAGCTTAAGCGTGCCGGTAAAAACTACTCCGCACTCTGCCCATTCCATAAAGAGAAATCCCCGTCGTTTTCAGTCAGTCCTGATAAGCAGTTCTACTACTGTTTTGGTTGTGGTGCTGGCGGCAATGCGCTCGGTTTTGTTATGGAGTATGAGAAGCTCAACTTTCCTGAAGCGATTGAAGAGTTAGCGCGTACCGTTGGTGTGGATGTGCCGCGTGAGCATGATCGTCAGCGCGATGTGGCTTATGAGAAACAGGTCAAGAAACAGTTCGATCTGCTCGAGAGTGCTAACGCCTTTTACCAACAGCAGTTGCGCAATCACAGCGACAAAGCCAAAGCAGTAGCCTATCTGAAAGAGCGTGGCCTAAGTGGTCAGATCGCTGCGCGTTTTCAATTGGGTTATGCCCCTCCGGGTTGGGATAATCTGCAGAAACACATTGCCAAAGAGACTGAGGACGCCGATTCGCTGCTGCTAAAGTCCGGCTTGATGGTCGAGAACGAAGAGCGCGGCCGTCGTTACGACCGTTTTCGTGACCGTATTATGTTCCCTATTCGTGATATGCGTGGTCGCACGATCGGTTTTGGTGGACGTGTATTAACGGACGAAAAACCGAAATACCTCAACTCCCCAGAGACCGATACCTTCCATAAGGGTAAAGAGCTTTATGGCCTCTATGAGGCGCGTCAGCATACCGGCTCATTAGAGCGTCTGCTGATCGTGGAAGGCTACATGGATGTGGTGAGTTTGGCGCAGCACGGTTTAACCTGGTCGGTGGCTACCTTGGGTACAGCAACCACTGAAGCGCACCTCGAGCGTATCTTTAAGATAGTGACTGAAGTGATCTTCTGTTTTGATGGGGATGCTGCAGGGCGTCAAGCGGCCAAGCGTGCGTTGGATACCTGTGTGCCGGTTATGAAAGATGGCCTAACAGCCCGTTTTCTATTCCTGCCCGATGGTGAAGATCCCGACACACTGGTGCGCAGTGAAGGTCTGGATGCCTTTACGGCACGAGTGGATGAGTCTCTGCCGTTCAGTGAGTATTTCTTTAAAGCCTTGAGTGACAACATCGATCTCACTTCTATGGATGGTCGAGCTCGATTTTCGACCCAGGCGCTGCCCAAAATTCGTAGCATGCAGACCTCGGTGCTGCAGCAGATGATGTTGGATCGGGTTGCCGAGATGACCGGTCTGACGATAGAGCAGCTCGATACCATCGCGAATCTGCACTCCAAAGTGGAGACGATCGCTCCCGAACCTGCTGCTCGACCCAAGCCCTCGTATCAGTCAGATTCGATGCCGGATTACGACTCGGGTGAGTATCAGCATCCGCGCTATTTCGAATCGGAGTCGAGCTCCTCAGATTCTTACTCCTCTCAGACTCCACAAGCTTCAGGGCCAGTGCGATCGGGTATCAGTACTAAGATCAACTTGGTTAACTCTGCAATCTCGATACTGCTGCACCGTCCTGACTTAGCGCATCAGGTGGTTCAGGCGACCGAATTGGAAGGGCTCTACGTTGAGAATATTTCGCTGCTTAGGCAGTTGCTCAGCTATCTGCAGACCACTCCCGATGCGAGTCTGGGTACGCTTCTGTTGGATTGGCAGCGTGACCCAGAAATGGCGCCCAACCTGCTGATGCTTAATGAGATCTCACAGGTCGATCCAGTGCTCGACAATGTCGATGCCAAGGTGTTGCTGGATGATGCCATGGGGCGCTTATTATCACGTAAATACGAGCACGAATTGGCTGAATTGACACGTCTCTCGCGTGAGCGACCACTGACTAACGAAGAGAAACAACAGCTGGCGCAACTCTTGGCGCGTAAGGCCTTGTAAACCCTTCGCTCTGTCCCCATTTATAAACTATTAATAACCCTGCCGTTAATCCGTCTTTAACTGGCAGAGGTTGAACTTTTTAGCTATACTTCGGCGCTTGCAATTTTTGCGCGCCCAACGTGGCTAGACACAGGATTTTAAATGTCTGACAACACTGAACAGCAGCAATCACGCCTTAAGGAACTTATCGCTAAAGGTAAAGAACAGGGCTATTTGACCTACGCTGAGGTGAACGATCACCTCCCTGAAGATATCGCCGATCCCGATCAGGTAGAAGATATCATCCGCATGATCAATGACATGGGTATCTCTGTGTCTGAAGTTGCGCCGGATGCTGAGACCCTTCTAATGACCGATGGTGATGCAGGTGACGATACTGACGAAGAGGCGGTTGCCGCTCTTGCTGCAGTGGAATCGGATGCCGGTCGTACTACCGATCCCGTGCGCATGTACATGCGTGAGATGGGTACCGTTGAGCTGCTGACTCGTGAAGGCGAGATCGAAATTGCGAAACGAATTGAAGAGGGTATCCGTGGTGTCATGGGGGCGCTTGCTCAGTTCCCAGGCAGTGTTGCCTTGGTGCTTGATGCCTACAAAACAACCGTTGAAGAGGAGGGTCGTTTAAGCGATTTGTTCAGCGGTTACATCGATCCTGATGCTGAAATCGCCAATAACAATCCTATTCCTGAAGAGGAGGAGGTTGAAGACGCAGACGATGATTCGGATGACGACGACAGCAACGATGATGATTCAGAAAAGGATCGTGGTCCAGACCCAGAAGAGGCGGCTGAACGTTTCGGTGCCATCGAAGAGGCTCTGGCTAAACTGATTAAAGCAGAGAGCAAAGGTCGTGATTCATCAGCCTTTGATGCAGCCCTAGAAGAGCTGGCACTGGTATTCGCTCCCGTTAAGCTGTCGCCACGCTACTACGACATGTTGGTTAGCCGTGTTCGTGGCTACATCGATCGCATCCGTACACAAGAGCGCAATATCATGCGTATGTGTACTCAGAAGTGCCGTATGCCGCGCGATCAGTTCATTAAAACCTTCCCAGGTAACGAAACTAATCCTGATTACTTCGATGATCTCGTTAAAGCGGGTAAGCCATACTCTGATGCGATCTCAGCAAGCCTAGATGATCTTAAACGTGCACAGCGTCGTCTGGTTGCCGTTGAAGAGGAGCTAAACATTGATCTAACCGAGATCAAAGAGGTTAACCGTCAGTTATCGATCGGCGAAGCGCGTTCACGTCGCGCGAAGAAAGAGATGGTTGAAGCCAACTTACGTCTGGTTATCTCGATCGCTAAGAAGTACACCAACCGTGGTCTGCAGTTCTTGGATCTGATCCAAGAGGGTAATATCGGCTTGATGAAGGCGGTTGATAAGTTTGAATACCGTCGTGGTTACAAGTTCTCGACCTACGCGACCTGGTGGATCCGTCAGGCGATCACTCGTTCGATTGCCGACCAAGCACGTACTATCCGTATTCCAGTTCACATGATCGAGACGATCAACAAACTGAACCGTATCTCGCGTCAAATGCTGCAAGAGATGGGTCGCGAAGCGACACCGGAAGAGCTGGCAGAGCGTATGGAGATGCCGGAAGATAAGATCCGTAAAGTATTGAAGATCGCGAAAGAGCCGATCTCGATGGAGACTCCAATCGGTGACGACGAAGATTCGAGCCTAGGTGACTTTATCGAAGATACAACGATGGACTCACCGATCGATTCAGCAACGGGTGAAGGCCTACGTGAATCGACTCGTGCTGTCTTGGCGGGTCTTACTGCTCGTGAAGCAAAAGTACTTCGTATGCGCTTTGGTATCGATATGAACACTGACCACACTCTAGAAGAGGTGGGTAAGCAGTTCGACGTAACGCGTGAGCGTATTCGTCAGATCGAAGCGAAAGCACTGCGCAAGCTTCGTCACCCAAGTCGTTCTGATCACCTACGTGGTTTCATCGACGAATAAATCTTTGATTTATAAGTTATTGCGCCCATATTACCAGCTAGGTATTATGGGCGCGCTTCTTAGGGCCCATAGCTCAGTTGGTTAGAGCGCTCGACTCATAATCGATCGGTCGCAGGTTCTTATGAAGGGTAACCTGAAAGGTTGCATTTGTAGGGGTTATAATTTAAGGTTTGAAGCCTTATATGTGGGAATTTAGCTCAGTTGGTTAGAGCAAACGACTCATAATCGTTAGGTCAAGGGTTCGAGCCCCTTAATTCCCACCATTTCAATAACTTATCTCATTTTTTAAAGCCCTTTGATGGGCTTTTTTTACGTCTACATCTCCGAAATATGTGTTTTTATACAGTGCCTGGTTGACTGATAAGGATTACCGTTCTAATATGTCAAATATCTCGATACATTTAAAAGGGGTGTTGATGAAGAATTTTTTACTGGAACGGGTTGTAGGAAGGCGAGCATCTTGGATGCTGTTGTCCTTGCATGCTTCGGATTCAGGTTCTGTCGAATACAAACCCTTCACTGATTACGTTGAATGGCTTGAATTTACCAAGGGTTATGCAAGTGCAACCGTTGATCAATACGCAGGTCATGTGGCGCGATTCATAGATTTTATATTCGAAGCTTCCACATTAGATCTTAAAACATCTGAGATCTCAGATTTGCTTTACATGTATCAAGATTATTTGCTCTACGCCCGTGATAGTGAAAATCCTATGGTTGTAGAGTTGTGTGAGCGCTTGGGTAAGAGGGAAAAGACATCTGTCAATTCTGTTTCACAAGGTATTGAATCCGCATTAGGTGGATTTATTACCCTGCAAATTGTAAAGAGCGAATCAATCAGTCATGGGAACGTCTTTAGCAAGTTTGTGACTAATGGCTTTATCAGGTCGTCAAGCCAGAAGGCAGCTATCAAAGATTCGAGCTGGTTAGCAGGCACTGTTAGAGGAAGTCTAGAGCGTAGTTTCGTAGATAAACGAAAAGCAAAAGTCTTCTCAATTTCCAGGCGCAATAGGGATTCAAATAAGAAAAAGTACGATAACGGTGAGGCATATCCCTTAGAGTTGGTTGAAAATCTTTTGATGCTTAAGCCAAAGCGTAAGTCTCGTTGCTTTCATCGTGATATGGCAATTTACTCCCTGTTGGCAGCGATAGGTTGTAGAACACATGAAGCATTACAATTGCGCGTGTGTGATATTGATTTTGAAAATCGCAAGATTCGTTTGGTTAATCCGTTTACCAGAGATAATCCTGGCTTGACTTCTGAAGAGGCAAAAGTGCTTCGCTGGAAAGGTCGTGATACGGAAAAGGCATTACCAATGTTTCCGTTTGATGACCACTTTTGGGAACACCTTAGATTGTACCTAAAGGATTTTTATCGCACTAATGTAAGCCATGACTTTATCTTTCAGAAGTCTGACGGAAGACCTTATTTTATTACTAACAGAAGCGACAGAAATAAACAGTTTAGGAGCTATGCGAAAGCCTCTGGATTTGAAAGTATTAACTTAGGTCTTCACAGTCTTAGGCATATGTACGGGCGTTATTTACTTAATTATTACCCGAACGGTAAAGGTGGCTATGGTATGCCAATTGAGTATGTTCAGCGTTTGATGGGGCATGCAAGCATCACATCAACCAAAAAATATGCGATTCATGATATGGACTTGTTAGAGGCTTATATAGAAACAGCCAATCGCCTAAATCGCGGTCAAAATATAACTCTAGAAGAGGTTAAAAATCGCTTTATCGATGCACAGATTGAGGAACTTAAGGCGATGAAGACGGGGTTGATTGAGCATGTTTAATAGCTCAGATAGCGTTGTTTTTATAAAGAATGGAGAAGAGTTATATTCGGCTATCCTGGATAGCATAACGATAGCTCGTAACATTGTTGCCAGAGCTTACGGTAAAAATGTTTTAAGTGCTGATGAAGGTGGAAGTAGAAAATACCCATCAGCCACAATTTTTAGATTTCTTGATGGATACACTTCAAGAGAAAATCGTGTACTTTTTAATGAAGATTGGGTGATTAATGTTCTGAGCTTAGTCACCAATGGTGTTCAGGGTTATGGCAGCGTATATGCAATTTGTACTGAGCTAGGTAGGTCTCGAAAACTCAATAATGGTTTAACGAAATACTGTAAGGCTGATGCTCTTCTTTTATTGCATTTGCTGTGGGTAGGTAAAGCAATATTACTCCCTGTGAATGTGAGCATGCCAACACGAAATTCAAACATTGGAAAAGAGTTATATGCTTGCAGTGATTTAATGCCTGAGTTGCTTGGTATTTTCTTGGGTGAAAATGAAAAATATCCTTTGGAAAGTATTGTTGATGCGCGTTCCATTAAAAACACTCTTTGGTATGCGTACAGGGTAATTCGTGCAAGTGATTGGTATAGCGTAAGTGATATAGAACAAGCTGATTTCGTAACAGCCACAAACTTTACCTATTCGCATCCTGGCTATCCATTCACGCTTAGACAGTGGCTTCTTGGTTTGGGAAATGTAGTTTCAGATCTTCCGTATGATTTGGCTAAGATTCCTGTCGGTAAACTTGGCGGACAAGTCCAGATTTTAACCGAGGAAGGGGAGATAGACTTAAACGCTGACCACGGATTAGGTGAAGAAGGTAATAGTAAGATTAATCAATGGAATCAATACATTCATAAGTTTGGTCAAGCGAAAAAAGCTCAAGGAGCAAAGTCTTGGAAAGACTTCGTTAAGATTCCCTCAGTGATTGTAGGTTGGTTGATCAATGAGGTGGCATCCGTTGATCAGGCTAAAATTCCAGCTATTTCTGAGTTTAAACGTATTCATCTTGATGGATTTGACGGCGTGAAAGGGCTTCTAGAGTACGTTCGAGGTGATAACTCACCAAAGAGCTACCAAAGCAACCTATATAAAATTGATAAATTTTTTGATTATTTATCAATGCATGATGAGTTCAATTTCAGGAACCAGATAAACAGAGATATAGATTTTCCGTTGGTTAAACGTAGTAACAGTACATCTAAAGTCATTTTTGATGGGGATTTATTTGCACCGTTGCTCAGTTTTGCATATGCGCTTGCTGACTGGGGTTGGTACTTATTCGAGAAGTCTAAGGATGATGGTTTAGCAGGTGTGTACTACAACAATTTGAAGGTTGTCGATAATGAAAGTGTGGGATTCATTCCTATTTTTTGGGTCGATGGAAAGCCTTATCCTATAAAGTTTTTAACGCCTAAAATGGCTCCAATGGCGAATAGGCAATTTAAGGGCGTATCTACAACTCGTAATGTTCCCGATCTCCACTACGTGAACTTGTTCACTGTTCTTTGTGAAACTGGTATTAGAGGTATGTCTGCACGCTGGCTGGATGTCAGAAACTATAGGAAATCGGTGAATCCAAGAACCTATCGTGAAAGAGATTATGGCATCACAAAATTACATGTGAATACGGATAAAGTTGGACACAGTTGGGATTCAACGGTGGTCAATACCGTAATAGAAATCCTTGATAGACAGGCTGAATTCAGAAACGCAATGGATGAAGAGTGTCTTACCGTGGAGTCTTGGTATGACGGTCATGAACAATCCCCATTCGGGAAGATATTGCCACTGTTCGCGCTTGGTGGTGTGTCTAGGGGGGCGGTAAATGGGCACTCCCCAATCACAGATGCCTCAATGAGAGCCGCTCACAAAATGTTTATTTACCTGTTTCAAGCTTACTACTTTGAAGCAACTGGCGAGAAGATTATGGAGCTAGATTATGATCCTACTGACGTTGAAGAATTTTCAGTGTCTACGGATTATGGCTTTGAAAATATTCTGAAGGCTTATAACCGTGATCTAATTAAAATAACGCCGCACAGTGCTCGTTCGCAGGTGGTCAGTCAGTATATTACGATTCTCCCTCCTTCAGAGGTTATGAAAATCACGGGTCATACTACCGAAGCTCACTTAGTCTATTATGCTCAGCTCGATAGAATGGTGCTTGATAAGGCAAAGGAGAAGCAGTTTGAGGAGATTGTAAGGGAGTTGTCTGATCCCGCATCAATCACTGCTCAGGCGGAAAACTCAGCATTAAGAGAAAGTTTTAGGAAAAACCGTGATGCGATGCTGAGCGATTTTGGGGCAACAAGCTTTACGACAAACGAAAACAACAGTACGTCAGAAGCAATCGATGCGGTTGAGTTGATTAAGACCAAGAATGTGGATGAAGTAGCATTTAATACAACTCACATTTGCCCATTCAATAACATATGTCCAGAGACGTTACTTAAACAATTCAATACTGATGAAGCTAGTAAACCTTGTGGCGGTTGTTACTACTCTGTAAAAACGGTTGATCATATACCAGCTATTCTCGCTAAGATTCGTGCGTTTACCGATGAATCAAGCGAGATTCAGCAATACCTTAAAGAATCTAAAGCAAGTGGTGCTGATGCAAATGCGCTAAGTTCATACGTCAAGCGTAGACGATTCCTTTCAGATGAGATAATCGCTTGGACAGTTACGTTTCAATGCTTAGAACAGATGGCTAATGTGTTAGCTGAACGCGATGATTGGCTAGTTCAGAAACCAGAAATGTTGTCTAAAGAACTAACAAAAATGGAGATAAAGAATCCCCAATATCAAGGACTGTTGGTTAAGGCTTCTGAGGCTAAATCTTATGCAGAGTTCTTTACTCCAACGTTAGAGCACCAGATAACAAAAGCTCGCACAAAACTACTAGCACATACGGGTAATTTCAAAGCGTTGATGGACGAAACGCCGAATGGCTTTGCTTTGATTGACCAATATCGTGGTTTGGTGAATTCCATTTGTTCGACTCTCGGAATCGGAGTTACTGATTTGGCAGAGAAGCTTGAGCAACCGATTGCATTGCCTGAGCCTTCAAATTCGCCGCTGCTACTTTTATCGACCGCTGGTGGAGGTAATCATGCCTAGAGGTGCAAAACCTGGTGAGAACCGATTTAAGGGCGCTCAGAAGGCGTTAACCAAATACCGACTGAATCGGTTGAAGGATATTGTCGTTCCAAAGTTGCGAGCATTGGCAGCGCATACGTCAATTAGCTCTATCAATAAGTTCTGTAGCTTAGCGGCGGATATTTACAATGAGGATTTGCCTGTTAACGAAAATCCTATTAGCTACAGACGCTTGAATCAGAGTAAAGATTACTGGGCTATTGTTGGCCCTGTGTACTACCAACACTTCGCGAAGAAGAAGAATCTTGAAGACTTCAAAGCTTCTTCGACATCTACTCTAAATTCTCAAAGGGTAAACGAACTAGATAAGCAAATAGAGCGCCTACAAGCCGAAAATAGGGCTCTTAGGTTATCCCTAGGCAGTTTACCAAAGAGTCCTGAAAAAGCCGATACGGGCGATTCTGAGAGGTCTCAGCGTGATATAGACAACATGGGTAAGGTAATCGAGCTACTGATTGCGAAATATGGTGTTGTAGAAGTTGATTTGGAAGGAATTGCGTTGCGAGACTTAGCAGACGATTTAGAGGAAGTCGAGGGAATGCTTCCTAAGGACGTTGTAGAGTCCTATATCCGTTGGCTAAAGAACAAGTCATCTAAGTTGAATGGTGCAGTCTAATGAAGCCGTTTGAGCGATATAGAGATTACGTAGCAGGGTTGGAAAGGGAGGGAAAGACGCTCCCGACCAATCAGTTTGGTGATTTAAATTTTACTCAAATAGCGTCTGATTGCGGAATGCGCCGTCAGTGGTTCTCAGAAAATTCGGGTAAGGTTTTTGGTAGTGACGGTAAGACTCTTAAGCAGATAATTTCGGATGATTTTACCGCCTTAGGTACGGATAAAATACAGCCGAAGGACGTTTCTGAAACCCTTGCAAAACGCTCTGAGGCAAAGTCGAAAGAAGTTAATAGGTTGAGAAAAACCCTAAATCTTAAATTAAATGAGATTGAGGCTCTCCGTGAAGAAAACGAACAATTGAAAGCTGAGAACCGTCTTCTCAAGGCTAAATGTGGCGAAGAGGAAGATCGTATCGAACTACTAAGAGATACGGGAAGGAGCTTCAATTGGAACGTGTGACGGGAGTCTTACAGGTCAATTCGGTCACGCCAGGTAGTATTGGTGGTGCGGTTTTTTCAGGTCGAATACTTGGTCAGCGCCGTGTCACTGTTTGCAAGGCAAACTATAAAAAAATTGTAAGGATTCCACAGCCAGGTGAGTGTTGGCAGATAGATGGATTTATAGCCTCGCACGATGAGTTTCGTAATTTTATTTCCATTGAAAACTGCCATCTGGTATCGCTTCCAGAGTCAGGATATGTAAGGAATTTTTTTCTTAAACACCCCGCTTTCCGTGGGTTTGGATTTGGATCTAAGAAAGTTGATAAATTGATTGATGCATTTGGCGCATCAGCTTTGATCTCTGCGCTTGACGCAGGAAAAGTAAGTCATCTCGCAGAAGTCGTTAATCAAAAACTAGCTGAGCAGATTATTTCTACATGGAGTCAGTTATCTAATGAAACAGAGACCATAGGTTTTCTGGTTGAAAATAAGATTCCTGTAGAGCTAACAAAACGTATCCTAAGAATTTGTTCTTTTGACACGGTTAATCGCATCAAACGTAACCCTTACGTCTTAGTTGCTTTCAGCAATGTAGTTCCAAAGATTTGGGTAACCATAGATTCCCTTGCAGCACGATTGGGGATCGAAAAAAACGATAGCAGACGATTAGTCGGCGCGATTGAATTGGCGTTGTACAGGGAGCTTGATCAGGGCAATACAGCCTGTGAAGTAAGTGTATTGAAGGATGGTTTTTCGAAAATTACCAAATCAACAGACTTATTTAATGTAGCAATGCAATCTGCACTAGATTCACGAGTTGCCTGTCTATTGGAGCGTGATGATCATAAATACATTCAGTCTATAGGTGCTGCAATCATCGAGCATGAAGTTGAGAATAAAATCTGTGAGATGGCTAAGGCTCCTCTGCAAATCGATTTGGTTACTGATGTTTCTAGCCTAATTCAAGACTATTCTGATTCCTTTCAAAAGCTATACGGATTTGCACTGAACTCGCAGCAAAAAGAGGCTGTTGAAACTGCTTTGAGTAACAAGATTTCCGTTGTTACAGGGTTTGGCGGAACGGGTAAAACAACTGTTCTACGAGCCATAGTTGAGTTGGCAGGTAGACCTGTTTATGTGCTTGCGCTTTCGGGTAAGGCTAAAGAGCGAGCAAGAGAATCAACAGGTGTAGATGCCTACACAATACATGGATTTATCAAGCGTGTAGCGGATGGAGAGCTGAGTGTTGAAGGTAATCCGTTACTGATTATTGATGAAGCCTCAATGGTTGATATAGCGCTTACAAATAAACTCCTTAGGGTTATGGGTAAGAATGAATTCTCGCTGGTTACGGTGGGAGATACGGGGCAGTTGTCACCAGTAGGATTCGGCTTGTTCTGGCATCTTCTGGCTAAGTCTGACTTGGTACCAGTAGTTAACCTTACGGAAGTTCACCGAACGTCTTCTACCTCGTTACATGACGCTGCAATGTCAATTAGAGAAGGGGTTCTACCAGAAATTCCAAACTGGAATGGTGAGTCCAGCGGAATCTTCTTCGTTGATTGCGAGGTAAACCAAAAAGAACTTTGTAGGACGTTGGTGAGAATCCGAAAGTCCGTTAATCAAGACCATCAAATAATCACGCCTTACATGTATGACGGTGCAGTTGATTCAGGTAATGCGATTAATAATGCGATTCAATTCAATGAACATCTTGAGGATGCGCAAGGACTTTACCTTGGCTCATTTTGGTTGAAGCAAGGTGACCCTGTTATTGTCACGAGCAATAATTATGAACGTCAGCTGTTCAATGGAAATATTGGTCATCTTGTCGAGATTCTCACGGAAGATGAGCAATTAGTCGGGGTGTTAGATTTTTATGGCAAAACACATCATCTATCAGTAGCAGATTGTTGGGAGCTTGGGATTCGATTGGCGTATGCAATCTCAATACACAAATCCCAAGGTAGTGAGTACGATACATCGATAGTATGTGTGGTGTCAGACACAGATATGCTTGAGCGAGGTATGCTCTACACAGCAATCACGCGCTCAAAGAATCTGACTCTTTTGGTAGGTAGTAGAGATGTGGCGCGTAAGGCTGCAGAACGCCAAAATCGAGCCGACATGCTGAGCGTAGGTTTTAGTGTGAGGGCATAGAATTTTTTAAACTCACCAATCTAAAATTTTACTTTTGCCACTCACTCCAATTAATCTATAAATAGAAACAAGAAAACAGGTGTAGCAATGAGAAAAGTCCTCGCAATTCTAGTAACAATTTCCTTGATTTCAGGCTGTCAGACTATTGGTAGACCTGGCTCTAAACTATGGCACAACACTGCTTCTATCGAAGAGCAAGTGCAGTATTTCTCCAGTATTTGTAGGAGTTATGGGTTCAAAGAAGGAACTCCTGAAATGAGTCAGTGCATTTCTCAAGAGCGCATGAACTCATCGAACGCTGCCGATCAACGGGCGGCTAGGGGTGCAGCGTTATATCGTTCGATGCAGCCAAGAACTGTGAATTGTACCGCCAATACAATGGGTTCAATCACAAATGTAAATTGTCGATGAGGCCAAAAATGAAACTTAGAATTTTGTTATTGGCTCTAACATTTCTAACATCTTTGTCAGCCTGGGCTGGCAAATGGGAATTCTTAGAGCAAGAGGGGAATCAAATATTGATGTATACAGATGGTCTTGGTGACAGCGTTTCATTGATATGTGCCAGTAACGCAATTCCATTTGTAACTATAACCTCTGTCGATACAGAGTTTCCCGAGGAAGGGGTCACTGTATCATGGAAAACAAATATGGTTATAGGGGAGCCTTCTGTATGGTCATACCTACCAAATGACAGTATTGCCTCAATAATTGTAGCAAACCCTAATCTTTCCAGAACCATCATCCAAGTCTCAGGAAGAAGCCCTGATGTCGCATTTGCTTATTCTGGAAAGCGCTTTATTGTAAGTACAGATGGGTTAAAAGAAATTTATCCATCCTTTAAAAAAGGTTGCGGATATAGTTGGAATACACACTAAATAATGCGCTAGGGTTAATGTAAATTCCTCTGCGTGAATGTCCCCAATGTTTGGTTGCGGAGCTTGCATTTGTACGATCAAATAGCATCAGCCATCCAAGGTTGTCAGGTTGTCAGGTTGATAATTGATTAATTCAAGCATCAATAATCGAATTGAGAGTTGTTAATAAAACCTAATATAAACAATGCCTTACAATAAAGGTTGTTGAAACAAATTCACTGGACGCATCCTTCGTTTACTCTTACCGTGAGCGAAAAGGAGGATCGCATGCAAACCCCAAATAACTCAAACCGCTCTCTCGCAGCAAGGCTATTAATTTGTACAGATCGGATCACTGGCGAAGCATCATCAGATGTGGATCTTGTGTCGACCATAGAAAGGTGCCTTGATTTAGGGATTTCTACCAAACTTGTCACTGACCTTCTCAAGTTGCAAGACGATACAGAGCTGGTAAGGCTAACTAAGCTATACACTCACTAGCTCACTTAGCATGGATCATGCCCGCCGAGCGGGCATCGCATTACGTTTATAAAATTGTACTGCGTGTATTTGCATGTACAACCCCCCCTCCCACACAATGGAAAACTCGTTACAGCGAAGCTGGAACATCCCAAAAATCAGTAATTTATAAATGTATCAACGTTGACATATTTATAAAATCCATGATAGATTAAGGTTGTTGTGTTGAGTTCATCATTATATTAGGGGTTTAGAGTAATCAAAAAGCGGACGGACAGTTAGTATCGGTAAATAAAATTACCCTACATAAGGGATCAAGTCCTGCTGGGCCCACCACTCTCTTTAGCTCCCGTTGGAGCGGTCTTGAAAAGGCCGCGACTTTCTCTTGTTGGAGCGATCTCGAAGAGGTCGCGATCATTTTATCTCTAGATCAAGAGCTGTCTATCCGACTCGCGTCGGCTAGCCTTCTTCTTTGTGTGAGCAAAGAAGAAGCAAGAAAACACACCCCGCTCCTTCGGCCTTCGGCACACTGCGCGCGATACTCTTTTTCTAACATCGAAAGGCACATTTCAGAGCCTGCTCCGTGCAGGCGCTGAAACTCTCGCCCATCCGGGGCTCGATCCTTTCAACGTCTTAACGAAAAAGAGCACCGTGCTCGTTCTCAGTCGGACGGGGAACGGGGTGCCAGATTCGAATCTCGTGCCAATCGTCCACGTCCGATCGAGTTCGGCATTTTGATTTTGAAGTTGGAGCGGTCTTGCAAAGGCCGCGATAGATTGGTGTTTAATTGAAGAGTGGTTTCAGACCAAAGGTCAGACACCGGAGTGCTAAACTAGATACGCCGCTGCGGGTCTGACCTCTGGTCTGACCCAACTTTCTCAGCGTTTTCCAGATTGTCTTAAAGTCTACGAGCGGATGACAGGCTGAAGGCCTGTCACCGATGATGCTTCATCTATCGGCTACAAACCGCCCCACCAATCTGTACCCACTCATCATCATTTTGAATTTGCAGTACATCAAATACCTGCACTTCGGCCGGTTTAATGTCGTAGCGGGTCAGTAGTTGGCAGACGCGTTCGGCATCGCTATTGCGATTTTGGCCATTGGGTAGAACACCCACCCCTAAAATATGCCCCTTATCCCACCAAACAGGGCGAGCGGGGAAGGTGGGGTCTTTGGCGAGCTCCGCCTCAACTTGTGCACGAGTCTGAAGTGATACTTCCGGTTTGCCACTCTCAATGTAGTAGGTAACGGCGGCGGCTAAAATAATCAGAATGAGCAGGGTAAGACGCTTATAGCTTTTCAAGGGGAGACCTCATTAATCAATTGAGGCGCAGTGTAGTATGAGGGGCGGGGAAGAACAACTCGACCAAAGAAAAAGGCCGCTGATGCGGCCTTTGAAAAAATACTTTTAATCTACGCTACACTGGCCACCAGAAGCGATGTAACAAGTTACCGTATCTGTTGTATTTGCAACTGAAACAGTCTTAGAAGAAGTGCCTGACCAAGTATCACCTTCCCATGCACAAGCAGATGGTGAAGAAGGAGTAGCAATTGATGCAGCCGTACCATCCTGCGCTTGAGCTATAAGGAGGCGATTAGATTCACCTTTAGCCTCTGCTAGACAAGAATTATTTCTCGAGTCTGTGACATATTCATCATAAGCCGGCAAGGCGATCGCAGCCAAAATACCGATGATCGCGACTACGATCATCAATTCGATTAGGGTGAAGCCCTTTTGTGTTTTCTTCATCATAAGAAACTCTCCAGTGAGTTAACTATTAATTAAATTAAGCGGTACATCCATTTTCCCACTTGAACCCTCCCTGAGGGCTTCTCAATCCGTTGTATTAAACATAGACCAGATTTGGGAAGTTCCAAGTAAAAATTAAAAAAAATTGTAAATAATTGTGAAAAAGACTGATTTGACTCACTTTTTTTCGTTTAAAGATGCAGGAATTCGAATTCTTTGCCATAGTTAAGAGAGTTAATAGAGAATTTTTGACACATAATTTAGGAATCATCTGTGCAGGCATCGAGTAACTTAAGCGGTTTGGCGAAGCGGTTGGTCAGTGACGGAGTGTTTTCTGCCGATACGGCGCAACAGGCTCTGCTTAAAGCGCGTGCTGAGCAGCGCTCGTTTATCTCCTATTTGATTGCCAATCGTATTATCAGTGCCCGTCGTGCCGCCAGTGCCGCTTCTGAAGAATTTGGTCTGCCGGTGTTGGATCTGGATGCGATCCCGTTGGATGTGATTCCTAAAGATGTAGTCGACTCTAAGGTGATTGTTCGCCACCACGCACTGCCTCTGATGAAGCGTAATTCGCGTCTCTATGTGGCGATCTCGGATCCGACCAATATCAAAGCCCTCGACGAAATGCGCTTTACCAGCGGTCTTCCGACCGAAGCGATTTTGGTAGAAGAGGATAAGCTGACGCGCAAGATCGAGATGGTACTCGATTCCGAGGACAGTTCCGCCTCCCTTGGCGACCTGGGCGATAGTGACCTAGATAACCTCGAAGTGAGCGATACTGAGCTGCCGAAAGAGGAGAGTAGTGCCGAAGATGCCGCATCCGATGCGCCAATTGTTCGTTTTATCAACAAGATTCTACTGGATGCCATTAATGGTGGTGCGTCCGATATTCACTTCGAGCCTTACGAGAAGAGCTACCGTGTCCGCTCGCGTATCGATGGTATCTTGCAAGAGGTTAGCTCACCCCCTAGAAACCTGGCAGCGCGCCTCTCTGCGCGTCTTAAGGTGATGTCCAATATGGATATTGCCGAGCGTCGTGTGCCGCAGGATGGCCGCATTAAGTTAAAGATCTCGGCCAAGCGCTCGATCGACTTCCGTGTCAACAGCTTGCCGACCCTATGGGGCGAGAAGATCGTCCTGCGTATTTTGGATCCCTCCAGTGCCAAGATGGGTGTGGATGCCTTGGGTTTTGAGCCAGAGCAGCGGGAACTCTACCTGGATACTCTGGCTCGTCCTCAAGGGATGGTGTTAGTGACCGGTCCCACCGGCTCGGGTAAAACGGTGACGCTCTATACCGGTTTGAACATCCTCAATGAAGAGGAGCGAAACATCTCCACCGCGGAGGATCCGGTCGAGATTAACATGGATGGAATCAACCAGGTCCATGTGAATCCAAAAGTGGGTTTAACCTTTGCCGAAGCGCTGCGCGCCTTCCTGCGTCAGGACCCGGATGTTGTCATGGTCGGTGAGATTCGAGACTTGGAGACGGCCGAGATCGCGATTAAAGCGGCTCAAACGGGTCATATGGTGTTATCAACCCTGCACACCAACTCGGCGCCTGAGACATTGACGCGTCTACGTAACATGGGGGTGGCGTCGTTCAATATTGCCACCTCAGCTACTTTGATCATAGCGCAACGCCTGGCACGTCGACTCTGCACCGGCTGTAAAAAACAGACCGATATTCCACATGAGACTCTGTTAGATCAGGGCTTTGAAGAGTCTCAACTTGCTGATCTGCACCTGTTTGAACATAACCCAGAGGGTTGTCCACGCTGTAACCGTGGCTACCGGGGGCGTGTCGGTATCTACGAGATGCTTGAAGTGACGCCGGCGGTGGCTGAGTGCATTATGGAGAATGGCTCGTCGCTCGACATCCTTGAGGTGGCGAAACGTGAAGGCTTTGCTACGCTTAGGACAGCAGGACTTAAAAAGGTTGCTGAGGGACTGACCAGTCTCGAAGAGATGAACCGCGTCATTAAGAACTGATCATTGACGCTTAATTGATTGATAGAAGTACTCTGAATGGCGAAGACCTTAGCGCGAAAAAAATACAAAGAGCCAAAAATTCTGACCTTTGCTTGGACCGGTAAAGATAAAGCCGGTAACAAGAGTAAGGGTACGGTTGATGCGTTGACGCTCTCTGAAGCGAAGATTCAGTTGCGTAAGCAGGGGATCAACTACGATAAGGTCAAAAAACAGAGCGTTTCGATCTTCTCGAACAAAGATAAACCGATTAAACCGATCGATATCGCCTTTTTCACACGTCAAATGGCCACCATGATGCGTTCGGGCGTTCCACTATTGCAGGGCTTAGATATCGTCGGTCAGGGTGCTGAGAAGGCGAAACTGAAAAAACTGATTTACGACATTCGTGCGGATGTGAATGGTGGCTCGGATCTATCAACTGCGTTGTCACGATTTCCACAATATTTTGATGATCTCTACGTCTCGTTGGTCGCTGCCGGTGAGCAGTCTGGTTCCCTAGAGGCGATGCTGGATCGCTTGGCACTCTACAAAGAGAAGAGTGAAGCGCTTAAAGCCAAGATCAAAAAAGCACTGACCTACCCAACCGCGGTTATTGTGGTCGGTATTCTAGTCACCGCGATTCTGTTGGTTAAAGTGGTGCCAGTGTTTGAGGATGTATTCGGCAGCTTCGGCGCCGATCTGCCCGCCTTTACTAAGTTCGTTGTTAATCTCTCTGAGATCGCGCAAAGCTATTGGCTCTATGTACTGGGCCTGCTGTTTGTTGGTGGCTACTTCTTCCGGCGCGGCATGATCCATTCGAAAAAGTTCAGAGACTCAGTTGAACGAGCCAGTCTTAAAATCCCAGTGATTGGTGGAATCCTATATAACGCAGCGGTTGCCCGATTTGCTCGGACACTGGCGACGACCTTCTCGGCGGGTGTCCCTTTGGTGCAAGCTCTAGAGTCCTGTGCAGGTGCGGCCGGTAACGTGGTGTTCCACGATGCCATCATGCAGATCCGCAACGGTATAGCGGCCGGACAATCCTTGAAAAATGCGATCAATATGACCGGTGTATTCCCCGTGATGACCGTTCAGATGGTCGCCATCGGTGAAGAGGCCGGTTCACTCGACTCCATGCTCGATAAAGTCGCCGAGTTTTTCGAGGCTTCCGTCGATAATGCCGTCGATAACCTATCCAGCCTGTTAGAACCGTTGATCATGGTGGTGTTAGGTACCTTGGTTGGTGGTTTGGTTGTTGCCATGTACCTACCGATCTTCCAGCTTGGGCAGGTTGTTGGGGGATAATCTCTGGGGCCGGTGACTGGCCTTCAGCCTGTCATCTGCTGGTAGATTTTAACCGGCAATCTGGAAAACGTTGAAAGAGTGGATGTCAGGCTAAAGCCAGTCACTGATGCTTTTAGATAATTCTAATGAATACCAATCGCGGCCTTTTCAAGACCGCTCCAACAAAGTGCCTGATTCGAATCTCGTGCCAGTCGTCCCCGTCCGACTGAGAACGAGCACGGTGCTCTTTTTCGTTAAGACGTTGAAAGGATCGAGCCCCGGATGGGCGAGAGTTTCAGCGCCTGCACGGAGCAGGCTTAGAAACACGACGTTTTGTATGCAGATGATGCAGGTGCAAATCATCTGTCTGAAATGTGCCTTTCGATGTTAAAAAAAGAGTATCGCGCGCAGTGTGCCGAAGGCCGAAGGAGCGGGGTGTGTTTGATCCACAAGATGTGGTGAATGCCGAAAGTGCAGGAGCACACTTTCGGCCCTGCTTCTTCTTTGCTCACACAAAGAAGAAGGCTAGCCGACGCCAGTCGGATAGATTGCCCTTGATCTTCCCAAAACAACAACACAAAAATAGTTAGCTGGCACAGATCAAACCCATTAAAATAATGGCCTATTATTTTAACTCCGAGGTACTCTCCATGGCTGTCGGTCCTGACACTCTTCCTACGCTTCACCCTGTTGCAGGTTTCAAAATTGGTATTGCCAGTGCGGGCATTAAGAAGCCTGGGCGTCGCGATATTGTGGTGATGGAGTTTCCAGAGAGTGCATCAGTGGCCGGTGTTTTTACTAAGAACGCTTTCTGTGCGGCCCCTGTTCATTTAGCGAAAGCCAATATGGCGACGGGTCAGGTGCGTTACTTGGTCACTAACACGGGTAATGCGAATGCCGGTACTGGTGAGCAGGGGATGATGGATGCTAAAGCGGTCTGTGCAGAGCTTGCACAGCGCGCGGGTGTTGCTGACTCTCAGGTAATGCCTTACTCAACCGGCGTCATTGGTGAGCCTCTGCCAGTCGATAAGATCGTTGGTGCGTTAGATGCTGCATTGGCTGATCTTAAAGAGGACAACTGGTTGGATGCCGCTTGGGGCATTATGACGACCGATACTCGTGCTAAAGCGGCGTCTGAGCAGATCGAAGTGGATGGTAAAACCATTACGATTACCGGCATCTCCAAAGGTGCAGGGATGATCATGCCAAACATGGCGACAATGCTCGGCTATGTGGCGACTGATGCCGAGATTGATCAGGTCTTGTTGCAGTCGTGGATGAGTGCTGCGACGGAACGATCCTTTAACCGCATCACTGTCGATGGCGACACCTCGACAAATGATAGCTGTACTCTGGTTGCGACGGGTGCTTCTGGGGTTCGAATAGAGGCGGACAGCGCTGCAGCAACGGCCTTTGTTGAAGCCTTTAACCGTATTATGTTGCAACTCGCTCAGTTGATTGTGCGTGATGGCGAGGGCGCAACGAAGTTTGTTGAGATCCGTGTCGACTCGGCTGAAACGTCAAAAGAGGCGTTGGATGTTGCTTACACCATTGCTCATTCGCCACTGGTGAAAACCGCTCTATTCGCCAGTGACCCTAACTGGGGCCGTATCTTGGCCTGTGTGGGTCGTGCCGGCATTGAAAACCTTGATCTGGACGCGCTGCAAATCTACTTAGGCGATGTCTGCATTGTCGAGAAAGGTGGTCGAGCGGCTAGTTACACCGAAGAGCAGGGACAGGCGGTGATGAATGAGGAGGATATTCTGATTCACGTGGTGCTCAACCGAGGTAGTGCGAGCGAGACGGTTTGGACGACTGACCTATCGAAAGAGTATGTGTCGATCAATGCCGACTACCGTTCATAAGAGACTGTTTAAAGATTCGCTATGAAACAGATACTGGTTGCTGCCGCTGCAATACTGAATCCACAAGGCCAACTGCTGATTGCCAAGCGCCCCGATGATAAACACCAGGGCGGGCTTTGGGAGTTTCCGGGCGGTAAGGTAGAGGCCGAAGAGTCGGTTGAGACAGCACTTAAGCGTGAACTGCTAGAAGAGATCGGTATTGAGATTGTGAAGTGTGAGCCTCTGGTCCGCATTGAGCACGACTACATCGATAAATCGGTGGTCTTAGATGTCTGGGTGGTCAGCTCATTCAGTGGCGAGGCTTCCGGTTTAGAAGGCCAACCCATTGAGTGGATCAACCCTGTTGAGATGGACTCCTACCAATTTCCAGAAGCAAATCTGCCGATTATCGCCGCACTGAAAACGAGATTGGGCCTCTAATGCCTCCGTTTATTGTAGGGTTAACAGGTGGTATCGCCAGCGGTAAAACGGCCGCCGCTGATCGTTTAGAGTCCCTAGGTGCAACACTGGTGGATACCGATCTTATTTCACGCGAAGTGGTGGAGCCTGGTCAGCCGGCACTGACTCAGATTGAACAGCACTTTGGGCCTGAAGTGATTCAAGACGATGGCCATTTGAATCGTGGGGCGCTGCGTGAGAGGGTTTTTCAAGATCCCAGCGAGCGTCAGTGGTTAGAGGCCTTGCTGCACCCGCTGATTCGTCAAACGACCCTCGAACGAGCTTTAAACGCAGATACCCCTATTGCGGTGGTGGTTGTGCCGTTGCTGTTTGAGAGCGGGCAATACCAAGAGATCGATGCGTCGCTAGTGATCGATGTGCCGGTCGAGGTACAACGACAGCGAACCTTGAGTCGTGACGGTGTAAGTGAAGCGCAGGTCGATTCGATTCTTGCCGCCCAGATGGATCGTCAGTCACGAATTGATCGGGCCGATTATGTGATCAGCAATACCGGCACCCTGGATGAGCTTTATTCTCAGGTGGATGCGCTCTATCATCAGCTGACCACTCAACAAACGACATAATCCGACAGGAGCCCTTGTGAAAGTTAAATGCCCCACCTGCGAAAAAAAGGTCGAGTACTCCACCGAAAACAAGTACCGCCCATTCTGTTCAGAGCGCTGTAAGTTGATTGACCTAGGCGAGTGGGCAAGCGAGGGATACAAGGTCGCGACTCAGCCGGATATTGAGGATTTCAGTTCGGGTATGAGTCCTGAAGAGTTTGAACATACACCGACTCGGCATTGAGTTTGTTGGCAAACTCATTTAAAGCCAGAACTTTCTAATCGCCTAAAGGCGATCAACCTTACTTTTTGGTCAGCAAAAAGTAAGCAAAAACTGACCACGCTCACTCGGCCTGCGGCACGCTCCGTTCAATGATTTTTCACTGAAGTCCAATAGGACACTGCAAACCGTTAATTGCTCCTGCATTAACGGAATACATGCCTTCCATGGCAATAAGTCGGCTCCTGCCTCCGTTGCAGACTTCGGCCATCCGAGCCTCAGCCGATTGAACTCTTAACCGTGAAAAACCATCGTACTCACTCTCGATCGGACGTGGACGAATCGGCACGAGATTTGTATCTGTCACTTTGTTGGAGCGGTCTTGAAAAGGCCGCGATTGGTATGCAATAAAATTTTTTAAAAAACACCAGTGACTGGCTTCAGCCTGTCATCTGCTTTATCGGTTTTTTTCAGATAGGTAATAAATTCTAACGGCGGATGACAGGCTGAAGCCAGTCACCGGCACTATCGCGACCTCTGCGAGATCGCTCCTACGATATTACTTATCTGAACTAGACCAACCGCATTGATAGATCAATCGCGCGGCAGTGCTTGGTGAGCGCGCCAATCGAAATGTAGTCGACTCCGGTTTCGGCGTAACTCACCAGGGTGTCGTCGGTGATGTTGCCGGACGCTTCCAGTTTGGCTCTGCCATCAACCAAGGCAACCGCTTCGCGCATCTGATCGGGAGTGAAGTTATCGAGCATGATGATGTCTGCACCCGCTTCTAGGGCTTGGTTTAACTCGTCAAAGCTTTCGACTTCGACTTCCACCGGTTTGCCTGGGTGGTTGGACTTGGCTTGTGAGATGGCGGATTCAATGCCGCCGGCCGCTAGAATGTGATTCTCTTTGATTAGAAACGCATCAA
This sequence comes from Marinobacterium sp. xm-g-48, assembly GCF_013282925.1. Lineage (NCBI taxonomy): Bacteria > Pseudomonadati > Pseudomonadota > Gammaproteobacteria > Oceanospirillales > Oceanospirillaceae > Marinobacterium > Marinobacterium sp. xm-g-48. The sequence continues at coordinate 425,182 of NZ_WBYQ01000001.1, forward strand.
ACAGACCGATGCGGTGGTTGTAGCAACCGCCGCAGGTGACGGCGTACTTCTGTGCCAAACGCAGCCCCGGAAGTGTCTTGCGCGTATCTAAGAGTTTAACTGGGGTGTTGGCGACCTTGTCAGAGTACTGTTTGGCGAGGGTGGCAGTGCCTGATAACGTTTGAAGGAAGTTCAGTGCTGCGCGCTCTCCGGTCAATAGGCTTCTGGCCGAACCTTTTAGAGTGAAGAGCAGTGTGTTCGGTGCGACGGAGTCCCCATCTGCCACTTTCCAATCTACCTCTACGGTCGGATCGACCTGCTTAAAGACCTCATTGACCCAAGCACTGCCGGCAATCACCGCTTGATCGCGTGAGATGATCTCGGCTTTGGCCTGCTGGCTCTCTGGGATCAGCTCCGCCGTGATGTCACCTGTACTGACGTCCTCTTCAATTGCAAGACGGACATTCGCTTCAATGGTGGGCTTTAGGGTTTCTAGCGTTAGCATCGACAGGGACTCTTCGGGTAATATGATTTGAGCAGGTATTGTACGTGATCTTACCTGCATCGCCACTGTTAGCGGGGTTCAATTTGTCAGTTAGTTTCAGTATCGATCAGCCTTCAGGCCGGCTCATAGGCGCCGACTGGATCGCCTCGCCCAATTGTAATGAGCGACCTAGTGATGAGATCTCACTGTTGGTGATTCACAACATCAGCTTGCCGCCAGGACAGTTTAATACTCAGGCGGTAGAGCGCTTCTTTTGTAATGAGTTGGACTGCAGCGAGCACCCCTACTACCAACAGATAGAGGGGTTAGAGGTCTCTGCCCATCTGCTTATAGAGCGGACGGGGCGTGTGGTTCAGTTTGTACCATTTAACAAGCGTGCATGGCATGCCGGGCAGTCCAGTTTTGATGGACGCGAACAGTGTAATGATTTCTCGATTGGCATTGAATTGGAAGGGAGCGATGATCAACCCTTTACCGATCAGCAGTACGACCAATTGGTTCAGATCACTGAGCAACTGCTGACCCACTACCCGCTGATTACCCCACACCGAATCACCGGTCATAGTGATATTGCACCGGGACGTAAAACCGATCCGGGACCCTGTTTCGATTGGGGTCGTTATTTAAACGCCCTTGGATCACTGTCAGCTAACTAATGGGAAAAAGTCGCGACAGTAACACGGGTACAGCGGTCTCGACCCGTAAAATCCGCTCCCCAAGGTGAATGGCCTCTAGCCCCTGTTGCTGCATCAGATCGACTTCGTAAGGGATAAATCCGCCTTCAGGACCGACTGCTATCAATGTCTCTTCATCTGATGGTTCAGGGCAGAGTGAAGCGTTGTAGGGATGGGCGATCAGTGCGCGTTTCCCATTAACCAGCGCTGGCAGTTCATCCTCAACAAAGGGTTTAAATCGTTTACGGATATGCACTTTGGGCAGTTGTGTGTCGCCAGCTTGCTCTAGACCCAGAATCAGATGTTCGCGGATCGAGTCTTCTGACAGGACAGGCGTTGACCAGTAGCTCTTATCGACGCGATAGGCGTTGATCAGGTAGATCTCTTTTACCCCCATGGCGGCTAGGGTTTGAAAGGTCCGTTTCAACATTTTTGGACGGGGTAGGGCCAGTAGTAGAGTCGCTGGCAGTGGTTTGGGGGGCTCTTTTTGAAGGTCAACCTTAAGGGATACCGACTCAGAATCGATCTGATCCACTCTGGCTGAGCCAATCAGTCCATTCAGTTCGCCCGCTCTTAGGGTGTCGCCGACCTCTAGTTTTTGTACTTCAAGCATGTGGCGGTGACGACGGTCACTGATGCGCACCTCAGTTGAGGAGGTGAAATCCTCTTTTTCTAGAATCAGTAAATTCACATTAAGCCCTGACAAATTTTGTAATAGTGTACTGCAAAGCTGGGTGTGCGTGGGAACCTAGGTTATAGTGCCCGCATGTCTAAAGCTGCAGATCTGACTAATGACCCGATAAGACCGACACTGGTGCGCATGACTGTGCCGATGATGTTCGGCATGATCAGTCTGATGCTGTTTAACTTGGCAGACGCTTGGTTTGTCGGTCGCTTAGGCACTTGGCCGCTGGCGGCACTATCCTTTACCTTTCCGATTAGCTTCTCGCTGACCAGTCTGGCCATCGGTCTTGGTGTGGGGACTTCTGCAACTCTAGCTCGCCTGATCGGTCGCGGTGAGAAACAGCGAGTGGCACGTTTAGCGACTGATAACCTACTGATGGCAGTTTTGATTACTGCTGTGGTGGGCTTTATCGGGCAGTTTCTTTTGATCCCCATCGTAGAGTTGATGGGGGCTGCTGAGTATCTGATCCCTTATATAGACGTATACATGTCGGTCTGGTTCTTTGCGGCCATCTTTATGGTTCTGAACATGGTCTGTAACAGCACCTTCCGCTCGATGGGTGATACTCGCACCTCAGCCGCGCTGATGTTGGGCTCTTCAATTCTCAACTTTATTCTCGATCCCATCCTGATTTTTGGTTGGGGCGTGATCCCTGCGATGGGCATACAGGGCGCTGCCATTGCCAGCTTAATCGCTTGGGCGATTACCTCTGTGTTAGCGATTTGGGTGCTGTTCGTTCGTAAAAAGATGATCCTGCTGGGAGTACTAGACCCCAGTGTGTTGTTTAAAAATTGGCGTTCAGTCCTAAAGATCAGTCTGCCCGCGGCTCTGTCAAATATGATGACGCCGCTGGCTAACGGGATTTTGACAGCGATTGTTGCGCAGCATGGTGCAGCTGCGGTTGCAGCGTTTGGGGTAGGCAGTCGTATCGAATCTCTGGCCCTACTGGTCTGTTTGGCCTTGTCGATGACGCTGCCACCTTTCATAAGTCAGAACTTAGGTGCGAAACAGATCGCGCGTGTTAAGTCTGCCTACAGTGATGCGGTGTTCTTTGCATTGAGTTGGCAGTTGTTGATCTACCTGCTGTTAGCCCTTGGTGCAGGGCTTTTAGTGCCACTGTTTACTAACGACTCTGAGGTTGGTCGCTGGTTGGTTCTCTGGATGTTGATTGTACCGCTGGGCTTTGGATTTCAGGCGACTACTTTCCTCAGCTCGTCCAGCTTTAATGCTCTGCATCTACCTTATCATGCGATGCGTGTCAGCATCGTTCGACTCTTTCTCTTCTACATTCCACTCGGCTGGCTAGGTAGCACCCTGTTCGACCTTAAAGGGCTCTTTATCGGCCTAGTGGTAGCGAATGCGCTGACGGCGCTGTTCGCTTGGTTCTGGATGATCCGGACCCTAAAAAGGGTCTAATCAGACGTCATACCACTGTCATCTCTCTGGTTTAAATTGATCCACTACTTTGGTTCATTGTCTGACATTAAAACTTGTCAGGTTCTAAAAAGTAGAGTAATTACTTATCTAACGTAGGGTTTTTAAAGCCTCCATGGTCTATGTTTTTCCATTTCTTGTTTGCAGAGAGTGGAACGCAGAACGCAAAAAGAGAGGCCAATTCCCTGCATATCAATCGCCTCATTGAGAGTCGATCACAACACAAGGGTGAATAATATGAGTCAAAAAGTCGCACTTGTTACTGGTGGTACCGGTGGCTTGGGTGTCAGCATCTGTCGCAAATTGGCTGATGCTGGTTTTAAAGTCGTTGCTGGCTACAACTCAGGTGGTAATCACGAGAAAGCCAAAGCTTGGCAAGAGGAGCAACGCAAAGATGGCTACGAGATCGAAGTCGCTTACGGTGATGTCACTAATGCTGAGTCTTGTGCTGAGTGTATTGCGACGGTTGAAAGGCTAACTGGTGGTTCAGTTGATGTCCTAGTCAACAATGCGGGTATTACTCGCGATGGTCAGTTCAAGAAGATGAGCTGGGAACAGTGGGACGAAGTACTTAGCGCCAACCTCGACAGTATGTTCCACATGACACGCCTAGTGATTAACCCAATGCTTGAGAAAGGCTTTGGTCGTATCATCAATATCTCCTCTGTGAATGCGCAGAAAGGTCAGTTCGGTCAGGCAAACTACTCTGCAGCTAAAGCGGGTATCCACGGCTTTACCAAGGCGCTGGCGCAAGAGGTGGCTGCTAAAGGGATTACCGTCAATACGGTGTCACCTGGTTATATCCTAACTCCAATGGTGGCTAAGATTGATCAGGCAATTCAGGATAAAATTACCTCAACGATTCCGGTTAAACGTTTCGGTACACCGGATGAGATCGGTCGCACGGTAGCCTTTATTGCGGACGAAGAGTCGGGTTACATGACCGGTGCGGACTTCTCAGTGAACGGTGGTCTTCACATGTTCTAATCCCTCTCTAATAGAGTTAGGGATTAATCGATGTCAGACGCAATTATTTCAAAAGGCGATTTAAAGGCCTAGTCATTGCGTCTGACATCACTTTCACTCAATTGACTTCAACGTCGCCATCCACATAGATCCATTTGTCAGCCTCACGGCGAAAATTGGATCGTTCGTGCAGCACCCCCGTTCTTCCATCGGCCGCTTTAAAGTGAGCATTGAACTCGACCTGTCCTTTTTGGTGCAGAGGTCCACCCTCATGCGTATCCAGTATCTCCAGTTTCACCCACTCGGTTGAGCGAAGCTCTTGTGCCAGCATGTTCGCTTCACCTGGTGAGCGTCGCTCTGGCGCTAAAGTATCGATCAAATAGTCCACAGCACCGACAGAGAAAGCGGTGTAGCGTGAGCGCATCAGCTTTTCAGCAGTGGGTGCGACTGCGATGCCGGCTAGATAGGGTTGGCAGCACTCTGAAAAGGGGGCGCCACTGCCGCAGGGGCAGTTTGATTCAGTAGGATTGTTTAGCATTTTTAGAACTCTCTTAGCCAGAATGGAAAGGGCCTGTTACTCTTAACGCTATTATCAGCAATTTTCATCAAGGATGCGAAGATGAGTGCGCAAAACGAGACGTTTTTTTGGCACGACTACGAGACCAGCGGAACCGATCCACAACGAGATCGTCCCATGCAGTTTGCTGGTATTCGGACCGATGCCGACCTCAATATCATTGAGGATCCTGTGATGATCTACGCTCGTCCTGCCGATGATATGTTGCCGCACCCGATGGCCTGTTTGATTACTGGGATTACGCCACAAATCGCCTTAGAGAAAGGGCTTAGTGAAGCCGAGTTCATCGCAAGGATTCATGCAGAACTTGCACGGCCGGGTACCTGCGGTGTCGGTTACAACTCAATCCGCTTTGATGATGAGGTGACGCGAAATACCCTCTATCGCAATTTCTACGATCCCTATGCGCGTGAGTGGCAAAATGGCTGCTCTCGTTGGGATATCATCGACATGTTACGTCTCACTCGCGCACTTCGTCCCGATGGAATCGTTTGGCCTACCTACGAAGATGGCACGCCGAGTTTGCGTCTGGAAGATCTGACCAAGGCTAACGGCATTGAGCATGGTAATGCCCACGATGCGCTATCTGATGTCTATGCCACCATTGCGATGGCCAAGCTGGTTAAAGAGAGACAACCCAAGCTGTTTGATTATGTGATTCGGAACCGCTCCAAGTTGGCGATTCAAAAACTGATCGATCCGCAAAGCATGAAGCCGGTGTTACACATCTCATCACGTTACCCGGTAGAGCAAGGCAATATGGCGGTTGTTGCCCCGATTGCGGTGCACCCAACCAACAAGAATGCCAGCATTGTTTGGGATCTACGACACGACCCAGCCCCGCTTTTTGAACTGACTGCCGAGCAGATTAAACAGAATCTCTATCTCCCGCGCGACCAGCGTGATGAGAATACCCCTAAATTAGCTCTGAAGTTACTGCATGCCAATCGTTGCCCGATTGTGGCACCGGCCAACATGTTGCGCGGTGATGAACCGGCAAAATTTTCCATTGATGGCGATCAATGTCGGGCGCATTTGGCGCTATTGCGCAATGAACCTAATCTCCGAGAGAAACTGATGGCGGTTTACCAAGAGGATCGCGATGCGATTGCTGACCCTGATCTGCAGATCTACTCAGGGGGGTTCTTCTCGAATGATGACAAAAAACTGATCGATCGCGTGCGTGAGGCGGATGAAGAGAGCTTGTACGAATTACAGCTGCCGTTTCAGGATCCCCGTCTAGAGGAGATGTTACTGCGTTATAAAGCTCGAAATTTCCCAGAAACCCTAACCGATGAGGAACAGTTGAGTTGGGAGGAGTTTCGAGCGCAAAAGCTACTGAAAGGCACCGGTGGTTACCTCACCTTTGAAGCACTCTATGCAGAGCTGAATCGCATTGCTGAACTACCGGAGACTACGGCTGAGGAAAGGGCGATATTGGAAGATATCGCCCTCTATGCGGAGTCGATCTACCCCTTTGAACCTTAGAGAGTATGACTAAGATTGCTCAGGGTTAGCCTCTATCCAAAGTTTACGTTCAAGCAGCTGATCTGCGCGTTTGAGTATCTGCTCAGGCGTCAGATGGTCTAACGCGGTTAGAAGCTGCTCTCTGGTATCAAAGTTTAGGTTGTCACGATCAATCTCTCGCCAGAGTCTTTCAGTCTCATCCGCCAACCGCTTGGAGGGTGAGGCAATTCGCGAGCGCAGACTTGCTCGATACTGTTCGATGTTTTGCTCTAGCTCTGCTGCTAACCCTGCACGCCAACCCGATAAGAAATCACTATAAGCCTGTTTCAGCGCTTGCGAATCAGCCGTCGGAGATTGCACGGTCAAACCGACTCCGGGTGTTTCACCTATAGGTAGAAGGTTTGTAAAGACCACATAGCCCAGTTGCTGCTCTGTTCTCAGCTGAGTGTAAAACGGTGTCGACAGAAGCTCGTTGATCAGAGCGGTTTCCACGCGTGCTTGAGCCGTGTCACTGTCCGCCTGAAGGTAGAGCAGCAGTGCGGAGTCGGTATGAGCGACCGAGATCGATTTAGTTGTCTCTCCATCATCTAGGCTGTTCGCTTTGATCGGGTTCACATTAGCGGGTTTCATCGCAGACAGTGCTGAGTGAACGGTTGAGCTGATCAGCTCGGCTTGTTCACGACTGATATTACCGTGGATAAACAGTTTTAACTGACCTTCAGCAAGCAGTTTCTCTCTCTGCTTGGAAAGATCAGCCAGTGTCATCGAATCAATCACCGCCAGTTTCTCTTCACTGCTCCAGCTATTATCCAATAACTCTTGGTAGAGCAGGGCAAAGGTTCGGTTGTAGGGTTTCTCTTTAAGGCTGTTGGCAAGATCCTCTTTAAGGTTCTGCTTCAATCGAGCAAACAACGCCTCATCCTGCAAAGGCATACTCAGAGACCTGAGCAGTGTTTCTAACAGACGATCCAGACGCTGGTTGTAGCCACTCACTTTAATGGATAGGCCTCGCAGGTGAGGGTAGATCTCGGCGTTCAGTCCAGCCAGTGCGGCATCGTAGAGCGCTTCGTTGAGCTGTTCATTGATCATGTCGGTCAACAGTGAATTGGCGACGGATGCGGCTGCATCAGGCTGAGCATTATTCGACAGTATCGCCAGATTGATTGCTCCTCTGGGCTGCTTGTAGCTGACATCAACCTTGTGCAGCGCAGTGAGATTACCCTCTTTAAAAACAGTCTCAGGCAACTCTGCTTGCGTCTCTTCGAGAAGATCGAACTGATCAGCAATATAGGGATTCAAGGGTTTAATGCTGAGGGCCGGAATGAGTTTTGGACTCTTCCAGCGCTCTAGAAGGGCGGAGTCGATCGTTTTAATGCTGTAGTCGATCTCATATCGAGGTTCTTGCTGATCGGTCTCAACCTGCTGTGAATAGAGGCCTAGCACTAAGTTGTCCGGCGTCATGTACGAGAGGTAGTCATTAATCAACGCGGCATCAAACTGATCAAACGCGTAGGAGGCCCTGATCAATTCAGCCTCAGGGTAGTCCACCATCATCTTAGAAAGACGCATCACGTTGTGGATCGGTTCTGAACTCTGCTGGAATCGGAACTCATTCATCGCAAGAAGAGCTTGTTCATCAAAGAGTGACTGTTGAACACCGGCCTGTTTAATAAGCTCAATTTTGCTAAACACTGCCTCAATCACACGCTCTTTCTGCTCCAGACCTTTTAGGGTGAGATCGATATGGATATCAAAGGTCGATTGTTCGGGTTGATCGATGCCAATCCAAGCCCCGACGCTGTCGGCTAGACCTTCATCCTTAAGGTAAGAGAGGAGTGACCCTTTGCCCTCATAGCCGATTTGGTTTGCAATAAAGTAGAGCGGTTTTTTCTTCCAGTAACCTTCTCTGGGGGGAACAGGAAAAGTGAGCGTTAGTTGGCGGCTCTCTTTGAGGGTTTTGATGCGAATCTCACGACCTATCTCGTTCTCTGTGAACAGCGGCACCGCATCGCTGTAGGGCGTGGCGTTGCTGTTTTTAACCTTAGAGAAACGCTGAGTTACTAGCGTCTCTAGTTCGTCTAAAGAGAGCGGTGCGCTGACCACTAGTGTCATCAAATTGGCCGAGTAGTAACGGTTGTAAAAGTCGATCAAATCGGGGCGGATGGGGTTCTCTGGCGTGTTTTCCAGAGTATCGAGGTTGCCGACCGAAAACTGGGTCCAGTTGTGCTCTGGGTTCATCGCCTCTTTTTTAGCCACGTAGATGCGACGTCCATCATCCAGCCGTTTTGACTCGTACTCAGAGTGGACGGCATTTCGTTCACGATCCACGTAAGCCTCAGTGAAGAGTGGTGCTATGAAAAATTGAGCGAAACGATCGAGCGCTTCTGGGAACGCCTCTGCTCGGACATCAAAAAAGTAGTTCGTATCATCGTAGGCGGTGAAGGCGTTGTGGCTGCCGCCATTAGAGTTAATGAACGCTTGATAGGCGTCCGCCTCTGGGTATTTTTCGGTGCCTAAAAAGAGCATGTGCTCTAGGAAATGGGCCAGTCCTGCACGCTCCGGTGGGTTGGCGCTACTACCTACTTGTACATTCAAGGAGGCGGCTCCTTTGTCGCTCTGCATATCCGAGATCAGCAATGCTCTTAACTGATTGTCCAGCTCAAGAATTCGATACTCACGAGTGTCGTTGAGGCTTTTGATTACGTCGGCACCAACGATCGACGACAGTGATAAAAAAACGAGAAATAGAAGAGAAACGATCGATTTCTTGATCACGATGTGAAATACCCCCTAGATAAACAGTCACGATAAGTGTTAGCTTCAGTCATTAATATTAAGCCTAACTTAAACGTCGTTAAGATGTTGAACAGAAATACGTTTTAAGCTGACTAACTGGATTATTGGGAGCGCTTGTTGATGAACCGTGAAAAGGTTGTATTTGGATTCTTTATCATCTTAGCCCTGACGCTGAATGTCGGCTTTGTTCTTGGGGATATCGATAATCCTGCACATCATGAAGTGTTTGAGCTCTTTTTGGCCCTGGTAGTTAGTTTAATTTGTACGGTGTTGAAGTTTGGTGACCGCAGCCACCTTGGAGCACTGTTGCTGGCGACCAGTTTGGTTGCCGATTTGCAATTGATTGCAGCTGCGGTGGTCTGGGCGTATGCCGAGCAGATCTCGTCACTGGGAATGACGGATGGGACGATGGCGAGTATTGTGTCGCTTGCTGCTGGTGCACTGGTGGCGAATGTTGTGTCGGTGGTTCTGCTAGTGGTTGAGAGTGCGTCGATTCGTCGATGAATACACTGCTTTATATTCTACTTAGGCGGCTAAGACTGCCCCTGAGCGTTCTAATCGGCGTTTACGCCGTCTCTGTGCTTGGGTTTGTTTTAATACCTGGGCTTGATGATCAGGGTCAGCCTTGGCGTATGGATTTCTTCCACGCCTTCTACTTTGTCTCGTTTATGGGTTCCACCATCGGTTTTGGTGAGATTCCTTACCCATTCACCAGTGCTCAGCGGATGTGGACCCTGGTCTGCATCTACGCAACCGTCATTGCTTGGCTCTATGCCATCGGTGCCATGTTGAGTGTGCTGCAAGATCAAGGATTCTCGCGTCTGTTGCGCACTCGCCGTTTTGCTCATCAAGTTCGATCGATTCGAGAGCCCTTCTATCTAATTTGTGGCTTTGGCACAACGGGCCGAGATGTGGTGGCTGGACTAGAGCAACAGGGTATCAAGTCAGTGGTCATCGATATCGATCAGAGCCGAATTGATGCTTTAGAACTTGAACAGTATTCACTGCCGGTGGTGGGTCTATGTGCCGATGCTTCACTGCCAGAAAATCTCGATCTGGCCGGTTTGCAGAACTCAAGTTGTCTGGGTGTGTTGGCCCTGACCAATGATGATAACGTCAATCTGTCGGTCTCGATTGCCAGCAAGCTGCTCTATCCGAAACGCATTGTGGTGAGCCGCAGCGAAAATGATACGACCACTGCCAACCTCTACTCCTTTGGCACCGATCTGGTAGTTGACCCCTTTAAGCAGTTTGCCGAGTACCTTGGCCTAGCGGCCCACAGCCCGCAAAAGCACCTGATCGTTGATTGGCTAATTTACTCTGAGCACCGCTCAATCGCATCAACCTATAAGCATCAATCGGGTCGATGGATTTTATGTGGCTATGGTCGCTTTGGTCGCGCGTTAGCTGGCTCAATGCGTGCTGAGGGGACAGAAATTACGTTAGTGGATCCTCATATGGATAGCTTCAGAGGTGATGAGCCCACATCGATTGTCGGTATAGGTACTGAGGCGTCTACCCTGATTCAAGCGGGTGTTGAAGGGGCGGTGGGTATTATTGCCGGTACCGGTAATGATGCGGATAATCTGTCGATTATCATGACCGCTCGCGAATTAAATCCTAGGTTGCAGACGGTTGTTCGCCAAAACTTGGACTCTAATGAGTTAATTTTTGAGCGACTTAAAGCCGATTTTGTCATGAACCCAGGACGTACCATTGCCAGTCGCATTCTGGCTCATCTCCGTACACCCTTGCTAGCTGAGTTTTTAGACCAATCGATGGCGCTTGATGAAGTGGATGCCAGAGAGCTTATTCAGCGCCTCAATCGCTTGGTAGGTGATGGCCAGGTTCGCATTCAAGCCTTTACACTGGGCGATGAGACGCCTGCTGTAAAAGAGTGGATAGAATCTGGTCAGATCCTGACGTTACGATCACTACTCAAATCCCCAGCAGATCGAGCAAAGGAGCTGAAATGTTTGGCTCTGCTGGTGAAGCGTGGTGGTCAATTTATGATCGAGCCGGGTGAGCTGACTGAGCTGCAGTTGGGAGATCAGATCCTGTTTGCCGGGAGAGGGGCGGACCTGTCTCAACAGCGCTGGTTGTTTGAGAACGCTCGTACTCTCAATTACGTTGTGACAGGTGAAGAGCCGCATTACGGTCTGTTGAGTTATTTTGCTAAAGGAAATGCACGTTGATCGCCTATCTATTGTTGATCTTAACGCCACTATTTTGGGCGGGTAATCATGTCGCGGCTAAAGGAGTGGCTGATATTGCCGACCCACTATTGATGGCATTTTTACGCTGGGGACTCGCCTTTTTGATCCTATTGCCTTTCTGGCTGCCCAAAGCGATTCGACAGTGGCCGATTATAAAAGCGCATTTTCCACTGCTCTTTTGGTTATCACTCACCAGTGTGGGGTGTTTCAATACTTTCATCTATTTGGGGGTTGAGACGACCACCGCTACTAACACGACCTTGATGCATGCAATTATTCCCGTTCTAATTTTGCTCTTGAACCGACTCTTTTTCAAAGAGTCTGTGGGCGGGCTGCAGTGGTTAGGGATAGCGGCTTCACTAATGGGAGTTCTTGTACTGATTACCCAAGGTGAGTTACAGCGAATTGCCTCACTGCACCTTAACCCAGGGGATGTCTGGATATTGGCTGCGATTGTGACTTGGGCTCTCTATTCGATCACCTTAAAGTTCAAACCTAAAGAGCTAGAGCCGTTCACCTTTTTCGGGCTGTCGGTTTTGATTGGTTTGCTTGTGATCTTCCCATTCGCACTGTTTGAGCAGGGTGGCTTTGTCGTGCCGACTCTCGAGACGCCGGTCTGGGCGGTTGTGGTCTATATTGCTATCTTTCCCTCGATACTCTCTTACTCTTTCTGGAATCGTGGTGTGGCGCAGTTGGGAGCGTCGACCGCTGGGCTGTTTATCTATCTGATTCCGGTATTCGGTACCCTCTTGTCTATCTTGGTGTTGAATGAGACTATGCACAGCTTCCATTTAATCGGAATTGCCCTCATTGTGCTCGGCATCTGGTTGGCCGTCGTAAGACGAGTGATAGCAGGTATTCGACAAAACCGTACTAAAACCGTTAATTGATCTGAGGTTTATAAAATAATGAAACAACTCTTTACGCTCCTGTTTGCATTTTGTTTGGTGGCAGCTATTCCCCATCAAGCGGAGGCTAAACGTTTTGGTGGCGGTTTTAGCTTGGGCAAAAGCTACTCCATGCCTAAGAAGGCGGCTCCGGCTCCGACCAAACAGGTTGCCCCTTCTCAAACCGGATCAAAAACGGCACCGACCTCAACGGCAGGCGGTAAAGCGGGTATGGGTGGTTTAATGGGTGGACTATTGGCCGGCGGTATTCTGGGAGCTCTCTTTTTCGGTGGTGCCTTTGAGGGTATCCAGCTGATGGATATGCTGTTGATTGGTCTGGTCATCTTTATGCTGTTTAAACTGTTCGGGTCGCAAAGAAGGGCTGCTTATGCTGGCGCCTCTCAGGGAGGTTACGCCCCGAATGAAGTACCCATGGCTAGAAATGCTGAACAGGGATTGGGTGGTGCTTCAAACGCTTCAGGTATGAGCGCGACGTTCGCTAAGATTGATACGCCTGAGTGGTTTGATGAAGACGCTTTCCTGGCCGGCGCTAAGGATCACTTCAAAAATTTGCAGAGTGCATGGGATCGTCAAGATTGGCAGGAGATCTCTTCTTACACCTCACCAGAGCTATTGCAGTCGCTTAAAACCAATCGAATGGTGTTACCAGAAAACCAAGTAACTGAGGTTTTGTCAGTTGATGTTGAGTTGGCTAACTTCCAAACGCTGTTGGGTGAACACATTGTAAGCCTCTATTTTGAAGGTGAAATTCGTGAAAACGGTTCGGCCACCACTACACCGTTTGCAGAAGCATGGCACCTCAGTCGAGATGCGGATTTAGACTCTGGAAACTGGACTCTGGTCGGGATTGAGCAGGTTTCTTAAGTTTTTTTAGGTAGTCGCTTGAAATCCTTTAGCTCAGCCTATAGTTTAAGCACTATCCAATAGGACCAATAAAAATTTATTTTAGGAGATTGACGATGCGCGCAATCGCAATGACTCGAGTAGCAGCACTTGCAGCAGCCGTAGCGCTTGTTGCAGGTTGTAGTTCAACTAGCACAACAACGGATGGCGGTGCAGATGGTGCAGCTACCAATAATGCAGCAACCACTCAAGGCGCTGATGGCAGCAATGTGACTGCTGGCTCTTTTGCTGAAGTTGCTAAACTGCGCACCGTTTTCTACTTCGACTTCGATCAGGCTGTTGTTAAACAAGAAGGTTTCTCTGATCTTGAAGCGCATGCTAAGTATCTATCGAACAACCCAGGTGCAACTGTTCGTCTAGAAGGTCACGCTGATGAGCGTGGTACTCGTGAGTACAACATTGCACTGGGTGAACAGCGTGCTAACGCCGTTGCTCGTCTTCTGATGGTTAACGGTGCTGGTAGCAACCAGATCGAAACTATCTCTTACGGTGAAGAGAAGCCAGCTATGCTTGGCCACACTGAAGCTGAGTGGGCGCTAAACCGTCGTGTAGAACTGAGCTACACTAGCCGCTAATGAAATTGCGTCTACTGATTGCTCTACTGACTGCTGGCACTATTGCCAGCAGTTCTGTTTCTGCGGCACAACATTCCCAATCTGCCAACAGTGAACTGGTTCTTCTTTTGCAGCAGTTGCAGGCTGAGGTTCGTCAGTTGCGTGGTGAGATCGAGACACAGCAGTATCGTCTACAAAAGCTCGAAAAAGAGCAGTTGGATCGTTACCGTGATATGGATCGCCGCCTAAGCTCTTTAGTGCTTCAACAAGCTGACCCGCTTGCTGCGCCGGCTCCTGTTGTTGCTGACCAAGTTACGTCTAACCCTGTTGTTGCTGAGACAGCGTCTCCAAGTGTGGCTCTCGGTGAGAATCGGGCTGCTTCCGAAACAAATGCACCCGTATCAAGTAGCGCTGCTGCGACACAGCCAGTTGAGACGACCGTCGCTGGTTCTCCTGTTGAGGCGGAAGCACCTGTAGCCCCTGCTGAACCTACAGTCAGTGATCGAGTGGCTTACCAGCAGGCGTTTACACTGGTTCGTGAACGTAAGTTTGATGAGTCAGTTCAAGCCTTTGAACAGTTTATTCAGACCTATCCTAGCAGTGATAACCTAGCGAATGCCTACTACTGGATTGGCGAAGTGAAGCTTGCTCAACAGCAACTAGATTCAGCTAAAGCCGCATTTGAAACGGTGGTTTCTCAGTTTGTTGGCCATCGCAAGCGCCCAGATGCACTTTATAAACTGGGTGTTGTGCAGGATCGTTTGGGTGATTCTGCAGCGCAACAGAGCAGTTTTAAACAGCTGCTTGATGAGTATCCTAAAAGCTCTGCTGCTGGCCTAGCTCGTAACTACAAGCCTCGCTCATAACTATGAATCAAAAGATGAAACGTGCGGTCGTCCTGCTATCAGGCGGCCTTGACTCTGCTACGGTATTGGCGATTGCTGCTGATCAAGGTTATGAGTGTTACGCGCTAAGCTTTGACTATGGGCAGCGCGCTTTGACTGAACTGAATGCGGCCAAGGCGGTTTGCGCCTCTGTTGGTGCAAAAGAGCATCGTGTCTTCTCGCTTGATCTTGCTCAGTTCGGTGGCTCTGCCCTGACCGATAGTTCGATTGAGGTGCCTGAGGGTGAAACCGAGGGCGTTCCTATCACCTATGTGCCTGCTCGTAATACGATCTTCCTCTCTATGGCGCTGGCCTGGGCGGAAGTTTTGCATGCGGATGCGATCTTTATAGGTGTTAATGCTGTGGACTATTCGGGCTACCCTGATTGCCGTCCAGAGTTTATTAAGGCCTACGAAGAGATGGCAAACCTAGCGACTAGAAACGGCGTCACGGGTGAGCCATTCAAAATTGAGACACCTTTGATTGATCTTACTAAAGCAGAGATCATTCAAGCCGGTCATCGTTTGGGTCTGGACTACGCTTTGACTGTCTCCTGCTATCAATCAGACGATGATGGCCGGGCTTGTGGTCGCTGTGACAGTTGCCGCCTACGAGCTAAAGGCTTTGATGATGCGGGTGTTTCGGATCCGACACGTTATATCCCAGTCTAACTCTTAACTAATTGACTCGTTACGACGTTGCTTTATACGTCACTTTTTGAGGTTGGTATGCAAACAAAAGCAGATCTTGATCAACGTATTATGGTGCAAGAGCATTTTGCTCAAGAGCATCTGCCCAGTGATCTTACGCCTGCTCAAGTCGCTGATCTTGAAGAGCAGATAGCGGTTGAACTGAAAGAGCGCGATGCATGCTTGGTCGCTCACTATTACACTGATCCTCTGGTTCAAGCACTGGCAGAGAAGACCGGTGGTTGTGTTGCTGATTCGCTTGAGATGGCGCGTTTTGGTGCTAATCACTCGGCATCTACTCTTGTGGTCGCTGGTGTAAAATTTATGGGTGAGACGTCTAAGATTCTTAGCCCAGATAAGCGCATCTTGATGCCTACTTTGGAAGCAACCTGTTCACTTGATATCGGTTGTCCTATCGAAGACTTTAGTGCGTTTTGTGATGCACATCCTGATCATGAAGTGGTTGTTTATGCCAATACCTCTGCCGAGGTGAAGGCCAGAGCGGACTGGGTGGTGACATCGAGTATCGCACTGCAAGTCGTTGAACATCTGGTTGATCAGGATAAAAAGATCATCTGGGGCCCTGATAAGCACCTGGGTAGTTACATCGAGAATCAAACGGGCGCAGAGATGCTGTTGTGGGATGGCTCTTGTATTGTCCATGAAGAGTTTAAAGCGAAAGGGTTGTTAGATCTTAAAGCGGTCTACCCAGACGCTGCGGTGCTTGTTCACCCAGAATCGCCCGCTTCTGTTGTCGAGCTTGCCGATGCAGTGGGCTCTACCAGTCAGTTAATCAAAGCGGCTCATGATCTACCAAACGATAGGTTCATTGTAGCAACCGATCGAGGCATCTTCTTTAAGATGCAGCAGGCTGCTCCAGGCAAAACCTTTATTGAAGCACCCACCGGAGGTTCTGGTGCAACCTGTCGAAGTTGCGCACACTGTCCCTGGATGGCAATGAACGGCCTTGAAAATATTTTGGATGGACTGCGTCATGGCCGTGAAGAGGTCTTTGTCGATCCAGAGCTTCGTCAACGTGCGCTTCGCCCACTTGAGAGAATGTTGAGCTTTCAAGCCCGCTAATCTCTAATTGAGTGAGTGACTCTCCCTGTTGCTCACATCAACCTTTATTTAAACAGTTCATCAAACCTCAGTTGGTCTGCTCGAATCTCTCTCTCCCTCTGTTCGAGCCAACCCAGTTGAACTCTATTGTTTCTAGCATCCCTGCGGGCAAACTCTACCTGTCTGAGCGCTAGATCAAACTCAGCTCGCTGAAAAAAGAACTCAATTCGGGTACGGTGAAGCTGCTCTATATCATTGATCAAGCCATATAGCTCGGCGAGATGGTAGAGAAACAGTGTATTGTTGGGGTGATCTCTAAGCAGTTTCCTGTAAAGGCTGATCGCTTGTAATACATTCCCCTGTTCTCTATAACTCTTGGCCAGTGTCGCTTGCACGGCAAAGTCATTAGGGTATAGATCCATCAGCTCTTCCATTAACGGCTCGGTTGGTTGCCCACTGAGAGAGAGTTCAGTTAAACGACTGAGTTGGACCCAAGGGTGTTGTTGCCAGCTTTTGGAGAGTGCCTCCCAGTGGTTTTGCGCTTCCTCGTTGTTATTCACAGAGAGCGCTTTTAAGTAGTGAGTAAAATGCTTGGCTGACTCATCTAATTCTGAGTTGTTGAATAACTGATTTTCAGCGCCATACTTAACGGCCGCTCTCGCTTTGGCAATCATAAAGTTTTGGTGGTCACGATGCTCTGTACTAGCGCTCGGTAAATTCATGGCACGGTTAGTGGAATCAGCGATTCGCGATTCAGTCACTGGATGGGTTCGTAAAAACTCGGGTACAGCGCTGCCCGAAAAACGATTGGCTTGCGCTAGCTGTGCAAACATCTGTGGCATAGCTTGAGGGTCATACCCTGCGGCAACCAGCGTGCGCATGCCTGCTTGGTCTGCATCAAGCTCATTTTGTCTACTGAAGCTAAGTCTTGCATTTTCTGAAGCTCCAATAGTGCCTTGAAGTGCGGCCGCTCCTGCGTTGGGGTTGATGCTAGAGAGTAAAATACTGCCGACGATGCCAGCTAATACTAGTGGTTGTCGCTTCTCGCTGGCCGCCTGTTGTTGTGCAAAGTGACGCTGACTTAAGTGGGCAAGCTCGTGAGCGATCACCGACATTAATTGATCTTCTGTCTCTGTTGCTAGCAGCAGACCCGCATTGATACCAATGATGCCACCCGGTGCGGCAAAGGCATTAACCTCCTGTTGGTCGATGACCAGGAGATCTAACCGCTTATCTTGTAGCTCAGAAAAGGGTGATAGGTACCACAGTCGATCCTTGAGATAGCTCTCGACAATCGGATCGTCCAGAAGCTGGGCTTGGGCTTTCATCATGCGCATCCAGGCCTGGCCAAGTGCTCGTTCTTGCTCAAGCTGATAGCTCGAGTTGGTGCTGCCTGCTAGGGAGGGCAGGTTCTCTGAGCCTTGCACGTTAAAGCAGATAAGGCTGGATAGTAGAATGATTAAAGGGGTTCGCATCAGAGGTAGCATAGCCTTTGTTCTGTATATCAGTTACATTGCGCCGATAGATTCGCTTTTTACACTGACTTTAGTATGACAGAGATTCACATTGATAAAAGAGTCGACGCGACCGGTTTAGCTTGTCCGCTGCCGTTATTGAAAGCCAAGCAGGCGCTGAACACCCTTGAAGTGGGGCAGGTCCTTGAGTTGATTGCGACGGATGCGGGTTCTGTACGTGACTTTAAAGCTTATGCTGATCTGTCGAATCATGAGTTGATCTCTACGACAGAGAACAACCAAACCTATATTCACCTTCTTCGCAGAGGTTAATTGAGCGATGCAAAAGATTTTTAGTAAATGGGTACAACGTTACTTCTCAAATGAGGAGGCACTGTTGCTGTTTTTACTGCTGTTTGTCTCTGGTTTGGTGATTTGGCACTTAGGTGGTGCGCTGATTCCGGTCTTTGCAGGGCTCATTCTTGCTTTCATGATGCAGGGCGGTGTCAATCGATTGAAAAGCATTGGCTTGGGTCACAAAAGTGCCGTTGCAACGATGTTTATCGCCTTTACCGGTTTTGTTGTAGCAATGTTCCTGTTCATTCTCCCTGCTGTTTGGACGCAGTTGGTGAACCTGTTCAATGAGCTGCCCGGCATGGTGACCAAGCTGCAGCAGGTATTGATGCTGCTCCCTCAGAACTACCCTGAATTGGTCTCTGCTGAACAGATTCGCAACCTTATCGGCACCGCTGCCGCTGAGCTGAGTCAGTTAGGGCAGTGGCTACTTAGCTTCTCGTTAAGCTCTCTAACGGGTGTGTTAACCGCGCTGATCTACTTCGTTTTGGTGCCTATTCTGGTGCTCTTCTTCCTGTTGGACGGTGATCGTTTGATCGCTGGTTGGACTGCATTTCTGCCTAAGAAGCGGGAGATGATGGATCAGGTCTGGAACGAGATGGACTCTCAGTTGGCTAACTATATCCGCGGTAAGGCGATTGAAATTTTAATCGTTGGTGTCGCTACCTTTATCTCTTTTGCACTGCTGGGTATCAACTATGCTGCGCTACTTGGTTTGTTGGTTGGTCTGTCGGTGTTGATTCCTTATATCGGTGCTGCGGTGGTGACTGTCCCAGTGGCGCTGATTGCCTTCTTTCAATGGGGCTGGAGCGATCAGTTTCTCTACCTAATGCTTGCCTATACGATCATTCAGGCGATCGATGGTAACGTGATTGTACCCTTGCTCTTTTCCGAAGCGGTTAATTTGCACCCGGTCTCTATCATTGTCGCTGTATTGGTGTTTGGAACGCTATGGGGGTTCTGGGGTGTGTTCTTTGCTATCCCGTTGGCGACTCTGGTTAAGTCGATCGTTTCAGCTTGGCCTACAGCGGATGAACTGCCCCCATCTGATGCAGGGTAAGTTGGATCGTCAATTTTAAAAAGAAGGGGTGCTGAGGCACCCCTTATCGTATCGATCAGTCGCCCAATATCTGAGCGGTGTGCTCTTTGGTTTTGACTTTGGCAATTACATCAGAAACCTTGCCCTGCTCATCGATGATGAAGGTGGTTCTGACCGTACCCATGTACTCTTTGCCGTAATTCTTTTTTAGCTGCCAGGTTCCGTAGAGTTCATGAACGGCATTGTCAGTATCGGCAATAAGTGGAAAGGGAAGATCATACTTTTCGATGAAGTTACGATGCTTGGCCTCTGAATCTGTGCTCACACCGATCACTTGATAGCCATTGTCCGCCAATCGCTCAATATTATCTCGCAGGTCGCAAGCTTGAGCGGTACAGCCAGGCGTGTTGTCACGAGGGTAGAAGTAGAGAACAACCTTTTTACCCTTGTACTGACTTAGCGTGATTGTCTCTCCATTCTGGTCCTTTGCTTCAAAGTCCGGAGCTGTTTGACCGACTTCAACCATCTTTATCTCCTAGTAATGCAATAAAAAGTTACTGTGCCTCTACGAATGTTACCCGGAAATCGTTTAAAATGGTTGGCTAAATAGTATTCTTGCTGATCATTAAAAGGATAACGCCTTAGAGATCAGCAACCGAGCCATAATAAGGTGAAATATATGATTCTTGGCAGCCTCGTTGCGCTGGTAACGCCGATGCACGATAACGGTGATATTGATTGGCAGGCTTTAGATCGCATTGTCGATATGCACATCGAACAGTGTACAGCCTCAATTGTTGCTGTGGGTACCTCTGGAGAGTCTGCGACACTGGATTATGATGAGCACCTAGAGGTGGTGGCTCGCGTTGTTGAGCGTTGTAAAGGCAAAATGCCGGTCATTGCCGGTACAGGCGCTAACTCTACTCGTGAAGCGATTGAGATGACTCGCGGTGCCAAAAATGCGGGTGCTGATGCCTGTCTTTTGGTGACCCCTTACTACAACAAACCGACTCAAGAAGGTCTCTACCAACACTACAAAGCGGTTGCTGAAGCCGTTGATATCCCTCAGATTCTCTACAATGTTCCCGGTCGTACGGCCTGTGATATGTTGCCAGAGACAACGCTTCGTCTGGCTGAGGTGAAAAATATCGTCGGAATCAAAGAGGCGACCGGTGATATCGAGCGTGCTCAATACCTGATCGATAACGCACCAGCCGACTTCGCAATCTACTCAGGCGATGATGCCACCGCGATCGAGCTCATTCTTGCTGGCGGTCACGGGAATATCTCTGTTACCGCTAACGCAGCGCCTAAGGCGATGGCCGAGTTATGCCAGCTCGGCTTGGATAAAAAGTTCGACGAAGCTCGAGCACTACAGCAGAAGCTGATGCCGCTGCATAAAGATCTATTTGTTGAATCCAACCCTATTCCAGTGAAATGGGCCATGTATGAGATGGGTTTGATTGGTCAGGGGATTCGTCTGCCTTTGACGCCGCTATCTGAAGAGAATCGCCCAACGGTTGTTGCTGCGCTGAAACAGACAGGTTTGATTTAAGGTCCCTACTATGAACGCTCGCTTTTGGATGCTGTGTGGAACGTTGGTTGTATCGGGTTGTACGATGCAGGATGCAATCAAGTCGAACCCGATATACGGCGAGAAGGGTGTTATCCGTGATCGCGGTCAAGAGTACGCTCTTGCACAGCCGGGTAAACGTCTTGTCATCCCTGAGGGTATCAATGCCAAGAGCACTGAAGATCTACTTCAGGTTCCTGAGATAAATGAATCAGAAGTCGTATCAAACGAACTGGTTCCAGAAGCGCCTCGCCCAGAGTTCTTTTTTGCCGTTGATGGCAATGATCGTGCATCGATTCGACCACTTGAAGGTGAGCGTGTCATTCTGGTCGATGAGCCGATTGACCAGGTGTGGGTTGAACTAAAGCCATTCTGGCAGGATGCCAACATCAACCTGGCCATTGCAGACCCAAAAACGGGCGTGATGGAATCTGAGTGGATAGAGGTTGCAGGCGAGGATCTTAACTACTTTCAGCGTCTATTGAATACCGTTAAGTTTAACTCTGAAGCAAATGAGCCCTCACTCAACAAACTGCGAGTGCGTTTGCGTCCTGACCCTGATAACACCGAGAGAACAGCCATCAGCATGGAGCATGCTCAGATTGCATTGAGTGCTGATAAGAGTGAACTTGATTGGAGCAGTGATGCGACTGAGTTGGCGTACTCTAATGAGATCATGTTTGCTATGTTGAACTACCTGGGTAAGGGGGATGTTGCTTCTACCGCGCCTACTCTATCTCAGTTCCAAACTGCCGACCGTTTAACGGCGACTATGGGGCGTGACTCACGTAACCGTCCCTTGTTGAATGTTAAAACCAGTGGTGATCAGGCTTGGGAACTTGTGAATAAAGCTCTTGATAGTGCCGGCGTCGACGTAGGTACTCGCGATCGAGACGAGGGTATCATCTATCTAACCTTTAAACAGACTGTAGCAGAAGAGAAACCTAAAGGTTTCTTGGAGTGGCTCCGTTCCAACGAGATGGGCCCTATCACTCTGGACACCGAACTGCTGTCAGGCAAAGCAACTGATGAGCAGCCCTCTGATGTGGTTTATAGTTCAGACCCCAATGCGATTGTCGCTGGTGCGCAAGCAACTCAGGAAGAGCTTCAGGCAATGGAAGGCTTTAAAGTTTGGATGGGCGGTCGAGTCGTTTATGTCTTTGGGCAAGATAACCAGAAGCGCCTAAACGATGCGACTGGTGAACTTGAGTTGATTAAACGTTTTCAGTTGAGCTTCAATCGTGCTCGTACTGGTGTTTTGTTGACGGTCAATGATGATAAAGGTAAGCCTGCTGACGCGGGTGGTGCTGAACAGCTTCTATGGTTGATTAAGGATAATCTGCCTCTTTGATTATAAGTTGCAATAGATGCAGCTGCTTTGGAGTTTTGAATGGAAAAGCGTGAAGAGCTATATGCCGGTAAAGCGAAATCGGTATTTACGACTGATAACCCAGATCTAATGATCATGGAGTTCAGAGACGATACCTCGGCGTTTGATGGCAAAAAGATGGAACAGCTTGATCGTAAAGGTATGGTCAATAATAAGTTCAACGCTTTTATTATGACGGCTCTTGCGAATGCGGGTATACCTACTCATTTCGTTGAGCTGCAGTCTGATAACGAATCTGTGGTAAAACGACTCGACATGATGCCTGTTGAGTGTGTTGTTCGTAATATCTCAGCGGGTTCGCTTTGTCGCCGTATCGGCGTCGAAGAGGGGCTGGAGCTGAATCCGCCGACCTTTGAACTATTTCTTAAGAACGACGCGTTGGGTGACCCGATGGTCAATGAGTCTCTTGTTGAGACCTTTGGTTGGGCTGAGCCTGCTCATCTAGCCACAGCAAAAGAACTGACCTTCAAAGTTAACGATGTGTTGAAGAAGATGTTTGATGATGCTGGTATGTTACTGGTGGATTACAAACTTGAGTTTGGCGTCTTCAATGGTGAAGTGTTATTAGGTGATGAGTTCTCTCCAGATGGCTGTCGTCTGTGGGATAAAGAGACCCGTGAAAAGATGGATAAAGACCGCTTCCGTCAGGGGCTGGGTGGTGTCATCGAAGCCTATGAAGAGGTGGGTCGCCGTCTTGGAATTACTTTTTAATTCCAATCAAAACGCATCAAGAAGCCGGCTTAATATGCCGGCTTTTTTGTCTTTAGAAGGGAGCGGGGGATGAAAAGCTCAGGCGTTCTCCAGAAATAGGGTGGTGAAGCTCAAGTAGGTCAGCGTGGAGCATCAGTCTATCTGAACAGGTCAACGCTTCCCCTTCAGCATATAGGTTGTCGCCTAATATTGGCTGACCCAGGTATTGGCAGTGGACTCTAAGCTGATGGGAACGCCCAGTAATCGGGTAGAGTGATAATCGAGTGGCTGTGTGCCCATTGATTAGCTCCAGGCCTCGGTTACGGTAGAAGGTGAGCGCATGCTTTCCCTGTTCGTGATCAATGATCTGAAGGGGACGGCGATCCCAGTCACAACGAAGGGGTTGTTCAACCCAGCCATCAGCTTGACTCATTTCGCCGCTGACTAGGGCGGCGTATCGTTTGAATGGAATACGATTTTGAAACTGTATGCTGAGCTCGCGATGAGTCATTTTTGAGCGAGCAAGCACCATCAGCCCTGACGTTGAACAGTCGAGACGATGCACGATCAACGCATCAGGCCACTGTTCAACGGCACGACTCCATAAGCAGTCTTGCTTATCCTCTCCTCGTCCGGGGACAGAGAGCATTTCAGCCGGTT
This sequence comes from Marinobacterium sp. xm-g-48, assembly GCF_013282925.1. Classification (NCBI taxonomy): domain Bacteria; kingdom Pseudomonadati; phylum Pseudomonadota; class Gammaproteobacteria; order Oceanospirillales; family Oceanospirillaceae; genus Marinobacterium; species Marinobacterium sp. xm-g-48. The sequence continues at coordinate 448,641 of NZ_WBYQ01000001.1, forward strand.
TTTCTAAGATCAGCATATCCTGATCTTCATAGTGACACTGGATCATGGTGTCGGCTCAAACAGTGCAATTGATTCGACGTGATGAGTCTGCGGGAACATATCAGCGACTGTGAATCGCGTCATTGAAAAGCCAATATCAGACAGTGTTTTACTGTCGCGCACCAGCGACATTGGGTCACATGCGATGTAGAGGATGGCTCTTGCTCCAAGATTTTGCAGGTGAGGAATCAGGTCAGCCGCACCACTTCTTGGCGGATCAAGAAGAATAAGATCGTACGGGCTATTCAACCAAGCTGTCTCTGTATTGACGTTGCTAAGATCTGATTTGATGGATGTTAAGTTGTCGATCACATTGAGTGCTGCATTGGCTTGTGAGCGTTCGACCATAGCTGAAACGCCCTCAACTGCCACCACCTCTTTGGTCAGTTTTGCTAAAGGTAGGCTAAAGTTACCGAGCCCTGAGAAAAGATCGAGAAGACGATCCTCTTGCTTAGGCTTTAGCCACTCAATTGCGCACTCAATGAGAGCTTCGTTGACAGAAGCATTCACCTGTATAAAGTCATTGGTATCAAACTGATAACGGATATCACGCTGTCTATTGATGAACTCCGGCTCTTCAATGCTATTCAGAGTCAGGGTTTGATCATTAAAACTCACTCGTAAGTTGATGCCCTCAGTGACGGCTAGTGAGGTTAGGGCACCCATAATCTCGTCTGATGGGCGCTTTTTAGCACGTATCTCAACCGCCAGTAAGTTGTCGCCATCGCTCAAAGAGAGATGCGTTAATGTCTTAAGTTTATCCAGTCCATCCAGGCGTTCGCGCAGTGCGCCTAAAAAACGGTTACACCGATCGGTCAGGACGGGACAGCTAGGTATATCAATAAGCTTATTAGATTCAGAACGTCTAAAACCGATGATTAAATCACCACTTTCACGTTGATTAATACCGACACGAGCGGAGCGGCGGTAGTTGAGTTTTTGTTCCGAGACGATAGGGGGCTCAGTGATCTGTGGCTCAAGATTGGATTGACGCTTGAGTGTGCTGAGTATCTGATCACGCTTCAATTCTACTGCACGCTCAGGGTCTAAATGCTGAAGATCACAGCCACCGCACTCACCAGCATATTCACAGCTAGGTTGGATGCGGGCATCTGAACTCGTTTGAATCTCAGTTACAACCGCCTCATCAAAGCGCTTACCTGCTTTAGTTAAGGTAGCACTGACCGTTTCACCCGGCAGTGCTCCCTGGATAAACAGTGCCTTGCCGTCGACTCTTGCGACTCCGCGACCTTCCAAAGAGAGAGATTCAATCTGAATACTCTCTGGTAGGGGGTGAGTGGCTTTTGCAGGGGCCTTTTTAGGGCCGCCATATCTAACGGTGCGTCTGCGCATGGTAACTTAATACTCTTAAATGTGGGTTTTTTGGCCCATTAATCTTTTCTAAGCGAATCTTTAACCGCGATTGGTGATGGGTAGTTAAAGATGACGATGTAGGTCGATAACAGAAAGCTTAAAATAGCGGTGGCCTGAATAACGTGGGACGCCTCAGTGCCAATTAAACCACCTGCAAAAGCGAGATAGGCGATCAGTAGCGAAAACTCAGAGATTTGTCCCAAACGAAAGCCTATCTCCCAACCCGTCGATGGAGATTCGGAGATACGGCCTAAAAGAAGTCGGAAAACAACCGGTTTTAGCAGCAGAACGGCGATGGTTAAGATCAGCGCAGGTACTATGATTAATCCAATTAGATTTAAATTGAAGCTGGCGCCGACTGAGAAGAAAAATAGAATTAGGAAAAAATCGCGCAACGGTTTTAGATTGGTTGCGATGTATTGCGAAATTGGGCTGGTTGCCAGAGCAATGCCCGCGATAAAGGCACCCATTTCCGCCGATAGGCCACCCAGTTTTGCCGCCTCTGCCATGCCAAGACACCAGCCAATCGCCACTAAGAAAATGTATTCATGAAAACGGTCAAACTTCATCAGTAAGGGCAAAATGACATAGCGAACGCCTGCCCATGCAAAAATACCCAATGCCGGTAGTGCGATGGCCGATTTGACGAAACTGCTCATCGGATCGCTGTCACCTCCCGAGTTGAGTATCAACAGTACAATAATGGCGATCACGTCCTGCAACAGTAGAAGACCGACGACCAGTTCTCCGGTGTGTTTGTGGTGTAGGACGGTCGTGGGTAGCAGCTTAATCCCTATGATCGTGCTGGAGAACATCACTGCAGCACCGATGATAACTGACTCAGCCTGACTGAATCCAAACAGGCTACCCACGCTAAAACCTAAGCCTAAGAACAGTGCCGAACTGGCAATCGCCACCAGTGTTGCCTTCTTGAGCATATGGATCAGATGGGCAGGCTGCATATCCAAACCCAGTAAGAACAGCAGAAAGATAATGCCGATATGAGCGATATCGCTGAGTAGATTAGTATCGGAGACCAGTTCAAGACCGTAAGGTCCGAGCAGTGCCCCAAGCACAATATAAGCAACAAGCAAGGGCTGGCGTGTAAACAGTGCTACAGATGCTAGCACCGCTGCGCCGGTAAAAATAAGAAAGAAAGATGTAAACAGACTGTGCTCTAGCATGAGTGCTCTCCGGTGGATGAGCAAATTGTAACAAGTGAGAGAGAAAATCGTTACGTTTAAATAATTGAGTGTTTTACTCGGAATTAATAACTCGCTATCCTATAGCGCATTATCGGTACGACTACTGGAGAGTTTTGATGTTAAATATTGAAGTGACAGAAGGTGCACAAGGTTACCTTGCCGAGCTTCTAGAGAAGCAGAACGTTGAAGGCATTGCGGTCCGTCTGTTTGTGACACAACCGGGCACAACCTATGCGGAAACTTGTCTAGCTTACTGCCGTCCTGATGAGGTCAATGATGAGGACGAGGTGATGCAGCTTGAACAGGTTCGCTTCTACATTGAGAAGAACAGCATTCCCTACCTTGATGAAGCGTTTATTGACTATGCTACTGATCGTATGGGCGGTCAGTTAACGATTAAAGCGCCGAATGCCAAAGTGCCTAAGGTGTCTGCCGACAGCCCAATCGAAGAGCAGATTAACTACATTCTCTACTCAGAGGTTAATCCCGGTCTAGCTTCACACGGTGGCGAAGTTAAGCTCGAAGAGGTCTCTGAAGAGGAGGCTGGACTTGTCGCTATCCTTCGTTTCGGTGGTGGTTGTCAGGGTTGTAGTGCCGTTGATATGACCCTAAAAGACGGTGTTGAGGCGACTTTAATTGAAAAAGTACCTGGTCTGGTCGGAGTTCGAGATGTCACAGATCACAGCCAGCGTGAACAGGCTTACTATAAATAACGTGAGATTGTTAACTAGACACCCAAAGCGCCTCATTAGAGGCGTTTTTCAATTTGTGGGCTGTTCTAGGGAGCTTACGAATAAGTCCATGACATCTCAGGCTTACAATCAAATTCAGCATCAAGGCGTGTTTTCGAAGGCCTAGCGGGCTAAGTCGAGAAAGCACAACGAAGAGGATGGGTTTGATTGTAAGCCCCGTAGGGCGCGACGTGAAACATCCATCTACAGCGTTGGATCGCTTATTAAGGACGACGGCCATTAATTGCTCAATCCGCCTCGTATCTGAATGTTTCAGATCGCGCTGAGAAATTATGGACTTGTTCGTAGGCTCCCTTGCTTGCATTTTCGTAACGGATCCCCATAAATGACTTATAGTCAGTTTATAGATCGGTAAAAGATTCACTATAGAGGTATGCATCATGGAAAATAATCAGAGCAGTGTTCAAATTGAACTACCGGTTCTCCCGCTTCGAGACGTAGTTGTATACCCTCACATGGTCATCCCTCTGTTTGTTGGGCGCGAAAAGTCGATCCAAGCTTTGGAAGAGGCGATGCAGCGTGACAAACAGATTCTGTTAGTTGCACAACGCAGTGCCTCTGAAGATGAGCCTAAGATGGATCATCTTTTTCATACAGGCACGGTCGCGACCATACTGCAAATGCTTAAGCTTCCCGACGGCACTGTAAAAGTGTTAGTTGAAGGTGAGTATCGAGCTTCTATTAGTGACTTCTTTGAAGAGGCGGAGCACTATGCGGCTCACCTTCAAGTGCTTGAAGAGGAGGAGGTTGCCCAGTCTGAGGCTGAGCTCTACAAGCGTTCGACGCTGGAACAGTTCGAGAAGTACATCCAAGTTAACAAAAAGATCCCCAATGAGGTCATGACCTCGTTGAATAACATCGATGAGCCAAGTCGTTTGGCCGATACGATCGCGGCTCATATGTCGCTTAAGCTTGATCAAAAACAGTCCATTCTCGAAATGCTGGATGCGAAAGCTCGCTTAGAGCATTTGATGTCACTAATGGAGTCTGAAATTGATCTAGTCGAGGTTGAAAAGCGCATTCGCGGTCGTGTGAAGAAACAGATGGAGAAGAGTCAGCGCGAGTACTATCTGAATGAGCAGATGAAAGCGATTCAGAAGGAGCTGGGTGATCTGGATGAGAATGGCGGTGGAGAGCTCGACGAGCTAGAAAAACGCATTGATGAAGCGGGTATGCCGCAAGAAGCGTTGGATAAAACTAAAGCTGAGTTCAATAAGCTAAAAATGATGTCACCAATGAGCGCTGAGGCGACCGTTGTTCGTGGCTACATCGATTGGATGCTACAGATTCCTTGGAGCAAACGCTCTAAAGTTCGTCTGGATATGAAGCGTGCTTCAGCAGTATTGGATAAAGATCACTTTGGCTTGGATGAGGTCAAAGAGCGTATTCTTGAGTACCTAGCGGTACAGAAGCGTGTACGTCAGCTGCGTGGTCCAATTCTCTGTTTAGTCGGACCTCCTGGCGTCGGTAAAACCTCTTTAGGGCGTTCTATCGCCCGAGCGACCAATCGTGAATACATCCGTATGGCGCTGGGTGGTGTGCGAGATGAAGCCGAGATTCGTGGTCACCGTCGAACCTACATTGGCTCTATGCCAGGTAAGCTAGTTCAGAAGATGGCCAAAGTCGGTGTTAAAAACCCGCTATTCCTTCTTGATGAGATCGATAAGATGGGTATGGATCAGCGTGGCGACCCTGCATCTGCTCTACTAGAAGTGCTGGACCCTGAGCAGAACAGCACCTTCAATGATCACTACCTAGAGGTGGATTATGATCTCTCTGAAGTGTTGTTTGTCTGTACCTCTAACTCGATGAACATTCCGGGTCCATTGTTGGATCGTATGGAGATTATTCGCATCCCGGGTTACACAGAGGATGAAAAGCTGAACATCGCACGTCGCTATTTGATCCCTAAACAGATCAAACAGAATGGCCTTAAGGTGAAAGAGTTGGAGATTGATGATTCAGCGATCATCGATATGATTCGATACTACACCCGTGAAGCGGGTGTGCGTGGCCTTGAACGAGAAGTGGCTAAAGTCGCTCGTAAAGTCGTTAAAGAGATTGCGCTCGGTGAATCAACCGCTAAATCCGTTCTTGTGAACAGTGATAACCTTGAGCACTACCTTGGGGTTCAGAAGTTTAACTTTGGCCGTGCAGAAGATGAGCATCAGGTGGGTCAAGTAACAGGGTTGGCTTGGACGCAAGTCGGTGGTGATATTCTGACCATTGAGAGTGCAGTAGTTCCAGGTAAAGGCCGTCAGGTTTTGACAGGCTCATTAGGCGATGTCATGAAAGAGTCGATCCAAGCCGCTTTGACGGTCGTTCGGAATCGCGCTCAGTCTCTAGGCATCGCACCCAACTTCCATGAAAAACAGGATATTCATATCCACGTTCCTGAAGGCGCAACACCAAAAGATGGTCCCAGTGCCGGTATCGGTATGTGTACGACTCTTGTTTCAGCGTTGACAGGGATTCCTGTTCGCTCAGATGTGGCCATGACGGGTGAGATTACTCTACGAGGTCAGGTTCTTCCTATCGGTGGTCTCAAAGAGAAGCTACTTGCTGCGCACCGCGGTGGTATTAAAACAGTGCTGATTCCAGAAGAGAATCGCCGAGATCTGAAAGAGATTCCAGATAATATTAAGGCAGATTTAGAGATTAAGCCGGTTAAATGGATTGATCAGGTGTTGGAAGTTGCATTAGTAGAGCAGCCTGTTCCATTGGATGATGCCGAAATTGAAGAGCTAACCAATGAGACTAAAGGTAAAAAATTAACTACGGGGTCAAGAACGGCACACTAGACTTAAGTGTCAATTTTATGAAACTCGCTGAAAACACCGTATTTTCTGGGTTTTTAATGTTGACACTGGTTTTAAACAGTTGGTATAAAGTGTTTACGGTTATTTCATAACACAAAACAAACAAAACATACTCTCTATTAAGGGGCACAACGTGAACAAATCAGAACTTATCGATTCTATTGCTGCATCTGCAGATCTTCCAAAAGCAGCTGCTGGCCGCGCTCTAGACGCCGCTCTAGAAGCAATCACTGGCGCACTAGCTAAAGGCGACTCAGTTGCACTAGTTGGTTTTGGTACTTTCGGTGTTAAAGAGCGTGCTGCTCGTACGGGTCGTAACCCACAGACTGGTCAGCCAATCCAGATCTCTGCAGCAACTCTTCCATCTTTCAAGCCAGGTAAGGCTCTGAAAGATGCCGTGAATAAATAAGAAACTGTTTCAATAGCTGTTGATAGATTTCCAAAGGCTCCTGTTCATAGGAGCCTTTTTTGTTTCTTGCCTTTCTTGTTCTAAATTGAAGTGTTTCATTCTTCAATCGAAGTAAAAATATTCGTTCATAAACCGATCGTTTCAAATAATTTCTTAATTTTATACTAAGCTGTCTTAATCGAATCGTTTAATAAACAGGGTGTTTCATTAGATGGCAGAGATCAAAATTGAGGATGTTAGATTTGAAAAACTAGGTGGTATCACCTTACCAATTGTGATGGTAGGCGGTCTTGTTGATCCGCTAGCGGCTTCTTATACTTTGCAGAGGTTCCAATCAGGAAAGCGGGTTAATACTGTTAGAACGGATCAGCGAGCGATTCAACACCTCTATCGCTTCTATGATGAGCGTTCATTGAATTTTAAAGAGGAACTTAGGAAGCTTAAGCCGTTAACGGCAGGAGAAATTGAAGAATATTCTTCATCATGCAGTGTAAATTCGGTTACGGGTGAGCTTTATAGTTCTAGTTGGTATGCAATTCGTTTTCTAGGGGCTGAACGTTATCTAAAGTTTGTTTGGATGTTTTATCAATCATTAGAACATGACCCGGAGAAGCTATTAGTCAGTGAAAAGCATTGGGAAAGAATGAAAAGGGGATTTTCCCTTTATGCCAAGGCACCCTATAACTCTGATGGGAAGATGAAGGTAGCCGCTTCACAGATCGCCTCAGCATCATTGCGATCGTTCTTATCACTTTTACGATACGGCGCTACAAACTGGGGTGCCATCATGCGAACTTCATGTCCGAGCTTCTGAAGCTCTCTGGCCCAGTAGTGTGCCCCTCCGCAACTTTCCATGCCCACAATACAGGGCTCCTGTTGAGCGAAAAACTCTAATACCTTGGCGCGCTTGATCGTTTTCCGTACAACAGGCTTTTCTTGGTGATCGACAGCAAAAACTTCAAAGACGTTTTTGGCCAAATCGAAACCGATACGTATACTTTTCATGGTGGACTCCTGCTATTCGATTGATTATCTCACCTTCAATGTGGCACAAGATGCCGGGATTGGGGGAGTCCATCCCATTTCCCTAAGCTAGTGGAGCTTTTTCATTTTGCTTCCAGCTTTGTTGGTGTGGTTTCTATGCTGTTATCGGTTGTTTTTGGTTCCCTGATCGAGCAGTTATATAACCAGACGCTTCTGCCGTTGGTTGTTTTTTTTTTTGCTCTTATCGATTTGCTCCTATGCCGTCACTTGTTGGGCAGTTTGTCATAGGACTGGCGAATAGCTCCTCCCGGGTAAAAACATCTTCTGATTGAAATTGTCATTTTCTTTGGCTGTTTATGTAAGTAAACAGCCCCTCAATCCCTCGTAATTCTTGGCTTTAATGGTTTCTGAAATCTTTTGTCAGTAAAACTGGTGGGTTTTGTCATTGGCGGATCATGCCCTTTGAACCAAGCTTAATAAAACCAATAAAGCTTAGTTGGACCAGTAAAAAGGTTCAGCGGAACTATCAGTATTACCCTCTAAGAACTGGTAGTCATAACAAGAATGATGAGGATGATGTAATGCCAGAATATAAAGCGCCACTTCGTGACATGGATTTTGTGCTGAACGAAGTATTGAATGCAGAGCAGCACTATCAGAGCCTGCCTGGGTGCGAAGATGCGACTCCGGATATGGTGTCTGCGATCATGGAAGAGGGTGCTAAATTCGCGGAGCGTGTTCTTTCACCATTGAATCAGATTGGTGACCAGCAGGGCTGCCAGTGGAGTGATGGTGCAGTAACGACTCCAGAAGGATTTAAAGATGCCTATCAGCAGTTTGTTGAAGGTGGTTGGCCATCGCTGGCTCATGAAGAGGAGTGGGGTGGTCAGGGCTTGCCTGAATCCATCGGTATCATCATCAACGAAATGGTGGGTACAGCCAACTGGTCCTGGAGTATGTATCCGGGTCTGAGTCATGGTGCGATGAATACGCTGGATGCTCACGGCACCGATGAGCAGAAAGAAACTTATCTGACCAAACTGGTGTCTGGTGAGTGGACCGGCACGATGTGCCTGACTGAGCCTCACTGTGGTACCGATCTGGGTATGCTACGAACTAAAGCAGAGCCTCAGGAAGATGGCAGCTACAAACTAAGCGGCACCAAAATCTTCATCTCGGCCGGTGATCACGATATGGCAGACAACATTGTGCATATCGTACTGGCACGTCTTCCGGATGCACCTGAAGGCACTAAAGGTATATCCCTGTTTATTGTGCCTAAACATCTTCCACAGTCTCTGGGTGAGAACAACGGTGTGTCCTGCGGTTCGCTTGAACACAAGATGGGCATTCACGGTAACGCAACCTGTGTCATGAACTTTGATGATGCAACAGGTTATCTGATTGGTCCGCCAAACAAAGGTCTGAACTGTATGTTCACCTTTATGAATACTGCACGTCTGGGTACCGCATTGCAGGGCCTGGCTCATGCCGAATGGGGTTTCCAGAACTCTCTGGTCTACGCAAAAGACCGTTTGCAGATGCGTTCATTGAATGGTCCTGCAAGCCCGGATAAACCTGCCGATCCAATCATTGTTCACCCTGAAGTGCGTAAGATGTTGCTGACCCAGAAAGCCTTTGCAGAGGGTGGTCGGGCATTAATCTATTACTGTGCACAGCTCGTAGACCAGGTGAAGCTGACAGAAGGTGAGGAAAAAGAGAAAGCAGATGCGCTGCTCGCATTCCTGACACCAATTGCCAAAGCCTTCCTGACTGAAGTGGGTTTCGAATCCGCTAACCACGGTTTGCAGGTCTTTGGTGGTCACGGCTTTATCTCCGAATGGGGTATGGAGCAAAACGTACGTGATAGCCGCATATCAATGTTGTATGAGGGCACCACACAGATTCAGGCGCTGGACCTGTTGGGTCGCAAAGTGCTGATGTCTCAGGGTGAGTCTCTGAAAGGCTTTACCAAAATCGTACACAAGTTCTGTCAGGCTGAATCAGATAACACTGAACTGCAGGCGTTCATCAAACCTCTGGTTGAACTGAACAAAGAGTGGGGTGAACTCACTATGCAGATCGGTATGAAAGCAATGCAGAACCGAGATGAAGTGGGAGCTGCTTCGGTGGATTACCTTATGTACTCCGGCTATGTGGTACTGGGTTATTTCTGGGCTCGAATGGTAAAAGTGGCTCAGGAAAAACTGGCTGCAGGCGAGGGTGATCAGGCGTTCTACGAAGCCAAACTGGCAACCGCTAAATTCTACTTCGAACGCATCCTGCCGCGCACACGTTCTCTGGTGGTAACTATGCAGTCAGGCTCAGATAACCTGATGGCACTGGATCAAGAGAAGTTTGCGTTTTAGGGCGGCAGTATGAAAAGAGTTCTGAACAACCCAGTAGGCCGCACAATGTTGCGCGGCCTGCTCAAACTGAACGCCAAACGTTATCAACTTAAAAATAAAAACAGTTCCGGGAGTACACAAATGGCTGATATGAATTCAATCTTTACCGAAATGAAAAGTCGCTTTAATGCAGATGCTGCAGCGGGCACAGATGCAGTGTTCCAGTATGAAATCAGTGACGGTGGTGAATGGTTTGTAACTGTACAGGACGGCAGTTGCGAAGTGACAGAAGGTAGTAATGATGATGCGACCGTTACCCTGCGAATGGACACTGAAACACTTGAAGAGGTGATGTCAGGAGAAACTGACGGCATGCAGGCGTTTATGAGTGGCCGTATCCAGGCAGATGGCGATATTATGCTGGCAACTAAACTGGCTGCGATTTTCCCTGTAGCCTAAAATTTATTACAACAAATAAATTTGAACCTTCAGGTTCTCTATAAGAATAACTATTGAGGAGCCCACGATGGTGCAGCAGCTACCTGCGGCGGATACTATTCCGGCTGATATAAATTCATATGGCTTTCAGACCGTACCCGATGTCCTGCGGTACAGTGTCGAAAAATATGCAGCGCGCCCTGCATTCACCAGCTTTGGACGTACCATCGATTACCAGGAGCTGGATGAGTTATCGGATGCGTTTGCAGTCTATCTACAAAAAGAAACCAGTCTTCAGCCCGGTGACCGCGTCGCTATCCAGCTACCCAACCTGATTCAATACCCTATTGTGCTGTTTGGCATTCTCAAAGCGGGGCTGGTGGTTGTGAATACCAACCCGCTTTATACCTCCAATGAGATGGAACATCAGTTTTGTGATTCCGGTGCCAAGGCGCTGATCATTCACAAAAGCATGGCGCACAAAGCAGAAAAAATATTGCAGAACACCGCCATTGAACATCTGATCGTGACGCAGGTGGGAGACCTGCATGATTTCATTAAGCGTAATCTGCTTAATGCAGCCGTTAAATATCTCAAGAAAATGGAGCCGGATTACAACCTTCCTCAGGCCGTGCCACTGCGTAAGGCTTTAATGCAGTATGTGGGTGAATCACCCGAAGCAGTTGAGGTAAAAACGGCGGATGTTGCCGTGTTGCAGTACACCGGGGGTACAACTGGCGTGTCCAAGGGTGCGGTACTCACTCATGCAAACCTGATTTCCAATATGCTGCAAGCTGAAGAGCGTTTGGTCGTGCCGGGTGTGAACTGGGCTGAAACCGTTATTTCACCGCTGCCTCTTTATCATATCTATGCCTTTACGGTTGCCCAGGTGGTCTCCCTGTTGGGTGGTCACAGCGTACTTATTCCAAATCCGCGTGATATTCCGGGTTTTGTTAAGGAGATGGGCAAGTGGAATATGAGTACCTTTGTGGGCTTGAACACTTTGTTTGTTGCACTCTGCAATAACGAGGATTTTCCAAATCTGGATTTCAGCAGCCTTAAATTCACCGCATCCGGTGGCATGGCCCTGAATCCATCAACCGCAGCTTTGTGGAAAGAAAAAACCGGCTGCGAAATCATTGAAGGATACGGTCTGACCGAAACTTCTCCAGCCGTATGCTTCAACGATCCAAACCAGACTCATTTGGGCACTATTGGTAAACCAATGGTACATACCGATCTGCGTCTGATTGGCACAGATGGCGAGGATGTGCCAAATGGTGAAGCGGGTGAACTTTGCGTCAAAGGGCCGCAGGTAATGCGTGGTTACTGGCAACGTGAACGCGAAACCAGCTCCGCATTCACAGATGATGGTTACTTCATTACTGGTGATATCGCGACCCGGGATGATGAAGGCTATATCCGCATTGTGGATCGTGCCAAAGATATGATTCTGGTATCCGGCTTCAATGTTTATCCAAACGAAGTTGAAGATACTCTGACCCTGCACCCGGATATCGTTGAGTGTGCCGCCATTGGTGTACCTGATGATATATCGGGAGAAGTAGTGAAAGTCTTTGTTGTATCCAGTAATCCATCTCTTACCGCAGAAGAAGTGCGCGGATGGTGTAAGGATAAGCTGAGCCGCTACAAGGTCCCTAAACAGGTTAAGTTTGCACAGGAACTGCCCAAATCCAATGTAGGCAAAGTTCTGCGTCGAATGCTGAGAACACCTGAAACTAAATCTGATGCTGCCTGAATAGCGAGAACATTGCTTATGCCGCTCTCAAAACCCGTTCGTCGTAAAAAGCATCATAATCGTAATGTGATGTGTAATGGCTTCGAACGTGATGATCAGCTATGGGATATTGAAGCAAGAATGACCGATATCAAAGCCTATGATATCGATAACCTTGAGCGGGACGGTTATGTCTCTGCAGGTGAAAACTACCATGATATGAGCATCCGGGTAACTATGGATCGCCGGTTCTTAATTTATGAAGTGGAAGCCTGTATCGACAGCAGCCCCTTTCGCATGTGCCCCAGAATTGCGGATGCCTTTCGTAAGTTAGAAGGTACCCGTATTGGTCCTGGGTGGCTAAGGCAGGTAAAAGAGAAGTTGGGTGGCGTTTTAGGCTGTACCCATATGAATGAGCTGTTGCCAGTGGTAGCGACCACCGCCGTACAGACTCTATGGCCTGTGAGCAAAGAGGATGTTCTGGAAACCGGAGCTAAGCTCATGCTCAATAGTTGCCATACCTGGGGGCAGAGCAGTGAGATGGTAAAGACCTACGCGCCGCAATTTTACCAACCGGAAAGTGAAGTGAACGGATGACGGACCTGGTTCTATACACGGTGGACGATGGTGTCGCTGAGATTGCGCTGAATCGACCGGATAAAAAAAACGCGATTACCCTGAATATGTACGAACAGGCCGTATCCTATCTGGAGCAGGCCGCTACGGATGAAAATGTCAGAGTGGTCCTGTTGCGGGGAGAGGGACAAAGCTTCTGTGCCGGAAATGATATTCAGGATTTCGTTTCAGGTATGGGTTCCCGCGAAAATCTGAAAGGCGTGGTCAGTTTTCTGCATCATATAGCCACCTATAATAAACCTCTCATGGCGGCTGTTCAGGGCAATGCGGTTGGTATTGGAACCACCATGATGATGCACTGTGATCTGGTGATCGCCTCTGAGGATCTCAAATGCCAGATGCCTTTTGTACATCTGGGTTTGGTTCCTGAAGCCGGAGCGACTTTGATCATCCCTTCGATGTTAGGCCAGAGGCAGGCTTTTGAACTCCTGGTTGAAGGCCGCCCGTTTGGTGCACAAAAAGCACAACAGAGCGGTTTAGTAAATGTGATAGCCGAAGTTGAAACCTATCTCGAGGTTGCCAGAGAAAGAGCACAAGCGCTGGCTCGTTTACCCAAAGAGGCGGTTCTGGAATCCAAGCGTCTGATGAAAAAGCAGTATCAGGAAAACCTGCTTGCTGTGATTGATGAAGAGCTTGAGGTATTTTACGAGAGACTGTTTTCGGACGAAGCGTGTCAGGCGTTTATGGCTTTTTTACAGAAATCATAAAGGGGCAACAGCCCCTTTTCTGTTTCCCTAACTTATTTATTTTTCAGTGAATATTTCCGTTTATAAGGCGCTTTATGTCGCTAAGGATAACGGCCGAAACCGCTACGCTATTGCCAGCTATAGCGATAAAGATAGCAACCAACAGCCCTCGTTTTTCTGACTTTTCATACTTTATCTGCCAGCAGCAGATGTTGCTGTGCAGACCTTTCTGCCTTTTTTGGTGTTTTTTGATTGTTTTTGTTTGTTTGTAAACGCCTCTGTAAGCCACTATTTACGAGGCTTTGTTGCTTAATGCCATTTTTTGTCAGTTATGTAGCTGCTTTTTGTCATTGTTGAATTTTGGTCCGCAACTAGTATTTAAACATAACTAAAAACAACAGCCGGATAAGAAATAGAAGAGGCAGTTATGAAAGTACTGGTCGCTGTAAAGCGTGTCATAGATTACAACGTCAAAGTGCGCGTTAAAGCAGATAGCAGTGATGTTGATCTGGCCAATGTAAAAATGGCCCTGAACCCTTTCTGTGAAATCGCAGTGGAAGAAGCAGTACGTCTTAAAGAGGCGGGCACTGCGGATGAAGTTGTTGTGGTTTCTATTGGTAGCAAAAGCTGTGAAGAGCAGATTCGAACTGCACTGGCACTGGGTGCTGACCGCGGTATTCGTATCGAGACTGAAGATGCACCGGATTCACTTTCCGTTGCCAAGCTCTTGGAAAAAGTCGTTGAGAAAGAAGCACCAGGCCTGGTGATTCTGGGCAAACAGGCGATCGATTCAGACAATAACCAGACCGGTCAGATGTTGGCTGCGCTTCTGGATCGTCCACAAGGTACGTTCGCCTCTGAAGTTAACGTATCGGGTGACAGTGTTCAGGTAACCCGTGAAGTCGATGGCGGCCTGCAAACAGTTGAATTGGCCATGCCAGCCATTGTGACTACAGACCTGCGTCTTAACGAGCCACGTTATGCAGCCTTGCCAAATATCATGAAAGCAAAACGTAAACCTCTGGAAGTACTGAGCCCGGATGATCTGGGTGTCAGTGTCGGCAGTAATATCACTCTGCTTCGCGTAGAGCCACCTGCAGAACGTCAGGCAGGCATTAAGGTCGGCTCGGTGGATGAGCTGGTCGAGAAACTGCGCAACGAAGCAAAAGTGATTTAAGGAGGTTGAGTGATGACTACGTTGGTAATAGCTGAACACGATAACAAAGAACTTAAACCAGTTACCTTAAATACACTGGCGGCAGCACAAGCAATTGGCGGTGACGTGCACCTACTGGTGGCGGGTAGCGGTTGTGGTGCTGTGGCAGATACAGCGGCACAGATTCCTGCAGTAAGCAAAGTACTCACTGCGGATAGCCCGGCATATGAACATCAGCTGGCAGAAAATGTCAGCAAACTGGTTCTGAGCATTGCTGCAGATTACAGCCACATTCTGGCGTCTGCTACTACAACCGGAAAGAACTTCCTACCACGGGTTGCTGCGCTGCTGGATGTAAACCAGATCTCCGACATTATCTCTGTAGAGTCGGAAGATACGTTCAAACGCCCAATCTATGCAGGTAACGCAATTTCCACTGTGCAGTCCGCTGATGCTGTCAAAGTCATTACCGTGCGCGGTACCGCTTTTGATGCGGTTGAAAACAGCGGCGGCTCAGCTGAAATCTCAACTGTAGGTGAATCCTGTGATGCGGGCATCTCAAGCTTTGTCGGTGAAGAACTGGCAGAGAGTGACCGTCCGGAACTGACTGCTGCATCCGTAGTGGTGTCTGGTGGTCGCGGTATGGGCAACGGCGAGAACTTTGACCTGCTTTACAAAGTGGCAGACAAACTCGGCGCTGCGGTGGGTGCATCCCGAGCCGCAGTTGACGCAGGTTTTGTTCCTAACGATATGCAGGTAGGTCAGACCGGCAAGATGGTTGCGCCGGATCTGTACATCGCGGTGGGTATCTCCGGTGCCATTCAGCACCTGGCAGGTATGAAGGATTCCAAAATCATTGTTGCGATCAACAAAGATGAAGAAGCCCCAATCTTCCAGGTGGCAGATTATGGTCTGGTGGCAGACCTCTTTGAGGCAGTACCCGAGTTAGAGGGCAAGTTGTAAGCCCTTCATTAATATCAAAGAGCCTCGTTATACCGAGGCCAAAAATAAAAAATAGACGGAGCAACTTAGATGCTTTTCGAAGGAAAATCGATTCAGGTTCAGCCGGTCGAAAACGGAATCTACGAAGTGGTTTTTGACCGCAAAGATGATGCCGTTAACAAACTTGACCGTACCACCACTGCAGAACTGCATGAAGCCGTGGCTGTATTGCAGGCGATTGATGACCTGCAGGGCGTTATTTTTACCAGCGCCAAAGAGAGTTTTATTGTCGGTGCCGATATCACCGAGTTCATGGGCTTCTTCACACAGGAAGACGATGTACTGATTGCCGGTTTAATGGAGACCCACGGTCTGTTAAATCAGATCGAAGACCTAAAAGCCCCCACCGTTACAGCAATTAACGGACTTTGCCTCGGTGGTGGGTTTGAGGTCGCCCTGGCGACAGATTACAGAGTACTGGGTGATCAGGCCAAAGTGGGCCTGCCTGAAGTAAAACTGGGTATCTTCCCCGGTTGGGGCGGCACCATTCGTCTGCCTCGTCTGATCGGTGTTGATAACGCGAATGAGTGGATCTGCGCAGGTGTCGAAAAACGTGCCGATGCAGCGCTTAAAGATGGCGCGGTTGATGCGGTAGTGACCACAGCACAGGTACGTGAAGCCGCGCTGGATCTGTTGAAAGGCTGTATTTCCGGCAAGTTTGATTATCAGGCCCGTCGTGATGAGAAGAAGAGCCCGATCAAACTGAATCAGGTTGAGCAGATGATGGCGTTTGAATCCGCTAAAGGTGTCATCGGTGGTAAGGCGGGTCCTCACTATCCAGCACCTATGGCAGCTCTGAAAACGGTTCAGAAGCATGCCAACCTGCCACGTGAAAAAGCCAACGAAGTGGAAGCGAAAAATTTCGTCAAAGTGGCTAAAACAGATGTCTGCGCATCACTGGTGGGCCTGTTCCTTAAAGATCAGTATGTGAAAAAAGTCAGCAAAAGCTTTGAGAAACAAGCAGAACCTGTTGCCAAGGCTGCCGTACTGGGTGCCGGTATTATGGGCGGCGGTGTTGCGTATCAATCCGCGGTTAAAGGCACGCCAATCCTGATGAAGGATATTAACGAGGGTGCCCTGCAACTGGGTCTGGATGAAGCCACTAAACTGCTGAACAAACGTGTATCCCGCGGTCGTATGGATGCCATGAAAATGGCAGGCGTACTGAACAAGATCACCCCAACACTGAACTACGGTGATTTCGGTAACGTTGATCTGGTGGTTGAAGCGGTAGTTGAACATCCTAAGGTTAAAAAAGCGGTTCTCGCAGAAGTTGAAGAACAGCTACAGGAAGGCGCGATCCTGACCTCCAACACATCAACGATCTCGATTACAGAGCTGGCTACGGCTCTGAAAAAACCTGAAAACTTCTGCGGTATGCACTTCTTTAACCCCGTGCATCAGATGCCGCTGGTTGAGGTTATCCGCGGTGAGAAATCTTCGGAAGCAGCCGTTGCGCGTACCGTCGCTTATGCAAAAGCGATGGGTAAAACCCCAATTGTTGTGAATGACTGCCCAGGCTTCCTGGTTAACCGAATTCTGTTCCCGTATTTCGGTGGCTTTACGGCCCTGATGGAAGATGGCGCAGACTTCAGGCAGATCGACAAAGTGATGGAAGGGTACGGCTGGCCAATGGGCCCAGCGTATTTGCTCGACGTTGTTGGCATCGATACCGCACACCACGCCGATGCGGTGATGGCGGTAGGTTATCCAGATCGCATGAGCCATGAAGGCGAAAACGTGATCGACCGTATGTTCAAACTGGAGCGTTTCGGCCAGAAGAACAACAAAGGTTTCTACCAGTACGAGCTGGACCGCAAAGGTAAACCGAAGAAAATTGTTGATGAAGACGTCCCCGCACTGCTGGAAGGCATTGCCAAAGAAAGCCGCGAATTCAGCGATGAAGAGATCGTTGAACGTATGATGATTCCACTGTGCATCGAAACGGTACGTTGCCTCGAAGATGGCATCGTAGACAGCCCGGCAGAAGCCGATATGGGCCTGATCTACGGTATCGGTTTCCCTCCATTCCGTGGCGGTGTATTCCACTACCTGGACCAGCTTGGCCTGGATAACTTCTGTGCCCTGGCAGCGAAATACGAATCTCTGGGGCCGTTGTATCAGCCAACAGAGAAAATGAAAAAGATGGCCGCCGCAGGCGAGACATATCTACCAGCAACTGCACAGGCTTAAGGGGTAAGACAAATGAACTTAAAACCAAATGACGTAGTAATCGTTGACGGTGTTCGTACCCCGATGGGTAAATCGAAAAACGGCTCGTTCCGTAACGTCCGTGCCGAAGCATTGTCAGCCGCAGTAATGAAAGGTCTGCTGGATCGTAATCCAGCAGTTAAAGGCGGTGATATCGAAGATATCATGTGGGGTTGTGTAAACCAGACTAAAGAACAGGGCTTCAACATTGGCCGTAACGCTGCTGTTCTGGCAGGCATTCCTCACACGGTAGCAGCGCAGACCATCAACCGATTGTGTGGTTCTTCCATGGCAGCGTTGCATGCAGCAGCACAGGCGATCATGACTGGCAACGGAGACATCTTTATCGCCGGTGGTGTGGAGCATATGGGTCACGTATCCATCATGCACGGTGTGGATATCAACCCGGAAATGTCTAAGCAGGTGGCAAAAGCGGCCATGATGATGGGCGTAACCGCAGAAATGCTGGGCAAGATGAACGGGATCAGCCGTGAGATGCAGGATGAGTTCGGGGCACGTTCCCATCGTCTGGCGCACGAAGCTCATCTTAAAGGCCTGTGGGACAGCGAAATCATCCCGGTAGAAGGTCATGATGAAAACGGCTTTAAATCCCTGCTGGAAGCGGACGAAGTAATCCGTCCGGAAACCACAGTAGAAACTCTGAGTGCCCTCAAGCCAGTGTTCGTGCCTAAAGTGGGAACCGTTACTGCTGGTACATCCTCTGCTTTCTCCGATGGCGCATCAGCACTGCTGGTGATGTCAGCAGCCAAAGCAGAAGAGCTGGGCCTGACGCCACGTGCCCGCATTGTGAGCATGGCAGTCGCAGGGTGTGATCCATCCATTATGGGTTACGGCCCGGTACCGGCCACTCAGAAAGCACTGAAACGTGCAGGTCTCTCCATCGACGATATCGACTATGTCGAGCTCAACGAAGCGTTTGCAGCACAAGGCCTCTCTGTCCTAAAAGGTCTGAAATTGCTCGATAAGATGGAAGACAAAGTAAACCTCAAAGGTGGTGCAATTGCACTGGGTCACCCTCTGGGCTGCTCCGGTTCCCGTATCACCAACACGCTGATGAACGTACTGGAACAGAACGATGGCACATTAGGTCTGGCGACCATGTGTATTGGTATGGGCCAGGGTATTTCCACCATCATAGAGCGTGTTTAACCCAGCCCTAACTCTTTCTTGCAACACTCGCTTTTCGCTATTTGCCCCGCATTTGCGGGGCTTTTCATTTAATATTGCCTAAAATCAGGCGATAGAATCAGAAAGCAATTTTAACCAACTCACACTCATGTAAGGATTACCCACAGTATCCAAGAGGAAGGCTAATGGCGCTCTACATTATCCCAGTTCATCGCCACTAGTTTGCTAGACACCTCTCAGCCATAGAAAATGGCTTTTAAAGAGGTGCTTATGAGCAACAAACGTTATCCCGAAGAGTTCAAAATCGAAGCGGTTAAACAGGTCACTGACCGAGGCTACAGCATTGCAGATGTGGCTAATCGGCTCGATGTTACAACCCACAGCCTTTATGCCTGGGTCAAGAAGTACGGCCCCGATTCAGCCGAGTATAAAGCGAAGTCAGATGAGCAGTTAGAGATACGCCGCCTCAAGAAAGAACTGAAGCGAGTCACTGAAGAGCGAGATATATTAAAAAAAGCGGTGTACTTCGCCAACCAGTCCGATTGAGGTAAACCTTTATCCGTGATCATCATAAGGATTGGCCCGTACGCCAGCTCTATTCATTACTGGATGTGCATCCTAGTGGGTATTACGCATGGCGTAAGCAGCCTTCTTCCAGGCGCTATGCAGCAGATCAACGGCTCACTGGATTGATCAAGCAGTACTGGCTGGAGTCAGGTGGTTTGTATGGCTATCGGAAGATCCATAGTGATCTGCGCGAGTATGGTGAAACCTGTGGCCCCAATAGAGTTTATCGGCTCATGCGGTTAGCTGGGTTGAAGGTTCATATTGTTACTCCGAACCGACTACAGCAGCAATTCAGTGTCGCTGCCCCTAATAAAGCTTGGGTAACAGATATCACCTATATCAAAACCCATGAGAGGTGGCTGTATTTGGGTGTTGTCGTTGACCTGCTCTCAAGAAGGGTGATTGGATGGTCAATGCAATCCTGTATCACAAAGCAACTGGTGCTAGATGCGTTGCTCATGGCTGTATGGCGACGTAATCCTCAGTCAGAGGTAGTCGTTCATTCTGGTCAGGGAAGTCAGTACACAAGCTATGATTGGCAATCCTTTTTAGAGATACATGGCCTAAAAGGCAGTATGAGCCGACGAGATAACTGCCACGACAATGCCGTTGCTGAGAGCTTTTTCCAACTACTGAATCAGAAAGAATCCGCGGCAAGGTTTATGCAACCAGAGAAGATCCACGCAGTGATATCTTTGAATACATAGAGCTGTTTTACAACAGCAAACGATGTCATGGTTTTAATGATCAGCTATCACCGAAAGAGTATGAAAACCGATATGAAAAACGGCTGCTGAGTGTCTAAAGAACTAGTGGCGATTCAAATTTATATAAAGGGGAGAGCAAAATCATTTGGAGTTTGGTTTTCTATCCAAACTCTATCGTGTTTGATTTTGCTCTTTTCACCAGCCTGCACACCTTTAAACTCTAAATATTCTAAGGCTCTACTTTGTTGCTCGTCTTACCGTAAGGATTTAGCAGGCAGGCAATCGCCGGTAACAGAATCAGCGCACCCAGCATGTTCCAGATAAACATAAAGGTCAGCAGGATACCCATATCCGCCTGGAATTTGATGGGTGAGAGTACCCATAGGACCACACCAATACCTAACGTAAGGCCGGTGAAGGCAACAGATTTACCGGTGCTTTGCAGTGTTTCCAGATAAGCGTTTGGCAGACTATGGCCCTGTTCCAGGTAGGTTTTCATCTTCGAATAGATATAGATGCCGTAGTCGACACCAATACCTACACCCAATGCGATGACGGGCAGAGTAGCGACCTTAACGCCAATACCCAGTTGGGCCATCAATGCCTGACAAAGCACGGATGTCAGTGCCAGTGGCGCGATGATGCAGATCACGGTGCTGATGGAACGGAAGGTCAGCAGGCAGAGAATACTGACGACGGAATATACCCAGATCAGCATCTCGTACTGGGCGTCTTCAATCACTTCATTAGTTGCGGCTTCAAAACCGGCTTTACCCGCGGCCATCAGGAACTCGATACCTTCAACCTGATGGTTGTTGGTAAAGTCTTCTACGGCAGCGGTGATGGTTTTCAGGGTCTCGGCTTTGTGATCATCCAGGAAAACGATGACTGGCAGTAGAGAGCAGCTACTGTTCATCAGACCTGCCGGAACGTAAGCCAGAGAGGCGTTGATTACGAACTGGTTGCGGCTGACAGAGCGCCATTTCAGGTTCCATTCGTTAAGGCCCGCAGTTACCCGCTCAGAGACATCAGTTAAGGATATGCTGGATTGCACCCCTTCAATGCCTTGCAGGTAGAACTGGAAGCGGTCAACCAGTGACAGGGTCTGGAAACTGCTGCACTGTTCCTCTTCAGTTGCGACCATCACCACAAAGACATCGCTGGAAGTGGAGTAGTTGTCGGTGATAAAGGCGTTATCCAGATTGTAACGGGAGTCCAGCCGTAGTTCTGGTGCGCCTTTATCCAGATCACCGATCTTCAGATCTTGACTGAAGTATAAACCGCCAACCAGCATAAACAGGGCAACGGTAATCGCCATGGTGGCACCTTTAGGTGTGGCGAATACAGAGAACATGCGCCAGTGAGAGTTCTCTTTTGCAATATTGCATTTTGCCCGGGCGATCGCATTTTTACCCACACCTACATAGCTCATCAGCAGTGGCAGTAGCATCAGATTGGTCAGTACGATTACTGCAACACCAACCGATGCTGCGACTGCCAGATCCTGAATCACCTGAATCTGAATCACCATCAGTGTAATAAACCCAATACCGTCTGAGATCAGGGCTGTGAGTCCGGGAATATAGATGGTTTTAAATGCATGGCGCGATGCCTGAATCTTATCGGCGCCATTGGTTGCGGATTCCAGAGTGATTGTATTTACAATCTGCACACCGTGGCTGACTGCAATGGCAAAGACCAGAAACGGCACAAGCATGGAGTAGGGGTCGATGCCATAGCCGAGCATTTTGAGCAGCCCCAGCTGCCAGATAACCGCAGCAAGGGAACAGATTAGTGGCACAATCGTACCCATAACACTGCCGGAGTAGAGATAGAGCAGGGCCAGGGTAATCAGAATAGCCACGGCAAAGAACAGAGCCACTTCAGTCGCACCATCAATCAGATCACCGACGATTTTGGCAAACCCAGTGATGTGAATATCGACGGCGTCTGAGCTGTATTTGTCACGAATCAGCTCTTCAACCTGTTCCGAAAAGCTCTGGTAGTTAAGGCGTTCACCGGTATCCGGGTGCTTATCAAACAGCGGCACCTGAACCATCGCAGAGCGGAAATCGTTAGCAACCAGAATACCTACCTGACCGGAACGCAGAATGTTAGTCCGTACCTGTTCCAGACTTTGCGCGGAACCATCGTATTTAGCGGGAATAACCGGGCCGCCGACAAAACCTTCTTCGGTAACCTCGGTCCAGCGGACGTTAGGGGTCCAGATAGATTTCAGGGCGGAGCGGTCGACACCGGGAATGAAAAACAGATCATCGGTAACGTTTTTCAACGTTTCCTGAAATTCTGCTGTGAAGATATCCCCATCTTTTGCAGCCACCACCACACGGATACTGTTGCCTAATCCGGCAAGGTCATCGCGGTAGTTGATATAGTTCTCAACATAGGGATGCGAGGATGGGATCATCTTGATAAAGCTGGCATCCGGGCGGATCTGGCTTGCTTGCCAGCCCAGAATCACAGTAGCAATCAGGAACAGGCCCAGTACCAGTTTGCGATGTGTATAGAGAAAGTATTCGGCCAGGCGTTCACTGGTCTGGATAGGCCACAAAAGCAGAGCGGATAGCTTGTTCATTGTGCAGCCTCCTTACCAATAAGCGATAGGTGCACAATGCCGGTTTCACCGGTAATCACCAGTGAATCAGCCACCTGTGTCAGGGACGTAAATGTTCGCAGCTGACGTTTACCCAGAGGCTCAAATCCAGTGCCTTCCTGACGCAACAGCGTGCCGCCCTGACCGACCATAATAATCTGATCTTCAACCACAATGGCATCGTTGATGGTGGCTGCGACCGGCAGCTGAACTCTTTGCCAGTTCTGGTTTTGATCATCAAAACGGAAGGTGTTGCCGCGTAACCCCATGATGTACAGAGCATCCGATTCTGCTGCTGAGAAGAAGGAACCATCGTAAGGAAAATCAAGGTTTAGCCAGCTTTCTCCTTTATCGTCACTGACGAGCAGAAGCCCGGCTTCACCGAGAATAAGCAAGCGTCCGGATTTAAGTTGATAGATGCGGTTAAGATGGAAACCTTCCGGGTTCGGTAGCATATGTCCGATAAACTGCCAGCTTTGTCCTGCATCTCTGGTTTCGAGCATCGTACCGTAGGCACCGACCAGGAAACCGTGGCTGGAATTCAGAAACAGCATATCCAGCAGGGGTGAAGTTGGTCCTTCTTCCTGTGCGATGACCGCATCATCCAAGGCATATTCGGTATCTTCAATCTGTTCGGGTGTGAAGTTATCGGTCGTCATGGAACCGAGCAGATTCTCAAGAGCCGAGATTCGTAACTGGTTAATGTCGTTACCGCTAAGAACGGATTTCCAACTGGAGCCACTATCGTTGGTTTTAAGCACCAGACCATCGTGACCAATCGCCCAGCCGGTCTGATTATCCGTGAATTTAATACTGGTCAGCAGTGTACTGGCGGGTACTGATGCCTGTTGCCACTTCTTGCCCTGATCATCCGAGTAAACTATGACGCCTTGCTCTCCGGCAGCAACCAGTCTTTTGCCTGTATTAGCGACGGATAACAGCAGTGACTTTTCAGCACCTTCACGGGTGAGGGCTGAAGTAGACAGGCGATCTGGCGTCAGTTGTTCTGAGGCCGAAGATGAAGATAGAGGTGTAAATAGTGAGCAGAGTATCAGTAACGAACTGCCAGTAATTCTTTTGAACATCTGATAACCAGTAATTATTTTTATATTTGGTGGCCTTTCTGGATCTGCCTGAAAGGTTACCTGAATCATGCTTTATTAGGTATAGAATCGCCAATAACAAAAGTCACCAGTTTTTATGACATTATTTTTCAAACCCTGCTTAGGTGCTTGAATTACTGTGAAAATTGATAGGGAAAAAGGTGGCGTTTACGGTCATAAAAAAGGGCAGGGTTGATCAAAACCGCTGCCCTTTATAGATGGAATGGGTGTTTAAATTGTTGCAGCCAACTGCGTGCCCTGATGAATCGCGCGTTTGGCATCCAGCTCCGCAGCCACATCAGCACCGCCGATCAGATGGACCGGCACATCTTTAATCTGGTCAGCCAGATCACGTTTAGGCTCCTGCCCAGCACAGATAATGACATTATCAACTTCCAGTAATTGCGGTTCGCCATCGACCAGCAGGTGTAAGCCCTGATCATCGATCTTCTGGTACTCACATTTGTTGAGCATTTTCACACCTTTCTTGGCGAGATCGGTACGATGTATCCAGCCGGTTGTTTTACCCAGACCGCTGCCGACCTTGCTTTTCTTACGTTGCAGCAGGAACACCTCTCGAGCAGCCGGTTCAAAGACAGGTTTCATGTTCTCTACACCGCCTCGGGCGTTCATGCTCATATCCACTCCCCATTCTTGCATAAAGGCGGAGATGTTCTGGCTGGTGGATTCACCCTGATGCACCAGTACTTCGGAGATATCAAAACCAATACCGCCTGCGCCGATAACCGCGACTTTCTGACCAACCTCAGCACCCTTCATAACATCCAGATAGCTGAGCACTTTCTGGTGGTTAACACCCTCAATATCCGGGGTGCGGGGGCTAATGCCAGTGGCAAGTACAACCTGATCGAATCCGCCTACCTGAAGTGTTTCTGCAGTTACTTTAGTGTTTAGCTGAAGGTTTACTCCCGTAAGCTCAATCTGCTTACCGAAATAACGCAAGGTTTCATAGAACTCCTCTTTGCCTGGAATGCGTTTGGCAATATTAAACTGGCCGCCGATCTCGGATGCTTCATCAAACAGAGAGACTTTGTGGCCACGTTGAGCTGCGGTGGTGGAAAAGGCTAAACCGGCTGGCCCTGCACCGACTACTGCAATGTTCTTAATATCGGTGGCTGGGGTAATCACCAGTTCTGTTTCATGACAGGCACGCGGGTTAACCAGGCAGCTAGTCAGTTTGCCAACGAAAACGTGATCCAGACAAGCCTGATTGCAACCGATGCAGGTGTTGATCTCATCGGCTCTGTTTTCGGCGGCTTTTTGCACGAACTCCGGGTCTGCCAGAAACGGACGGGCCATAGAGACCATATCCGCATCACCACGGGCCAGGACCTCTTCAGCCACATCGGGCATATTGATTCGGTTTGAGGTGATGACCGGAACATTAAGTGCCTTACGCACCTTGGCTGTCACCCAAGTGAATGCAGCACGAGGTACCTTTGTGGCAATAGTGGGAATGCGGGCTTCATGCCAGCCGATGCCGGTATTGATGATGGTGGCACCGGCTTGTTCAATCGCCAGTCCAAGTTGAACGATCTCTTCGTAGCTGCTACCGCCTTCAACCAGATCCAGCATGGAAAGGCGGTAGATAATGATAAAGTCAGTACCGACGGCTTCACGCACCCTTCGAACGGTTTCCAGAGCAAAGCGGATACGCTGGTCATATTCACCCCCCCAGCCATCATCGCGCTGGTTGGTGCGTGCGGCAATAAACTGGTTAATCAGATAGCCCTCTGACCCCATAATTTCGACACCGTCATATCCAGCTTCCTTAGCCAGCGAGGCACAGTTCACAAAATCTCTGATCTGTTGCTCAATATCGTCTTCCGAAAGCTCTTTGGGTGGGAATGGGTTGATCGGTGCCTGAATCGCAGAGGGCGCAATTGGCTGAGGGTTGTAGGCATAGCGGCCCGTATGCAGGATCTGCATACAGATCTTGCCACCTTCCTGATGTACCCGATCCGTCACGATGCGGTGGTTTTTTACATCTTCTGATGAAGCCATTTGCGCAGCATGACCATGCACAGCACCTTCCTTGTTTGGACCTATGCCTCCGGTTACGATCAGGGCGACGCCACCACGGGCACGTTCTGCGTAGAACTCAGCCATACGTTCAAATCCATTGGGTGCTTCTTCAAGGCCCAGATGCATAGAACCCATCAGGACACGGTTTTTCAGAGTTGTGAAACCCAGATCCAGGGGCTGTAAAAGATTAGGGTAGGCTGTTGTCGTCATTCTTAGTATCTCTTTATCGTTATTGTTTTAGTCGGCAGCTTGAAGTGGCTGGGTTATTTTGCGTAATGGTTCAAATACAGCGGCTTTTCCAGAAACCTTCGCGCTGAAGCTTTGCATCATGTCATTAGGTTGAAACATGCCGGACTGCCAGGTAGCCATGTAACTGAGGCTGTCATGCAGGCTGTGATCCCGAGCATAGTTGATCATCTGCTTGGTGCCAGTGATTGCCAGAGGGGAGTGGGCAGCAATCTGTTGGGCAATGCCCATTACTGCATCCAGCATCGATGCCTGATCCGGGAAGGTCTGATTTACCAGTCCGGATGTTTGAGCTTCCTGAGCATGCATTTTACGTGCGGTATACGCGAGTTCTCGGGCGAGCCCAGACGGTATAAGGCCTGGTAAACGTTGCAGGGTCCCCAGGTCTGCAGTCATTCCCAGCGCCGTCTCTTTTACAGTGAAATAAGCATCCTCAGTGCAATAACGCATATCGGTGGCACACACCAGATCCAGAGCGCCGCCTATGCAGCCACCCTGAATCGCGGATATAACCGGAAAGCGTGCGGTTTCCAACACCATAAAACATTCTTGCAGTTGCATAACCAGACGGCGCACAGATTCTGCTCTGCGACCGGCTTCACCATTGAACAGGTTTTGGTCCGGCTGAGTAAAAACCTCCAGATCCATTCCGGAACAGAAATGTTTTCCCTGAGAACTTATGACCAGTACCCGGGTGTCTCCCTCAATATCCAGCGCTCTGATGGCTTCCGGAAACTCTATCCAGAAGTCCCTGTTCATGGAGTTGCAGGCTTCGGGGCGTTTAAATTCTAACCGGGCAATGTGGTTCTCAACGTTGAGGTTAAAACAGCTATAGCTCATCTGAAAACAATCCTGTTTAGGTTTTTATTATTAAACTAGACAGTGTCAAGATAGTGATCTATTTTGACACTGTCAAGATTGGTTGATAGATTGCGTCCATGAACAGTAGAAAAAAACCATATCACCACGGTGATCTCCGGATTACCTTGTTGCAGGTAGCCACGGATCTGATTGCTGAAGGGGGCGTTGAAAGCCTCTCTATCCGCAAACTTGCGGACAAGGCCGGCGTTTCTCGCACTGCGCCTTATCATCACTTTAAAGACAAAAATGAACTGCTTTGTGCAATAGCAGAACAGGGCTTCCATCTTCAGGATCAATTGATTGAAGCCTTGAACGAAAACGCTAAAGAGCTGAATCCTGTAGAGCAGTTTGAGCGCTATGTGATTACCTACATCCGCTTTGCTGATGAGCAACGCGAAACTTATGACCTGATGTATGGCCGCGATATCTGGAAAACCGGAGAACCTACGCCAACATTGCAGGAAGTGTCCCGAAACAGTTTTCGCGTTTTGCTGAACTGGGTTGAAGAGCTGCAAGCCGAGGGCGTTTTTGAACCTTCTTTGCCTGCATTGAGGATTGCTCAGTCTGCCTGGGCTTCGATCCATGGTTTGTGCCGATTATTTAATGACGGTATCTATGTAAACCGTGAAGATCTACAGGATATTGCCCGTACATCGGTGCAGTTACTGATTAATCAGAATTACCCGGCAGAGGCAGAAAAGTGATTCAGTTCAGCCATGCTAACGGATTCCCCGGCAGTTGCTATGGCCACTTGTTCAGCTTATTACCTGAGCATGAAGTCAGCTGCGTTGAAAAGATGGGGCACGGGGATTACCCACTGAATGGCAGTCTGCGTAATTACGCGGAGGAACTGATTGCTGAGATCGAACAGCAGCATAATAAGCCCGTAATTGGGGTTGGTCATTCAGCCGGAGCTGTTGTCACCCTGATAGCCGCTGCGTTAAAACCTGAACTTTTTAGACAGGTTATCCTGCTCGATCCGGTGGTATTCAGTAAACGCAAACGTTATGCCTTGAAACTGTGTAAGGCCCTGGGCCTTATGGATCGGATTACTCCTGCCGGAAGAGCCGCTAAAAGGCGGGCTCAGTTTGCCAGTCGTGAAGAAGCGGAAGCTTATTTTGCAGGTAAAAGCCTGTTCAAAGATTTTCATCCTGCATGTTTTGCTGACTATATCAAACACGGTTTAACCGAAAACGAGCAGGGTGTTGAGCTGAGCATCTCAGCAGATATCGAAGCGGATGTTTTTCGCAATGTCTTACTGGATGTACCCCGGTGCCTTAAGCGTGTACGCGGTACTGTCATCTACGGTCGTAAGAGTCATTTGTTTAACCGTCATGATAAACGCTGGTGGCAACGCAACTTTCCTGAAATGAATCTGGTTGCTGTTGATGGCGGCCACCTTTTCCCTCTTGAATCCCCGGAAATCACAGCTGAACTTATTAATTCAGCGCTTTCAAAATAAGCCTGCCCTCGATTCTCCAGTCACCTGTTTATCAGTCATCAGCTATCAGCCATTTGGACTTTGGTAGAGAGTGGTTCTAATTAGGAAAAACTCCTAAAGAAATTTCTGACACAGCGTCTACTATTATTAGATCACGTCAGTAGGAGTGGGTTGATGAAAGCGAGTGTGGATATCCCGGTTGAATGTAACCAGTGTTTAGAGGAAGTCATGCAAGATGCGATGGCAAAAAAAGAACTCGACTGGGAACGTTATGGTCGTGAAATGCCTCAATGCAAGGAATGTATACAAGCCCTGAAAGAGGATATGGTAAAAACCACTGGAACAGGATTGAGTTTTAACCCAAGTGAGCAAAGAAGTCAGCAAAGACTGCTGTTACAGCTAATACACTTCAGAATTCAAATGGAAAGCCCTCCATATGAGAGGGCTTTTTGTTGTTACCTTGCTGGAGATAACTTGTTATTTTCCCAGTCGACGGATCGCCTGAGGGGTAAAGTCTTTATGCTTGAAGCGCTGGGTAAAGTCGAAACCATCACCCTCTTCGTTTGTCAGACTACCAACCAGATAACGGCCGGATTGAAGGTCGTACAACGCTTCAGCCGTTAACCAAGGTACGTTTGCATCCCGGTACTGGAACTGGTGTGCTTCACCTACGCGCCATAGTTCGCCACGACCATCATAGTGATCTACAACAGCGATCTGCCAAGTGTCTTCATCAATGTAGAAGGTACGTTTGGCATAAATATGGCGTTCACCCTCTTTAAGCGTAGCTTCCACTTTCCAGACTCGGTGTAATTCATAACGTGTGAGTTCTGAATTCAGGTGTCCTGGTTTGAGAATGTCTTCGTACTTCAGACCCCGGTCTGCAAGCTTGAAACTGTTGTATGGGATATACAGCTCCTGTTTGCCAACCAGATTCCAGTTGTAACGGTCAGGTGCGCCGTTAAACAGGTCCAGATTGTCGGTTGTACGCTGACCATCGCTGGCAGTACCCGGTGCATCATAGGCGATCTGAGGAGCCCGACGCACTCTGCGCTGACCTGCATTGTAGGTCCACGCTTGTCGTGGTTGTGTAACCTGATTCATGGTTTCATGAACCAAGAGTACGTTACCGGTCAGACGGGCGGGGGCTTTAACCTGTTGTACAAAGTAGAACAGGATGTTCGCATCTTTTTCCGGGTTTGTGCCGCCTTTAAGGTGAGTTGGCCAGGACATCTTCTCGTTGATTTTCACCGGTGTGAAGCTGCCGTTAGCCTGCACCGGAACCTGCACAAAGGTCCGTTCCAAAGCGCCGCCACGATAGCGGGTCATATGGTTCCAGATCACTTCCAAACCATCGTTCGGGACAGGGAATGGAATGGCAGTGTTAAACCCCTGAAGGCCATTACCACCATCAGTGAGCTGTGCCGTTGTCGCATTGGCTTTGGCCGCGTCATACACTTCCTGAGGCATCGCCGCAGTTCGGTGAGTCGGGTACACCGGGATGCTGAAGGTAGGATACTTATTCAGCATCGCCAGCTGTCCAGGAGTCAGCTTGTCTTTGTATTGTTCTGCATTGGCAGCGGTAATCGTGAACAGTGGTTGTTCGTCTGCAAACGGATTGTTGTAGCGATCAGAGCTGCCAGCCAATCCACCGTTCCAGGCCGGAATCGTGCCTGCAGCATTACCTGCTTTTTCTGCACCTATAGGCGTGAGTGAAGCACCCAGCTCAGCCGCTTGTTCAGCTGTAGTAGCCGCTATGAGTGAGCCAGAACTTAGTAATAATGCAGTGCTCAGCAGTAATTTTTTAGTGTTAAACATATAAATTGTCTCCATTAACTACTGAGTTTAGAACGATACTGACGCACTAAGAGAGATAAAGTCGCGGTCTTCAATTGAATTGAACTTACCGCCAAAGTAGTCCGTATAAGATAGCTGGACTCTGTATTTATTTAAGTAATCAGCTGTCAGGCTCAGGCCAAGGGTTTTTTCATCTTCGTTGAATGCTGCACCTGGTTGTGGGCCATAGCCTTCAAGGCCATGTTTAAAGCTGATCTGAGGGGTTAGATTAACGCCGGCAAACGCATTGGGATAGTTTAGGTTTGCACGCAGTACATAACCGTAAGAATCCTGAGTTACGAAACCCTCGGTATCCCCTGAGGCGTATCCATAAGCACCATTACGTCCATATTTTAGGGCATTTGCGCCTTCGTCTAAGCCGTGTACATGTGTCCATGCCGCTTCGCCTATCAGCGCAAGGCGGCTGGCCCCTAGAACCTGATCATAGAACTTGATAAAGCTTGTCTGTACCTGAGTGATATCGAAAGGGGTATAGCCTGAAATTTCACCACCTGCTGCGGTACTTGCTATCAAATTGTCAGCCGCAGTGTTACCTATACCGCCCGGAACATTCTGGCGTAGTATCGCACCTACCAGAAGGGGGCCGTTGATCTGAACTGGAGCGTCTTTCTTGTGACTGATCTCCCCTGACCAGGCAACATCCCCAACGTTAGTGTTGAAACTCAGGCCAATCATTTTGATATCTTCGGGATATTCAACAAAGTATTCGGAATCAAATGCTGCTACGACTGCTGCCGCAGTAGGTGTGTTAATCCCGTAAGTTCGGGCTAAGCTGGCTGCAATATCGGCTGGGGATGTATTTGATTTGATGCCACTGGAGATAGGGAAGCGGCTATGGTATTTCGCCAGGTAGAAACCAAATTCTGTGGCATTTAGGTCTTCTGCAAAATAGCGAAGAGACAGGCCGAACTGGCCATCGTCATCAGCCTCCCTGCGGCCGTCCTCATGTCTGTTTACAACAGGGTCAATCCCTGCAAGTACCCATGGGGCTGAGCCTGATAATGAATTAAAGTAAGTTTGGTCAGAAACATTTATACCGAGAAGTGCAGAAAGGGTAGGGTCCGTTGTTTGTACCCGAATGCCGTCACAACCTTCCGCACCGAAATCATTATTTGAGAAGTATGTACCACAGCCATCTACGGCAGTCGGTTCCCATTTTATTTGATAGAAGCCTTCTACGCTAAGATTGTCTGTGACACCTAAAGAGGCAAAGGCCATATTGACAGGTAGCAGGCCTTCTTTAACTTCGGCGCCTGCACGACGAAATGCATTTACATCAAACGGATTTATTGTGTTTAACCCACCCTGGATGAAGGTACTTTCCCCCCAGTTCACTACCTGGCGGCCAATTCGCACATCCAGAGGCTTCTCACCTAAATCAAAACCGCCGTACCAATAAGCATCTAAAAGTTCAAAACCAGAAAACTTAGCGTAATCGTTAAAGCCCGAGTCATCCAGTTCTGCACCAGGGGTGTAGTTGTTGGCGGAATGACCATGTGCTCGAGATCCTGATTCTAGTTCCGCGTCGTACCAGTATTTAGCACGAGTGAAAACACCCATATTCTCGTAGCTTAACTCTAGGTCGTGAACGCCTTTGACAATCTGTGAGAATGTTTCACCCTGCTTAAAATTTTGGTTACCGTCATCATAGCTACCAGAGCCCGCACTAATACCACCATTACCTCTTGATACGAGTCCGGAAGAAGCATCTTTCGCTCTCCAGCTGGCACCAACAGAGATCTGTGAATCGAAACGACCTTCAATTTCACCGAGGTTAAATTCGACGGCCTGAGCCTGATTGATGCTGATTGCAGTGCCCACCAGCAGAGGCAGAAGACGGCGTGTAAACACCGGGGAATGGTTTTTGCTGCGCTGCAAAAGCCTGTTTTTTATTGCCATTTCGTTCACCTGACTTCTTATTTTTCTAAAAGGTTCTGACTATATATTTATAGATTTT
Organism: Marinobacterium sp. xm-g-48; assembly: GCF_013282925.1. NCBI lineage: Bacteria > Pseudomonadati > Pseudomonadota > Gammaproteobacteria > Oceanospirillales > Oceanospirillaceae > Marinobacterium > Marinobacterium sp. xm-g-48. The sequence goes on from NZ_WBYQ01000001.1 coordinate 480,986, forward strand.
AGTCAAAACATCCAAAAATACTGAATAAATAGAGGGTTAAAGCTCTATATGCAGGTTTTTGGATGTTAGTAATCATTGTCGGTCTTAAAACAGTTCTCAATGACAATTGCCGCCAAGCTTAGTAACAAATTTGTTCTTTAGGGTTGAAAAAAATGACCTTAAGTGCCAAAAATAAAAATGGGAAGTGCGTTTCTGGTTAACAAAAAACAGGTTAGAGAAGCAATGGAACGTAAGATAACGGTTCCTGCTGGCTACGTGCGGCAGTTACTGAAACTGGTTGAAGAGCAGGGTTATAGTGTTGATGAACTGCTGAACTATGTTGGTATCGATTCAAGCATGATTGATACCCAAACAGAGTTTCCGGCGGATAAGTTTGGACTGTTGTATCAGCGAATCTATTACATTGCGCAGGATGAATATTTTGGCATGTTGAGTGGAGGAAAGGTGCCTAATGGTACCTTCCGGATGATGTGCCATTGCCTGATTCACTGTAAAACTCTTGAACACGCCATCTATCGTGCCAGTGATTTCCATGAAATTTGTCGTGGCACTCAGGTCAAACCTTTTCTGGTGAGAAAAGGCCGATACGCCAAGGTTTCTTTCACCACTACTGATGCCTCTGGAATGGATCTGGAGGAACTGTTGAAGGATTCTACACCGGAAAAAATTCGGACCTCTTTGTCGATGTGGCATCACTTCTTATGTTGGTTGCTGGGCGCCCGACTGGACTTGAAAGCGGCCTATCTGTCATTTCCGGAACCTGAAGATATCTCCTTATACAAAACCGTTTTCCAGTCTGAAGTTAAATTCGATCAGCACGATAACGCAATTGTTTTCCCAGCAAGATTCCTCGATTACCCCATCGTCCAGACCCCGGATACGTTGCGAAGCTTTCTGAAAACGGCCCCTTATCAGTTGATTGTGATGGTAGATGACGATGCCAGTCTGAAGGCTCAGGTAGTTGCTCTGATTGGTAAGGATTTCAGCCAGGAGTTGCCGAGTGCAGAAGACATTGCCTACAGGCTGCACATGTCATTTTCCACCTTGAGACGGAGATTACTTGAGGAAGATACTTCCTATCAAAAAATTAAGGATGAATGCCGCAAAATGGCAGCTTTGAATTATATGAATTCACCGCAGCTTTCGATTAATGATGTGGCCGGCTTGATGGGCTTTGAGGAGCCATCGGCATTTTTCCGATCCTTCAAAAAATGGACCGGGATGACACCGGGTGAATATCGCCGCAGTGACACCTATTGCCAGCAATTAGAGCAAACATAAACCGCGCTGAGGCCTATAATTGCTGAGTTTTTATAGCGTATGAATTTTTTTGTCAGTAGATAAGGCTTGAATTGTTATTGTTTGGGGCGTGCTCTGAGAAGATCATGAATTAAGCATTTCCCAAATGTAAAAACGCTTTCGAAGAATAATAAAAGCAGGCCGGAATGTATTCAGGCTTGCGAGGAACGGAGCAACATGAGCGATGAGTGAGTATCGTTTTCCTTATCAGGATGCATTGTTTGTATTAAATGACTTGGTGGGTCTTGAACAGATTTGTCATCAGGCAGGGCTTGATGAATTCGCTGAAGGCCTTGGTGAAGCTGTGCTTGATGAAGCGGCTAAGCTGGGCGAAGAGCAACTGGCCCCACTTAACCGGGTAGGCGATCTGAAGGGTGCAACCCTTGCTGATGGTAATGTTCAGCAAACCGAGGGTTTTTCTGAGGCTTACCAGCAGTTTTGTGAGGGTGGCTGGCCATCTCTGGCGGGCAACCCGGAATTTGAAGGGCAGGGGTTGCCTTTATCACTGTCTGTTGCTGTGAATGAAATCTGGCAGTCTGCAAACCTTGGTTGGGCGCTTTGCCCGTTGCTGACTCAGGGGGCAATTGAAGCGATTGAAACCCATGGTAGCGAAGAGTTGCAGAATACCTACCTGCCTAAACTGATCAGCGGTGAGTGGACAGGTACCATGAACCTGACTGAACCCGATGCCGGCACCGATCTGGCCGCTCTGAAAACCAGAGCCGTCCCTGAAGGTGATCATTACCGTATCACCGGACAAAAAATCTTTATCACCTGGGGTGATCATCAGATGACAGACAATATCGCTCATCTGGTATTAGCCCGGTTACCGGATGCGCCAGCAGGCGTGAAGGGTATCTCTCTGTTTGTTGTGCCTAAGTTCATGCTGGATGCAGAGGGTAATATCACTGACCAAAGAAACGATGTGGCCCCTGTTGCTCTGGAGCATAAGCTGGGTATTCATGGCAGCCCGACCTGTGTCATGAGTTTTGGTGATAACGGCGGTGCAGTGGGTTATCTGGTGGGTGCTGAGAACAATGGTCTCGCATGCATGTTTACCATGATGAACGATGCTCGTCAGGCAGTAGGATTACAGGGGTTGGCAATATCTGAGCGCGCATACCAGCATGCGCTGGCGTATGCCAAAGACCGTATCCAGGGAACCCTTCGGGATGGTTCTCGCATCAGCATCATTAAACACCCGGATGTACGTCGTATGTTACTGCAGATGAAATCGGGTACTCAGGCAATGCGGGCCCTTGCATATGTGGCGCGAGCAGAAGCTGATCGCGCTAAAAATGCGCAGGATGAAGAGACAAAAGCGATTCACCATGCACGTACCGAACTCTACACCCCAATTGTAAAGGGTTGGATGACTGAGTTGTCTCAGGAGCTCACCTATCTGGCTGTGCAGGTTCATGGCGGTATGGGTTTTATTGAGGAAACCGGGGTTGCGCAGCATTACCGTGATGCACGTATCCTGACCATTTACGAAGGCACAACAGGCATTCAGGCTCTTGATCTGATTGGCCGTAAGACCCTCATAGATAAAGGTGCGGCGCTATCTGCATTGCTGGAAGAGATTAAAGCTGATCTGGATGGCATCAACTCCGAAGCCATGAGCGCTATTGTAAAAGCGGTAGATTCAGCTCTCGATGATGCTGATGTTGCGCGTAAGTGGGTACTTGATAAAGGAGCTAAAGACCCCGCTGCAGCAGGCGCTGCCAGCGTGAACTTCATGATGTTACTGGGTTACCTATGCGGTGGCTGGTTGATGGCGAAGTCCGCGGCTATTGCAGAAGGCAAGCTAGGGGCACCTGATGCAGATAAAGATTTCCTCGAGAGTAAAATCGTCTGTGCGCGTTTTTATGCTGAACAGTTATTACCAAGAACCGGCGCTCTTCTTAAGGCGATGCAGAGCGGTGGTGAAGCGGTAATGGCGCTTTCTGAAGATCAGTTTTAAGCAATAACAGCATAAGTGAGGTTTACGATGAGTGAGATAACGCGCGAATCCATGGAGTTTGATGTTGTTATTGTAGGTGCAGGCCCGGCGGGTTTATCCGCCGCCTGCCGACTGATGCAACAGGCAAACGAAGCAGAGCAGGAACTGACTGTCTGTGTAGTAGAAAAAGGGTCTGAAGTGGGCGCCCATATTCTCTCTGGCGCGGTGATTGAAAGCCGTGCTCTGGATGAGCTGTTCCCGGACTGGAAAGAGCTGGGCGCACCGCTCAATACTCTCGTCACAGAAGATCAGATTTTCCTACTGAAAAACGAAGAAAAGTCCGTTCAGGTACCGAATGCGTTTGTACCCAAAACCATGCATAACCATGGTAACTATATTGTCAGCCTGGGTAATGTTTGCCGCTGGTTGGCGGAGCAAGCGGAACAACTTGGCGTAGAAATCTTCCCGGGTTTTGCCGCTGCTGAAGTGCTGTACAACGATGATGGCAGTGTTAAAGGCATTGCCACCGGTGATATGGGCATCAGTGAATCCGGCGAGCAAAAAGACAGCTATATGCCGGGTATGGAACTGCATGCGAAATACACTATCTTCTCAGAAGGCTGTCGTGGTCATCTGGGTAAAGAGCTGATCGAGAAGTTTGAACTGGACTCAGAAGCGGATGCGCAGCATTACGGCATCGGTATTAAAGAACTTTGGGATATTAACCCGGAGAATCACAAGCCAGGTCTGGTTCTGCACGGTTCAGGTTGGCCTTTAAGCGATGGCGCCAGTGGCGGTTTCTTCCTCTATCACACCGAAGGTAATCAGGTGGTAGTGGGTCTGATCATTGATCTGAACTACAGCAACCCCTACCTGAGTCCATTTGATGAGTTCCAGCGCATGAAGCACCATCCAGTACTGAAACAGTACCTGGAAGGTGGAAAGCGCGTTTCTTATGGCGCTCGAGCAATCACCAAAGGTGGTTTCAATGCTCTGCCGAAGATGACCTTCCCGGGTGGTATTGTTGCTGGCTGTAATGCCGGTACGCTCAATTTCTCCAAGATTAAAGGCACGCATACGGCAATGAAATCCGGCATGCTGGCCGCAGAAACGATCTTTGAAGCTCTGATTGAGGGATGTGAAGGCGGTAAAGAACTTAACAGCTTCACCGATAAATTTGAAAGTTCATGGCTCTATGATGAGCTGTTCCGCTCCCGAAACTTTGGCCCTGCATTGCATAAGTTTGGTCCGATTATGGGTGGTGCCTTTAACTTTATCGATCAGAACCTGTTTAGCGGCAAGATCCCGGTCACCCTACACGATGATAAAGAAGACTATGCACAGATACGGCCGGCCAGTGAATGCACACCGATTGACTATCCAAAACCGGATGGTGAGTTGAGCTTTGATAAGCTGGGTTCAGTGTTCCTGTCGAATACTAACCATGAAGAAGATCAGCCTTGTCATTTGCAGCTTAAAGACAGCTCAGTGCCGTTGCAACAAAACCTGCCGAAGTTTGCAGAACCTGCTCAGCGTTATTGCCCTGCGGGGGTGTACGAAGTGGTTGAAGATGATGCCGGACAGCACTTCCAGATTAACGCCCAGAACTGCCTGCATTGCAAAACCTGCGATATCAAAGATCCGGCTCAGAATATACGCTGGGTAACGCCAGAGGGTATGGGCGGACCGAACTATCCGAACATGTGAGGATGTGTAGTGGTCAAGTAAAACTGGCCACCACTTTGTAGTCATTCCAGTATATTTCTTCTGCCAAATTCGGTGGCAACATCCCGTTATGCTGATGCGGCCTTTGCTGGCTGTAATATCCAACGATGTAGTCAGTAATTGAGTTCCTAGCCTCTGTTATTGAGGCGTAACCTATCTCTGGAACCCATTCGGCTTTCAAGCTGCGGAAGAAACGCTCCATTGGAGCATTATCCCAGCAGTTGCCGCGTCGACTCATGCTCTGTTTTATCTTGTGCCGCCACAGTAGCCTACGATACTTCACACTGGTGTACTGGCAGCCCTGATCGGAGTGGAACAGTAGGCCTTCAGGTCTACCCCTTAATTCAAAAGCCATCGTTAGGGCTTTACTTGTCAGGTCACTATCTGGATTAAGAGAAAAAGCCCAACCAACAGGTTTGCGAGCATATAAGTCCAGTACGACTGCCAGATAGGCCCAACGCCGCCCCGTCCAGATATAAGTAATATCGCCACACCATACCTGGTTTGGAGCCGCAGACTTAAATTGTCTTGCCAACAGATTGGGGGCAACGGGATGCTCTTGTGTTGCTTTCCTAATAACGGTGCTTGGGTTGCTGGCAACTAAACAGTTGTAACTCTGACATCAGTTTGCCCGCAACATAACGACTGAGCGGTGTGCCTGAGAGCGTCACCATAGCTGCTACACTTCGTGCACCTGCTGAACCCTCGCTAATGCTGAAGGCCTCTCTGACTTTCTCTTTCAAAAGGATGCGAGCAGGGTTTTCCCCTTTGGCATAATTCCGCCAGTATTTGTAACTGCTACGGTGTACGCCGAATAGATGGCATAGTCGTGTTGCAGAGTAGCTCCCTTGAAGTCGACGTATTACCGCAAACCTTTCAGCTCGTCGGACATCAAGAGAGCTGAAGCCTTTTTTAATATCTCTTTTTCCATCTCAAGCTGCTTTACCTGCTTCTCCAGCTCTCGAATACGACGTTGCTCTTCTGTCATCGGCGTGGCTTTGGGGGATTCTCCTTTACGCTCTGCTCGCAGCTGTCGAACCCACTTATCCATGGTGGATTTACCCACGCCCATTGCTTCAGCAGCCTCTCGTACCTTGTATCCTTGATCGACAACAAGTTGCGCTGATTCTAGACGAAATTCGGGGCTAAAGTTAGGTCGTTTTGGTTTTGTCATAGTGTCACCTGTGTAGTCAGGAGGCGATCATATCACCTCTAATCAGGTGGCCAAATTCACTATGCCACTACAGTCCGGCCATGTAGGATTAAGTGATAAAGCACTTTTAAAACTAGATTTTGAGTTGCCTATAAAGCGTAAAGCATTACTCAGTGATAACAGTGGCTGGAAAAGTTATGACATAAGCATTCAGGCAGAAGTAAGTAGTTCTAGTTTCACTTTTGATCTATCGGTAGGAGTTGATTATTCATCAACATGCCCCTGTTCTGCTTCATTGGCAAGACAGCTTTTGCAGGAAAAATTCTCTGCAGATTTTACTACCAGGGAAACAGTGTCAGTTTCTGAAGTTGAGGGATGGTAATTGAGTGCCAACGGTTCACATGCGACACCGCATAGCCAGAGAAGTAGGGCAACTGTAACCGTGAGACTGGGTAAAAGCTTCGAGCATTTCCCAATTTTTGAGCTGATAAATAAGGTAGAAAAAACCTTGAAAACTCCGGTACAAACTGCGGTTAAACGAGAGGATGAACAAGAGTTTGCGAAAAGGAATGGGCAAAACTTGATGTTCTGCGAGGACGCCGCGCGGAGAATTAAACGCGAGTTAAGTCTGGATCCAGTCTACACGGACTTCAAAATCAAAGTGGAACACTTTGAGAGCTTACATGCGCACGATGCTGTTGCCATGGTGGTAAAAGGGGTTCCTGGCGGTTTGAGCTATTCGTAGATCCTTGAGCATATGCTTTTTGTCGGCAATTTACGGCTGTTCTATCGGAAGTTAATTAACAGTGCATTTGCCAAACATTGTTTGTAGGTTCCAGCAGGTTATTATACGTAAACAGCCACCATGATTTGGACAGGAATTTCTTCTTTTGGACTCTAAGAAGACCTCCTCATAAGTCGGTTTAAAATCTTCATAAGTATGCTCATTTTGAAGCCTTTTGGCTTTTTGTTTTGTTTCAAAAAATTCTTTCTTGCTTATGGCATAAGAGATGTTATCATCCGTGCAATCGTTTCATTCTTGCCCAGACAATCGAGCTAATATGCGCTTGTAAGTAAGATTATATAGTAGTTTGAAACAATGGCTGTTTACTTTACTGAAGATATGCTCTCAAAGCGTTTGTTTACGTGGCTGCTAAGCATTCACATGAAATGAAACATTTCTCTTTGAACTTATTGAAAGACGCTGTAAACAAGTAATATCGGTTATTCCAGGGGCGCGCTTTTGCGCATAAGAGTTTCAGACTCTCCCCACTAAAAAAGCGCATACCTCAGGTTGCGCTTTTTTTAATTCATAGGACACTCAGTCATGTTGCAATCAATGCGTGATAATTCACAAGGGATTATTGCTAAAGTTCTGGTTGGTTTGATCATTGTAGTTTTCGCTCTGTGGGGCGTTGACTCACTTGTCGGCCTAGCTACAGCCGAACCACCACCCGCTGAAGTCAACGGTAAGGCCATCACTAAGAATGAGCTCTATCGTGGTATCGATCTGCAACGTCGACAAGTTCTAACTCAAATGGGCGACAATGCTGATCCAGCCATGTTAGACGATGTTGTTCTACGCAAAGTGGTTTTGGACAATCTCATAGATCGCAACGTACAGATCAGTGCAGCAGAAGAGCTAGGGCTTTTTGTGTCTGATCAAATGCTGGACCAGATGATCGTATCAACGCGTGAGTTTCAGGTTGACGGTCGATTCGATCGCAACCAGTTTGAATCCGCTCTACGAGGAGCAGGTTTTACACCTTTGACATACCGTGAGCTTCTTAAGAGTGAAGCGCTGATGAATCAGATGCGCGGTGCTTACGAGCAGTCAGCCTTTCTAACTGCTTCGGAACTTGATCACCTTCTAGCTTTGAATACACAGACGCGTGATATCCGAGTGGCGCGTTTCTCTGTTGACGCTGATTCACAGACAGTGAGTGATGCAGATGTGCAAGCTGCTTATGACAGTATGGGCGATCAGCTAATGACCCAAGAGCAGGTCGTTGTTGACTATGTTGTACTGGACCAAGCGGATTTTGTTGATCCGGACAGTGTGACCGAAGCCGAAATCAACTCTGCTTATGATCAGTTAAAAGCCGGTTTTGAAGGTGGTGAAGAGCGTTCTGCTAGTCACATACTCCTTGAGATAAGCGATGCCCAGCCTCTGGATGCAGCGCTAGCAAAAGCTGAAGAGATTCGTACTAAATTAGCGGCCGGTGAAAGTTTCGCCTCACTAGCTGCTGAATACTCACAAGATATTGGTTCAGCTAATTCAGGCGGTGATCTAGGTTACCTGACGCCAGGCCTTTTTGAAGGTCCCTTTGATGATGCTCTGTTCTCATTAAATGCCGGCGAGTACTCTGAACCGGTCGAGACCGAGTTTGGTGTGCACATCATCAAGTTAAACGATGTACGTGCTAAAGAGGTGCCAGCACTGAGCGAAGTGCGCGAGGATCTCATCTATGATGTTGCTGAAGCCAATGCAGAAGAGGTTTATGTCAGCGCACTAGAACGTTTAACGGATTTGGCCTTCTCTTCTGGCGACCTTGCAGTGCTTGCTGAGGAGCTGTCACTCGAGATACAAACCTCAGAGCCTTTGACTCGTAATGGTGGGACTGGCGATTTTTCTGACCAGAAACTGGTTCGTGCAGCCTTCTCTGATGTTGTGACCAAAGAGCGTCTAAACTCTGACCCTATTGAGGTGAGCAGTGGTCGTACCTTTGTTCTTAATATGAATGAATTACGACCAGCACGTCAGCTTGAGCTTGCTGAAGTGCGTGATGATTTAGTCAGCAGACTTAAGTCTTCTCAGGCGGCTAAACTGGCCTTTGAACAGGCTCAAAGTGCACTCTCTGCTGCACAAGAGGGTAACGTTGACCTAGAGTGGACTTCAGTCAAATCGATTGCACGCGGTGCAGCCGTTGATCTTGAACCTCAGATTGTAGAAGCAGCTTTCGCTATGGCACGTCCAGAAGGGAGTGCAAGTTATCAGGTTGTTCAGCTCTCTGATGGTACAGCGGCATTGATCACTGTCGATGCTGTTGGGACCTCGCAAGAGCAGATTGCTGAAGAGCTTCAGACACAAATTTCAACCATGTTGGCTGCCGGTGAGGGTAGTCAGGCGTTTAGAACGCAGTTTGAAACACTAAAATCAAACGCTGAAATCGTCATTAATTAAGTCGACTTCAGTGAGATAGCCGCTCTTTAGCGGCTATTTTTTTCAGTTGCACGTCGGTGCGCCTTTAACTCTAAGGTAAAAGAGAATGAAATTGGATCAGGTATTTGGCATTCATGCTGTCACAACGCTGTTAAACCGTGACCCTGAGAGGGTAAAACGCCTCTTTATTGTTCAGGGACGCGTTGATCCGAAAGTAGAGAAAATTCTAGCCCTAGCTGCCCAGGCCGGTGTTCATGTTGAGACTATCAGCAAACATCGTTTGGATGAGCGTGTCGATGGTGTTCATCAAGGGGTGTTGGCCGAAGCTAAACCTCTACCCATTCTGGGTGATAAAGAGTTGTTTAAGCTGATGGATGAGGTTGACCAAACACCTCTTCTGCTAGTGCTTGATGGGGTTACTGACCCTCACAACCTAGGTGCATGTCTGCGTACCGCTGATGCGGCCGGTGTCGCAGCTGTCATCGCCCCTCGTGATAAATCGGCGCCATTAAATGCGACAGCGATTAAAGTTGCTTGTGGTGCAGCGGATGCAGTGCCCTATTTTCAGGTAACCAATCTCTCGAGAACGCTTAATCAGCTTCAAGAGCGTGGAGTGTGGATTGTCGGAACGGCGGGTGAAGCGAAAGGTTCCATTTACCAAACAGATCTAACCGGCCCATTAGCGCTTGTGATGGGCGCTGAAGGCAAGGGGATGCGCCGCTTAACACGAGAGCAGTGTGATCTGTTGATTAAAATCCCAATGGCGGGCGAAGTCTCCAGTTTGAATGTCTCAGTAGCAACCGGTGTTACCCTGTTTGAGATCGTCAGACAGCGATCAAACTAGCTGCGTCGCGTATTTGGCTAGCATCCACTCCTCATCCGTAGGGACGACCTGCACTCTGACTTTGGATGATTCAGTGGCAATCTCAATTTGGTTGCTCTGGTTTAGTTTGTTATCGATCTCTAGGCCTAGCCAAGCCAGTTGACTGCACACCTTTTCTCGAATGAGTGGGGCATGTTCGCCAACGCCAGCAGTGAAAATGACTCTGTCTAATCCACCCAATATTGCGGCTAACCGACCAATCTCTTGGGTAATGTGATAGCAGTAGTAATCGACGGTGAACTTCGCTTCCTCTAAATCTGATTCGAGCAGTGTTCGCATATCACTGCATAGACCTGAAAGACCCAGCCAGCCACTCTGTTTGTAGAGCAATTCCTCCAGTTGGTCAGCACTCATTCCTTCACGCATTAGATGAATCATCACGCCAGGATCTAAATTGCCTGTTCGTGATCCCATCGGTAAGCCATCAACTGCTGAGAAGCCCATGCTCGACGCTCTAGAGACACCGCCCAACATGCCGCAAGCCGATGAGCCTGCTCCTAAGTGTAGAACGACGGTTCGCTCGTCTGGGTTTTCACAGAGTTGTTGTGAGTCTGCTATGTAGGCATACGACAGCCCATGAAAACCGTAGCGGCGTATACCCATGTCACGGATCGATTTAGGCAGTGCATAGCAAGTTTCAAGCTCCGGTTGGTGAGCATGAAACATCGTATCGAAAGCGACCACATTAATTGAGCTTGGGTGCGCGGCTCGCACCTGTTCGATTAGGCGTAGATTGAATGGCTGGTGCAGCGGGGCCAGTGGGTTAAACGATTTTAGTTGAGTAATCAGAGCATCATCGACAAGGGCTGGTGCCGTGAATAGTCCACCTCCATGAACCACTCGGTGAGAGACTATCAGTTCGTTCTCTACCAAATTGAACTGCTCAAAGAGTCTGTCGACAACGGCAGCATGGATGCTGGCAGGATCGGTATTGTCGAGGTCAGTAATATCGACACCCTTGCCATCAATCTTTAGAGCTAAATGGGCTGAACCTACGCCGGATAAGGAAGCTTCTCCAATCTTGGATAAAAGCTCGTTATGTCGAGTGTAGAGAGCCGCTTTAAGACTCGAAGAGCCGGCATTTAGCGTCAGAATGTTCATGACTATATCTTGCGGCCGTGGTGCACCATGTAAGAGGCAAGGGCGCAGCTTGCGAGCCGTGCGAGAACACCATCAGCACGGCTTGTCAGAATGATCGGTACTCTAGCGCCTACTGCGACACCGGCTGACTGAGCTCCAGCTAGATAGATCAACTGTTTAGCAATCATATTGCCGGCTTCAAGATCAGGTGCCAGTAGAATATCGGCTTCACCGGAGACTGGAGAGTTTATATGTTTATCGATCGCAGCCTGTTTTGATATGGCGTTATCAAAGGCGAGAGGACCATCCAAAATCCCACCAGTGATCTGGTTGCGATCGGCCATTTTACAGAGGGCAGCAGCATCAATGGTGCTCTGCATGTTCGCTTTCACCTTCTCGACAGCCGCTAGAATGGCTACTTTGGGGTGTTCATTCCCTAATGCATGCGCAAAGTCTATCGCATTCTGGATGATATCCTTTTTGGTATAGAGATCAGGAACAACATTGATCGCCGCATCAGTGATGATTAAGGGTTTGTGATAGTTAGGTACGTCAAACACAAACAGATGACTTAAACGTCGCTCTGTTCTGATGCCACTCTCTTTGTGTAGAACAGCTCCTAGCAGCTCTGAAGTGCCCAGTGAGCCTTTCATCAACGCTTGTGCTTCACCCCGTCTAACAATGTCACAGGCGACTTCAGCCGCTTCATGACTGTGTTCAGTATTGATGATCTGAATACCACTAAGATCGGCATTAATCTCCTCACTAGCCTGACGAATCTTATGTTCGGGGCCAATTAAAATAGGGTTGATTAATCCCTGTTTAGCCGCTTCAAGTGCGCCAGCTAAGCCATTACCCTCCACAGGGTGGACGACAGCAGTGGTAATGGCTGTTGTCTGTCGAGCCTGTTCAATAAAGTACTCGAGTTGATTATTGGAGGGTAGATCTTTTATGACAGTCATCATACAGCCTTAAAGTGGTTGCTTAAGTGTATCGCTATACGGTGGCCACCCCATCGCTTTGCCGCCTAATAGATGAAGGTGAATGTGGTAGACCGTTTGCCCTCCATGTTCGCGACAGTTCATGACAGTACGATAACCATCTGATGAAAATCCTTGGTCACGTGCAATCTTTGCAGCCGCCAGTTGAAGATGACCTAAGGCTTCAAGATCCTCTGATGTCGCATCATCGAGTGTGGAGATATGTTTCTTTGGAATCACTAGGGCGTGGAATGGCGCTTGTGGGTTGATGTCACGAAACGCGATGACATGCTCGTTCTCATAAAGTTTTTCAGCAGGAATATCGCCTGCAACGATTTTACAAAATAGACAGTCCATAATCTCTCCAAGTTCTTAAAGGGTTGCTGATGACAATACCAGACCCGCCAGTACCAGTGCACTCCCTGAAACTCTATTTAACCAAGCTCTGCCCTTAGGATCTTGCACAAAGGTTCGTAAACGCGCGGCGATCCCTGAATAGCCCGTCATTACCACCCAATCAACCATAACGAGCGTCAGTCCAATTATCCACAACTGCAGAGCTTGGGGTTTAAAGGGATCTAAAAATTGGGGTACTAATGCTAAAAGAAAAACCATCCCTTTTGGGTTAGAGATGTTAACAAAATAGGCTCGTATAAACCGCTCCCTCTTTCGTAAAGGATCTGCATTATGCAGTTCGAGATTAGCTTGCGATCGAATAATCTGAATGCCCAGCCAGATAAGGTAGGCCGCGCCTATATATTTAATGACTGTAAATAGAATGGGTGAGGTTGCAATGAGAGCCCCTAACCCTAGTGATACCACCAGCATCTGGGTGCCATAGCCACAAATGAGCCCAAACACCGCAGGTGCTGCACCTCGCAAACCATTTGAGAGGCCAAAGCTCACAGCAGTAGCAAAGCCAGCGCCAGGGGAAAGCGAAATCATAATGGCTGCGCCTAATAGGGCAAGCCAGAGTTCAAAGGACATACAAATTGCTCAGTCGTTAGAGCGGATAATTTAGGCTGTCTCGCGACGGTAGTCGAGTACCCTGTCAGTGATACCAGCACTTAGCCACATAAAGAATAGAGCTACCCAAGCGGTTAGAGCCATAACTGCTCCACCAGTAACACCAGCTCCAACTGCACATCCGCCTGCAAGCATACCACCAAAGCCCATGAGACCGGCTCCAACCAAATAGCGTGAAAGGCCCGTCTCTTCGGTAAAGGTTTGAATTTTGAACTCTTTTGTTATCCAAGAAGCCAAGAATGAGCCCGCAAATACGCCGACAACAATGCCAATATCGAACGACAGAGGTACCTCTGGTTCGTTGATCAGTGCCATTAAGGTATCGGCCGATGGCCCAGTGAAACTGACGCTTTTCACTGCGATAATGTCAAAGGAGTTAACGGCATGCCAAGAGGTCAGTGCCCAGCCCAGAGCAACACTTAATCCGACCATGACGGCGCCAAATTGCCAGTAGATACGGGGTGAGGTTCTTTTCGCCAAATAGAAAGCGGCGGCAAATAGCATAATACCGAATCCTAATGCCCCAAACTCTGGGAGCCAAAGTGACAGATCACGTGATGATCCATCGATTAGCCACCAAGATGAGATCTCATTTCTGGCTGGAGATAGAATGCCTCTCAGCGCGGCTTGCGAGACAACGGTGACTACCAGTCCTGCAATGAGGGCACGTAGGTTACCGGTCGCGGATAGAACAAGAAGGCGGCTCGCGCAGCCCCTGGCCATAACCATGCCAATACCAAACATGGATCCACCAATAATGGCCCCAGACATAGAACCCGTGGTAACCAGCTGTCGGATGCTGCTTTTCTCTAGGTTTCCGTTAAGCATCAGAAGCTGAGTTAGGATAAGCGCTGTCGAGAAGGTAAAGAGCCAAATGGCGAATTTAGGACCAGGCTTGCTGCGCCAGAACTCAATACAAGCAGCGCGTAGACAGAACCGACTCTGCTGAGCAAAGACACCAAACACCAATCCGGTGATCAAACCTAAAAGAACGGCAACCTCTCCGCTGGAGTAGGCATCTAAAAACTCGGGCATAGTCGTCTCTTATACAAGGGTAATTTCATTATATTGCCTTGATCACTGCCGAAGTGCGAGAAGTTTGGTTGGATCTGTTGACGGATATCAATGCCGGCCAATAGGCAATAAAAAAGACCCCGAAGGGTCTTTAATAGTTCAGGTTGATGTTCAACCGTTTTCGCGGGCAATCGCTCGGTAAGCGATATCGGTGCGGAAGTAGGCATCTTTCCAGCTTACTTGCTTTAGAAGTTCGTAAGCGCGTGCTTGTGCGTCGGTTACTGTGTCGCCAAGTGCAGTGACACAAAGAACACGACCGCCGGCTGTCACGACATCATCACCATTTAGGGCTGTGCCTGCGTGGAAGATTTTGCTGTCAGCTGGAAGTGATGCAGGAAGTGAAATCACATCGCCTTTGTTGTAATCACCAGGGTATCCACCGGCAGCCATAACAACGCCAATGGATGGACGAGGATCCCATTGAGCGGTTGTTTTGTCGAGTTCGCCCTTAAGCGCAGCTTCACAAAGTTCGACAATGCTCGACTGTAGACGCATCATGATTGGTTGTGTCTCTGGGTCACCAAAGCGGCAGTTGTACTCGATTACTTTAGGTGTGCCATCGGCTGCAATCATTAGGCCTGCATATAGGAATCCAGTGTATCGGTTACCCTCTGCAGCCATACCGCGAACGGTTGGGTAGATCACTTCGTCCATGATGCGCTGGTCGATCTCTGGTGTAACCACTGGAGCCGGAGAGTAAGCACCCATGCCGCCAGTGTTAAGGCCAGTATCACCATCACCAACACGTTTGTGGTCTTGGCTGGTTGCCATTGGCAGAACGTTTTCGCCATCGACCATGACGATGAAAGAGGCTTCCTCGCCATCTAGGAACTCTTCAATAACAACACGGCTACCGGCATCGCCAAAGGCATTTCCGGCAAGCATATCTTTGACAGCATCTTCAGCCTCTTCAAGTGTCATCGCGACGATAACGCCTTTACCCGCTGCTAGGCCATCCGCTTTCACAACGATTGGCGCGCCTTTCTCACGAAGGTAAGCAAGTGCTGGTTCGATCTCTGTGAAGTTTTGGTACTCTGCCGTTGGGATCTCTTGGCGTGCTAGGAAGTCTTTAGTAAACGCTTTAGAGCCCTCAAGCTGTGCAGCGCCTGCTGATGGACCGAAAATTGCTAGGCCTTCTGACTGGAAGTAATCCACGACACCATCGACTAGCGGTGCTTCAGGACCTACGATGGTCAAGGCAACGCCGTTCTCTTTAGCGAAGTTGGCAAGAGCAACTTTGTCCATGACATCGATCGCGACGTTTTCAATACCAGCTTCAATCGCTGTACCTGCATTACCTGGAGCAACAAAGACAGTATTTACACGTGCATCTTTAGCGGCGCTCCAAGCTAGCGCGTGTTCACGGCCACCTGAGCCAATTACTAGAATATTCATATCGTTCAATCCCTTTAACGCTTAGTGGCGGAAGTGGCGCATGCCGGTGAATACCATCGCCATGCCATGCTCATCAGCAGCATCGATAACCTCTTGGTCACGCATTGAGCCACCTGGCTGGATAACCGCTTTGATACCCGCTTCTGCTGCAGAGTCAATGCCATCACGGAATGGGAAGAAAGCATCAGATGCCATCACCGAACCAGCAACTTGTAGGCCTTCATCCGCCGCTTTGATACCCGCAATTTTAGCTGAGTAGACACGACTCATCTGGCCTGCACCGATACCGATAGTCTGGCCATCACGAGCGTAGACAATGGCATTCGATTTAACGAATTTAGCCACTTCCCAGCAGAACAGTAGATCGCGGATCTCCTGTTCAGATGGTTGACGCTTAGTGACAATTTGAAGCTCAGATGCGTTCACCATGCCTAGATCACAATCTTGCACCAGTAGGCCACCGTTGACACGTTTGTAATCGAAAGCTGCACCAGGCTGTGCCGCAAATTCACCACACTCAAGTAGACGAACATTGGGTTTAGCGGCAACGATTTCGGATGCCTGAGCGCTCACTTTTGGAGCAATGATCACCTCGACAAATTGACGATCAACGATCGCTTTTGCTGTTTCTGCATCAAGTTCGCGGTTGAATGCGATGATGCCACCAAATGCTGAGGTAGGATCTGTCTGGAAAGCGCGGTTGTATGCTTCCAGAATGTTGCCGCCAATGGCGACACCACAAGGGTTAGCATGTTTAACGATGACACAGGCAGGCTCTTTGAAAGGCTTAACGCACTCAAGTGCCGCATCAGTATCGGCTACGTTGTTAAACGAGAGCTCTTTACCCTGAAGTTGACGAGCGGTTGAAACGCTGGCTTCAGTTGCGTTCTCTTCAACGTAGAAGGCTGCACGTTGGTGTGGGTTTTCACCGTAACGCATGTCTTGAACTTTGACGAACTGAGTATTGAAAGTGCGTGGGAAGGTCTCTGGCTCTTCCACACCCACTCGAGCACCAAGATAGTTTGCAATCATGCCGTCGTAAGCAGCAGTGTGTTCAAACGCTTTAACAGCAAGGTCAAAACGGGTGTTGTAGTTAAGACCCTTGTTGGCTTTAAGGTCAGCGATGATTGAATCGTAGTCAGAAGCGTTAACGACAATTGCGACATCTTTATGGTTTTTGGCAGCAGATCGAACCATGGTTGGGCCACCGATATCGATGTTTTCAATGGCCATCGGAAGATCACAATCTGGACGTGCGACGGTCTCTGCAAAGGGGTATAGGTTGACAACCACCATGTCGATTGGGTTGATGCCATGCTCAGTCATCACCGCATCATCAGTACCGCGACGACCCAAGATCCCGCCGTGCACTTTAGGGTGAAGGGTTTTAACGCGGCCTGCCATCATCTCTGGAAAACCCGTGTAGTCTGAGACTTCAACGGCTGCGATGCCTTCATCACAAAGCAGTTTGTAAGTGCCGCCAGTTGATAGGATTTCAACGCCTTGAGCAGTCAGTTCACGGGCAAAATCTACGATGCCAGTTTTGTCTGACACGCTGATCAGAGCGCGACGAATAGGAGTGTATGAGTCGTTAGACATGAGGCTTTCCATTTTTCAGAGATTTAAAGAAGATCATACTGCTTCAACTTTTTGCGAAGCGTGCCGCGGTTCAGGCCAAGAAGCTCTGAAGCACGGGTTTGGTTATCTTTGGTGTAGCGCATAACAGCTTCAAACAGCGGTGCTTCTACTTCAGTCAACACCATTTGATAAACATCACTTGCGGGCTGTCCATCTAACGTCTTGAAGTAGGTCTCAAGTGAAGATTGAACACTCTCACGCAGTGTTGGTGTCTGGGTTTCTGTTGTTATTTCAGAGATATCGAGATGTTGCATTGTATCGTTACTACTCACTACTACGGTTACCTAAATATTAAGCAGCTTGGGCACGATCAAAATATTGATCGAGGGCGTTAAGCTGCTCTTCAGCTGTTTCCAACTGATTAAATTCTTTTCTAAAGCCAGTCACATCGCTAACTGATTGCAGATACCAATTAAGGTGTTTTCGGGCGATACGAACGCCCATTAACTCTCCATAAAACTCGTGCAGAGCTTTCAGGTGGCGATTAAAAATAGAGTGTATTTCTGAAAGAGTGGGTGGCGCTATTTTTTCACCATGACGCAGATAATGATCAATCTCTCGCAAAATCCACGGGGTGCCTTGCGCTGCACGACCGATCATGACTGCATCAGCACCGGTGTAATCCAAAACAAAACGCGCTTTTTCTGGGGTGGTGATATCGCCATTAGCAATGACAGGGATGCTGATGTTCTCTTTAACGGATTTAATGGTCTCGTACTCAGCGTCACCAAGGTACTTATCTGACCGGGTTCTTCCATGAACGGTCAGCGCGGCTATACCAGCTTGTTCAGCCATTTTGGCGATGGTGAGTGCGTTGCGATTGTCTGGAGACCAACCAGTCCGAATTTTTAGGGTCACTGGTATATCGACTGCATTGACCACGGCTTCCAATATAGATTCGACCAGAGGTTCATCTTTCAGCAGTGCTGAGCCAGCTGCTTTATTACAGACTTTTTTAGCCGGGCAGCCCATATTGATGTCGATGATTTGTGCGCCACGCTCTGCATTTAACTGAGCAGCTAATGCCATCATCTCTGGATCGCCACCCGCAATCTGTACGGAGCGAGGCTCCGCTTCGCCTTGATGGTTTAGGCGAAATGAGGACTTGCGTGTGTGCCAAAGATTTGGATCTGACGTCACCATCTCTGACACAACAAGGCCTGCACCCAGTTCGCGACAGAGTTGTCGAAACGGGCGATCAGTCACACCAGCCATTGGGGCTAGAGCAACTTGAGTGTCAAGGCTGTATGGACCAATCTGTAACATCAAAAACCTGCCACAACGAGGGTGTAACTCCAATGAATTGGAATGTCCGTCGTTGGTTATGAAGGGCGCATATAATACTCTTCACGGACCGAGGGTCCAAGACGTTTTTGAATAAAAAATGATCAATTTTGGGGTTGACAGGCTAACTAGGGAACCTGCGAACAAGTCCATAATTTCTCAGCGTGATCTGAAACATTCAGATACAAGGCGGATTGTGCAACTAATGGCCATCGCCTTTAGTCAGCGATCCAACGCTGTAGATGGATGTTTCAGGTCGCGCCCTACGGGGCTTACAGTCAAATCCATCCTCTGCGTTCTGTTTTCTCGACTTAGCCCGCTAGGCCTTCAAAAACACGCCTGGATGACAAATTTGACTGTAAGCCTGAGATGTCATGGACTTATTCGTAGGTTCCCTAGCGTTGGTTGAAACGGGCTTCAGAAAGGTTCGCTTCAAAAGAGGCGATCGCTTCATCCGGTTTGGTTATGGTCAGTTGAATTTGAATGGGGAGTTTTGGGCTTAAGCGCTCAGCGTTGATGCCAAGTTCTAAATACTCATTTGGATCAAATGTGCGGCGGCTGATCAATTTGCCTTGTAGATCTTTTAGAGAGAGTTCAACCGCCGGATAGGGCTGGTAGAGGGTAGATTGGTTGTTGATTCTCAGTGTCACTTCAAGTGCATTGGAGTAACGAGGGTGTTCCCTCACTAGGGTCTGTTCAATCGCCAGTAGAGCCAGCCCCTCTTTAGCACTTAAATCACAATTTATCTGACTGCACGCAATAATGTAGAAGGGTCGTAAGCTGGGGTGTGCATTTAGCCTAGCTCGTTCAAACCAGAGGTACTGTAAGGCGCCGAGTACTGTGCATAAAAGAAGAATTAGAATCATTGATGCCGTTTTGAAAGGCGACTCTGGTTGAGAATTAAATCGCTCAAGTACGATTGGCTCAGCATCTAGCTGAGCGAATTGTGCTCCGGTGGATGTCTGTTGAGGCTGTTCAGTTGCTGTAGCGGGTGTTCGATCAGCACGCCCATTTTCGGCATCAAAAATAGAGAGGCAGTTGCCGCAGCGAACGCGACCATTAGCCAGGCGCAGTTGACCATCAGTCACTCTGAACTTGGCTTGGCACTCTGGACACTCTGTTACAAACATCTATCCCTTCTCAACCTTAACGTTTGCGACCCGTTAAACGAACCCACTCCTCTTTGGTTGATGGGGGTTCCATATCAAACCACTCGGAGTAGGTGCCAATCAATTCATCCGCTTGTTCTATCAGAAGCCCCGATAGAATTAACTGACCACCTGATTTAACCAATTCGGCCAGGGTGGGAGCAAGCTCTTTCAGTGGTCCGGCGAGTATGTTGGCAATGACTAAATCGACCGCTTCTGATTCAAAGCTCTCTGGGAAGAATACCGGTAAACGTTCTTTATCTAGACCGTTTCTGACAAGATTGTCTTGAGTGGCGGTTAACGCTTGCGGATCAATATCGACGCCTGACACTGCGCTTGCACCCAAAAGAATGGCGGCAATGCCCAAAATACCACTACCGCAGCCATAATCGATAACCGATCTGTTCTGTAGTGGCTCACTGGCGAGCCACTCTAGACAGAGTGCAGTGGTTGGGTGGGTACCTGTGCCAAAGGCTAGTCCAGGATCGAGCATCAGATTGACTGCATTCGCATCAGGTACTTCAATCCAGCTTGGGCAGACCCAAAAATGGCTACCGAACTGCATCGGGTGATAGTGAGTCATCCACTCTCGTTCCCAATCTTTGTCCTCAAGAATTTCTGCCTTGAACTGTATTGTATCGCCACCCTTAACGGAGAGTTTTTGCTCGTTTAGAAAGGTAAGTGTCGACTCTAAATCATGCTCTGCTGCAAACAGACCGGTTATTACGGTTGTGCCCCAGAGCGGAGTAGTCCCTAATTCAGGTTCGAAAATAGGTTGATCTTTTGCGTCCTCAAAGGTCACGGCAGCACAGCCCGCTTCAAGAAGTAGATCTTCGTAAAACTCTGCAATATCAGGATTTGTAACAACTTTTATCTGTAGCCAAGGCATTCTTTTGAGCTCGTAATTTAAAGACAACAAAGCCCGCAACAGTGCGGGCTTTGATTAGGACGTAAGTTAACTTACAGGCCTAATTTCTTTTCTAAGTAGTGAATGTTAACACCACCCACTTCGAAATGGGTATCACGCATGATTTCGTGGTGAAGTGGAATGTTGGTACGAATACCATCAATGACCATCTCATCCAGAGCATTGCGCATGCGCTGCATTGCCACTTCGCGATCTTCACCATAAGTGATCAACTTAGCGATCAATGAGTCGTAGTGAGGTGGTACTGTGTAGCCCGCATAGAGGTGCGAATCAACACGGATGCCGTTGCCGCCTGGCGCATGGAAACCATTAACTTTACCCGGTGATGGCATAAAGGTTTTTGGATCCTCTGCGTTGATACGGCATTCGAAAGAGTGGCCACGTAACACGACATCTTCCTGTTTGATCGATAGTTTTTCACCAGAAGCGATACGCAGCTGCTCTTTTACAATGTCGACACCGGTAACCATCTCTGTCACAGGGTGTTCAACCTGAACACGAGTGTTCATTTCGATGAAGTAGAAGCCACCATCTTCGTACAGAAATTCAAAGGTGCCTGCACCGCGATAGCCGATCTCAATACAAGCATCGACACATGACTGCAGTACTTTTGCGCGTGATTCTGGGTCTAGGTGAGGTGCTGGTGCCTCCTCAACAACCTTCTGATGGCGGCGCTGTAATGAACAGTCGCGATCGTAAAGGTGAATCGCATTCCCTTGTCCGTCGGCTAATACTTGGATCTCTACGTGGCGTGGGTTCTCAAGGAACTTCTCCATGTAGACAGTATCATCACCAAAGGCAGCCTTTGCTTCAGACTTAGTCACTTGCACAGCGTTGACTAGGTGAGCTTCTGTATGAACAACACGCATACCACGACCACCACCACCGGCAGCGGCTTTGATGATTACAGGGTAGCCAATACGTTTTGCAATTTTATAAAGCGTATCGTTGTCGTTCTCTGGCAGTGGTCCGTCTGAACCAGGTACGGTTGGAACACCCGCTTTCTTCATCGCTTCAATGGCTGACACCTTGTCACCCATTAATCGTATGGTTTCAGCTTTAGGGCCGATAAATGTAAAACCTGACTGCTCTACCTGCTCAGCAAAGCCTGCGTTTTCAGCGAGGAAGCCATAGCCAGGGTGGATAGCCACTGAATCAGTGACTTCTGCCGCTGCAATTAGGGAAGGGATGTTTAGGTAACTTTGAGCAGATTGAGCTGGGCCGATACAGACCGCTTCATCAGCAAGACGGACGTGCATCAAATCACGATCAGCCTGTGAATGAACAGCGACGGTTTTAATGCCTAACTCTTTACAAGCTCGCATGATACGTAGCGCAATTTCGCCACGGTTTGCGATCAGAACTTTATCCAACATGATGGAATATTCCTCTGTTGATTAGAGTTTAGGCAATGACAACGAGTGGTTGATCAAATTCAACCGGCTGACCATCTTCAACAAGGATGGCTTCAATCACGCCACTCTTGTCTGCTTCGATCTGGTTCATCATCTTCATCGCTTCAACGATACAGATGACGTCACCCGCTTTAACCGTTTTGCCCACTTCGATGAATGCCGGAGCACTTGGCGCTGGTGAACGGTAGAAAGTACCCACCATTGGTGAGTTAACAGTATGGCCCGCTGGCGCTGCAGGTGCGGCTTCTGCTGCAGCAGGTGCAGTGGCTGGAGCAGCAGCGGGTGCTGCTGCGGCAACGACAGTTGCAGGTGCTGCTACTGGAGCTGCAACGATAGATCCACCACGGCTAATGCGAACAGACTCCTCGCCCTCTTTGATCTCGATTTCATTGATGTTTGACTCTTCGAGAAGTTCGATCAGTTTTTTAACTTTACGAATATCCATGATGTGCTCCTGTAGCGCAGTTAAGTAATAAATTGTTGGGATATGGCTGTTAATTGCATCGAATAGGCAGATATCTATTAACAGAGCCCTATAAGGTTAAGTTTGCATGAGACTAAAGGGGGTTGTCCAGCTGAAAGTTGCGAAAATGGTGTGAATTTCGGCAAATTTAACGCTATCTACACGTTAATTGTCTATTATTTGTGCAAAATGGCTTTTGATATTAAAACGAGGTTGTTTTAAGCAACTTATCGATGGATTGACCCAAGGGGCTGTACAGGTCATAGTGCAGTGCAGCATTTGTATTTTTGTGATGCTTATTTACGCAAAAGGTAGTGTATGAAAGGTCTATTTAGAACTCTGTTGGATCTCCTTGATCGTCTTCGGGAAGGGCTCGGAGTGAAGCGCTTTTATCTGTTGCTGGCGCCTCTGGCAGCCTACTCACTGGTGGTGGTTGTATTGGGCTTTCTCTGGAGCTGGACTCCAGCTGAATTTGATGTGAAGCAGTTGACTGAAGCTAGCGCTGCCGAGCGAAATGAAACGGTGGTGGTCGGCAGTTACACAACCGCTACACTGATCGAACTGACAGAGTCGCTTCTTAACAAGCCAGGTGGCTACCTCTCCAATGATCGTTTTCCGCCGGGTGTTCTTATGGATAACCTGCCTAATTGGGAATTTGGTGTGCTTGTGCAGATTCGTGACCTGAGTCGAGCAATGCGCAAAACCTTCAGTCGTTCTCAGTCGCAGTCGACTGAACAGAAGGATCTAGCCTCTGCGGAACCCAAATTACACTTTGATAATAACTCTTGGTTGATACCGTCAAGTGAAAGTGAGTATCGAGATGCGTTGGTTTCATTAAGAGCCTATCAAGGCAAACTCTCTAGTCAGGATGAATCACAGGCGCAGTTCTATGCTCGTGCCGATAACCTTCAAGATTGGTTGGGCGACGTTTCAACTCGCCTGGGTAGTATTTCACAGCGCTTAAGTGCCAGCGTTGGGCAGCGCCGTATTAATACCGATCTCGCCGGCAGTCAGGGGGGCGCCCAAGCAACGGCTCAGCCCTCAGAGTTAGAGATACAAACGCCTTGGAGTGAGATTGATGACGTCTTCTATGAAGCGCGTGGAACTGCCTGGGCTCTGATTCATATTTTACGTGCTATCGAGTTGGATTTTGCACAGAGTCTTGAGAAGAAGAGTGCGGTCACCTCGTTGAAGCAGATTGTTCGTGAACTAGAGGCCACACAGGGCACCATCTGGAGTCCCATTATTCTTAACGGCACCGAATTTGGATTTTTAGCCAACCACTCTTTGGTGATGGCTTCGTACATTTCCCGTGCTAATGCAGCCATTATTGATTTGAGAGATCTTCTCTCCCAGGGGTAATTTATGCGTCGAGTTATTTTCAACCAGAAAGGTGGCGTTGGTAAGTCGAGTATCGCGGTCAATTTGGCGGCTATCAGTGCAGCTCGCGGACTTAAAACGCTAGTGATCGATTTGGATCCGCAATGTAACTCAACACACTACCTGTTGGGTGATGACTCCGATGCGCCAGAGCTCGATGTACAGAGTTTCTTTGAGTCGGTATTGAGCTTTCAGCTGAACAAAGTGGCCGAACAAGATTACTGTTTTGCGACCCCATTCGATCATCTCGATATTATTCCCTGTAACCCGAATTTAGGTGATTTGCAGTCGAAGTTAGAGTCGAAACATAAGATCTATAAGCTTAGAGATCTGTGTGACGCTCTGGATGACCATTACGATGCGATCTACATTGATACGCCGCCAGCGTTTAACTTCTTTTCGCTCTCCGCACTTTGCGCCGCTGAGCGTTGTTTGATCCCCTTTGATTGTGATGAGTTTGCACGCCAAGCTCTTTACAGCCTACTGCATAACATCAACGAAACGCGTGAAGATCATAATGAGCAGTTGGTGTTGGAAGGGATTGTGGTGAATCAGTTTCAGCCACGAGCGTCGCTGCCTAGGCAGATCATTGAATCGCTCGTGGAGCAAGATCTGCCGGTGCTAAACGCCAAGCTACCTGCGTCAGTGAAAATGAAAGAGAGTCATATGCTGGCTAAACCACTGGTTCACATGGCAGCCAAACATAAATTGACTGAGGCATTTAACCTACTGTTTGATGAGATCAATCAGTAGGTTACTAAAGACCTTTGACTGCAAAGATACCGGGTGCGTTGCGCCAGTAGCCTTTGTAATCAAGTCCAAAGCCAAAAATGTAGCGATCCGGTATGGTTAGACCGGTGAAGTCTGCTTTCATCCCAGGCACGGCTTTGCGATCGTGTATTTTGTCGATCAGTACGACCGATGCCACGCTTTTAGCTCCACCCTCTTTGAGGTGATTCATCACTTCGTGAAGTGTGTGTCCCTCATCTAGGATGTCGTCGACCACTAACACATCGCGTCCCTGATAATCGATCATCGGTGGAACCTTCCACTCTAGTTCGTGGCCAGAGGTCGTGTTGCGGTAGCGAGTCGCATGTAGGTAGCCCGCTTCGAGAGGGAACTCTAAGCGAGTCAGTAGCTGACCGCAGATAACAAGACCGCCGTTCATTATCGTGAAGATGACAGGATCGCGATCAGCATATTCGCCGGTGATCTCATCAGCAATCTTGTCGATCGCTTGGTTGACTTCAGAGTTTGAAAAGAGCAAGTCTGATTCAATGTAAACTTGCTTGATTTCGTTAATATCGGGGCGGCTCATGTTAGCTCCAGAGCGGTTAAACTTGACTGAATCGACAAGTTTAACCTGTTACATACAAAAAAGCCCGACCCGCAGAGCGGATCGGGCTTTTTAATTATCTAATTACTTAGCTGCTTCGTAAGCTTCAGCTGATTTGATGATCGCGTCGCGAGCTGCAGCAGCGTCAGACCAACCTTCAACTTTAACCCACTTGCCTTTTTCAAGCTTCTTGTAGTTCTCGAAGAAGTGAGAGATTTGATCTTTCAAAAGTGGCGACAGGTCATCAACGTCATGGATGTCGTTGTAAGCCTGGCTTAGTTTCTCGTGAGGAACAGCAACCAGTTTCGCATCTTCACCCGCTTCGTCGGTCATGTTTAGAATGCCGACTGGACGACAGCGAATAACAGAACCTGTCATGACTGGATGTGGAGTCAGTACAAGTACATCTAGAGGGTCACCATCGTCAGCTAGTGTGTTGTTTACGTAGCCGTAGTTCGCTGGGTAGAACATTGGCGCAGCCATGAAGCGGTCAACAAAGATAGAGTCAGAGTCTTTATCGATCTCGTATTTTACAGGCGAGCTCTCAGCTGGGATCTCGATGATAACGTAGATGTCGTTTGGCAGGTCTTTACCCGCTGGTACTTTTTCAAAGCTCATGTTGTTTCCCTATGAACGTTTCATTAATTTCTGCGGCGCATTATAGGCACCTTGGTAATATAACTAAATGCTACTAAGCGCTATTTTTCACTTTTCTTACGGTGGTAGGCTTTCAACATCTCTACCTCCTGTTTTGAACCTAGCGCGACGGATACACGTTGGTGAATGTGCTCTGGGCTAAGATCCATAATCTCTTCGTAACAGGTCGAAGCGACGCCACCAGCCTGCTCGATAAGGAAACTCATTGGGTTGCCTTCGTACATCAGGCGTAGTTTGCCCGGTTTGCCCGGATCGCGTGAGTCCCATGGGTAGGTGAAGATGCCCCCACGGGTCAGTAGGCGATGCACTTCGGCCACCATAGAGGCCACCCAGCGCATGTTGTAGTTCTTCTCGCGAGGACCCTCTTCGCCAAGCAGTAGATCGTCGATGTACTCTTGCATCTGAGGTTCCCAGTGACGCTTATTCGACATGTTGATCGAAAATTCGCTGGTCTCTTCAGGAATTTTGACCGACTCCTCTGTCAGGATAAAGTCACCGGTATGAGCCAGCGTGAACATGTTAACGCCGCTACCAGTGGTTAGGGCTAATACTGCAGAAGGCCCATAAAGCACGTATCCTGCCGCCACTTGCTTACGTCCTGGCTGGAGGAACTCATTGGTGTCCTGTTTAGCCCAAGGTTTTGGGGCTTCGATGATTGAGAAGATCGTGCCAACCGAGACGTTGATGTCGATGTTTGATGAGCCATCCAGCGGGTCAAAAGTTACAAGGTAGCGACCATCACGAGATCCCCAAACTGGCTCCTCTTCCTCTTCTGAGGCAACGCCACGAACAAGTCGATTATCCAGAAGGACTTTTTTAATGATGTCGTTAGAAACGATATCGAGTTTCTTTTGGGTCTCGCCCTGTACGTTAGTCAGAGTGCTGGTGCCCAAAACGCCGGCCAGAGCGCCTTCGCGAAGCTGCAATGCAACCTCTTTACAGGCGATCATTAAGACTTCGATCACCTCTACAAGGTCTGCATCGGTTTTGTTGTGCTTTAGGAAGGAGCTCAGTAACTGCATTAGAGAATCTCTTAGTCGTGTGAAATATGATGAAAATTATAGGCAAGTTGGTACGCTATTGCATGTGCGAAATGGGTTTTTCGGTTAATTAAAGCCCATCTTTATAATTTTTTGTGGGATACCACCGGTTTGCATCTTCATTTTCTTGGTATTTGTGGCACCTTTATGGGCTCTTTAGCGATTTTGGCCAAAGAGCTAGGTTATCGTGTCAGCGGTTCGGATCAGAACGTCTATCCGCCAATGAGTACGCAACTTGAAACCTTAGGCATTGAGATTATTCAAGGCTACGATCCCACTCAATTGGACTCCAATCCCGATCTAGTGATAGTCGGTAACGCGATGTCGCGCGGCAATCCTTGTGTTGAGGCGGTGCTTGAGAGAGGGATTCACCACACATCGGGACCACAGTGGTTACATGATCACTTGCTCAAGGATCGTTGGGTATTGGCTGTTTCAGGTACTCACGGTAAAACCACCACAGCGACCATGTTGGCATGGATTCTGGAGTACGCTGGGTTGAAGCCTGGTTTTTTGATTGGTGGCGTTCCGCTCGATTTTGACTGCTCAGCTCGTTTGGGAGAGACCGACTTTTTTGTTATCGAGGCAGATGAGTACGATACCGCTTTTTTTGATAAGCGATCTAAATTTGTCCACTACAACCCAAGAACACTGGTGATTAATAACTTAGAGTTTGATCATGCAGATATCTTTGATGATCTTGCAGCGATTCAGAGGCAGTTTCATCACCTCATGCGTTTGGTGCCTGCTACTGGGCGAGTGATCTACCCCTCGGATATTCCGGCAGTCGAGCAGGTGATAGAGCAGGGGTGTTGGAGTGAGTTAGAGTCAACTTCAATGAATCCTGGTCACTCTGGTGCTGCAATCGGTGAGCAAGAGTCTGGTGGTCAGCGTTTTCAAATTTGCGTCAAAGAGACGGCCCCTGTCTGGGTTGATTGGGAATTGACCGGTGAGCACAATCAACGCAATGCACTGCATGCTCTGTTGGCAGCAAGACACGTTGGCATTACCCCCGAAGTGAGTGCGGAGGCATTAAGCCAATTCAAAAGCGTGAAGCGCCGCATGGAGCTGTTAGGTCAGTTCTCAGGGGTCTCTCTGTATGATGATTTTGCTCACCATCCGACGGCTATTGCGACGACCTTGCAAGGTATGAGAGCGAAAGTGCACGATGAGAAGTTGATTGCCATCATCGAGCCAAGGTCTAATACCATGAAACAAGGCGTATTTAAGAGCCAGTTAGCTGAATCCGCCGCGCAAGCTGATACTGTTTTTTGGTATCAACCGGATTCTCAGGGGTGGTCTTTAGAGAATCAGATTGCTGGCTTTGACGGGCAGGCTGTATTTAATAGCATTGATCTTCTGCTTGAGTCTCTCGAATCAGAGCTACAACACAACAGTCATATCGTAGTGATGTCGAACGGTGGATTCGAAGGCATTCACGAGCGAATTAAACAACTCCTTATTTCGACGACACATTGAGGTGAACCGTGGCAGATTTTGACTCAAGAGTAACCCTAGCCATTACCGGAGCTTCGGGGGTTCAGTACGCACTGCGTTTGATGCACTGCTTGGTTCAGCAGAACGTTCAACTCTTTGTGATGGTCTCCAAAGCGGCTCAAGTTGTTGTCGCGGCTGAAACAGAGCACAGCTTGCCAGGGACTCCTGATGCTCAGCAGCAGTTTTTTACTGATTTCACGGGTGCTAAAGCGGAGCAGATTAAAGTCTTTGGTAAAGAGCAGTGGTTTGCTCCTGTCGCTTCAGGCTCAGGCGCTCCCAGTCAGATGGTGGTCTGTCCCTGTTCAACAGGAACACTGTCAGCCATTGCGACTGGGGCCAGTAATAATCTGATTGAGCGTGCTGCGGATGTTGCCCTAAAAGAGCGTCGATCACTTATTTTGGTGCCGCGAGAGGCTCCCTATTCTGAGATACATCTTGAGAATATGTTGAAGTTGACCCGCATGGGGGCGGTCATACTGCCGGCGTCACCAGGTTTCTATCATAAACCCACCACGGTCGAAGATATGATCGATTTTGTGGTCGCAAGGGTGTTGAGTCAGCTCGGTTATGATCAATCGATCATGCCATCCTGGGGCTCAGATTTAATTTAAGAGTAATATTATGACGAAGGTTCTAGCACTAGATACTTCAACTGATGCCTGTTCAGTCGCCTTACTAAACGGCGAACAGCGCATTTGTCGGTTTGAAGTGGTACCCAGAGGGCATACCCAACTGCTGTTGCCGATGGTTGAAAGTGTTCTTGAAGAGGCCAAGCTATCGGTAAAAGAGCTTGATGCGATCGCTTTTGGGCGCGGGCCAGGGTCATTTGCCGGCATTCGTATAGCAACAGGAGCAACACAGGGGCTAGCAGTCGCCTTTGATACTCCTGTGATCCCTCTATCGACCCTTGAGACCTTGGCTTATCAGGCGCTTGCATTATGCCCAGAGGCTGGCTTTATTCTATCGACTTTGGATGCCCGAATGGATGAGGTCTATTGGGCAGTCTATAAGGTGGAAAATGGCACAATCTTTGCTTTGACTGAGGAGCAGGTGACGGCACCCTCAGCCGTTGTTCTGCCTGAAAAGGTTTCTCAATGCGTAGCAATTGGCCCAGGCCTTAACTACTTGGATCAGTTGAATTCATTAGTTCAAAACGGTTTGGGTAGGGTGTTGTCTGATCAGTACCCTCAGGCTGAGAGTATGCTCAATATGGCAGTGTCAGCTCTAGAAAGGGGTGATCAAGTGCCGCCTGAAGAGGCTTTACCCGTTTATGTTCGAGAGGGCACTTGGAAAAAAAGGAGTGAGCAGTGACGCTCAGTGATTGGATACATACTCTGATATTGGCCCTGATACAGGGGTTAACTGAATTCCTACCGATCTCAAGTTCTGCACATTTGATTCTACCCTCCCAGCTGTTTGGTTGGAGTGATCAGGGATTAGCATTTGATGTTGGTGTTCATGTTGGCACGCTGACGGCTGTCATCATCTATTTTCGGCGCGAAGTGGTGTCGATTGTGGCAGCGTCAACATTAACTCTGGCTGGTAGAACCTCGGATGATGGGAAACTTGGTTGGTTTGTAGCATTTGCGACGATCCCAGCTGTCATAGCAGGCCTGCTGTTGGGCGACTGGATTGATACCTATGGTCGATCCATTTTGGTTATTGCTGGCACCACCATTCTATTTGGCCTTGCACTCGGTTGGGCAGACGCTACCAATAAGGCGACGCGTATTATGAAAGAGCTCGGCTTTAAGGATGCTATTGTGATTGGTGTAGCTCAGGCCATCGCTCTCATTCCTGGAACCTCTCGATCGGGTATCACCATTACAGCAGCGCTTATGTTGGGATTTGATCGTCAAAGTGCCGCCCGTTTCTCATTCTTGCTCTCAATCCCAGTTATTCTGGGGGCAGGGTTATTGAAGGGTAAAGAGCTTATCGATATCGGCGCAGACGCGCATTGGCAGATGATTGGTGTTGGTGCACTCGTAGCGGCCCTCAGCGCTTGGGCGTGTATTCATCTGTTTCTGAAGCTGCTTGATCAAATCGGCATGCGTCCTTTTGTAATCTATCGTTTGATTCTAGGTGTTACTTTGATCGCAGTTTGGGCTTTGACTCGCTGATGATTGGTCTTTCCGTTGAGTCTCATGAACTGCTTCCGGAAGCCGAAAAGCTTAGCAATGGCTTAAATCTTCCCTTGGTAAAAAGTGGTCAATCAGGTTCTGAGTTCGACTATCTACTTCAGGTGGGATTTGATGGTCTGTCGCTGGTCCAGCTTGGCCCTAAAGCGCCCGGTCCTATTCGAGTAGACTTTGAATCGGGTGCGGTGGCTCATCGTCGTCGTTTTGGTGGCGGTAAAGGGCAACAGATTGCTAAGGCTTGTGGCGTATCCTCTGCATTTACCCCTTACATAGCCGATCTGACCGCTGGGCTGGGTCGTGATAGTTTTGTGCTGGCGACCTTAGGTTGTCGTGTGGATATGGTGGAGCGGGTGCCAGTAGTTCATGCGTTGTTGAGAGATGGGTTGCACAGAGCTCAGTTCTCATCCGATCCAGAGTTGCAGGAGATTCTGGCCAGACTCTCATTAAGTCACCTCCAAGCGGTTGAGTTCCTTCAAACGACCTCTAATCAGTACGACGTGATCTATCTCGATCCGATGTTCCCTCACACGGATAAGTCGGCTCAGGTGAAAAAAGAGATGCTAGCCTTTCGCTCGCTTGTGGGTGCCGATCAGGACAGTGCAGAGTTGCTAGACGCCGCTTTGCAACATGACCCAGCAAGGGTTGTTGTGAAGCGACCAAGAAAGGCGCCTATTATTGAAGGACCGAAGCCTAGCTATGCATTAGAGGGTAAGTCTGGGCGTTTTGATATCTATGCGAGACGCAAGTTAGGCAGTTAGTTTGTTAACCGCTAAATGAGTCGATTAATAGTGTGGTGGTGGCACATCCGCCGCTGGTGAAAAGCCACTATTATCAGCGTTCTTAACACGGTCGTTCAGAATCATAATCATGCGTCGCAGTTCATCCAGCTCTTTCGCTTGGCGAATGGTGATTTCACTCAGTTGATCGATCGCTTCCTCTTGAAACGCTATTCGACTCTCCAGATCATCTAAACGACTGTTCGATTCACTCATAATTTCGTGTTCTTCTTACTCTTTGGGTTAATTTATCCGCCGTAAACCCCTAAGTTGTTGAAAAAATATAACTAATACGTTATATCTCACTTTCTGTGCGGGTTTTTTAATGTCGTACAGAGTAATTTGTTTGTTCCAAAAAATACAAAGAAATATTTCCAATGGGTGGTTAATCAGTGATTAAAAATATCATTATCAGCGTAATTGCAGCCTGTGTTATCGCAGCTGCTGGTCACTTCTTTAAAGCGGAATCGCACTACTTACCAGTGCTTGCCGTTTCGTTTGTGGCTGTTTTCATCAGTACTCTTGTGGCTAGCTCTGGCTCCGCATCAGCATCTCAATCTTCACGTCGTGTAAACGGTGCGGATGAAGAGGATGACATCGATGATGGTCGTGAAGTCGGTACTGTTAAGTGGTTCAATGTTTCTAAAGGTTTCGGTTTTATTACTCGTGCCAATGGAGATGATGTTTTCGTTCATTTCCGTAACATTCGTGGCCGTGGACACCGTTCATTAAACGAAGGCCAACGTGTTCGTTTTAATGTGCACGACAGCGATAAAGGTCTTCAAGCTGAGGATGTTTCAATCATCCGTGAGTGATGAATAAGACGTCTAACACAAGGGTAGCTCAAGCTACCCTTTTTTATGTCCAGGACGGACGGTATACAGCGATTCCATGGATGGAAATGAGCTGTGAATGTCCAGGACGGACGGTATGCAGCGATTCCACGGAAGGAAAGGAGCTGTGAATGCCCAGAATGGTATGCGTATTCATTTTCTACTCAGTTAAGTGGGTTAGAATAAATCTTATGAAAATCTATCCTCTACTTTTTTTGTTCCTCAGCTCTTTGGCGTCGGCAGACACTCAATGTATGCAGAATTATTTTGCATCCAGAGTCGGCGAGACTCTTGAGTATCGTGTTGAAATTGATGGTATTCGGGCGAAAGGGGCTCGAGCGATCTCTCAATCAGATTCAGGTCAGTTCACATTGCTTCAGTCTGTCTCTGTTCTACTGGCTTCGCTAGAGGAGGAGAGCCATTTTATTGTTGATGAGCAAGGCATCGTTCCGATTAATTACCTCTTTGAACAGCAAGGGCTTGGGGCGCGTAAAACGACCATTCAGTTCAATGGCGCAACGGCTGAAGTGAATAGAAAAGGTAAGACGTCTCAGTTGGAGCTTCCGCAGGGTTTTCAGGATCCTTTGACCTTCATCCTTCAGCTTCAAGCAGCGACTAGTTGCGGTGAATCTATTGAAACGCTGAAGATACCTCTTGTGAAGTCGAAAGGGGTTTCGGAGGTTGTTTTTGTTAAAGGTGAGGACTCTTTAATTAAGAGCCGTGATAAGGATTTGGTTCTGGAAACTTGGCAAAGGGTCGATGGTGATAAAATTGAAAAGGTCGGCTTAATTCCTGAATTAAATAACCTTCTGTACTCATTTGAGCAACGAGAAGGAGAGAAGATCAATCGCCTTCAGTTGATTGATCTTCCTTAGTCTCTGCTGATTTTTGTGCTGCCTGCTGCTTTTGCCATGCGGCTCTATCTGCATAGTAGATATCCCAAACGCAGGGTTCACAACCACTTTCGCAGCAGTCGTAATCCCCTGGTGGAATCGGTTCCTGAAGAGAGTCTATCGAGCTCATCAGCCAATAATCTTCCCAGGGTTTAGAATCCCTTTAGGATCCAGAGCGGCTTTAATACTGCGCATGACGGCGAGTTCAGCTTCACTTCGGCTTAGCTGGATATAGGGCTTTTTACTCAGTCCAATGCCGTGTTCTGCCGAAACAGAGCCTTTGTATTTCTCTAGGATCTTATAGACTACCGTGTCGATCGCTTTTTTATCGCTGACCGGACCTACACAGAAGTGAATGTTGCCATCGCCAAGGTGCCCAAAGGTCAGGCAGGTCGATTCAGGGAACTGTTCTGACAGTGCCTCTTTGACTTCGTTTGTGTAGGCTTCCATATGACGCAACGGTAGGCTGATATCGTAAGGAATCAGAGGACTGAAGGCTTGAACCATCGCCTCAATGTCATCTCGAACTGCCCAGAGTGCCGCTGACTGCTGCTGACTTTCGGCAATCACAGCATCGACAATGACCTCTTGTTCTAGAAGTTCGCCAAGCACCTCAATGAACTGCTCTTTTCCGCGAGTGTCATCGACACACTCTGACTCTACTAGGATGTAGTAGGGTAGGGAGTCATCAATAAACTTTTGATGATTACCGGTTTCGTTAACCATAAAGCTATAGAAACTGTTCCACATCGCTTCAAATGCCGAGAGCTTACCTTCGAGTTTCTGTTTCAGCGTGTTAAGCAGTAAGAGTGCGTTATCAAAACTCTCGACGCCGACCAGTGCGGTTTGACGTGCTGGCGCTGAAGGCCAAAGTCTCAAAACGGCGCGTGTGATAATACCTAGAGTTCCTTCTGAGCCGACAAACAGCTGTTTTAGGTCGTATCCGGTATTATCTTTCAGTGTCTCTTTAAGATTGGTTAGGACGGTGCCATCGGCTAGCACCACCTCTAGACCGAGAACTTGATCACGTGCCATACCGTAGCGAATAACCTTATTGCCACCGGCGTTGGCTGCAAGCATTCCTGCAACCTGTGCTGAACCCCGAGCACCCCAATCTACTGCAAAAAGGAGGTCGTGCTCGGCTGCTGCATTTTGAAGATCCTCAACAACCACACCGGCTTGAACGAGCACAGTGGCACCTTGGGTATCTAACTGCTCAATGGAACGCATGCGCTCAAGGCTTAGAACAAAATCCCCTTCAGTCGCTTTGGTCGCGTCCGCTAAGCCGGTCATGCCGGCTTGTGGAATGATGGTCTGATTTGCCTCGTGACACAGGGCGAGCACTTTTGAGACCTCTTCCGTCGACGCGGGTCGAATCACCGCTTTCGCCGGACAGCTGCCTTTACTCCAACTCTCATTAGGTCGTTGAGCAACACGCTCGTCGGTGATGAGACCTTTATCACCTACAATGGCGTGGATTGCATTCAGTAGTTCAGACATAGTGTTTACCTGTTAGTCGCAAAGAGCATCCAGTTTAGATTTAAGTATGCCGGTGACCGCACCAGGGTTGGCTTTGCCACCGGATGCTTTCATGACCTGGCCCATAAAGAAACCTAACATTTTGCCGCGTTTCTCTGGTTCAGCGGCTTTGTATTGCTCAACCTGTGCTGTCGCATTGGCAATGACCTCGTCGATCATTGTCTCTATCGCACCGGTGTCAGTAACTTGCTTCAACCCTTTGGCTTCAATCACTTCGTCGGCGGTACCGCCTTCGTTCCATTGGATTTCAAAGACTTTCTTAGCAATGTTGCCAGAGATGGTGTTGTCCTTGATGCGAACCAGAAGACCGCCTAACTGCTCTGCGCTAACAGGGCTGTTATCAATGCTTAGATCGGCTGCGTTTAAGTTTTTGGCCAACTCTCCCATCACCCAGTTAGCAGCCAATTTGGCATCGCCACAACACTCAACCACTGACTCAAAGTAGTCCGCTTGGTTGCGATAAGCTGACAGAACACCTGCGTCGTATTCAGACAGAGCCAGTTCACTGATGAAACGCTCTTTTCGTGCGTCCGGCAGTTCTGGAAGCGTTAGACGAATGGCTTCTACATAGGCATCATCGACCACGACAGGAAGTAGATCTGGGCAAGGGAAGTAACGGTAGTCGTTAGCATCCTCTTTCGAGCGCATGCTTCGAGTCTCGTTTTTGTCTGGATCGTAAAGACGAGTCTCTTGTACTACTGTGCCGCCATCTTCGATTAAGTCGATTTGACGCTCTACCTCGGTGTCGATTGCGCGCTCAATGAAGCGGAACGAGTTGATGTTCTTGAGCTCGGTGCGAGTACCTAGGGTGTCACTGCCTTTTGGGCGAATGGAGACGTTACAGTCACAACGCATTGAGCCCTCGGCCATGTTACCGTCACAGATGCCAAGAGTGGTTACAATCGCATGGATCTTGCGAGCGTAAGCAGCGGCCTCTTTAGAGGTGCGCATATCGGGTTCAGAGACAATTTCGACTAGAGGTGTACCGGCTCGGTTAAGGTCGATACCGGATTGGCCGTGAAAATCTTCGTGTAAGGATTTTCCGGCATCTTCCTCTAGGTGAGCGTGATGAATACGAACACGACGTTCGCCATCTTCCGTTTCAATATCGACGTAACCTTCGCCAACAATAGGTGCTTCTAGTTGGGTTGTCTGGTAACCCTTGGGAAGATCTGGATAGAAGTAATTTTTGCGCTCAAAAACGGCACGTTTACCGATTTCGGCATTAATCGCTAAGCCAAACATGATGGCCATTTTCTGTGCGCCATCGTTGAATACCGGCAGTGTGCCCGGCAATGCCAGATCAACGGCGCACGCTTGTGTATTGGGTTCGGCACCGAAGGCAGTGCTAGCACCTGAAAATATTTTCGTATTGGTCGCGAGCTGAACGTGGATCTCTAGACCGATAACTGTTTCCCATTCCATATCGATCTCCTTATGCCGTAACCGGTGACAGGGTGTGCCACTCTGTATTTTGTTGGTATTGGTGAGCTACGTTCAATAGGCGAGCTTCGTCAAAGTAGTTCCCTATCAACTGAAGGCCAACAGGCAAGCCGTTTACCTGTCCACAAGGTACGGACATACCGGGAAGACCAGCCAGGTTTAACGACAGTGTGAAGATGTCCTCCATGTACATTGCGACAGGGTCATTCACTTTTTCACCAATGGTAAACGCAGGGCTTGGTGTTGTCGGCCCAACAATGACATCGACCTCTTCAAAGATGCGCATGAAATCTTGTTGGATTAAACGGCGAATCTGTTGAGCTTTGTTGTAGTAGGCGTCGTAGTAGCCGGCACAGAGTGCGTAGGTTCCAACCATGATGCGGCGTTTAACTTCAGAGCCAAAGCCTTCGCCACGAGTCCGTTTATAGAGGTCTTCCAAATCTTGTGGGTTCTCGCAACGGTAGCCATAACGTACGCCATCAAAACGTGACAAGTTTGACGATGCCTCCGCCGGAGCAATGATGTAGTAAGCCGGAATCGACATGCGTGTATTCGGAAGGCTAACCTCTTTGATTGTGGCGCCCAGCGATTCAAGCTGTTTGATCGCTGTCTCAATCTGAGCCGCCATTGCACTGTCTAAATCGGCACTCATAAACTCTTTCGGAACTCCGATTTTTAGGCCTTGAAGCGAGTTGTTGAGCGACGCAGTGTAATCCTCAGTCGGTTGTGCCGATGAGGTTGAGTCCATTGAGTCCTGTCCCGCCATGACGTTCAGCATAAGAGCACAATCCTCAGCACTGCGAGCCATTGGACCGCCCTGATCAAGCGAAGAGGCGTAGGCAACCATGCCGTAACGAGAGACGCGTCCATAAGTTGGCTTGATGCCGGTAATGCCACAGAACGCTGCCGGTTGGCGAATCGAACCACCTGTATCTGAACCTGTTGCTGCAGGTGTTAGTCGTGCTGCGATTGCAGCAGCAGAACCACCTGAAGAGCCTCCTGGTACACGGCTTGTATCCCAAGGGTTTTTACAAGCACCATAGAAAGAGCTCTCGTTGGTTGATCCCATCGCAAACTCATCCATATTGGTTTTACCCAACATAACGGCGCCCGCTGACTTAAACTTTGCTACTACGGTAGCGTCATAGGGGGACTCAAAGTTATCCAACATTTTGGAGCCACAACTGGTTTTGACGCCCTCGGTGCAAAACAGATCTTTGTGCGCGATCGGAAGTCCTGTGAAGGTGCCCGCTGTGCCCGCTGCAATACTCTCATCAGCTGCTTTTGCTTGCTGCAGAGCCAGTTCAGGGGTGGTGGTGATGAACGAGTTGTACTCGCTGTCACAACGGTTGATGCGATCGATAAACGCTTGGGTAAGCTCAACACTGCTCACAGTGCCATTGCGAAGGTCTTGAGCCAGTTCGCTCAGTGTTTTTTCAAACATATCTCTAATCCGAATCCTGTTACTCAATGACTTTAGGGACAAGGAAAAGCCCCTCTTCAACAGCTGGTGCAACCGCTTGAAGTTTATCTCGTTGATTCAGCTCGGTAACTTCATCAGCACGCAAGCGTTGGACTGCATCCAGTGGGTGTGCCAATGGCTCCACACCGTCTGTATTAATCTGCTGCATCTCATCAATAAGATTTAAAATGCTGCTTAGGTTTTCGGTGTAGGCCGGAATATCCTGCTCGTTCAACTCTAAACGGGCAAGATGGGCAATACGTTCAACATCGGAGCGATCGATGGACATGCTTAACCTTCTTTCTTTAAATGGTGTGATTGAAACTATTTTGCGGCTGTAAGAAGTGGAAAATAGTTTCGTAAAAACATTGTGATGGCGCGTAATCTATCACATTTGCGCCTTGCCCAAAATCCCCGTCGTTGCTAACATTCTTTGATTAATGAATTGGCTTCTAAAGTCATCGCTTATAAGGTTTTAAATCCAATGTTTAAAAAGATTCGTGGTCTCTTTTCTAGCGACCTTTCCATCGACCTGGGAACTGCCAATACGCTGATCTATCTTCGAGATAGTGAGATCGTGCTAGATGAGCCATCTGTAGTGGCTATCCGCCAGCAAGGCAACCAGAAGACCGTAGCGGCTGTCGGTACCGATGCAAAAAGAATGTTGGGTAGAACGCCAGGCAATATTACCGCTATTCGTCCATTGAAAGATGGTGTAATTGCTGATTTCCACGTGACTGAAAAGATGCTTCAGTACTTCATCAGTAAAGTTCACAACAACAGTTTTCTTCGTCCATCGCCTCGTGTTCTGATTTGTGTGCCTTGTAAGTCAACTCAGGTTGAGCGTCGAGCAATCAAAGAGTCTGCAGTAGGTGCAGGTGCTCGAGAGGTCTACCTGATCGAAGAGCCAATGGCGGCTGCGATCGGTGCTGGTCTCCCAGTTGATGAAGCAACCGGTTCGATGGTGGTCGATATCGGTGGCGGTACCACTGAGATTGCGGTGATCTCGTTGAGCGGTATCGTCTACTCTGAATCTGTTCGTGTCGGCGGTGACCGATTTGACGAGGCGATTGTTACTTACGTTCGTCGTAATTATGGAAGCTTGATCGGTGAAGCGACAGCCGAGCGAATCAAACAAGAGATCGGTACAGCTTACCCTGCGCCAGAAGTGTTAGAGATTGATGTTCGTGGTCGTAACCTGGCAGAGGGTATTCCTCGCATGTTTACGCTCAACTCGAATGAGATTCTTGAAGCCCTTCAAGAGCCACTTCAGTCGATCGTTCAGGCTGTTAAAGGAGCACTAGAACAGTGTCCACCTGAATTGGCAGCGGACGTTGCTGAGCACGGTATTGTTTTGACAGGCGGTGGTGCACTGCTAAGAAATCTTGATCGCCTTCTGACGGAAGAGACCGGCCTTCCTGTGATTGTGGCAGAAGATCCATTGACCTGTGTGGCCCGTGGTGGCGGTAAAGCACTTGAGATACTGGATAAACAGGGTTTTGAGTTACTGTCACGTGACTGATCTTTAATAACGGCAACGCGAAGGGTTTAAAGTCATGATCTTTAAAAGTGGTCCGTCGCGTTTGCTGTTTACTCTTCTCATAATCGTAGCGCTTTCTATCGTAGCGCTCGATCTTACCTCCAACAAATTTCGTGAAGGCAAAGCCTATCTAAACCTTGTTGCTACCCCCTTGCAGTGGTTGGTGGATTTGCCAGTCAAAATGGCAGGTGGCGTTTCAGATGTGGTGGTCAGTCGTGCCACACTGATTGCAGAGAATGATGAGTTGCGAACAGAAGCCATTCTGCTAGAACAAAAAGTGCTACAAAACGCGACTCTTGCCAGTGAAAATCGCCGTTTAAGAACTTTGCTGAATGCTCGCCAAAAGGTGGAGGAAGAGGTTCAGATGGCTGAGTTGATCGGCGTTAGCTCTGACCCTTTTCAGCATGAAATATTGATTAACCGCGGTGAACAGGATGGAGTTGTTATTGGGCAACCTGCACTGGACTCCGGCGGTATCATGGGTCTTGTCGTTGATCTTGCGCCCGTCACCAGTCGAGTCATGTTGGTGACTGACTCTAGATCCTCTGTGCCTGTTCAACTCTTACGTACGGGTTTCCGTACCCTTGCGCTCGGTAGTGGATCCACTACTGAGCTCAAACTGGACCACATCCCCAATACTGAAGATATT
The DNA here is from genome assembly GCF_013282925.1 of Marinobacterium sp. xm-g-48. Taxonomy (NCBI): domain Bacteria; kingdom Pseudomonadati; phylum Pseudomonadota; class Gammaproteobacteria; order Oceanospirillales; family Oceanospirillaceae; genus Marinobacterium; species Marinobacterium sp. xm-g-48. The sequence continues at coordinate 520,765 of NZ_WBYQ01000001.1, forward strand.
CGTATTGGTGACCTGTTGGTTACCTCAGGGTTGGGCGGCGTCTTTCCAATGGGTTACCCCGTCGCTGAGATAACCGAATTTAGACAGGAGCCTGGTCGCTCCTTTGCAGTGGTTAGAGCAAGGCCAACGGCAACGCTTGATAAGAGCCGCTATCTGCTTTTGGTTCAGCAGGTGAATGGACTAAAGAGGTTGGAGAGTGAGTGATCAAGCCTCTGGTGGTGGCTTTTTTGTCACACTGGCTACTTTTCTGCTAGCAATAACGCTGAGTCAATTTCCTTTGGAGAGCTCTCTGCAGTGGTTCCGGCCAGACTTCGTTCTGTTGGTTCTTTTCTTTTGGCTTATTTGGGCCCCCAATCGTGTTGGCTTAGTCTATGCGTTTTTTATTGGGCTATTACTGGACTTAATGCGAGGCTCAGTGCTTGGTTTAGGTGCTCTATCTCTGACTCTGATTGCCTTCATTACACAGTTACTGCACAGTCGGTTAAGAGTGTTTCCAATGCTTCAGCAGTCCTTTGTGTTGCTGCTGTTGGTGGGGCTGAATCAATTGATCTACTATTGGATGCAAGGTCTGGTGGGAAATTCTGCTGATACACTGCTGTTTCTTGTGCCGGCTTTGACCAGTGCGCTTCTCTGGCCATTCGTGTTTATGTCTTTGCGTCGCTTGGCACGATCCTTGGATCTGAACTAATGAACGTGGTTTTGGCCTCTCAGTCACCTAGACGACTGGAGTTATTAAAACAGATAGGGATCTCTCCAGAAGTTCATCCGGCTCATATCGATGAGACACCACTTAGCGAGGAAACACCTGAGGATTATGTAAACCGCCTGGCACGCAATAAAGCCAAAGCCGTTGCACAACACTACCCAGGGGCTCTGGTAATAGGTTCCGATACCAGTGTAGTGATCGATAATCAGATATTAGGGAAGCCTGAAAGTCCTGACCACTTCTTTACTATGTTTAAACGCCTGTCGGGTAATCAACATCAGGTTATGACGGCGGTCGCTATTACTGATGGTCAACAGACTCGCAGCGAAGTGGTGATTACTCAGGTTAGCTTCTATCCTGTCAATGAGAGAGATATGGAGCGCTATTGGTTCAGCGGAGAACCTCAGGATAAAGCGGGTGGATATGGCATTCAGGGCATGGGTGCACTGTTTGTCAAAGAGATTAAGGGAAGTTACAGCGCAGTCGTGGGTTTGCCGATCGCTGAAACTGGAAAGATTTTAGAAAAATTTGGATTCTCAGCGTGGACCCAAGGGTCTGTTGAGTAAGGAGTAAGGTTTTGGGTGAAGAGATACTAATTAACTTCACACCGATGGAGACTCGAGTCGCAGTCATTGAAAATGGCATGCCGCAAGAGATCTATGTTGAGCGTGCAAAGCGTCGCGGGATTTTAGGTAATATCTATTTAGGGCGAGTGGTTCGAGTGCTTCCGGGCATGCAGGCTGCATTTGTCGATGTGGGGCTTGAGCGAGCTGCTTTTATACACATTGATGAAGTGGTTGATCAGTCTCTGACACCGGATGAACGTGCTGCTCTTTCCATTGCTCAGGTGTTGCGTGAAGGCGAATCACTGCTAGTACAAGTGACTAAAGATCCTATTGGCAGTAAAGGAGCCCGCCTGACGACCCATATATCTCTGCCATCACGCTATCTGGTCTTAATGCCCGATGCCTCTCATATTGGGGTCTCTCAACGAATTGAAGATGAAGAAGAACGAGATCGCTTGAAGCAGATTCTCAGATCTGAGTTGATCAATTCTGACGATGAGACAGCTGAGCCTGAGTATGGCTACATTCTGCGCACCGTCGCTGAGGGTGTGACAGAGTTGGAATTAAAAGCCGATATCAGTTTCTTGCATCGCTTGTGGGAGAGTATTCAGAACCGAGTCAAAGGGGCGAAAGCGCCGGCAACCGTCTATGAGGACCTGCCGCTCAATATGCGAGCACTCAGAGACATGACTCATTCTGAGATTGAACGTATCAGAATTGATTCTAAAGAGACCTTTCAGCGTGCACAAAGTTTCGCTCGAACACTAGTCCCTGAAATTGAATCAAAGCTGGAATACTACCCAGGCGAACGTCCCATTTTTGACCTCTTTAACGTTGAAGAGGAGATTGAGAAGGCACTGGGCCGCAAGGTTGAGCTTAAGTCAGGTGGCTACCTCATCTTTGACCAAACCGAAGCGATGACTACGATTGATATCAATACCGGCGCTTTTGTAGGCCATCGCAATTTGGAAGAGACGATATTTAAAACTAATTTGGAGGCTGCGACAGCGATTGGTCGCCAACTGAGGCTTCGTAATTTGGGTGGCATTATTATTATCGATTTTATCGATATGGAAGACCCAGAGCACCAGCGTCAAGTTTTGAGAACTCTTCAGCGACAGCTAGATAAAGATCACGCTAAATGCAAAGTGACCGGCGTATCCGAATTGGGGCTAGTTGAGATGACGCGTAAGCGTACTCGAGAGAGTTTAGAGCAGGTTCTGTGTGAAACCTGTGAGACCTGTTCAGGTCGAGGCATGATTCGTACGCCTGAGACGGTGTGCTATCAAATCTTTCGAGAGATCTTGCGTCAACATAGGGCCTACGATACCGACTCCTATTTGGTCATTGCGGCTAAAGCCGTGGTTGATTATTTGCTGGATGATGCATCAGACCATGTCGCTGAACTGGAGTCGTTTATTGGGAAAACGATTCGATTCCAGAGTGACACTCACTACAACCCAGAACACTTTGATGTGGTTCTGAGGTAGCGGGGAATTCATGGTTCGGCATACGCTTTGGGTCAGTTGGTGGGTTTTGATGGTGGCAGCACTGTTAGCCATCCTGCTAACGGCTGTGCGTCTAGCATTCCCTTTGCTGGGCGATTACCGAACTGATATTGCGGCTCAGCTTAGTCAATACCTTGGTATTGAAGTCACCATAGGCGAGCTAGAGACTGGCTGGCGCGGTCCCTATCCAACCTTTGAGTTCAAAGAGATCCATTCGGATATTGACTACCTCAAATCAAAGCAGATCGAGTTTCACCTCCAAAACATCTCGTTTGAATTCGATCCATGGCGTTCATTGATTGATGCTGCGCCTATTTTTCAACGGGTCACGGCACAGGGTCTGAATGTAAAGTGGCGTCAGTCTGAAGGGCGTTGGCTGGCTGACTCGAATCAATCAGAGACCGATAATCGCGCATTCGATACGTTGATTGCTATTCTATTTGAACAGCCCTCCATCGAATTTTCTGAATCACAACTTCATCTGATTCCAGAATCAGGTCGCTCCCGCTTCATCAATCTGGACAATATGTCTCTTGAAAGCAGTGAAACAGAGCATCAATTGAGCGGTAGTTTTTGGATGCCAGTGTTGGGTCAAGATAGTCGCATGCGTTTTGCGATTCAGCACCAAGGTCAATCCACAAACGGTCAGCTACTATTACCTTTCTATGTTGAACTCGATAACATTGGCTCAGAGTTGGCCGATCTTGCAGGTGTCGAACAGCGCTTCTCTATTAGTGCGAATGCGCGGCTATGGGGGCAGTTGCGTGGCGCCAGTCTGGATTATCTTGTCGGTAATTTATCAGCCAATAGCTTGCAACTTGTACTGCCCGATGAGCTTGGTGAGCTGGCACTAGAGCAGCTTTCAACAAATTTCTCTGTTCAGTCGGTTGATCGTGATTATCAGCTGCAACTTCAAGACTTTTCAACCCTCTATCAAGGCAGTGAATTCTCACTGCCACCGACTGCGATCGATTTAAGTACTGGCGTCAATGGTTGGATGGCTAATCGAATTCAACTGGCTGAGCTTAATCTATCAGACCTGTCGGCTCTTGCGCTTAACCAGCCTTTGGGTGATCAAAGCAGAGAGGTGATTAAATCGCTCTCTCCCGGTGGTTTAGTCAAAGGGTTAACCGTTGATCTTAGCCAGGGATTTGAAAACCTCTCTGTGGTCGGTGAGTTGTCAGATGTGTCGGTCAAATCCTGGAAAGGTTCACCTGCTGCATCACAGTTGAATGGTTCGTTTTATGTTTCAAGTGACCGCGGCTGGGTAGATATTGACAGTCAGCAGCTTGTCATGGAGTTCCCAACGGTCTACGACTGGGCATTGCCGTTTAATTTTGCGCAAGGACGTGTTAACTGGCAGCTCCACAGTGATTATGTGGCCGTTGGATCTGATCTATTAGAGCTGGGGTTGAATAACATCCGAACACGAGGCCAGTTCTCGATTGATCTACCCTATGATAAAGAGCAACAAGCGCTACTTAATCTATCGATGGGGCTTAAGGGTGCAATAGCCCGAGAGGCTCTACTGCTAACTCCGCCTAAGGTTGTCGGTGAAGGGCTTTATAGCTGGTTAAACAGAGCGCTGATTCAAGGTGATGTCAAAGAGGCCGGTTTAGTTCTGGTGACTCCGACTAGGCTTGTGGCTGATAGACCTAAGCCATTGAGCGAGCTCTACGTAGCGGTAGAGAATACAACACTAGATTATCAATCACCCTGGCCCGTGTTGAACCGGGCCGAAGCCATCATTCATGCTCGAGATGGGGCAGCTCGTGTTCAGTTAGAGCAGGGCAGTGCTGCAGGTACTGAGATCGGTTTTGCAGATCTTTGGATGGAGAGTGGGTCGGGTGAACTCGAGACCTTGTTAGCGATTGAGGGTTCAGCTTTTGATTTGAACAGCCTATTTCACAGTGAGGCGTTGGCCAACAGCGTTGGCAATAAGCTAGGGGATTGGCAGCTATCGGGTAGTCATAAATCTTTAGTGGATCTATACGTTCCTCTCAAAGGAGGGGCCCCTAAACTGCAGATTCAATCCGAGCTGAATCGTGGTGTCTTTATATCTGAAACCCAACGGGTTGCCGTAACGGATATAGATGGCACAGTTAATTTTAATTTGGCAAGTGGACTGTCGGCTGAGGGTTTGAAAGCAAGCTTCTTAGGTCGAACATTTGATGTTGATATCTCAAATGACTCAACCGCAACTGATATTCAGATTGCTGGTCGAATCGATTCTCATAGGTTAATGCAATGGGCCGGTATCCCACTGTCAGGTGTCATCTCGGGTGAAATTCCACTCAACTCGACATTAAAACTCTGTTCTAAACAGTGTCAATCGACTCTAAAAGTGGAGTCTCAATTAACCGGTACCCGAGTAGATGCTCCAGACTATTTAGCACATCAATCTTCCGATATTAGCCGCTTGAGCCTACTGATGACCCTGCACTCATCACCAACAATACAGCTTAATTATGCGGATCGTTTAAAGGCTCACCTAAATTTAGATTCACCCTTAACCGGTAATATTCGTCTAGGCGGAAATCAGGCGAGCTATAAAATATCTGATCGCCTTCACATTGATGGATCCCTTCCTTCAATTGAAGTTGAGGAGCTACTTGGGTTTATTGATGCTCTATCAGAGTCAAAAACTGGAACTAAAGAGGGGCTTTCCGTTACGACAGCGATCGAGATCGGACAGCTGAATGTTGGAGCGCTTAAATTTGAGTCAATCCTTGCTGAAGCTAGTAATTATAATGATCTGTGGTCTATTGTACTGGATGGTCGTGATATTCAGGGTGTTATAGATTACAAGCTTGCAGATTCCAGCTTGGACTTAAATCTTCGCCACCTTCACCTGCGCACACCAGAGAGCGATCCATCGATAATAGAGCCAGAAGTTCCATTGCCTGATCCGACTCCCATCGAGGTGATTAGCAAAATACCTTCAACCAACCTTCTGATTGAAAATCTTGTGTGGAATGATGATCAATGGGGCCGTTGGACAACCCATCTACTTTCATCCGGTAATAGCCTCTTGATCGATCAATTGGAGGCCGATGTCGCAGGTATCAGCTTAACTGGACAGGGTATCTGGTCAGTTGGTGAGGGCGAGCAGAGTCGCATTGCCCTGAGCGCAAAAGGCAGTAACCTTGCCGACTATCTTGAGTCGATGGGTGATCCAAGGGCGATAGAGACGAAAAGTCTCTCCATTGAGTTTGCACTGAGCTGGCCTGGTGCACCTTGGTCATTCAGTCGTTATCGCCTAGGAGGTGATCTGCAATTTGACCTTCGAGATGGGCAGATTACTGAAGCAAAAGGTAACTCAGCGCTTCTTCGATTGTTCGGAATACTCGATTTTAACAATCTATTTAAACGTCTGCGCCTCGATTTTAGTGACCTTTATAAATCCGGTATCACCTTTGATAAGCTGGTCGGTAAGTACCATTTAGAGGATGGGGTTGCTAAGACTCAAGATCCACTCATTATGAGAGGCGCCTCGGCTGATTTGACTGCAGAGGGCTCTCTGAATCTTATCAATAGAACGGTGGATAAACGGGTCGATGTGATTTTGCCATTAACCGGTAATTCACCGCTGGCCGCCGTTCTGCTTGGAGCCCCTCAGGTGGCAGGTGCCCTGTTTCTTATCGACAAGTTGATTGGGGATAAGATCAACGAAGCGACTAAACTGAGCTATTCAATGACAGGCCCTTGGCGAGAACCTGTGCTTGAAATCATTAATAAGAGAGATCGTTAAGATTTATCCTCAAGACTCGTCATCTAAGTCACGAAGGTACTGAAATATCTTTCTGAAGTTGGCCGGTGGCTTGTTCTCTTTGCGCTCTTTTTGAGCATTTCGAATCAAAGCTCGTAGATGCTGCATATCACAGTTTTCAAACTTCTCCAGTACTTCAGAGAGCGCAGACTTGTCTCCGGTTATTAGCCGCTCACGCAACTGCTCAAGTGCATGAAACTTCTGGTTGTGAGCAGCGCTAGCCGAGTCGAATTGGTCAATGGCGACACGAATCGCATCGGCATCTTCTGTGCGCATCAATTTGCCGATGTACTGCAGTTGACGTTTTTTCGCACCATTAGAGGTGATTCTTGTCATCTCTGCACAGGCCTCTGCGAGGCGTTCAGACATGGGGACTTTCGCTTGTTGATCAAGTCGTAACTCAGTGATGCGACCACCCAGTTTTTGAAGCTCTTCAGCTTCTCGTTTAACCTGGCTGCGGCTGACGAGTTCGATCTCTTGATCACTCTCTTTTGAAAAATTTTTACTGCTCATAATTAACCGTAGAAAAAGGTGGCTAGTCCGAGGAAGGCAAAAAAACCTACCACGTCTGTAATGGTGGTGAGTAATACACCCCCGGCTAGTGCTGGATCGATTCCCGCTTGCTTAAGGGTCAGTGGCAGAAGACTGCCTGCCATAGCGCCCGCGACTAGATTGATCACGATGGCCATTGCGATCACTATACCGATGGTCATATCTTGGAACCAGAGGACAGCAATGGCGGCCACTACAACAGCCCAGAGTGACCCGTTGATGATGCTAACGATTAACTCACGGTTAAACAGCCAGCCAATATTGTGTCTTTCAATGTGTCCAAGTGCTTGGCCACGAATGACAAGAGTGAGGGTTTGACTGCCGGCGATACCACCCATTGAGGCGACGATTGGCATCAGTACTGCCAAGGCTACAACCTGATCGATGGTGGCTTCGAATAGGCCAATGACGGCCGAGGCCAAAAAAGCAGTAATAAGGTTAATTCCCAGCCAGACTGCACGACGGCGACTGGTTTTTAGTACCGGAGCAAAGGTGTCTTCATCCTCGTCCAGACCGGCCATGCTCATCAGTGAGTGATCGGCGTCTTCTCGAATGACGTCGACTACGTCATCGATGGTGATACGACCTAGAAGCTGTCGATCCTCATTGATAACAGGGGCCGAGATCAAGTCGCGCTGTTCGAAGATGCGAGCTACCTCTCGTTCAGGAAGATCGGCAGGGATCGCATGGTCATTCTCGGTCTTCATGATTTCACGAACCAGCATCTGTGGGTCTGAAATGAGAAGTCGAGTAATAGGAAGTACACCGATTAGTGCGTTGCGTTTGCGACTCACCACGAAAATACTGTCAGTACTGTCAGGAATCTCACTGTGTCGACGTAGATAACGAAGCGCCGTCTCAACCGTGATATCAGGTCGAATGGTTACCGTATCGGTATTCATCAGACCGCCGGCCGTATCATCGGGGTAGGAGAGTACCGCTTCAACCCGTTGGCGATTCTGCAAATCCATGTTTTGCAGCATCTCTTGCATGACTGTGTCAGGAAGCTGCTGAAGAATATCGGCTAAGTCATCGACATCGAGTGACTCTGTCATCGCCAGAATTTCTGCCGCGTCTAAATCGCTGACAATTTCAGCCTGAATATCTTCACCGAGGTGCTGTAGAACCTCACCCTCTATCTCTGGGTTGAGCAGGTTCCATACAATGCGACGTTCGCGAGGAGGGGTTTTCTCTAGAAGGTGAGCAACTTCCACAGGCCGCATGCCCTTGTTGAGCATGTAGCGAATCTGTTTGAGATTATCTGATTGAAGGGCTTCGCTTAACGTATCTAGAGCGATCGGTGCTTCGTCCGTACTCATGCAGCCCTCCTTTACGAGTAGGTTAGACTCTACTCATCTTCGTCAAAACGGTTATTTATGATCTCAATCACGGCATTCATCGCGGCGGATTCATCAGCGCCATCCGTTTGTATGATTAGATCTGTTCCTTGGGATGCAGCCAACATCATAATGGCCATAATGCTTTTAGCATCGACTGTTTTGCCATCTTTTGTGATTTTGATGTCACAACCAAACTTACCTGTTACGCCAATAAGTTTAGCCGCTGCACGCGCGTGTAGTCCCAATTTGTTGATTATAGTAACGTTTTTTTCAATCATTGCGAAACTTATTCTGATAATTCTCGATGGCGTACTTGGATGTTATCCATTCTGTCAGCAAAGCGAGATGCAAGGCTCTCCGCAATGTATACAGAGCGATGTTGGCCGCCCGTGCAACCAATGCCAACAGTAACATAGCTTCGATTATTGGTTTTGAAATGGGGAATCCACTTCACAATGAACTGCTCTATGTCATTAATCATTTCATTCACTTCATCGGAAGCGTTGAGAAATTTTTTAACCGGTTCATCTTTCCCAGAGAGAGGGCGCAACTCTACAAACCAGTAGGGGTTAGGAAGCACCCTGACGTCAAAGCTGAAATCAACATCTAATGGAACGCCGTGCTTGAAGCCAAAGGATTCAAACTGCAAAGAGAGCGCTTGCTCTTTACGCTGTGCTACCCTCAATTTAATGGTGTCACGCAGTTCATAGAGTGAAAGCCGAGTGGTATCAACTCTCATGTCTGCAGAACTTGCGATGGGTTCAAGCAGATCTCGTTCTAAGGCTATTGCCTCTTCCAGTCCAATATCTTGGTTGCTCAGCGGGTGTTTTCTTCGAGTGGCGCTGTACCGTTTCAATAGGGTCGCTTCTGATGCGTCAAGATAAGTGATCTCGATGCCTATATCTTCTCTAGCCCTCAAGGATTCCATGATTTCTGGGAAGGCTTTTAGGTCGGTATGCTGGTTGCGGGCATCAATGCTCACAGCAATCAGGGGTGCGGTATTCTGGTCGTTAAGCATCTGCTCGACCAACGCTGGCAATAGCGTCGCCGGTAGGTTGTCTATGCAATAGAACCCAACATCTTCAAGTGCTTGCAAGGCGGTACTCTTCCCTGAACCACTGCGACCCGAGATAACAACGACTCTCATGATCAGACCTTTGATAGCTCAGTTGCTTTATTGAGTAGGGCCTCAGAATTCGTGCAGTCTCTGAGTGAATTAAGGGCTTCGGGCTTGCTGAACAGCTCGGCTAAACCAGCCAGTGTCTTAAGGTGCTCATCATTTCCATCATCGGGCACGATCAGTGCGCAGACAAGATCGACCGGCGCTGAATCGATTGAATCAAAATCGACACCGTCATCAAGTGTGATTAAGCAGGCGGATGCTGTTGAGCAACCTGGGATCCGACAGTGTGGTATACCCACGCCAGAACCTATTCCTGTACTGCCTAACCGTTCACGATTGAGAAGGCCTGTAAAAATTTCATCTTCTGTCACGCCATCAACTGAAGAGGCCAGCTTTTCGCTGGCCACTTGTAGAAGGCGTTTTTTACTGGCGACTGACTCCCGGCAGGCGGTTGTTTCAGTCGTCAGTAGGTCACCTAGTTGCATGTTGTCGTTCGTTTATTTGTGAGATTTCATTTTTTCTTTATGCTTGATGATTTGGCGATCAAGCTTATCCACTAAGCCATCAATCGCTGCATACATGTCATCATGCTCATCAGAAGCGACCACTTGGCCACCGGCTAAGTGAACATCAGCCTCGGCTTTTTTACCCTGCTTTTCGACACTGAGAGTAACTTGTACATTCTGAATGTTGTCGAAGTGACGTTCTAGCTTATCGAACTTGTTACGTACGTATTCACTTAGAGCTTCAGTCAGGTCCACGTGATGACCAGTAATATTTATCTGCATATGACTTCTCCTCGTCTTAGGCGGAGTGAAAAAATGAGGCCGCCCACCTCAATTAAACCAAACGCTTTCTCTCATTTGAAGGTGGAATGTTGAGAACTTCGCGATATTTAGCAATGGTTCGTCTTGCAACATTCACCCCCTCTTCATCTAGTAGTGTAGCAAGCTTACTGTCACTTAGTGGCTTGCGAGGGTCTTCTTCTGAAATTAATTTTTTAATGATTGCTCGAATCGCAGTTGATGATGCACCACTGCCGTCACTGGTAGCCACCTGACTCGAAAAGAAATATTTCAATTCAAAGACACCGCGCGGGGTGTGCATGTATTTTCGAGTTGTAACACGGGAGATGGTGGATTCATGTAGATCAACGGCTTCAGCAATGTCGTGAAGAATAAGAGGCTTCATCGCCTGTTCACCCTGTTCAAGAAAACCGATCTGTCTGGAAACGATCTCCGTTGAGACCTTTAAGAGGGTCTCGTTGCGGCTTTGTAAACTCTTTATGAACCAGCGTGCATCCTGGAGATGGTCTTTTAAAAATTGGTTCTCCGCGGAGTTGTCTGCACGTTTAATCATGCCTGAGTAGACATCATTGATACGTAGTTCAGGGACTACGTCGTTATTGAGAGTGAGTGTCCACTCCCCCGCGCGTTTACGCACGATCACGTCCGGTACGATGTAATCAGTATCACCCAGATCTAACGAGTCCCCTGGTGTTGGGTTAAGTGATTGAATTAACCTAACCACCTCTGACAGTTGCTCCTCTTTGAGCCTCATACGGCGCATCAAAGATTTAAAGTCTCGACTGCCCAACAGATTTAAATAGTCGGTCGCTAGGCGCAGAGATTCGGCTCGCCAAGGGGTCTCTATGGGTAGCTGTCTTAACTGGATTTTCAAACACTCTGCAAGATCACGGGCACCGACACCGGGTGGGTCAAACTGTTGAATACGGTGAAGTACTGACTCTACCTCATCCATTTCCACTTCAAAAAAGAGTTCAGGTAGCTCCTCTTGGCAGCTGAGAAGAATGTCCTGCAGATCGGTGATCAGATAGCCACGATCATCGATAGAGTCAATAATCATCTCAGCAATGTATCGATCAACATCGCTGAAATTAACCAGATTCAGTTGCCAGTTAAGGTGGTCTTGGATGGTTTCAACCGCAGCGTCATTATCACCTGGCATCCAATCATCATCACGATTGGAATTTGAAGAGCTTTGGTAAGTATCGTCCCATTGACTGTCGGTTGAAAGCTGTTCAGGGATGTCATCAGTAGACCAGCTATCTTCCGGCTGAGACGATTCGAACGTCTCTTCGATCTCTGAATTAGATTGGGTCTCATCTGAGGTTGATGACTCTTTTTGCTCAATGCTTTGAGAGTTCTCTTCACTCTGATCTTCTTCATCGGCTACCTCCAGTAGTGGGTTACTATCGAGTGCCTCTTGAATCTCTGTCTGTAGCTCTAAGGAGGAGAGTTGCAGCAATTTGATCGCTTGCTGCAATTGTGGGGTCATGGACAGGTTCTGTCCGACTTTGAGCTGTAAAGAGTGCTTCATTAAAATGATAATTACTTAAAAGTGTGAGAGTTACAAGCGAAAATCATTGCCCAGATAAGCCTCTTTAACGGCTTGATTCATCATGATCTGCTCAGGCTCACCCTCTGCAAGAATGTTACCCTCACTAACGATGTAAGCCCGTTCGCAAATGTCGAGAGTCTCTCTGACATTGTGATCGGTTATCAGGACGCCAATACCTCGATCTTTAAGGTGCCTGATGGTCTGTTTGATGTCGCTTACAGAGATGGGGTCTACACCAGCAAAAGGCTCGTCCAGTAGGATGAAGTCAGGGTCGTTTGCTAGGGCTCTTGCAATCTCAACTCGGCGTCTCTCACCCCCAGATAGGACCATCCCTTTGGACTCTTTGATGTGAGTGATATGGAACTCTTCTAGTAGAGATTGAGCTTTCTCGTGTTGTTGATCTTTGGTCAGGTCTTTTCTCTGCTCCAGTATGGCCATCAGGTTATCGTAGACACTCAGCTTTCTGAATACAGAGGCCTCTTGCGGAAGATAGCCTAAGCCGCGTTTTGCGCGCTCATGAATAGGCATTCTAGTGACGTCGTCGCCATTGAGACGAATGTTGCCTCGATCCGCTCTGACCAGACCTACAATCATATAGAAGCAGGTTGTCTTACCCGCACCGTTGGGCCCAAGCAATCCGATAATCTCACCAGGCTCAACAGTGACGGACACATCTTGAATAACAGAGCGTCCTTTGTAGCTTTTGGCTAGGTGAAGGGCTTCGAGTGAACTCATGGTTAATTATCTTTTTTAGGCTGAAGAACCATTTTGACACGCTGGCTTCCGCTCTCACTGCTAAAGGCTTTTACTTTAGAGTTCGCCATGTCGTAATTAATTTTGGCGCCAGTGAACTCGTCACCACCCTGAGTCACTCTGGCGTTCCCCGTAATTAACAGCAGTTGAGAGCTTACTGTGTAATCTAGAGTTGAGCCCGTTGCATAGGTAATCTCTTGGTCCAGTTGAGGGCGTTGTTCGAAGTAGGCTGGAGCACCTTTTGAGATAATCTGATTGATGGCGTCATCATTACCACGTAACAGATCGACGGTTTCACCTTTAAGCACCATTGATCCCTGGGTGATGATGACGTTGCCTGTGTATCGAGTGACTCCTTTGGCCTCATCAATATTAGCTGAGTCTGCCTCTACGTAGATGGGTTCGTCTCGATCGGTTGGCAGCGCTAAAGCTGATCCACTAAGAACAACTGTAAAGGCTAGAAATAGGTTACTGGTCAGTGCTCGAAGCGACATAGGCCCCCCTCACGGTTGAATGAAGATCTAAGGTGTTTAATTCCGTATTCAGTGTCATGCCAACCCCTTTGGTTGAACCCTGGTTGTTCAGAAATTCGACGGCTACATCACTGGTCGCCAGATTCTGTTCTGGAAAGTAGCTCAACTGCTCTGTGAAGAGTGCAGTGTCTTTCTCAGAATCTGGATTATGGTGAAGCTCTACACTGCCTTCAAGGTCTAGTTGACTGTTGTCGTCAGCAAAAAAGCCCAGATCAGCATTGATGGTGTGTTCAGTCGTGCCATCTTGGCGATAGCCTACTGAGAAAGGTGTTGTTAACTTCATCTGTTCTGAGTTAACTAAATGCTCTGCTCGCGGAGTGTGGGTGACAGAGCTTAGATTGCCCGCTTCAGACCAACGAGTAAGAGTGGCGTCTATTACAAAAAAATCAATTCTGTTCGGGTTCTCTTTTAGGAGTACGCCCTCTTCAATATCGCCTTGATTCAATAACAGTGTGAAGATCAAAAAAAGAGCAATCAACGTCGACGCAATGGCTAATCGAATTTTCGCTCTGAGATTAGTGATCACTTAAATCGCTCCAACGCGTTGTCTAGCGTACCTTGGCAAGCCATGATCAATTCACACAGCTCACGTGCAGCTCCGCGACCGCCTGATTGAGTCGTAATATGATCAGCGTTCTCTTTTACGAGCCAGTGACCGTTCGGAACGGTGACCCCAAAGCGTGCGGCTATAATGGCAGATAGGTCAGGTAAGTCATCGCCGATATAGGCCGTGTTTGAAGCGTTAAAACCGGTGTTTTTCCAAAGCTCTTGAAGCGCGGTCAATTTATCTTCTCGGCCTTGCTGTATGTAATTGATGCCCAGTGACTCAGCGCGTTGGATGACTTGATTAGATTGTCTACCGGTAATGATGGCGGTTTTTACGCCGGATTCCGTTAACAGCTTTATGCCAAGGCCGTCCAGTATATTGAAGCTCTTAATCTCACTGCCATCGGCTAGGAAGCTAAGATTGCCCTCGGTCAGTATGCCATCAACATCCATCACCAGTAGTTGAATGGGTTTGATTAGTGCTATCTGTTCTTCTGTTGGATTGGGACGCATTAGATGACCCCTGCTTTTAACATATCATGCATGTTCAATGCCCCAGCAACTCTCCCTGTCTCATCTAAAGCAATGAGTGCATTAATTTTTTTATCTTGCATGATCTGTAAAGCTTCGGCGGCTAACATCTCAGGCGTCACCGTTGTGAAACTCTTTGTCATGACAGAGTCGATTGAGGCTTGATTCAGATTAACGCCCTGGTCAATGGCACGGCGGAGGTCCCCGTCGGTAAAAATGCCAAGAGGTTGGAGTTCTTCATCCACAACGGTTGTCATTCCCAGGCGTTTTTGGGTGATCTCCAAAAGCGCTTCTTGAATGGGAGTGCCTGGTGCAACTGAGGGAACTTCGTCTCCAGAGTGCATTAAATCACTCACTTTCAACAGCAGTCGACGACCCAGCGCACCGCCGGGGTGTGAAAAGGCAAAATCTTCTGCACTAAATCCTCTCGCCTCTAAAAGAGCCGTTGCGATCGCATCGCCAAGCACCAGTTGTGCGGTTGTACTGGAGGTGGGGGCAAGATTAAGTGGGCAAGCTTCGCGTTCGATAGGGGTCACAAGGCTGATATCAGCACTGGTTGCCAACGCTGAATGGGGTTTAGAGGTGATTGAAATGAGCGTAATCCCTTTGCGTTTAAGCAGAGGTAAAATAGTAACGACTTCGTTGGATTCACCTGAGTTGGATAGGGCAATGACAACATCTTCTTTCGTGAACATGCCCAGATCGCCATGACTCGCCTCGCCTGGGTGCACAAAAAACGCGGGTGTTCCGGTGCTTGCTAGAGTTGCTGCTATTTTGGTGCCAATGTGCCCTGATTTGCCCATGCCAGTCACGATGACACGCCCTTTGCAGTTCAAAAGAGAGTGACAAGCTTGGTTGAACGCCTCTCCAAGAGAGTCATTTAGGGCTTGTATAGCCTCTTGCTCAATCGAGATGGTCTGTTTGCCTGCGCTCACGTAATCGAATCGAGTGGTATTGGAGTCGGACAAGGGTCGAGATCCTTAAGTTCGCGTTAATACTGTTTAATTTACAGTATATTACTGTTTTTATAAGTGACTGTCCGGTAAAGAGTCTCGATATTTTTCTCTTAATCTAAAGGTCTGCTTGATAAGCTATGTTTTTAGACTAGAATTCTACCAATATTTTCTATTTATTCATCGATAGGCACTGATGGCTCAATTAAATGACACACATATCGAAGTGAGTAATCTCAGCTTTTGGCGTGGTGAACGAAAGATCTTTGATGATCTATCGTTAACCATTCCTCGCGGCAAGATCACAGCGATCATGGGGCCCTCAGGAACGGGAAAAACGACCCTTCTTAAATTGATTGGGGGACAGCTTACGCCTGATCAGGGCTCGATTAGAGTCGACGGTGACAATGTTCACTCTCTTTCACGTCGCCGTCTCTTCGAGTTACGGGCAAAAATGGGGATGCTGTTTCAAAGCGGTGCTCTATTTACGGATATGTCAGTAGCTGAAAATGTCGCCTTTCCTTTAAGAGTTCACACAGATTTACCCGAAAGCGTTGTTCGAGATCTGGTTTTGATGAAGTTGAATGCTGTCGGCTTGCGAGGTGCCAGTGAACTTAAGCCAGCTGAGTTATCAGGGGGTATGGCAAGGCGGGCTGCATTAGCTAGGGCAATAGCCCTTGATCCGGATTTCTTGATGTATGACGAGCCCTTTGCAGGACAGGATCCTATTGCCATGGGCGTTCTGATTAATTTGATTTCTCGTTTGAACAGGGCGCTTGGTCATACATCAGTCATAGTCTCGCACGATATCCAAGAGACCTTGAGCATTGCAGACTACGTCTATCTTATCTCTGATGGGAAGGTGCTGGCTCAAGGTGCACCTGATCAACTCAATGGTTCTGAAGATCCGCGCGTTGAACAGTTCATGAAAGGTCGACCTGATGGCCCCGTTCCTTTCCACTTTCCAGCTCCCTCTTTCAAAGATCAGTTGTTTGGTGGCTCACAATGATTCAGTTTCTGCAACAATTGGGCGCTAAAACTCTTAATCGCGTGGCTGCAGTGGGTCGTGCAGGGCAGTTATTGAGTCAATCTCTAATTGCCAAGCCAGCACCTGTGATGATGTTGCCGCTGTTGGTTCGCCAGCTCTATTTCATTGGTGTGCTATCGCTGGTCATTATCATCGTATCGGGTCTGTTTATCGGAATGGTACTCGGTTTGCAGGGCTACACTATTCTGGTGGATTACGGTTCAGAACAGGCTGTTGGTCAGATGGTGGCGCTGTCGCTGGTTCGTGAGTTGGCCCCTGTGGTTACTGCACTGCTATTTGCTGGACGAGCGGGTTCCGCGGTCACTGCTGAAATTGGTTTGATGAAGGCGACCGAGCAGTTAGCCAGTTATGAGATGATTGGTGTCGATCCCATGCGACGCATTATTGCTCCGCGTCTCTGGGCAGGTTTTATCAGTATGCCTTTACTGTCGATGATTTTTGCGATCGTAGGTATCTGGGGTGGATCTTTAGTCGCTGTTGACTGGCTAGGTATTTTTTCTGGAAGTTTCTGGGCCAATATGCAGGCTTCAGTCAGCTTCTCTGAAGATGTTTTAAATGGTGTAATCAAATCGTTGGTATTTGGTTTTGTAGTGATCTGGATAGCTGTTTTTCAGGGTAATGATTGTGTGCCAACGTCAGAAGGCATCTCGCAGGCGACCACTCGCACAGTTGTCTACTCTTCGCTGGCTATACTAGGGTTGGACTTTCTTCTAACCGCAATGATGTTTGGAGATTTTTAATGCGTTTTCGTGCCCTCGAAATCAGTGTTGGCGCACTTATCCTCGCCGGTATTTTGGCTCTTGTCGCTCTGGCAATAAATGTCAGCGGTTTAAACCTCTCTCAGAAGGGGACTGGCTACACCGTCTATGCTCGCTTTGACAATATTGGGGGGCTAACTGAGCGTGCAAAAGTCTCCATGAGCGGTGTTCAAATTGGTCAGGTTTCAGCTATTCGCATTGATCCTAAGCGCCTGATGGCCGAAGTGGAGATGCAGATCTTTGATGATGTTGACTACCTTAGCATTGATAGCTCAGCGCAAATTCTAACGGCAGGTCTTTTAGGGGAGAAGTACATCGGTATTACCCCTGGGTTTGAAGATGATCTTTTGGAAAATGGTATGACGATTGAAGATACGCAGTCAGCATTAGTGCTTGAAGAGATTGTAGGTAAGTTCCTGTTTAATAAGGTGAGTGAGTAACATGTTAGGTCGTTTTATTTTTCTGGCTACTCTCTTGATGGGGACGTTATCTCCTGCGCAGGCTAATTGGGACTCTGCCAGTCAGATCATGGAGACAGCGACTGCGGATATGCTCGCCTTGGTTAATGATGAGCGCCTTCGACAGCCAGAGAATGTTGATGAGTTGATGGGGGAGATCGATAAGCTGGTCGGTGAGTCGGTTGATTTTGAGTACATTGCGAAATCGATCATGGGTAAATATTACCGCCGCGCTAGTGACAAAGAGGTCGCTGATTTTGCGGTCGTTGTGAAAAGCACTCTGCTTAGAACTTATGCCAAAGCAGTCGTTGGGTTCAACTTTAAAGAGTTTGAAATCATCCCTCCAGTTGAGCAAAGCCCAGATCCCGACAAACAGATTGTCAACGTGAATGTCTCTGCGGAAGATGGAACGGTTTATTCTCTTCTTTACTACATGGTTTACAAAGATGACCGTTGGTTATTGGTCAATGTGGTTGTCGATGGTATTAATCTGAGAATTACCTTCCGTAACCAATTTGCTGGCTTGATGGAGCAGCATGGAAAAATTGCTAAAGTGATCGAGCAGTGGTCTGAAGCGATGTCTGATAAAGTGTCAGGTGCCTAATGGATCCGGTGTTTAAGATTCAAGGTGAGTTGACTCGTAACACCTACAACCAAGTTGTTGAACAGGTTTGCTCTGCTATTGCTGCAGGAGCAAGCGCGATCGATCTATCTAATGTAACGAAAGTCGATAGTTGTGCGGTCGCCTTGTGGGTAGAGATCAAACGAAATAACGCCAATATTGAGTGGGCCAATCTTCCAACTCAGATGGAGACCATTGCGGACCTAGTGGGCGTTGATATTCAATAATCTGTAGTGTTCGTTTTGAATGCATTTATAGGGCCTTGATAGATGATATCAGGGCCCTTTTTCGTTATTATACGCGGCTAAATTTAAGGATTATCTGGAGATTACTATGCACGCTGATGAAGTGAAGCAACTGGTTGAGAGTCAGCTTGAGGGTTGTACGGTCCATACGGCGGGCGAAGGCTGTGATTTTCAGGTAACGGTTGTTGGTGAAATGTTCTCCGGAATGAGTCCGGTTAAGAAGCAGCAAGCGGTATACGCTTGTTTGACTGATCAAATTGCATCAGGTGCTATCCATGCTGTTTCCATTAAAACGTTTACTCCAGATCAGTGGGAGTCACAGCAGTAATTAATCTGCTTAGGTAATCAGATGGATAAATTAATCATTGAAGGTGGCGCTCGTTTAGACGGCGAAGTGTGGATCTCTGGTGCAAAGAACTCTGCGCTACCGATTCTTGCTGCAACCCTAGTCGCCAGTGAGCCGGTCACTATATGCAATCTGCCGCATTTGCATGACATCACCACCATGCTTGAGCTGCTGCGTCGTATGGGCGTTGAGCTTACCGTGGGTGAGAAGATGAGTGTTGAGCTTGATCCCACTACGATCACCGAATTCACAGCACCTTATGAGTTGGTGAAAACTATGCGTGCTTCAATTCTCGTATTGGGCCCTCTGTTAGCGCGACATGGTCGTGCACAGGTTTCCCTGCCTGGTGGTTGTGCCATTGGTAGTCGTCCGGTCGATCTTCACCTGCGTGGATTGGAAGCGATGGGGGCTCAGATTGAAGTCATGGATGGCTACATTGATGCTCGTGTTGATGGCCGCTTAAAAGGGGCTACGGTCTTTTTTGATACTGTGACGGTAACCGGTACTGAAAACATCCTATCAGCTGCAGTTTTAGCTGAAGGTGAAACGATCATTGAAAACGCGGCACGTGAACCCGAAGTGGTCGATCTAGCCAACTGCCTTATCGCTATGGGCGCTAAAATTTCAGGTGCTGGTACAGATACGATTCGTGTTCAGGGTGTAGAGACTCTTAAAGGGTGTACTCACTCAGTTATGCCGGATCGCATTGAGACCGGTACTTACCTAGTCGCTGGCGCTATCACTTCTGGTCGAGTGCGTACCCGTAATACTCGCGGTGATATTCTTGAAGCGGTTTTGAAAAAGCTTGAAGAGGCTGGTGCCAAGATTACACAAGGTGATGACTGGATCGAGCTGGATATGGAGGGCCGCCGTCCGAAAGCGGTGAGCATTACAACCGCTCCATACCCAGCGTTTCCGACCGATATGCAAGCTCAGTTTGCAGCGCTTAACAGCATTGCTGATGGTGTGGGTCGCATCAAAGAGACTGTCTTTGAAAACCGCTTTATGCACATTCAAGAGATGATTCGTCTTGGAATGAAAGTAGTTATTGATGGTAATACCGCCACGATTGAAGGGGTCGAAAAACTTAAAGCGGCACCGGTTATGGCGACAGATCTACGAGCATCAGCAAGTCTTGTACTTACAGGGTTAGTTGCAGAGGGCGAGACTCCAGTGGAGCGCATCTACCACATTGACCGTGGATACGAGTGTATCGAAGAGAAGATGCAGTCCTTAGGCGCTAAAATTCGCCGTGTTCCTGCTTAATAATTGGATTAGTGATGAAAGAGCAATTAACCATAGCGTTGTCTAAAGGTCGAATTCTTGAAGAGACCCTACCGCTTTTTGCTGCAGCGGGCATAGAGCCGACTGAAGATATTTTTAAAAGCCGAAAGCTCATCTTTGATACTAATCACGAGAACATCAAGCTAGTGGTGATTCGTGCGACCGATGTTCCAACCTACGTTGAGTACGGTGGTGCTGACATGGGTGTTGCCGGGAAAGATGTTTTAATGGAGCACGGCGGGGCCGGACTCTACGAACCCTTAGATTTAGAGATCTCAACCTGCCAACTACGCGTAGCAGGAATGAAAGATGCTGAAGCGGTTGAAGGTCGCATGCGTGTCGCTACCAAGTTTGTCAACGTGACTCGTGAATACTTTGCCCGTCAAGGACGTCAGGTTGACATTATTAAGTTATACGGCGCGATGGAGTTGGCTCCTATCATGGGTTTGGCCGATCGTATTGTAGACATCGTCGATACCGGTAACACATTACGTGCCAATGGCTTAGAAGCGATGGATCACATTGCTGATATCAGCTCTCGTCTCGTAGTAGGGCAGCCCTCTATGAAGATGAAGTACGATCTGATTCAACCAATTCTTGATCAACTAACACAAGCGGTTATTGATAAACGTGGAAAGTAATATGACTTCTCAAGTTAAACGTCTAAAAAGTTCACAAGCCGATTTCGATCAGCAACTTGATGCGATGTTGGCTTGGGAGAGTGTCTCAGATAAAGCCGTCAATGAGCGTGTTGATGACATCATTGCGCAGGTTCGAGCTATGGGTGATGAGGCGGTAGTTGAGTTAACCAATCGTTTTGATCGCACGTCTGTATCTGAGATCTCTCAGTTAGAGATGTCAAAAGCTCGTTTGCAGCAGGCACTTGAGGCTATTTCGCCAGAACAGCGTAATGCACTTGAAGTGGCTGCTGATCGTGTGCGTTCATACCACGAACGACAGCTCTCTCACTCTTGGCAGTACGAAGAGGCTGACGGCACGTTGTTAGGCCAGAAAGTAACCCCTATGGATCGCGTAGGTATCTACGTTCCTGGTGGTAAGGCGGCATACCCCTCTTCAGTTTTGATGAACGCAATGCCTGCGAAAGTAGCCGGTGTTGAAGAGATTATCATGGTTGTGCCGACACCGGATGGTGTTATCAATGAGATGGTTTTAGCCGCCGCAGCGATTGCTGGCGTCGATCGTGTCTTTACAATCGGTGGCGCACAAGCCGTTGCTGCTCTCGCTTATGGAACACAGACAGTGCCTCGAGTCGATAAAATAGTTGGTCCAGGTAACATCTATGTTGCTACAGCTAAGCGTGCGGTCTTTGGTGCTGTTGGTATCGATATGATTGCAGGACCTTCGGAAATTCTTGTGATTTGCGATGGCAAAACGGACCCAGATTGGGTTGCGATGGATCTCTTCTCTCAAGCGGAGCATGATGAAGACGCTCAGCCTATTTTGATCGCAACCGATGCCGCTTACATTGATCGTGTTGAACAGAGTATTGCCAAATTACTGCCTACTCTTGAGCGTGAGCAGATTATTTCAGCATCTTTAGCAGATCGTGCTCTATTGATTGAAGTTGCTGATTTGGATGAAGCGGCTGCACTCTCTAATAGAATTGCGCCAGAGCACCTTGAACTCTCTGTTGAAGACCCTGTCGCCTTGACTGAGAAGATTAAGCACGCTGGTGCCATCTTTATGGGTCGCTATACGGCAGAGGCTCTAGGTGATTATTGTGCGGGTCCGAACCACGTTCTGCCTACTTCAGGTACTGCGCGATTCAGTTCACCATTGGGAGTCTACGATTTCCAGAAACGCTCTTCACTGATCATGTTCTCTGCTGAGGGTGCATCAGAGATGGGCAAGGTTGCTTCTGTTCTAGCGCGAGGAGAGGGGCTAACGGCTCACGCTCGCTCTGCTGAGTACCGAATTAAGGACAACACTTAACTTAGTCTCCAAGCTGATGGTTATCGGCTTGGAGGTCTCTCACTGGTTGTCACCTCAAGTACCAACTCTTTGTTGTCCCTAAAGATCTTCATCTCTGTTACATCACCCGGTTTAACGCGAGCAATCTGATTCATTGATGCGACTCCGGAACCTTTAACGGGTTCACCGTTGATCGCTAATAAAACGTCACCCGGTTGTAGGCCTGCCAGCTCCGCAGGACTATTGCGATAGATGCCGGTTAACAACAAACCTTTGATGTCTCGTCTCAGACCAGAGGCCTCCGCCTCATTTGGAAGCATCGGACGAGCTTCCACGCCTACCCAGCCGCGAATGACTCGGCCATAACGGACTAGATTGGATAGAACATCTATGACTTGTTCAGTTGGAATGGCAAAGCCAATGCCCTGTGAGCCACCTGACTTTGAAAAAATGGCAGTATTGATGCCAACCAGATCGCCGGTGGCCGTGATCAGTGCACCACCGGAGTTGCCTGGATTAATAGCAGCATCGGTCTGAATAAAGTCCTCGTAGGTATTCAGCCCTAAACTGTGTCTGTCCATGCCAGAGATAATTCCCTGGGTAACGGTTTGCCCAACACCGAAAGGGTTCCCGATGGCCAGCACAACATCACCGATCGCTACACTGCTGGTTGGAAGCAGTGTTATGCCGGGTAGATTCTCCAGGTTTACTTTTAACAGTGCCAAATCTGATTCTGGATCGGTGCCGACAATGGAAGCCACTGCCTCACGTCCATCAATTAACGAAACGATGATCTGTTCAGCAGCAGCTACAACGTGGTTATTGGTCATGACGAAACCATCTTTGCTGATAATAACGCCAGAACCTAAACTTTGAGGGAGTGAAATCTGGTTGTTCTCATTAGTCTCTAAAGCGCGTCCATAAATACTGACAACTGATGGCGCTGCCTTCTTCACGGCTTCAGAGTAGCTTGTAATCAATTGCGGCCCAGCTTGATCTGCGGGTGTGTTGATCAGCTTAATTTCGGTACTGTTAGAACCGCTGAGCTGTGGGAAGAATTGAACGATCAATACTGCCGCTAGAATGCCAGCCAGTGTTGGCCAAACCAAGGTGTTCAGATACTTGCCCATGTTAAATTGCTCTTACCAGCTTGTAATGATTACTGATTATAAGGCGATAGCGGGGTAAGATGTAACTTGAACACTATTTTTCTAAGAGGTATTCGGTGTCTGTCGCGTTGAAAGATCTTGTCAGTTACTGCAACGACTATTTATCCGTTGATCGGTTTAAAGACTACTGCCCCAATGGATTGCAAGTTGAGGGTAAGAGAAATGTCTCGAAAATTGTCAGTGGTGTTACAGCAAGCCAAGCGTTGATTGATGCGGCAATTGAAGCCGGTGCTGATCTTCTGTTGGTTCACCATGGTTACTTTTGGAAAGGGGAGTCCGAGCCATTAACCGGTATCAAAGGCAATCGCATTCGTACCCTGATGAAAAACGATATCAGCCTATTGGCTTATCATCTGCCTCTGGATGCGCATCCTGTAGTGGGAAACAATGCTCAGTTGGCTGAGATCATCGGCATGCAGATAGAAGATGGCATGGATCAGGGTAACCCGTTCAGCGTGGGAAATGTCGGGTCAATATCACAACCGATGAGTGCTCAAGCGTTTTCAGATTTAGTCTCCACAAAGCTGAGCCGTCAGGCTGAATTGGTGCTGGGTGACGATCGTTCTGTGCAACGCATTGCCTGGTGCACCGGATCGGCAGAACGCATGATAGAGCGTGCTGATCAGCTTGGGGCTGACCTTTTCATTAGTGGTGAGATCTCTGAGCCAGTGGTTCATTATGCCAGAGAAGCGGGTATTCACTACCTGTCAGCTGGACATCACGCGACGGAGCGTTACGGTGCAAAAGCGCTGGGAGAGCATTTGTCGAATGCTTTTGGTATCGAACATCAATTTATCGATATCGATAACCCCGCCTGATTTTGACTGGCTAATTAGCAATAAAAAAGAGCGCTTAGGCGCTCTTTTCGTCTCGGTTGTAAACCTTGGCGGGGTCCGCTGGGTTCTCAACAATTTCAGAGTGAAGTCCAAAGCTATCTGACAGTGTGCCAGGTTCATCTTCTCTCTTCGGAGCATAGTCTAGTGGCATTGATAGAGTCGGTGGCTCTGCTTGAGTGCTAGAAGCTGTAGACTTGTCTTCCAGTTGGCTGCCTGCACTGCTTTTTAGACTAGCAACCAGTTTTTCATCACGAACCAGTGTTTCAGCACTTTCGGCTAAATGCTGGTGCACTTTTTGGTATTGGTTGGTTAAGCCGTTCACAAGTTCAGCCGTCTTGCTGAAATGTTGGTTAACTTCATCACGGTAGCGCTCTAAATCAAGCTGAGCCTTCTCAAGATCGTTCGCAAGTTGTACTTCGCGTGAACCGTTACTGCCACTGCGGCCAAACAAGAAACCCAATAAAGTACCGATAATAAGCGCAGCGATTGCAATAACCCAAACAGTATTCTGATCCACGTTAACTCCTTTGTGTGACTCGAACTCTATCCGATAAGAATAAATGAAAGTCGCGCTAAAGCCCATGCTAAACTTGAGGCTTAATTCAATTATTGCTCAGTAATAAGTATTAATGAGGCTAGTTTTGCTGCTGCGCTTTCTGATTATTCTACTCATTCCTGCTTCGGCTCTAGCAGACCTTCGGTTGGTGGTGTTGTCGCCGGACCTTACTGAAAATATTTATGCACTGGGAAAAGGGGGTTGGGTTGTTGGTAGGGTATCTGCCGCGGATTACCCTAAAGAGATTTTAGATGTTCAAGTGATAGGGGACTACCAATCGCTCGATGCCGAAGCGATTGTGAAGTTAGATCCCGATTATGTATTGGCTTGGCAGGGGGGTAACCCCGAACGGCAGTTAACTTACCTTGAATCTCTGGGTCTGAATTTGATCAGGATTAAAGGCGATACTCTCACTGAGATACCTGCTCAGTTAACGGAGTTGGGTAGATTGCTCAATGCAGAGGCAGAGGCGAGTAATTTGATTGCCGAGTTTAATCGCCGCTTGGCCAGCAGCGCCGTCAAGGTAAAAGAGCCTAAGAGAGTTTTTTACCAACTATGGTCAGATCCGATGCTCACGCTTAACGCCCAATCGGTTGTTTCAGAAGCTGTGGATCATTGCGGTGGAGTCAATGTATTCAAAGATCGGCCTGAAATGGCACCGCAAGTCAGTATTGAATCGGTCATCGGTATGAATCCAGAGCTGATTTTAGCATCCGATGGTCTTCCCGATGCTTGGCAAGAGGCTTGGCAGCAGTGGCCATTTCTTGATGCGGTTAGGCACCAGAATCTCTATAAAATCAATTCTGATTATCTGCACCGTTTGACGATGAGAACTTTGGATGGAGTGGATGAGGTCTGTGAAATTTTGAGTCGCTTGGATTAACCACTACTCTGTTGCTTCATCTTTAGGTTTGTCGATCATTCCATCGATAAACGATTTGGTGTTTTCCCAAGCCTTTTTACCCAGATCTTTAGCTTGATCAGCCGTAAATCCTTCAATAAAGGATTTTGACTCTTCTAGTGCTTCTTCACCAAACTCTTTCGCTTTACCCGCCCCGATTTTAGCCGAACAGAGAGTTCTTTCAGCAACGCAACGCGAGATACAACCCGCTTTTTCAGCATCATTGGTAATGAAGCGAAGTTTACAGGATGCTTCGCACACATCTTGATCAAACGCACAGTCTGCAAAACTGGTTTTGCTGAAGGTAAGAAGCGTAAGAAAAGCCAGAAGGCGCATGGTTGGGTTCTCGATAGATTAATTTTTAGGTGAACGTTGTTGCCAGAGTATCTCTTCTTGTCCATCGCGTCGAGCTAGGACTCTGCCTAGTACAAACAGCAGATCCGACAGGCGGTTTATATAGGCTATGGCTTGCGGATTGACGCTACTCTCCTGTGCTAGCTCCACCAAGCCGCGTTCAGCTCGCCGGCAGACCGCTCGGGCGAGATGAGTGTGAGCCGCTTCAGGTGTTCCGCCTGGAAGAATGAAATTCTCTAGTGTTGGGAGGGTGTCGTTGTAGTGATCCAACACCTCTTCAAGCCAATTAACCATCTCGGGTGAAATAACCACATAGCTGTCATCAGCAATGGCAATCTCACCACCAAGATCGAACAGATCGTTTTGAATTCTGCGAAAGGTTGGCGATAGATCATCAGCTTCTGAAAGGTGTGAATCGATCACACCAATCAGACTATTTAACTCATCAACAGTACCCATCGCTTCAACACGCGGATGTGTCTTATGCACTTCTGCACCAGTGGCGAGTCGGGTAGTTCCTTTATCGCCAGTACGTGTATAGATTTTGGTAAGTCGATTAGCCATATTTTTACCATTAAAAGCTGTAAGTTAACGTTGCTTCAAAGTATCTGCCGCGGCCATTGTAATCATAAGCAACCTGATAATCTTCATCTAAAACATTATCCACTTTTAAAGAGACTTTCATTGAATCTGTATAGTTTTTTATCAAGCCTAAATTGATTGTTGTCGAGGCTGGCAAATGACCGTTGCTACCGTATGTTTTTAATCGATTTATCCAATTTAGTGATGAATTAATACTGAAATCACTCGCTATATCTTGGTTGTAGGATAAAACGAAATTATCCATTGGACGCTCATCCAGTTGGTTGCCGTTTGCATCTTTAGTTTGTGTGAATGAGTAAGATGCAGATAAATCAGCCGATGCCCATCTCTGTTTTAGTGAAATCTCTGTGCCTTCGCTGGTCGCTTTGGCTACGTTTTTCATGCCACCAGAAGAGTATTGAATAAGGTTTTTAAAGTCATTTTTAAAAAATACGATTT
The DNA here is from genome assembly GCF_013282925.1 of Marinobacterium sp. xm-g-48. Taxonomy (NCBI): domain Bacteria; kingdom Pseudomonadati; phylum Pseudomonadota; class Gammaproteobacteria; order Oceanospirillales; family Oceanospirillaceae; genus Marinobacterium; species Marinobacterium sp. xm-g-48. The sequence continues at coordinate 547,556 of NZ_WBYQ01000001.1, forward strand.
CAGAAGTGAAGGAGCTGTTAATTAGATTTCTAACCCCAACTTCAGTTGATTTAACCTCTTCTGGTTTAAGGTCCGTATTACCGTAAACTGGATCTAAGTCTGAGAAGGTTGGTGCGGAAAAGGCTGTTTTCATTGAGCCGAAAATAGATGCCATTTCATTTAAATTATAATTAAATCCCGTCGACCAAGTGTTATTGGTTCCCCATTGGTCGTGATTTTCATGGCGAACGGTACCTTCAATAACCAAGTCATCAATCGTGTGCTCAGCACCCAAATAGAAACCTTTGGTTATGTAATCTCCACTACCGTAGGTGCTACTTCCATACTCTCTTCTTAAATCAATCCCTCCATGAAGGTTGGTTGTATCAGAGAGGCTATAATTTACGGAGGTGTTCCACTCATTGGTATCAATTATAGTCTTGCGAGTATCAGCAGGTTTATTTAACCGCTCGTTTTCCGTTCTGCTTAACTTTGAATCAACAGAGAATTGGCTCGTTGTGTGTTTGAACCCAAGGCTTAAATATTTAGTTGTGTATTCAGTTTCATTATTGTATTTGATGTTCCAAGTTGGGTTATCAAAATCAATGTAGTCATACTGGTTTGTGCCCTTCCAAAAACCAGTATCTAAATTGACCGTTGTTGTATTGCTTAATGATTTAGAAAGGTAAACATCAACATTCTGTTTTTTGTAACCATCATCATCGTTATCGCCACGGATTATAGAAGTGTGAGTGTCGAAACCATCGCTTTTTTCATGGGCTATAACAATTTTGCTTTCAAAACTGTCATCGCCACGTTTGAGCTCGATTTTTTCTTTTAAAGTATTTTGAGAGCCCGCAGTTATGCTTACTTTGTTGCTGTTAGTTTCTGCACCAAAATCTTTAGTGAATATCTGGATGACACCGCCAATTGCATCCGCACCGTATTTGCTCGACAACCCACCACGCACTACTTCGATTCGTTCAATTGAATCTAGAGGTATATTTTCTAGTTCGGCACGGCCATCATTTGTCGATGTAAGTCTTCTGCCATCCATAAGAACAATGCTGTGGTTTGATGATGTTCCACGCAAATAAACTTTAGCTTGCGAACCATTCCCACCAAATCGCTGGATATACACTCCAGCCATTGATTCTAGTGCTTCACTCAAAGAGGAGAATTGTCCGCTTTCAAGTTCCTCACTGGTTAAAATAGATATCGCTTGAGGTGTGGTCGCAATAGAAGAAGTTATTCTTTTTGCGGTCACTGTAACTTTTAATGGGTCAATTGATTCAGCAATAGCAAAAGAGGAAGCTGTCGACGCTGCCAGTAAAAGGGTCGTAAATAATTTCATGATCTCTCTCGATGCGCCCACCGCGCATGGTTGGATGGAATTGAGAGTGGGCCGGTATCCGGGCTTGGAGGTCTCTATCTCAACGCCTTCCCAGCTGTCGCCAGTGGCATGATGTTGAAATAACCGTCCTTACCGTTGCGGGGGCAGCGTCAGTTTTTCACTGAACTTCCCGTTTAACCCCATTAAAGGGCACCTACTCCGATGAGTGACGCGCATTGTATCAGCGCGACTAGGTTAGGCAACTTGAATCGATTCAAGCGATGTTGAATGGCATTCACTCTGTTAACGTTCAGCAAGCGTTAGGCTTTGGATGGTATTAAGCATCTTTTTGTTACAGGGAACTTCGACTGCGTACTTTTTAGCGAGATCCACAATGGCCCCGTTAATATGCTCAACTTCAGTGCGTCGACCCTTTGTGACATCCTGCAACATGGATGATCGGTTTCTATAGGTTAATTCGGAAACGCTTTTAACTTCTTCAATCAGTGGTGTGTGACGATCAACCCCTATCTTGATCTCAAGCCGCTCAATTTCCTCTGCCAGGTTGGTTGTCACTGTTGCCCGCTCGTCAGTCGAAAATATTTCGCCATTAGTGCATTGATGTATGGCAGTGACAGGATTTATACAGCAGTTTATCGCGACTTTTCGCCATAAGATGGTATCGATATTATCGATCCAGTCGGCTCCAAAAAGCGGTGATACTTTACTATCTACCTTTTTATTAAGGCTTCCGATTAGCGTAGTGCCATCTGCCGCATGAACCGTATGGAAAGGTGCCCGATTAAATGCACCATCGGTCGTACTGGCAAATAAAATGTTGTGATCTGTAAAGGTCTCTTGAATCGTCTGTTGTACGCCGTAGCCATTGATCATAACGACGATGGTGGCATCACTCGCTAACTGATTTTGAACCGCGTTCATGGCATTAAGTGCATCAAACGCTTTAGTAGTGATTAGTAGATGTGTAATGGTGTCAGAAAGATTTTCTGCTACGGTTGCTGCACACCTAACAACCCTCGTCTCTTTATTGGGGCTCTCAACACGAAGTGATTGTCCATTGTGAATGAATGCGTCGACCTGTTCAGAAGAACGGAGTACTAATGTTATCGCTTCGCCTTGTCGATGTAATCGATCAGCCCAAAGGCTGCCAATCGCACCTGCACCAATAATATGCCAAGTCACACGTACCACTCCTAATGAAAAAAGGTATTATATCGACCATTCATTCGTTTTAAGAGAGGAGAGGGCGATGCCATCGTTCGATATTGTTTCTGAAGTAGATTCTCATGAAGTGGCTAATGCGGTCGATCAAGCGAATCGTGAGATCTCAACACGTTTTGACTTTAAGGGCGTGGATGCCAGTTTTGAGCTAGACGGTGAATCGGTTAAAGCGGTAGCTGAAGCGGACTTCCAGTTAAAGCAGATGATCGATGTGCTTCGAGCTAAGTTGGTTAATCGCAAGATCGATCCAAACTGCATGGACATTCAAAAAGCTGAGCAGAATGGTAAACAGGCTCGCCAGACGATTGTTCTTAAGCAAGGTCTAGATCAGGCGGCGAACAAGAAGCTAGGTAAATTGATCAAGGACTCAAAGCTAAAAGTTCAGACTCAAGTGCAAGGCGAACAACTGCGTGTCACCGGTAAGAAACGTGATGACCTTCAAGCGGTCATGGCGCTGCTGCGTGAGTCAGATTTTGAACTGCCTTTACAGTACAAAAACTTCCGCGACTAGAGGTTACGCTCAATAAAAAAGCGACGTCTGAAAAGAGGTCGCTTTTTTGTTTCTTAAGAGTCGTGATCAGCTTTGCTCACGTTGATTCTGTTCTAGAGTCTTAGCTTGAGCTACCTCCAGTTTGTCGCGCAGCATCCACAGCATGACCAGTGATGGAATGACCATCAAGAAGGTGATGATAAAGAACAGTGACCAGTTACCATCAAGGCCATCTACCATGGTGCCACTGAAGCTCGCCAGCGTTGTACGACCGAGGTTACCCAACGACGCGAGTAGGGCGTATTGAGTGGCACTGAACGCTCGTCCTGTCAGTGCTGTTAGGAAGGCTACAAAGGCAACTGTTGAGAAGGCGGTAGTAAAGTTATCGACGATAATAGTTGCTGCAAACAGCCACTCTACTGGCCCAACTTCTGCTATCAGTGCGAACATTAAGTTAGATGCACCCATTGCGATACCACCAATCATAAGCCCTTTAAGCACACCAAAGCGAACGTTGATGGCACTGCCGATGAGTGTGAACACTACCGTCGCGATCCAGCCTAGCATCTTGGTGTATTCACCAATCTGCTCGTTTGTAAAGCCAACCTCTTTATAGAAGACCACTGACATCCGGCCCAAGAAAGCCTCGCCAATCTTAAACATAAAGATAAAGGCGATTAGTGTGATGGCTACCGACAGACCGTTTCGGCGAATAAAATCGGCAAAGGGTTCAATGACCGTAACTGCGAACCAGCTGGCGAAGCGACCTAAACCAAAGCGGTTTTGGTAGTTCTCTTCCAGTTTGCTCTGAAGGTTGGAGCGGCGATCGACTGGCTCACCCACTAACAGAGTAAATACCATTAATAGGCCCATGATCACTGCCATAACACCGTAGACACCATTCCAGCCCATTGAGTCGGCATTAACGAAGGCTAGGTAGCCTGGAAGCGAGTAGCCAGTCCACCAGCCGACAACGGCCATAGCTGAAGCGGGCGGCATCTTCGTGGTTTCATTGATATCAAACTGGTCGATACGGAAAGCGTCAACTGCAATGTCTTGGGTGGCAGATGCAATGGCGATCATCAATGCGATCAGTGAGATGTAGAGCATACCCGGCACTTTGCCAGACTCTGTGGTTGGTTCTCCCATCGCGGAATAGGCACTGCTTGGGTCTGCCTGAGTGATCAGCAGAATCATAAACAGCATGATGCCCTGACATAAAAATATCCAAGAGCGGCGTTGTCCTAAACGGCTTAAAACCGGCAGGCGAACACGATCGACCAAAGGGGCCCATAAAAAGTTAAATGCATAGACGGCAAAGATCGAACCGAAGAAACCGATGGCGGTTCGAGATAGGCCCTCATCTTTGAGCCAACCGCTCATGTTGGAGCCGATTAGAACCCAGGGGAAGCCGGAGCTACACCCCATCAAGAAGACCCAAAGTAGGCGCTTATCTTTATAAACTCGAAGGGTATCGATCCAGTTTGTTAACATTTTTTATAGCATCCTTAAAACTTAAAGTTGATGCTATCAATTCGTGTATGAACGGTAAATGAAGCAATAAAAAAGCCGGCAGAAGCCAGCTTTTTTAAAGAGCGATTCGAATTAGATTCGAAGACCACCATCAACCTCGAAACAACGACCTGATACATAGTCGTTTTCAAGGATGAAAGAGACAGTGTGGGCGATCTCTTCAGGTTTACCTAGACGTTTAGCCGGGATACCCGCAGCGATTTTCTCGCGTGCTTCCTCTTTCATCGCCATAACCATCTCAGTACCGATGTAGCCTGGTGCAATCGATGCTGCACGGATACCGTAGCGAGCAAGCTCTTTCGCCCAAGTAACGGCCATCGCTTCTACACCTGCTTTAGTCGCGGTGTAGTTGGTCTGACCCATGTTACCACTGCGAGAGATAGAAGAGATGTTGATAATGCAGCCTTCTTGCTTGTTTTTGATCATTTGTGCCGCAGCTTCACGGGCACAAAGGAAAGTACCAGTAAGGTTTACATCCATTACTAGGTTCCACTGATCCATGCTCATTTTCGAGACGATTTCGCCATCTTTTACTTTGATGAATAGACCGTCACGTGTGATGCCAGCATTGTTAACAAGACCGTTTAAGCCACCCATGTCGGCAACCACCGATTCGAATAGAGCTTCAACTTCAGCCTCTTTAGAGACATTGCATACGTAAGTGCGGCCATCGCTGCCAGCAGCTTTTACTTGATTGAGAGTCTCATCAAGGTCATCTTGGTTAAGGTCTACCAGTGCAAGACGTGCACCTTTGTTTGCTAGCTCAAGTGCCATTGCACGGCCAAGACCACGACCACCACCAGTGATCACTACTACTTTATCTTTTAGATCCATTTCCGGACTCCTACCAACAATCTAATATTTTCAGCGCTTAAGGCTGATTGCTGCCTGTTTTTATTTTGCGTTGCAGCTAGTGCACTGCACAAACTAAGCCTTCTGCAGTGCAAAATCCATAGCTTTTGTGGAGTTTTTTAAAAATTGAAATAAATAGTTAGTTGAGAGGCTAGTGAATTCCGTTTTTGTGCATTTAAGTAATTGAATTTATTGTTTATTCAAGTTGGTTATACCCACCATTTAAGGTATTAGACATAGGTAAAAGATCACTGCACAAAAGTGATATTGCGCTGCAAAAGCCCGGTTGTAGTCCTGCTGTAGCTCGGTTGTAGTCTATATGTAAAAAGTTGCCTGAATGTAAATTTAAGTTAAACCACCTGTTGTTCTCTTTAGATTTCTTTTAAGCCTTGATAGCCTTGGTTAAAACAGAGCGAGAACAGCATGCCAATACTCTTTATTATCTTTGTCGTAATCCCCGTTATTGAAATCACCATCCTTATAAAGGTCGGTCAGGCGATTGGTGGCTGGTATACCGTGGGCCTGGTTCTGCTGTCAGCTTTTATCGGGGTAAATATGTTGCGTTATCAGGGTGTGACGACTCTGTTAAAAGCTCGCAGTCGTATCGAGAGCGGTGAGATTCCGCTATCAGAAATGAGAGATGGGATACTGATAGCGATAGGCGGAGCCCTTTTGGTTACCCCTGGGTTTGTGACCGATGTAATTGGTTTCTCCTGCCTGTTGCCATTCACTCGTGGCCTGTTTTTTAATCTTTTCGGACAACGCATAAGTGATGCGTTTACCAAGAGTGGTGGGCAAGCACACTTTTACTCATCGACCCAGAACTCCCAAGAACCCTTCTCTCAAAATAGAAGTGACATCATTGATGGTGATTTTGTTGAGGTGAATGACCCAACAAGTAATAACGACGACAAACGGTTGCACTAATTTACACCGGGTTGTCCATTAATAAGTCCTGCACTTTCTGCTTGTGGCCTGCTAAGACCTAAGTTGGAAATTTAAATTTTTTTCAGCTTGGGTGTTGAAATCTTTTCCCCCCTCCCCAATTAAATATTTCACCTAAGAATTGTCGGTGAATTATTGGTTCACTGGCTTTAAACAAAAAACCAACATCGTATTGGATCCTAGATTCAGGAGAAGAACCAGATGAAAATTCGTCCACTTCATGACCGTGTAGTAGTTCGTCGTAGCGAAGAAGAAGCTACTTCGGCTGGCGGTATCGTATTGCCAGGTGCAGCTGCAGAGAAACCAAACCAAGGTGAGGTTGTCGCAGTAGGCGCTGGTCGTGTCACTAATGATGGCCAGGTTGTTGAGCTGTCTGTCAAAGTCGGTGACAAAGTGATCTTTGGTCAGTACGCGGGCACTAACACTATCAAAGTAGATGGTGAAGAGCTGCTGATCATGCAAGAGAGCGAAATTTACGGCGTACTAGAAGCCTAATTCGTTTTACTGGTAAAGAATTGAATAAATTTAAAGGATTCTAAGAAATGTCTGCTAAAGAAGTACTCTTTGGAAATGATGCTCGTCAGGGCATGCTTGCTGGCGTAAACGTTCTAGCAAATGCGGTTAAAACAACTCTAGGCCCTAAAGGTCGTAACGTTGTACTAGAAAAATCATTTGGTGCACCAACAGTGACTAAAGATGGTGTCTCAGTCGCTAAAGAGATCGAACTTAAAGATAAGTTCGAAAACATGGGCGCACAGATGGTTAAAGAAGTAGCCTCTAAAGCTAACGACGTTGCTGGTGACGGTACTACGACTGCAACTGTTCTAGCTCAAGCGATTGTTAATGAAGGTCTTAAGTCTGTTGCAGCGGGAATGAACCCAATGGATCTTAAGCGTGGTATCGATAAAGCGGCTGCTGCTGTAGTTGCTCAGCTTGCTGAAATGGCTGTGCCATGTGCTGATTCTAAAGCGATTGCTCAGGTTGGTACTATCTCTGCAAACTCTGACGCTGAAGTGGGTAACATCATTGCAGAAGCGATGGAGCGTGTAAGCCAAGATGGTGTCATCACTGTTGAAGAAGGTTCTGGTTTCGAAAACGAACTAGACGTTGTTGAAGGTATGCAGTTCGATCGCGGTTACCTATCTCCTTACTTCGTAACTAACCAAGACTCTATGGTTGCTGAACTAGAAGATCCATTCATTCTTCTAGTTGATAAGAAGATCTCTAACATCCGTGAGCTGCTTCCAGCACTTGAAGGTGTTGCTAAATCATCACGTCCACTGCTTATCGTAGCGGAAGACGTTGAAGGTGAAGCGCTAGCGACTCTTGTAGTGAATACTATGCGCGGCATCGTGAAAGTGTGTGCTGTTAAAGCGCCTGGTTTTGGTGATCGTCGTAAAGCAATGCTAGAAGATATCGCTATTCTTACTGGTGGTCAGGTGATCTCTGAAGAGGTGGGTCTGAGCCTAGATGCAGTTGAACTTGAGCAGCTTGGTCAAGCTAAGCGCGTAGAGATTAGCAAAGAGAATACTACCATTGTTGACGGTGCTGGCGCTAAAGCAAACATCGACGCTCGTGTTCAAGCGATCCGTGTACAGATGGAAGATACTACATCTGAATACGACAAAGAGAAGATGCAAGAGCGTGTTGCTAAGCTAGCAGGCGGTGTTGCAGTGATCAAAGTGGGTGCTGCGACTGAAGTTGAGATGAAAGAGAAGAAAGCTCGTGTAGACGATGCACTTCACGCAACTCGTGCAGCCGTTGAAGAGGGTATCGTTCCTGGCGGTGGTGTTGCTCTGATTCGCTCACTTCAGGCTGTCGAGAGCCTAGAGGGTGACAACCATGATCAGACGATCGGTATTCAGCTAGCACTACGTGCAATGGAAGCACCACTTCGTCAAATCGTAGCAAACGCAGGTGGTGAGCCATCAGTGGTTGTCAACGAAGTTCGTAACGGTAAAGGTAACTACGGTTACAACGCGGGTACAGAAGTCTACGGCGATATGCTTGAGATGGGTATCATCGACCCTGTTAAGGTAACTCGTTCGTCACTTCAGGCGGCAGCGTCAATTGCGGGTCTAATGATTACGACTGAAGCGATGGTTGCTGAGATCCCAGAAGATAAGCCAGCTATGGGTGCACCTGATATGGGTGGCATGGGTGGTATGGGCGGCATGATGTAATCATCCCCCCCAAAAGTGAAGCCCCGAGCGGTCAGCCGCTCGGGGTTTTTTTATGTCTATAATTCAGTAGTTGAAGAGGTTCTTTATACCGCTAAGTTTTTGTATTTACTTTAATATTTTTACTTTGGTTATAGGTTGGTATGAGATTTCATATCTTGAAAGAGTTTTCCTAGTACATTGGTCTAAATCAACCTTTAGTAGGGTAGTCACTCAGTGTTGACTCTAGTAGTTTGCAGTTTCCGATTGTAATAAAAACAAACCCAACAACGGAGTTACAAAGTAATGACTGATAAGACTCAAGGCGTTTCACGCCGTACGGTACTTAAAGGCACTGCAGCTTCTGCAGCGGCTATCGCAGTACCAAGCTTCTACATCCCAACTGCTTCTGCTGCAGGTTCGTTCCGTAACGACCCTAAGGCTTCTGGTAAGTGTGTCCTAGGTTTTAACGTACCTCAATCAGGCGCTTACGCAGATGAGGGTGCAGACGAACTACGCGCATTCAAACTTGCTGTTAAACACCTTAACGGCGAAGGCGATGGCGGCATGATGCAAACCATGAAACCAATGAACCTTAAAGGTAACGGTATTCTTGGTATGAAAGTTGAGTACGTAACTGGTGATACTCAGACTAAGTCTGACGCAGCACGTGCATCGGCTAAACGTATGATCGAGAAAGATGGCGTTATCATGTTCTCTGGTGGTTCATCATCAGGTGTGGCTATCGCAGTTCAGGCTCTAGCTGAAGAGATGGGTACCATCTTCATGGCAGGTCTAACACACTCAAACGATACAACTGGTAAAGACCGTCGTCGTCACGGTTTCCGCCACATGTTCAACTGTCACCAATCAGCACTAGCGCTGCGTCCAGTACTTAAAAACGAGTACGGTACAGATCGTCAGGTTTACCACCTAACAGCTGACTATACTTGGGGCTGGTCTCAGCAGGACTCTATCGAGAAGGGTATGGCTGCTGAAGCAAACTGGAACACAGTTGCTAACGTTAAAACACCAGTAGGTGCAGGTGACTTCTCTCAGTACATCACACCAATCCTAAACTCTGGTGCAGATACTCTTATCCTTAACCACTACGGCGGTGACATGGTTAACTCTTTGACTCAGGCGATTCAGTTCGGCCTGAAAGATAAGCAAGTTAACGGTAAGGACTTCCAGATCATCGTTCCTCTATTCTCTCGTCTAATGGCGAAAGGTGCGGGCGACAACATGAAGGGCATCCTAGGTTCTACAAACTGGAACTGGAAGCTAACTGACGAAGGTTCTAAAGCATTTGTTAAGTCGTTCGGTCAGGAATACGGTTTCCCACCATCACAGGCTGCTCACACTTGTTACGTACAGACTATGCTTTACGCAGATGCTGTTGAGCGTGCTGGTACTTTCGATCCACAAGCAGTTATCGCTGCTCTTGAAGATCACGAGTTCGATGGCATGGGTAACGGTGCTTCTCTATACCGTAAAGCGGACCACCAGGTAATGAAGAATGGCCTAGTGGTACGCGGTAACATGAACCCAACATCTGACTTCGACCGTCTTGAAGTATTGGATGTGGTTTCACGTGAGAAGCTTACTTACGATCCAAACGAAGGCCCATTCGCCGGCGGCGCTCAGTGGTCTTAATCCAAGTGTAATTTTAATTACACCTTGGCACGCGAAGGGGTCCAAGGGACCCCTTCGTTTTTTATTAGCTTTTTTGGAGATTCATAGCTGTGGATGCAATAATCCTCCAGATCTTGAACGGTCTAGATAAGGGTGGTGCTTATGCACTGATTGCCCTAGGTCTAACGTTGATTTTCGGTACCTTAGGTGTCGTGAACTTTGCTCACGGTGCTCTTTTCATGTTGGGTGCTTTCGTCGCAGTTTCAGTTCGCGAAGTACTTACTATTTCAACAAAAGTTAAAGATGAGTCGGTTACTTTCTTTGAAGCATTCAAAGAGATCCCATACCTAGAGCTCTGGCTCGGTGATACGGGTAGAGCCATTATCGACTGGTCTGTTCCAATATCGATTTTAATCGCTATACCTATCATGCTTGTGATTGGCTTGGTGATGGAGCGTGGTCTAATTCGCCACTTCTACCGTCGCGCACATGCTGATCAGATCCTTGTAACTTTCGGTCTTGCGATCGTTATTCAAGAGATCATCAAAGCTATCTACGGTGCAAACCCGATTCCACAGCCAGCACCAGAAATGTTTGAGGGTACAGCGAACATCGGCGCACTCTTGGGCTTAGGTGACAATATCGTCTACCCGAAATGGCGTCTTGTTTATTTAGGCTTTGCTGCGATTGTCATCGCTGCAGTGTTTGCCTTCTTGCAGTTTACAACCTTTGGTATGGTGGTTCGTGCCGGTATGGCGGATCGTCAAACGGTTCAGTTGTTGGGTATCAACATCACCAAACGTTTCAGTATCGTCTTCGGTCTAGCTGCGGTCGTCGCAGGTTTGGCAGGTTTGATGTACACACCAATACTCTCTCCTAACTACCACATGGGTATGGACTTCCTAGTTCTGTCATTCGTGGTTGTAGTAGTGGGTGGTATGGGTTCACTACCGGGTGCGGTAGCGGCAGGTTTCCTACTCGGTATCCTCCAATCGTTCGCATCGATGAACGAAATCAAACAAATCATCCCAGGTATCGACCAGGTAATTATCTACCTAGTTGCAATGATCGTACTGCTCGTTCGTCCACGTGGTCTAATGGGTCGCAAGGGTGTAATGGAGGACTAAGATGCATATTGATAAATTTACACCTAAATCAGACATGATGATGCTGCTGGGCTTTGCAGCAGCCGTCCTGCTAATGCCACTTTGGCTTCAGCCATTCGGTGCAGCCTACCCAGACTTAATGCAGCGTTTCGCTATCTTCGGTCTGTTCGCAATTGGCTTTAACATTCTATTCGGTCAGACAGGTTACCTGTCGTTTGGTCACGCAGCGTTTATCGGTGTGGGGTCTTACACAACGGTTTGGATCTTCAAGCTGTTTACACTGAACATCCTTCCAGCGATGGTTGCCGGTGTTGTGGTGTCAGGTATCTTCGCCCTAGTTATTGGTTTCATCTGTCTTCGTCGTACAGGTATCTACTTCTCGATCCTGACACTGGCTTTAGCTCAGATGAGTTACAACCTTGCTTACTCTGTACTCACACCTATCACCATGGGTGAGACAGGTCTGCAGGTTGAAGCGGCTGACCCACGTGCTTGGGATGCGCCTCTAGCTGAAGGTGCGGTACCTCGTACCAACCTATTCGGCATTGAGATGACAGACTTTGGTGGCCTAGCAGGCTTCTACATCTGTGCAGCATTCTTGATTGTTGGTTTTTATGTCGCTCTACGTATCACTCGTTCACCTTTCGGTTCGATGCTACGTGGCCTTAAAACTAACCAAAACCGTATGTCATACACAGGTTTGAACACTCGCCCATATGCACTGGCAGCGTTTGTAATATCAGGTATGTATGCGGGTCTTGCTGGTAGCTTAATGGCAGCGATGGACCCTCTAGCGGGTGCGGAGCGTATGCAGTGGACTGCATCAGGTGAGGTTGTTCTTATGACAATCCTTGGTGGTGTCGGCACATTGGTTGGCCCGTTCCTTGGTGCGGTAGCTATCAAGTACTTCGAGAACATCTTCTCTGCTATCGATGGTGCAGTTCTGACTAGTGCTCTAGATTTCCTACCAGACTTCTTGGTTTCTGGCCTTGTTCCAGTACTGTCTCTGTTCGTAGGTAAAGGTTGGCACCTAACGCTAGGTCTAATCTTCATGCTGGTCGTTATCTTCCTGCCTGGTGGCATCATGGAAGGTTACCGTCGAATCAAAGCTCGCTTCTCGAAGCAGGGCGAAGAGTAACTCAAGCTAACAGGATATTTATATGTCAGTACTAGAAATCTCTGGCGTAAACAAAACATTCGGTGGCTTGAGAGCACTGGATGACGTCAACTTAAAAATTGAAGAGAAAACCGTTCATGCGGTCATCGGTCCGAACGGTGCCGGTAAATCAACACTGCTTAACGCAGTTATCGGTAAGTTGATCCCAGATAACGGCACGATTTCGTTCTCTGGTAACAGCATGATCGGCCTTAAGCCACATAAGATTAACCAGTTGGGTATTTCACGCGTGTTCCAAACTCCTGAGATCTTTGCCGATCTTACGATTATGGAAAACATGATGATCCCTCTGTTGGCTCACCGTGATGGCGAATTCAAGCTTAATGCTTGGAAACGTTCTGATCAGGATGCTGATCTGCAAGAGAAAGCAGCAAAATACCTTGAGTATGTGAACATGCTGGGTAAATCTGATGCTCACGCAGGCAGCATGAGCCGTGGTGATAAGCGCCGTCTTGAGTTGGCAATGTGTCTCTCTCAAGAGCCAAAACTACTACTTCTTGATGAACCAACCGCGGGTATGGCACGTGCCGATACCAACAACACCATCGATCTGTTGAAGAAGATCAAAGCGGATGGAATGACCATGGTCATCATCGAGCACGATATGCATGTAGTCTTCTCACTCGCTGATAAAGTGAGTGTTATGGCGGCAGGTCACGTGATCGTTGAAGGTTCTCCAGATGAAATTAAAGTGAACCCTAAAGTTCGTGAAGCATACTTGGGAGGAGCGGAAGTATGACCAATACAGTCGCAACTGAAGCCGTTAGAACTCAAAACCTGGGTACACCGGTTACCTACTGTTCTATCCACGATATTCATGGTTACTACGGTGAGTCTTACATCGTTCAGGGTGTGAGTTTCAATATCCATGAGGGTGAGATTCTTGCTCTACTTGGCCGTAACGGTGCCGGTAAAACATCAACGTTGCGTACCATCGCACGTTGTGATGACCCAGTATTAAAAAGCGGTGAGATCTGGTTGGATCACCAAAATATTCACGACATGACAGCGTATGAAGCGTCACAAGCGGGTATTGCACTGGTTCCTGAAGATCGCTGTATCATTCCTGGTTTGACGGTAGAAGAGAACCTGCAGCTGGCTCAAATTGCGCCTCCTAAAGGTTGGAATATCGAACGCATCTACGAGCTATTCCCTCGTCTGGGCGAGCGTCGTAACCAAGAGGGCGTCACTCTGTCAGGTGGTGAGCAGCAGATGCTTGCGATCGGTCGCGCGCTCTGTCGAGACATCAAAGTTCTTCTTCTTGATGAACCTTATGAAGGTCTGGCTCCGGTTATCGTTCAAGAGATTGAGCGTACTCTACGTGAGATCAAAGAGCTGGGTATTACTACCGTGATTGTCGAGCAGAATGCAATTGCTGCACTGAAGCTTGCTGATCGCGCAGTGATCCTTGATACCGGTAACGTTGTATTCGACGGAACCGCTCAAGAAGTTCTTGATAACGAAGCGCTTCGTAACGAGTACCTAGCGATTTAATCGCGCTCTTATCAGTACTCCACCTGTGCCCAGCTTTGCTGGGCACTCTTTTTTGGGGGGGATAAAACTGGTAATGTATCACTTTCTAATTGAGTAAGAACCCTCTTCAATGTCTGAACGTCGCGAACCAGGATTCAATTTAGATCAACTGGCCGAGCCAGTGCCCACTCTTGAACCTGAAAAGCAAAAACCTCAAGTGCCTAACAACCCCACTAATGCCGCCGTTAAGCCCTCTTCTAAAAGTAGTGGTTTAGCAACGGGTGTTGCTGTTATTGCACTGTTAGTGGCTGTGGCTATGGCTGTATGGAACTACCAACTGACTCAAAAGATGGATCAACAATCCGTTCTTCTGGAACAGATGAACTTATGGCTTGAGAGTACCGATGCAACGCTGACGAAGACAACGACTTCAGCGTCACAATCAGGTGAAACCCTCTCTTCTCGATTAGAGCAGCTTAATGGTCGTGTTGAAGATCGTATTAAGCATTTTGACTCTGAGATCGCTAAGCTTTGGACCGTTTCGTATCAGCGCAATAAGCCTCAGTTGGAGAAGCAGGGCAAGACGATTGAAGCACAAGCTAAACTGATTAAATCTCAGGCTGAATCGATAAAAAGCATTCAGTCAGGTGTGGATCAAGTTCAAGCACAAGCTAAAAAGAGCGAAGGGTCTGTTAATAAACTGTCCAAATCAGTATCAGAATTTGATAGCAGTTTGAAAAAACGTGACCAGCAACTATCAAAACTTAATGACCTAGTTGCCAGTAAAGATAAGCAGATCGCTCAATTAAGTGAACGGGTAGCTCAACTCAACAGTGACCTTGAGTTTCAGCTCTCTATTGAACGGGACGAGAGAGCAAGGCTTTCAGAGCAGCTTGAACAAGTTAAGGCAGGTTCCAATTCCAGTGATCTTGATGGCCGTTTAGCGACCATTGAAGATCGTCTCCGCTCCATTGATTCTAGTCGCCAGTCGGTCAATGCCGAACTATTGAACATCAAACAACAGCTCAATACGCTGCTGCTTGAAGGAGCTATTCGTTAGTTGAATTATTCGCAACTGATCAATACTTGTCCAAATCCTTGCCAATGGGCACAATACGCGCCACATGAAATGGAGCTGAGTTAAGACGTGAAGCTAAGAACCTTTTTTGCTTTACGCATTCCTGATAGAACGGCTCGAGAGCTCGCTAATCTTTCTGATGAGTTGTGTCAGTTTGATTTAGGGCTGGACGCAACCTGGTTTGATTCATCTGGCTATCACCTGACGCTCTGCTTTTTAGGAGATGTCAGCCTAGAACAGATAGAACAGCTCGAGAAACGTGCCACTCAAATAGATTTTGGTAGTCGTTTTACCGTTCAGCTAGATCAGGTCAGTTATTACGCCGTTAATCCGAGACTCTCCCTGATCGCGGCGATGACCGCGCAGAATAGTCAGCTAACGATGCTCCATGAGCAGTTAGTGGCGTTAGCCGAAGAGGTTGGCATTGTTTGTAAAGATCAGAACTTTATGCCCCACGTCACCTTGGCACGCTTGCCAGCGGACAATCGATTTGCTGTCGACAGAGAGTTGCCGCCTATCGATCATAGCCTGCCGGCTGACTCGATTGTGCTTCTTCAGAGCACTGAGGGTGATCATGGCAGTGTCTATAAGCCGCTTTTCGAAGTGCCACTTACACGCTAAACCGTTTAACCAATTTTGAGAACATGATGCGAAAACCCGAGCTATTGTCCCCTGCAGGGACCTTGCGAAATATGAAGTATGCCTTTGCCTATGGTGCTGATGCGGTCTATGCCGGTCAACCGCGCTATAGCCTTCGTGTACGTAACAACGACTTTACTCTTCAGAACCTTGAAGAGGGGATCAATATTGCGCATCAACTGGGTAAAAAGTTTTTTGTCGCCAGTAACATTCTGCCGCACAATTCAAAGTTGGGTACCTACATGAAGGATATTGATCCTGTTGTAGCGATGAATCCTGATGCCATGATCATGTCCGACCCTGGCCTGATTATGATGGTCAAAGATAAGTATCCAGATCTTCCGATTCACCTCTCTGTTCAGTCGAATACTATGAACTGGGCTGCAGTGAAGTTCTGGGAGCGAGCAGGTATTGAGCGAATCATCCTGTCACGTGAACTCTCGCTAGATGAAGTGGCTGAAATACGTCAACAGTGTCCGGATATTGAGCTTGAGGTCTTTGTTCATGGCTCACTCTGTATCGCCTACTCAGGTCGCTGTCTGCTATCGGGTTACATCAACCACCGAGATCCAAACCAGGGTACTTGCACAAATGCTTGTCGTTGGAAATACGATGCTCATGAAGCTCAGGAAGATGAGTCCGGTGATGTGGTTCCCGTTCAGAGCTTTGATCCAGGCGAAGAGAAGCAGCCTGCCCTAGGTGAAGGTAAGCCATCAGATCAGATCTACCTGCTCCAGGAGGAGACTCGCCCTGGAGAGTATATGCCGGCCTTTGAAGATGAGCACGGTACCTACATCATGAACTCAAAAGATCTGCGCGCCATTCAGCACGTGCATCGCTTGACGGAGATGGGCGTCGACTCTCTGAAAATTGAGGGACGCACTAAGTCGCACTACTACGTTGCCAGAACCGCGCAAGCTTACCGTCAAACCATTGACGATGCAGCGGCTGGTCGCCCATTCGACAAGGGGCTAATGGATGTCCTTGAGAATCTTGCAAACCGAGGATACACCGAAGGTTTCTACCGTCGTCATGTTCACGACGAATACCAGAACTATGAAACGGGTAACTCTGTGGGTGTGCATCAGCAATTTGTCGGTGAAGTGGTTGAGCGTGACGCGGACTCTGGCAAGCTTGTTATCGATGTGAAGAACAAATTTGAGGTGGGTGACACACTTGAGTTGATGACCCCTCAGGGTAATCGTCGCTTCAAGCTTGATGAGCTGTATGACAAGAAAGGTGCTCGAGTCCATGTTGCCCCAGGTTCAGGACACCGTGTGACACTACCACTCGATTTTGATACTGATATGGAATACGCGCTACTGATGCGTGATCTTCCAAACGCTCCAGAGAGGGCGTAAATGATAGCCGGCGACTGAGCCGGCTTTTTTGTCTCTACAGGTTCTGCTTAGCCGTTAGACAAAGTGTGGTCATCCCATCTCGATTGGATGATGTATAATCTTGCAGCACTGCAGGGGTGGAGCCCCCTGATCATCACTATAAATGGAGTTTTCCAATGAGCGTTATTCGTCAAGACGACCTTATTGATAGCGTTGCTGATGCGCTACAGTTCATCTCTTACTACCACCCAATCGACTTTATTGAAGGTGTGCACGAAGCCTACCTGAAAGAGGAGAACCCAGCCGCTAAAGATGCGATGGCGCAGATCCTAATCAACTCACGTATGTGTGCCGAAGGTAAGCGTCCTATCTGTCAGGACACCGGTATCGTTACCGTATTCCTTAAAGTGGGTATGAACGTACAGTGGGATGCTTCAATGAGCGTCACCGATATGGTCAATGAAGGTGTTCGTCGTGCCTACATGCACCCTGATAACGTTCTACGCGCCTCGATTCTTGCCGACCCTGCTGGAAAACGTCAGAACACCAAAGACAATACTCCTGCTGTTATCCACTACGAAATTGTAGAGGGCGATGAGGTAGAAGTTCATGTGGCTGCTAAAGGTGGTGGTTCAGAGAATAAATCGAAGATGGTGATGTTGAACCCATCTGACAGCATCGTGGATTGGGTGGTTAAAACGGTACCGACTATGGGTGCTGGTTGGTGTCCACCAGGTATGTTGGGTATTGGTATTGGTGGTACTGCCGAGAAGGCAGCAGTCATGGCCAAAGAGTCTTTGATGGACCCAATTGATATTCATGAGCTACGTGAGCGTGGCCCGCAGAACCGTGTCGAAGAGCTTCGTTTAGAGATCATGGATGCGGTCAATGAGCTAGGTATTGGTGCACAGGGTCTTGGTGGTCTGACAACGATTCTAGACGTTAAGATCATGGACTACCCAACGCACGCGGCATCTTTGCCAATCTGTATGATCCCTAACTGTGCTGCGACGCGTCATACACACTTCACTTTGAAAGGTGATGGTCCAGCCGTTCTCACACCACCAAGCTTGGATCAGTGGCCAGAAGTGACCTTTGAAGTCGGTGCTAATACACGCCGCGTCAATCTTGATGAGATCACACCTGAGTCGGTTAAAGAGTGGAAGGTTGGTGAAACTATTCTGCTTAACGGTAAGATGTTAACCGGTCGTGATGCTGCCCATAAGCGCATGGTTGAGATGCTCAATAACGGTGAAGAGTTACCAGTTGATCTGAAAGGGCGATTCATCTACTACGTGGGTCCTGTCGACCCTGTCCGTGATGAGGTTGTAGGCCCTGCTGGCCCAACAACGTCAACACGTATGGATAAGTTCACACGTCAGATTCTAGAGTCAACGGGCCTATTGGGGATGATTGGTAAATCAGAACGTGGTCCAATCGCTATTGATGCGATCAAAGATAACCAAGCTGTTTACTTAATGGCTGTAGGTGGTGCAGCGTACCTTGTATCTAAAGCGATCACTGACTCAAAAGTGCTAGCCTTCCCAGAGATGGGCATGGAAGCGATCTATGAGTTTGAAGTCAAAGATATGCCGGTGACTGTGGCTGTAGATGTGAATGGTGAGTCTGTTCATACATCTGGTCCAGCTAAATGGCACGACATAATCGTTAAAGCGAAAGGCTAAACGAAAACTCACATTAAGGGCCGCGTTTATCGCGGCTTTTTTGTTTGTGGAATATAGAAGGCTTGCCGTGTGTCACTATTCTCGCTAAAGTCCCTTGATTACATGACTGTTTGGTTAAGTTTTAATGTCTCAAGATTCACAACCCGCTACTGCGCTTCGCATGATCGATATTCATAAATCCTACGGATCCCTGAACGTTATCAAAGGGGTCTCACTGGAGGCGAAAGATGGCGATGTGATCTCTATTCTCGGTTCGAGTGGCTCGGGTAAGAGTACGCTACTGCGCTGTATTAACCTGCTTGAAAATCCAAGCAAGGGTGAGATCTATCTTGGGGATGAGAAACTTGAGTTGGTGCCATCTAAGAGTGGCGAGTTGCAGGCTAAAAGTCGAAAGCAGCTTGAAAATATGCGTTCGCGTATCGGTTTTGTATTCCAGAACTTTAATCTCTGGCCGCACCGTACTGTGTTAGAGAATATTACAGAAGCTCCCATTCAAGTTTTAAAACAGTCTAAAGATGAGGCGGTGGGGCAGGCAAAACTGATCCTAGAGCAGGTCGGTCTCGTAGATAAGATCGATGCCTATCCTAGTCATCTTTCAGGTGGCCAGCAGCAGCGTATTGCGATAGCACGTGCTTTAGCGATGGATCCACAGCTGTTATTGTTCGATGAGCCAACTTCAGCGCTTGATCCTGAGTTGGTCAATGAAGTGCTGGCGGTCATGCGGGATCTGGCCTCACAGGGACGCACTATGCTGATAGTAACCCATGAAATGCGCTTCGCACGTGATGTTTCGAGCCAGGTTGTCTTTCTTCATGAAGGACATATCGAAGAGCAGGGAACACCAGAGAAACTATTCGAAAATCCTTCATCTGCAAGGGTGAAGGCCTTTATGTCGAGTCATCAATAGGACAGTAGATCCTAATAGGAGAAAATAATGAAATTAAAAAACCTCGTCGTTGGTCTTACTTTGAGTGCTGTTGCAGCCTCTTCAGCTTTCGCAGGCGATAAAATCCGTATCGCTACTGAAGGTGCATACGCGCCTTTCAATATGGTCGATGACAAAGGTCAGCTTCAGGGCTTTGACGTAGATATCGCTAATGCACTTTGTGCTGAAATGAAAGCAGACTGTACGCTAGTGGCACAGGATTGGGACGGTATTATTCCTGGTCTTATGAGCCGTAAGTACGATGCAATCATCGCATCAATGTCGATCACAGAAGAGCGTCTAAAAGTTGTCGACTTCACTAACCCATACTACTCAAACGTTCTCGCTTACGTGGGTCCTAAAGGTCAGTCTATGGGTGACATGAAGGGTAAAACGCTTGGTGCGCAGCGTGCGACTATCGCTGGCCAGTACCTTGAAGACAACATGTCAGGAAGCGCGAGCGTAAAACTGTACGATACTCAAGATAACGCATACTTAGACCTTGCTGCCGGCCGTCTTGATGGCATGCTGTCAGATAAGTTCCCAGCATACGACTGGCTACGAACTGATGACGGCAAAGGCTTTGAGTTCAAAGGCCAGGATATCGACATCGACGATAAGATCGGTATCGCAATTCGTAAAAACGATGCTCTAAAAGAGAAGTTCAACAAAGCACTTCAAGCGATTGTTGATAACGGTACTTACGCGAAAATCAACGCTAAGTACTTCCCATTCTCGATCTACTAATCGGGACAGGCTGTGCCTAAATGGCGCAGCCAATATCTTACTCTATGTTTGATCTTCACGGCTTCGGTCACCTTCTTTGGGAGGGTGCCTGGATAACTATTCAGCTTGCGCTCGCTAGCCTATTTTTTGGCCTTATTATTGGGCTTGCTGGTGCCTCTGCGAAACTATCCTCGATTGCGCCACTTCGCTGGTTAGCAACCGGATACACAACGCTGATTCGTGGAATACCGGAACTGCTTTTAGTGCTCACCATCTACTTTGGTGGCTCGATGCTGTTGATGGCTATCGCAGAGCGTTTTGGTTATACAGATTACATAGAGGTGAGTGCTTTTGCAGCGGGTGTCACGGCGCTCTCTATTGCATTTGGTGCCTACGCTACTGAAGTTTTTCGAGCGGCTATTCAAGCGCTCCCGAAGGGCCAGTGGGAGTCAGCCTATGCTTTGGGCTTGCCTCGCCTGACGACCTTCTATCGAATTATTCTGCCCCAGGTTTGGCGTCTTGCGCTGCCAGGTCTTGGCAACCTTTTCCAAGTCCTTCTAAAAGATACCGCACTCGTCTCTGTTGTTGGTTTGAACGACATTATGCGACAGGCCTACGTTGCGACGGGGTCTACAAAAGAGCCGTTCACTTTCTACATGGCAGCCGCACTGATCTATCTTGGTCTCACGGCAATATCTACTTTGATAACTACTTATCTTGAGCGCGCATCAAATCCTGCTGAGAAGAGGGTTGCAGCATGAACTGGTCATGGGATGTGATCTGGGAATATTTTCCACGCCTCTTTGATGGCGTTTGGTTAACACTAGAATTGGTTCTCTATTCAGCCTTAACGGGGCTAGCGATTGCAGTGCCTCTTGCGCTGATGCGTGCCTCTAAAAATCGCTTAGTTTCTGCGCTTCCTTGGGCATACATCTATTTCTTCCGTGGCACGCCGTTATTGGTCCAAATATTTTTGATCTACTATGGCTCAGCTCAGTTTGATCTCATTCGAAATACATCCCTTTGGGAAATTTTCAGTGAACCCTTCTGGTGTGCACTGATAGCGTTAACGCTGAACACTGCAGCGTACAGTGCTGAGCTTGTTCGTGGTGCAATCCAGTCTATTCCAAAGGGGGAGATTGAAGCTGCAGAGGCTTTTGGTATGTCGAAACTGGTTCAGATACGACGTATCGTCCTGCCTCGTGCTTTCGGTATTGTGCTTCCTGCTTACGGGAATGAGTTAATTCTGATGTTGAAGGGTAGTGCGCTCGCCTCAACCATTACTCTGTTGGATCTTACGGGTATGGCGAGAACCATTATTGCTCGTACTTATACCCCGCTGGAGATCTTTTTTGCGGCAGGTATGTTGTATCTTGCTATCGCTGCGCTATTTATTTTGGCGTTCCGGTTTATTGAGCGCTGGCTAAATCGCTATCAATACCCGCGATAACTTTTATCGATTCTGAGCAGATCTTCTAACTGCTCTCACGTATAATTTCACCATACTCATTAGATCTCTGGATTGATCATGCAAGCCACTCCAACAATCACCTCGATTGCTCAGCGTAACGATGCTCCGCACGCACCGTTTTTGCCGCTGTCTAAAGCTGAGATGAAGAAGTTGGGTTGGGACCAGTGTGACATCATTATCGTGACCGGTGATGCCTATGTTGATCATCCATCGTTTGGTATGGCCATCATTGGCCGTCTGCTGGAGTCGCAGGGTTTCAAGGTAGGTATTATTGCTCAGCCAGATTGGCAGAGTGCTGAGGCCTTTAAAGTATTGGGTAAGCCTCGCTTATTCTTTGGTGTTGCGGCGGGTAACATGGATTCTATGATCAACCGTTATACGGCCGATCGTAAAATTCGTTCTGATGATGCCTATACGCCGGGTGGTAAAGCCGGTAGCCGACCTGATCGTGCCAGCATTGTCTACAGCCAGCGCTGTCGAGAAGCTTATAAAGAGGTTCCCATTGTATTGGGAGGTATCGAAGCGTCACTGCGTCGTATTGCTCATTATGACTACTGGCAAGACAAAGTTCGTCGCTCAATACTGCTCGACTCCAGGGCGGATATATTGCTCTACGGTAATGCTGAACGTGCCATTGTTGAAGTGGCTCAGCGAATGTCAGCCGGCGAATCGGTTGGCGACTTGACCGATGTCCGAGGCACCGCTTTTATTCGCACGGATACGCCCGAGGGCTGGATGGAGATAGACTCCACTCGTATCGATAGACCGGGCAAAATTGATCGAATGATCAACCCCTATGTTAACACCCGAGACCTTGAACAGTGTGCGTTGGAAAAGGGTTCCAAAGAGGAGCCTGAGGCTGATGAAGTTCAGGTTCTGCATATTGAACCTAAGGTGCACCTTGATCGCAGTAAAACAGTCATTCGCATTCCCCCATTTGAAAAAGTCTCTAAAGATCCTGTTCTCTACGCTCATGCGAGCAGAGTACTCCACTTAGAGACAAATCCCGGTAATGCTCGCGCGTTAGTCCAACAGCATGGTGATCAAGAGGTGTGGTTGAATCCACCTCCGATTCCATTGACCACTGAAGAGATGGATTTCGTTTTCGGGCTTAACTACGCACGTGTTCCACACCCGATCTATAAAGGGCAAGAGATCCCTGCCTACAAGATGATTCGGTTTTCGGTGAACATCATGCGCGGCTGTTTTGGCGGTTGTACTTTCTGCTCCATTACAGAACACGAAGGGCGCATTATTCAGAATCGCTCTCACGAATCGATTTTAAATGAGATTGAAGAGATCAGAGATAAAGTCCCAGGCTTTACAGGGGTTATCTCAGATTTAGGCGGGCCAACGGCCAATATGTATCGAATTGCCTGTAAGTCACCGGAGATCGAAAAGTCCTGTCGTAAGCTCTCTTGTGTCTACCCGGAGATATGCCACAACTTAAATACTGATCACTCCTCATTGACGGAGCTTTATCGCAAAGCACGCAAAACAAAAGGGGTGAAGAAGGTGATGATTGCGTCAGGTCTTCGCTACGATTTGGCTGTGGAAGACCCTGAATACGTGAAAGAGCTGGTGACCCATCATGTTGGTGGTTATCTAAAGATCGCGCCTGAACATACTGAACGAGGTCCGCTCGATCATATGATGAAGCCGGGCATTGGTACTTACGATGCGTTTAAGAAGATGTTTGAACGCTTCTCTAAAGAGGCAGGGAAGGATCAGTATCTGATTCCTTACTTCATCGCTGCGCACCCCGGTACCACTGACGAAGATATGATGAATCTCGCTGTCTGGTTAAAGCGCAATGACTTTAAAGCGGATCAGGTGCAGGCGTTTTACCCTTCACCGATGGCGACCGCTACCGCCATGTACCATACCGGTCGTAACCCTCTGAAACGTCAAAGCTACAAAAAGTCTTCAGAGCGGGTTGAGACGGTCAAAGGTGAAAAACAGCGTCGTTTACACAAAGCATTCCTACGCTACCACGACCCTGAAAATTGGCCGCTGTTACGTGAGGCTCTGAAGTCGATGGGACGTGCTGACTTGATAGGCGATGGCCCTAATCATTTGATTCCTTCAAACAATTCAGAGGGTGATCAATATAAGAGTCCGCGCCGTAAGAACGTTAATAAGCAAAGTAAGAGTGTTAAAAAAGGTAGATTATTGACTCAGCATACAGGCTTGCCACCTCGTGGTAAGGCTAAAAAAGGGTCATCTAGCGTTAAAAAGCGGCAAAAAGCGTAACATTGATAAAAAATAGTTGTATTCGGCACTAACTGGATTAAACTTAACTCAGTTGTTTACGTTGTGGCGTTTGAAACGTCCAGAGAAACAAGTTGCACTAGAGCTTAACCCTAGGGTTGGCTGGAACACCGAAAGTAAAACTTCGCATCTGATCTTCTGCTCCTTTTCCACTCTGAACTAAGCACTAATTTTGTTAGTTTTGAGTGTTGTGTCATCGTTTTGTCACTTCATCCTGCTAATAAATAACTGGGTTACAAGATAGGCTTGTAATTTAGTTCGCGGCACAGGTCGCACTCAGGCCAAGTCATTGACTTGGTAGATAACTCCCCTCGGGGATGCACTAAAGTTCCTAAATGGGACAGGATTAAGAGGCAAGAAATGTCAGAGCAGCTAACTGGTACAGTTAAATGGTTTAACGACGAGAAAGGTTTTGGTTTCATTCAGCAGGAGAACGGTCCAGACGTATTCGTTCACTTCCGTGCTATCAACGGTACTGGTCGTCGTACACTAGCTGAAAACCAGCAGGTAACTTTCGAGGTTACTCAGGGCCAGAAAGGTCCTCAAGCTGACAACGTAACTGTTGTAGCATAAGAGTAAGATTCTTAGAAAAAAGCGCCATATGGCGCTTTTTTTGTGCCTGTCAGATTAATTACAGACTTTAACCCGACTATAATCTAACGGTCTTTTTCTGGAGCCTGATATGGATCTCGATCCTCAAGTCGATCAACTGATTGAGTGTTTTAATACTCTCTTTTTGGAATCCCTTAATACCGAACTGGTTCGCGGTGATGGGGAGCCTATCTACTTGCCTGCCGATTCCGATTATCCTCATCATCGAATTATCTTTGCACATGGCTTCTTTGCAAGCGCATTGCACGAGATTGCTCACTGGTGTGTGGCGGGTCCAAAAAGACGACTGCTTGAAGATTTCGGTTACTGGTACAAGCCAGATGGCCGTACAGAAGAAGAGCAAGCCGAGTTTGAGCGAGTGGAGGTATCCCCTCAAGCTTATGAGTGGATTCTAACGGTATCGGCGGGTCGAAAATTTCATTTCAGTGCCGATAACCTCTCTCAAGGGTTAGGAGCTTCAGATAGCTTTAAAGAGGCTGTTCTTAACAGGGTGCATCAACTGCTCGACAATGGAATGAACCCACGCTTGAAAGCGCTCAGCGAAGCTCTGAGAACACTCTATGCTGTGGAGCCTCTGAGTGTCGATCAGTTCCAATTAGAGAGTTATTCGTGCGCCAGTTAAGCATCACTGCAACCGATTGGCTTTTACAGGCCAAAGGCGATGACTGGTCTCTCTTTGCTAGCGTTACTAATCGCTTTAACTATCTAAGATTGACGCTGCCGACAAAAGAGTATCTTTACGCTGAAGGTGAGCAGGAACTGGGTCAATCAGATCGAGGTGTGTGGGTGCTCGGTGTATTTGATCATGTCGAGCAGTTACAGTACTTTCTTGCGTTGCATAACGATAACCCATTAAAAGTGCCGGCGCTGAAAATTGAGCAGAGTTGGCCAGTGGTGGCATACCAAGAGCAATCTCTAATGGATTATCCACACTACTCAGGGGTCTATCGTGTCGGTTTCAAATCCTATCGGGTGACTCAAGAGATAGACGGATATCGGGTGGAGTATATTGACGGTTATAAAGCGGCACTGCTGGGAGTGTTGGAGTCAGAGGTTGATGCCTGTCTAGCACTCTACAGCCACTTCGACAGTCGTACCCGTGGCTGTAAGATGTGCTGATCGATCAATGCTGCATATCGTGCTTCATCTCTTTTTTCATACCAGGCTTTTGAATCATTTTGACGGGCACTTCTAATGCTTGGCTAGTTCCATCACTGAAATTTAATTTCAGATCGATTGTCTGATCGATGGAGAGTGGCTCCTTTAGTCCGATAAACATCACATGTAGGCCGCCTGGTTTCAAATGAGTGGTGCTGTTTGCTGGCAGATCAATGGCAGGAATTTTTCGCATACGCATCACTTCACCATCTTTGATATGAGTATGCAGCTCGACCACTTTAGAGATAGAGGACTCAGCTGAAACCACTTGAAGATCGGCACCACTGTTTTTGATATCCATGAATGCGCCGGTCATTTTCTGGCCCGGTGGAACAGCACGCACACGCGCATCTGAAATCTCGACCTCGGCCTGGGCAAGGGTGCTGGTTAAAAGTGACGCGATTAACAGTTTTTTCATCTTAGTTTCCTACTGCAAGATGGAACGGATTTTCTCAACAAGTTGGTTGGGATTGTTGTGTGAGACGCTTCCTAGAAACTCACCTTGTTGATCGATTAGATAGATTTTAGAAGAGTGGTCGACGGTGTAGCCCATCGCTGAATCAGGCTGCTCGACCATTCGATAGTAAGCCCCGTACAGTTTAATCGCGCTGTCGATCTGCTGACGGCTGCCGGTCATACCAAGAATGAGAGGCGAGAAAAACTGAGAGTAGACCTGTAGCTGTTCCAGTGAATCCCGATCAGGGTCGACGCTGTAAAAAATGGGTTGAATTTGGTTTAGTTGCTCATCATCGAGTTCATTGAAAGCAAACTTCATACTGGTTAAAGAAGTGGGGCAGATGTCTGGGCAAGATGTGTAGCCAAAATAGAGCAGTACCAACTTGCCTCTGAAGTCACTCAGTGACAGATCGCCATCAATACTTTTACCCTGAAACTCACCACCCAGCTGAATCGGTTGGTAACTGTTATTGGGCTTTAGGTAAACCAAGCTAACAATGACGGCTGCCAATATCAGCATCACAATAACGAGTAGATTTTTATTGCGAGTCTTCATCGTGCGTCAAACCTCAATTCAACAATCTCTTGTTTCGAATCCGTTTCAAAAATCACCTTTGCTAGCCAGGTCATCGTCCCTGTGGTGCAGACGGCTAACTGAGTCCGTCCCTGCCAAAGGTGTTCACTCTTTTCCATTTCAAACTGGTTAACGCCCATGTACATATCGGCGCCTTGCAGATCGACCCAAACTCGATTGATCCCAGGTAGATCAGTTTCAGCCGTCAGAGTCATATTGTTCAGAGATCGAGCTGGCATCGGTCCCAGTGTAAAGCGGTACCGAATATCATCGTTAACGACTTCGCATCTGCCGCTGTTGATATCACAATGTGACACCGGTTTCGGTCCCAAAAAGAGTTGAGAAGCCCAAGTTAAAAGTACTATGGAACTGATCAGGAACAGACTGATAACGATTCGCTTAGGTGGATTAGTCACTTAAATTCCTAACTCTATTGTGCGTATGTTTTCATGCTCGAGCCTAACAGTGAACCAACTTTACGTTTATTTACACGGCTTTTTACACCGGATCAGTGGTATCAGTTCAGATCGCACTTTTATCGATAGGCCGTATAATACAGCTCTTCAAAAGGGGTGTTCATGATAAAGCTCAAAAAAGTCATTGTTGCAGATGAGAATATGCCGGCCGTTGAGACATTGTTCTCCTCCTTCGGTGAAGTTCGCCGTGTGGCGGGTCGCTCAATAGAACCCAGTCAGTTGGCTGAAGCTGATACGCTTCTCGTACGTTCTATTACCCAAGTTAATGCACAGTTATTGAGTGAGACTAAACCGTTAGAATTTGTCGGTTCGGCGACCATAGGTATGGATCATCTGGATTCTCACTACTTGACTGAGCGCGCAATTCCCTTTTCTAACGCAGCAGGCTGTAACGCCGATTCAGTTGTGGATTATGCGCTAGCAGCTATTTATGAATATGCCGAACAGAGAGCCTTAGATCCACGGAATCTCTCATACGGGGTGGTCGGTGCTGGTAATGTTGGCTCTCGGTTAGTTAGCCGTTTAACTGCGCTGGGGGTTAATGTCCTTGTATCAGATCCCCCTCGTGCTCTTCGGGACCCAACCTTTATAGATACCCCTCTCGCGCAGTTAATGGCCCAGTCGGATGTTGTCTGTTGTCATCTGCCGTTAACCAACAGCGGTGAGCATGCAACCCATCACTTGATTGGCGAGTCGCTTTTGCAGCAGCTGATTCCAGGAGCACTGCTTTTAAATGCAGGACGGGGGCCCACCATCGATGGTGAAGCGCTCTTAAGCTTTGCCAAGCAGAGAACCGACGTCACCTTGGTGATGGATGTGTGGGAAGAGGAGCCGACAGTCGACCGTGAATTGGCCTGTCGTGTGTTGATCGGTACGCCCCATATAGCGGGTTACAGTTTAGAAGGTAAGTTACGCGGAACTTACATGCTTTATGAGCGTTACTGTGAGATTTTAGGTCTTGAGGTTTCTGCGGCTTTCGACGGCCTTTTGACAGATTACCCGACCCCAAAACTTGAATTAACTCAACAGACAACGATTCAACTGGTGATTCAATCTGTCTACTCCATAAAGGAGGATCATCAGCGTTTTATAGACTCTTTGACCCCTGCGGAAAATCAACCTAAAGCCTTTGATCAATTGAGAAAGAGTTACCCGGTGCGTCGAGAGTTTTCATCGCTGAAGCTGACCGGTCAGACGACAGGCGCGATGAAAGTTCAGCTTGCAGCTTTAGGGTTTAAGGTGGATGAGGTGCAGGTATGAAGTTTCGCTTAGGCGTATTGGTCAACCCTTATGCCGGTATTGGTGGCAGTGTTGCATTGAAAGGGAGTGATGGTGAAGCGATCAGAGATGAGGCTTTAAGCCGAGGTGCTCAGCAGCTTGCTCCGGTCAAAATGCGTCACGCCCTTGAGGCCATAAAGAGTGATCAAATTGAGCTGTTTACCTGGGGCGGTGCCATGGGTGAAGAGTCAATTAAAGAGTTAAAGTTAGAGTGCCTTGTCTTAGGTTCACCGCAGCACTGGCCGACCAGTGCAGAGGATACGTTGATCGCTGCTAGAGCAATGGTTGACGAGGGTGTCGATCTCATTCTGTTTGCGGGTGGTGACGGTACGGCACGCAATATTTATGAAGCCATTGGGCAACAGGTGCCTGTCCTTGGCGTTCCGGCGGGTGTGAAGATTCATTCAGGCGTCTATACCCTGACCCCTTCGCTAGCAGGGTCATTAATTACTGATCTTATCGAAGGGCGTCTGGTTCGCATGGAGCAGGCTGAGGTTCGCGATATTGATGAGTCTGAGTTTAGGCAGGGCCGAGTTCGTGCAAAATATTATGGCGAACTGCTTGTGCCTGCAGAGCATCAGTATGTGCAGTCTGTGAAAGAGGGCGGCAAAGAGGTTGAAGAGCTTGTAGTCGCTGATATCGCGGCCGATTTTGTTGAGCAGATGGATCCCGAACTTCTCTATGTGATGGGATCCGGCACAACCGTCGCGGCGATCATGGATGAGTTGGGACTCGAAAATACGCTGTTGGGTACCGATCTTATTAAAGATGGAGAGGTTGTCGCTAGTGATTGTTCAGCACAGCAGTTACTTGAGCTAGTGGGGGATGCGCCTTTCAAGATTGTCATCACACCGATTGGCGGGCAGGGGCATCTTCTTGGTCGCGGTAATCAACAGTTGAGCCCGCAGCTGATTCAAAAGGTAGGTCTACCGGGTCTCTATGTCGTTGCGACACGCTCTAAAATCGTCGGACTTAATGGGCGCCCGCTTATTATTGACAGTGGTGACCCAGAGCTGGATCGAAAACTAACCGGTGTGGTGGCGGTGCACACCGGTTATCGAGACGCAGTTATCTACCGAGTCGGAATTTAACGGCGGTTTTGCAGAGCCTCAATACGAGCTGCTAGAGGAGGGTGGCTCGCAAACATCTCCATAAAGCCCTGCTTCTTAATGCTGCTGATGCCAAAGGCCGTGAGCTGTCCGGATAGCTCTTGCGCTTGACCCGATTCAGCCTGCAGTCTTTGCAAAGCATTAATCATGCCCTGCTTGCTCGCTAGGTCTGCACCCGCTTCATCTGCCCGGAACTCACGGCGACGCGAGAACCAAGCCACAATCATATGAGCAAATACGGCAAAGACCATCTCAGCGATAAAGGTCGCGATGTAAAAGCCTATACCAACACCGCCTGAGTTATCGCCACGGCGCAAGAAGCTATCAACGGCGTAACCGACGATACGAGCTAAGAACATCACAAAGGTATTGATAATCCCTTGAATCAACGACAGAGTCACCATGTCGCCATTCGCAACGTGACCTACCTCGTGTGCTAGCACCGCTTTCACTTCATCGGCTTTGAATCGCGAAAGCAGACCGCTACTGACCGCAACCAGTGCGTTGTTCTTATTCCAGCCAGTCGCAAAGGCATTCGCTGCATTGGATGGGAATACCCCCACTTCTGGCATGCCAATACCGGCTTTTTGAGCCAGTTCTGCCACCGTTTCAACCAGCCATTTCTCCTCGGCATTGCGAGGTTGCTCAATAATTTGAGTGCCCGTTGTTCTCTTCGCCATCCACTTAGAGATAAACAGAGAGATAAATGAGCCGGCAAAACCAAACACTGCACAAAAGGCTAGTAGAGCGCCAAGGTCTAGGCCGTTCGATGTTAGGTATGGACCAACGCCAAGGATGTTAAGCGTCAAGCTGGCCACCAGAATGATGGCAAGGTTGGTCGCTAAGAAAAGGATTATTCTGAGCATTTAGGTTGCTTCCTCAAACAATTTATCTATTAACACAAATTGTGGCGAAGCAACCTAAATTCAACCTTAAAGGTGAACTCTTAAAGGTTAACGACGCGAGCTTCGATAGCGTTACGCAACTCTTGGTAAGAGTCGATGTTCTCTGGTGCGAAATAGAGTTTGTAGTAGACCTTTTCACGCACGCGGTTGATCCCTTCACGACTATCACCGGTCATCGATGCGTAGGTGTGAGCCATTTGCAAGTGAATGACCAGAGTGCCTGCCGGTTGAGTAAATGAGTGTCCCGCTAGGTCAACGCGCTGGCGCGGTTCATGTTGTGAGTAGAAAGAGATCTCACCAATGTGCGCCATGTTGATTAGAAAGTTTGATGTGATGTCCACAACCAGCTTCTTATCCATGCCGTTGTGGTTCATCTTAATACCGCGATCTTTTTTGATCTTTAAAAACATAACTACTCCTGTTAGTTAGTCGCACTATAGTCGCTAATTGTGACAGTGATACGACATGGCTCCATTCCGTAGAGCTCGGGTTACTGTTTGTAGGTTTTCAGGAAGGTGCCAATTCTAGAGATGGCATCTTCCAAGAGTCTTGGTTCCGGTAAAAATACAATCCTAAAGTGCTGAGTATCCGGAAGGTTGAAACCGCTACCATGCACAATTAGCACCTTTTGCTGCTGAAGTAGATCCAGTGCGAATTTCTCATCGTTGCTGATGGGATGGATCTCGGGATCTAACTTCACAAAACAGTACATTGCCCCTTTGGGTTTAACGCAGCTGACACCGGGGATCTCATTTAGCATCTTGTAGGCGATATCTCGCTGATCGCATAGGCGACCACCAGGAACAATCAGTTCATTGATCGATTGGTATCCGCCAAGTGCAGTTTGAATGGCATTCTGCGCCGGTACGTTTGCACACAGACGCATGTTCGCCAGCATCTCTAAGCCTTCGATGTAGTCGGTTGCCGTGTGCTTAGGACCACTTATAAACATCCAACCTGAACGGAAGCCCGCCGCACGGTAAGTCTTGGATAATCCGTTAAACGTACAGACCAACACATCATCTGTCAGTGATGCGATCGAGGTGTGTTTCGCTTCGTCGTAAAGAATTTTATCGTAGATCTCGTCAGCAAAGATGATCAGATTGTGTTCACGCGCTAATTCGATAATCTCTTTAAGGACCGATTCTGGGTACAGCGCACCAGTTGGGTTGTTGGGGTTGATCACTACTATCCCACGGGTGTGCTCAGAAATTTTGCTGCGAATATCCTCTATATTTGGGAACCACTCGCGCTCCTCGTCACACTGATAGTGAACCGGTGTACCCCCTGCTAGGCTGACGGCTGCGGTCCATAGCGGATAGTCTGGTGCAGGGATTAACATCTCGTCGTTATCGTTGAGAAGCCCCTGCATTGCCATCACGATCAGCTCTGAGACACCGTTCCCAATGTAGATATCTTCAATGGTGACATCTTTGATGCCTTTGCGTTGTGACTCCTGCATGACCGCTTTACGAGCTGCAAACAGCCCTTTTGAATCACAATAACCCTGCGCGCTTGGCAAGTTGTAGATTACGTCTTGAACAATCTCGTCAGGGGCATCGAAGCCCCATGGGGCCGGGTTACCGATATTCAGTTTTAAAATTTTGTGGCCATCCTCTTCCAAGCGTTTTGCTTCTTGAAGGACAGGTCCACGAATGTCGTAACATACATTGTTGAGTTTGTTGGACTTTCTAATCTGAGACATCGGTAGAGCTCTTCTCACGGGGAGATTAATTTAAAGGGGATCGATTTGAGTAGAATACGTCGTACTACCAACGTGTTGATAAGCAAACCGTGTTAGTTGTAACTATACGACTTTGCTCGGTTTGGGTATAGAGTTTACCGAGCTCTTAGAGAGGTTTTTCACAATGCAATATGATGATTTAAAAGACGATGAGTACTGGCGAGATAAATTGTCACCTGAAGAGTTCTACATATGTCGCCAGAAAGGGACAGAGCGCGCTTTCACTGGGGCCTATTTTGATGAGAAGCGATCAGGTCTTTATCGCTGTAAATGCTGTGATGCTGAACTCTTTGATAGCTCTCTGAAATATGATTCTGGATGTGGTTGGCCTAGCTTCTTTGATGAGTTGGGTGAGGGTAGGGTGGATCAGCATCCCGACCATTCACATGGTATGGTGCGTACAGAAATCACCTGCAGTCAGTGTGGATCTCATTTGGGGCATATATTCCCCGATGGTCCACAGCCAACCGGTGTTCGCTACTGTGTTAACTCTGCATCTCTTAACTTTGAACCGGATCACTGATGAAACCTTTTTCACACCTTCTGCAACAGGCTAAGCATTTTTACCCCGATTGGAGCGATGCCGAGCTGCTGGGTCCACGGGCGGCTAATCGGACAGAACTTATGGCAACACCGGACGATCGTATATTGTCGGCGATGACCTGGCGTATCTTCTGTGCAGGGCTCAAGCGCTCGTTAGTGGACGGTAAGTGGCCCGCTTTTGAGAAAGCATTCTTTGGTTTCGATCCTGAAAAGGTCTCGTTGATGAGTGATGATCACCTTGATGCCTTAATGCAGAACAGGGATCTCATTCGCCACTTTGGAAAAATTAAAGCAACTCGTATCAACGCTTTGATGATTCATGAGGTCAGTCAAAAACAGGGTAGCTTTGGTCAGTTTTTGGCTGATTGGCCGGTCGAGGACACCGTCGTTGGCTTATGGGCCTATCTGAAAAAAGAGGGATCACAGTTGGGTGGTAACTCAGGAGCCTATGCACTTCGAATTGTCGGTCGCGACAGTCCAGTCCTGACAGATGATGTAGTGGTCGCGTTAAAGGCGCAGGGCGTTGTTGATAAGCGTCCCTCGGCTAAACGTGATCTACTTCTGGTTCAAGAAGCATTTAACCAGTGGCGTAGCGAATCTGGCGTTGATCTGTGCCAAATCAGTCGTCTTTTGGCTAGGTCGATTGGTTAATCGATCTCCTAATCAGTTGGGTCACTGGTGATGGATACAATTCACCTGGCTGAGAAAGCTCTCTAGATCTTCAGCAATGACACTGAACTTTTTCTGTCCTGGCTTCTCTAGAAGCACACGACCTGTGTCGCTCTCCACCGAAAGTATCTGATCGCCATCCGGTTCAGTAGTAGCAAAGAAGAAGCTGATGTTTTGTCGCAAGCGTCTTTTGTTCAGAGCATGGCCAATGAGGTTCTCTCTTAAGCGCTCCAGATCCTCAGGGTTCCAGACAAAGATGAGACTTAATTCGCCCTCGGTATGGGTTGCTAAGATGGGTTGTGACCAATAACTGGTGTAGTAATCAATGATCGATTGGGGAATCTCTATCTCTAGAGCTTCTGAAAGTCGCTCAAACATGTCCAGAGTCGAGTTATTGATAGGGCTGGGTAACCACTCAGACTCTTGGTCAACCTCATAGCCTGGCAGCAGTGCAGGGCTCAACCAATCCTCTTCAACCAGAAGTGTTGGGTTACCCTGTTGTTTGCATTCGGTTTTGAATTCGTCGAAGAGGCGAGTCAATTGAGCGGTAACGGCGGACATGTCATTTCTCTCTAATTTATCCAGCGCGTAGGTTAACAAATAATCAACCTTCAGTTTGGTTTAAAAAAATCGCTATTTTTTAGAAAAATATCGGATAAAGGTTTGACTCTGATCGAAAAGCCATTAAAATTCGCACCCTGTTCTTGAGCAGCAATGCTCAGTTACTGCTGGAGCGGTAGTTCAGTTGGTTAGAATACCTGCCTGTCACGCAGGGGGTCGCGGGTTCGAGTCCCGTCCGTTCCGCCATTTATGAGATTGCAGTCCTCTAATTCTGCACTTCTTGTAGGAGCGATCTTGCAAAGGTCGCGATTTTCGCATCGTCTTCGACAATGCTCCTACAGATACGGCGTAAGCCACCGTTATGGGCGAATAGCTCAGTTGGGAGAGCATCTGCCTTACAAGCAGAGGGTCGGGGGTTCGAACCCCTCTTCGCCCACCATAACGGAGCGGTAGTTCAGTTGGTTAGAATACCTGCCTGTCACGCAGGGGGTCGCGGGTTCGAGTCCCGTCCGTTCCGCCATCTTTCATGAATTGGTTTGAAAGATTACGTCGCAAGACAAACCACCGTTATGGGCGAATAGCTCAGTTGGGAGAGCATCTGCCTTACAAGCAGAGGGTCGGGGGTTCGAACCCCTCTTCGCCCACCATAACGGAGCGGTAGTTCAGTTGGTTAGAATACCTGCCTGTCACGCAGGGGGTCGCGGGTTCGAGTCCCGTCCGTTCCGCCATTTTGAGATTGACAAGTTAGAATACCTGCCTGTCAGCTCATGTGGGATGTTCAGGGTCGCTAAGTCCCGTCCGTTCCGCCATTTACGAGTTCGCAGTTCTCTGATTCTGCAGCTTTTGTTGGAGCGATCTTGAAAAGGTCGCGATTCATCGCATCGTCGATGACAATGCTCCAACGAATTAGCACACGCCTACGATATGGGCGAATAGCTCAGTTGGGAGAGCATCTGCCTTACAAGCAGAGGGTCGGGGGTTCGAACCCCTCTTCGCCCACCATATCGAGTTCTGATTCATGCAGACACCTTCAATCTCTATCGAAACTATAAATCTACCTAACGGCTTTAGTTTTGATTTATTGCGTCTAGATCAAACTGATCGTCTGATTTCGGGCAATAAGTGGTTCAAACTGCTCCCTAATCTCTCTAAACTCAACCTTGGTGATCTAGTGGCCAGCTTTGGAGGTCCTCACTCCAACCATATTCACGCACTGGCCTACGCGGCACAGAATCTAGGGCTTAAGTCGGTTGGTTTTATTCGCGGTGAACCTCAATCCACACCAACACTTGAGGATGCTAAAGCCTGCGGCATGCAGTTGATATTCATCGATCGTGACACCTATCGTGAAAAGCCTACTCAGTCGCTGGCGGATCAATATCAGTTAATCAATCCCTACTGGATACCGGAAGGGGGAAGTAATCATAGCGCCGTCGAAGGCTGTGCCTCTATCTGGCATCAAGCCTGTTTGCAGAATCGCGTCTACGATCAGGTCTATGTGGCGGTGGGATCTGGGGGAACTTTGGCGGGTTTAGTCGCTGGAGCGCCTGATGGAGTCGAGCTGATTGGGTTGTCTGCTCTAGGAAGCCTCGCCGACCTAAATGAACGTGTCAGTGAGCTGCTGACACAAGCAGGTCATCTTCAAACGGAGCAATCCGTGCAGTGGTCTATTGAGGTGGCTCTGCAGCAACGCTATGGCAAGGTGACTGCTGAACTAGCGGCCACGCAGGTTCGAGCTCAGATTCTAGGTCTACTGCTAGACCCAATCTATACCTTGCGAGTATTCCACTATCTGAATCGTCAGTATCTCAAGCATCGTTTAACAGGGAAGCGTCTACTGATGGTTCATACCGGAGGTTTGCAAGGTCTTAGGGCTCAGCAAGAACGTATCAACCGTCTGGCAAATGAGTTTGTCGGCCCTCTCCCTTTTTAACGGCTTTTAACACCTAGGTCGGCTAACGTTCTCCCTCTACAAGCTTTATACTGCTGTCTAATCATTCATTGATATCCGCAGGGAAACGCACAGGGTATGTATCAATTTCGCAATATTGGTCTTATAGGCCGCTTAGGAAGTAAAAAAGTCATCGATACCATGAAGCAGCTCATTCGCTTTCTTGAGCAGCGTCATTTGAACATTGTCATTGACGATAAGATTTCAGAGCTAATGCCTGGCCATGGTCTGCAGGTCTCGCCGCAAAAGCTGATGGGCGAAGTGGCTGATCTTGTGATCGTAGTGGGTGGTGACGGAAGTCTGCTTGGGGCTGCACGCTCATTGGCGTCGTCAAATGTGCCTGTGTTGGGTGTTAACCGCGGTAATCTTGGCTTCCTAACGGATATTAAACCTGAAGAGATCGAAGAGATGGTCGATCAGGTTCTAGAAGGCCACTACGTAGTTGATAAGCGTTTCTTGCTGGATGTCACCGTGAAGCGCAATGGCGAACCCATCGCCGAGACAACGGCCCTTAACGACTGTGTGTTGCACCCAGGTAAAGCGACTCGAATGATTGAGTTTGAACTCTGGATTGAAGGTCAGTATGTCTACACCCAGCGTTCAGATGGTTTGATCGTCGCAACACCAACAGGATCTACCGCCTACTCACTGTCAGCCGGTGGTCCTCTGATGCACCCTAAACTGGACGCGTTGGTCTTAGTTCCAATGTTCCCGCATACACTATCAAGCCGCCCAATTGTGGTAGACGGTAACTCTGAGCTGAAACTGGTGATCAGTGAAAATAATGAAACATACCCGTCCGTAGCCTGTGATGGCCAAAGTAACATCGCTTTGGCGCCTGGTGATACCGTGACGATCAGTAAGAAGCCACAAAAGCTGCGCCTGCTCCACCCAGAAAACTACGATTTTTACAGCACCTGCCGGACCAAGCTCGGTTGGAGCTCAAAGCTCTGGGATAAGTAGTTTTGCAGAGACAGGGTATAGATTTAATTGGCGATATCCACGGCTGCGGCGAGAGTTTAAAGCTTCTGCTCAACCGCATGGGATACAGGGAAATTGATGGTGCATACCGTCACCCTAACCGCCGCGTTATTTTCCTCGGTGATGTAATCGATCGTGGTCCACGCATTGTTGAGACCTATGAGATCGTTCGGGCCATGGTGGAAAAGTCGGGCGCCGAAATTGTCATGGGTAACCACGAATACAACTACTATTGTTATAAAACGCCTAAGGGTGTTGGTAGTGGTGACTTTCTTCGTGAGCACACGCCCAGACACCAACGCATTGTTCAAGAGACTTTAGATCAATTTGCTCATCGTCAATCGGATGAACAAGAGCTGTTGGATTGGATTGAGTCGATTCCACTGTTCATCGAGCATGATGATCTGCGAGTGGTGCATGCCTGTTGGCACTCAACCTTGATCAACCGTTTAAAAGAGCGAGTAGGTTCTGCTCCAGTCGTGGATAAGCAATTTCTTTTGAACTCTGTCAAACCGCACAGTTTTGAGTTCTTGGTCATGGATCGATTGACCCGTGGCACCCATTTGCGACTGCCCAACAATGAAGTGATGATCAGCAAAGATGGATTTAGACGCCACTTCTTCAGAACTCGTTTCTGGGCGCAAGAGCCTAAACGAATGGGGGATGTGGTGTTTCAACCTGATCCTTTGCCGGAGCATATAGCTCGTACCGAGCTAACACCCGCTGATTACGTGGATCTGCAGTTCTATTCGCGCGATGAGCGGCCACTGTTTATCGGCCACTACTGGTGTGAAGGTGAACCTAAACCGGTTGCCGATAACATCGCCTGCCTAGATTACAGTGCGGTTAAATACGGTAAGTTGGTGGCCTACCGATTCGATGGTGAAAAGACGCTCGATAGCAGCAAGTTCATCTGGGTCGATGTCGATGCGGAGTTCCCGCGCTAGTGGTTCCTGTGGTTAAAACCGATCTAACGGTCGATCTAACAGAGTTCACCCAATTTTTATGGGCTAACGCCATTCCTCATCGGGTGGTGGAAGAGGGTGACAGCCAAACACTCTTTGTTGCGGCCCACATTAACCGCGAAAAAGTCCTCGAACTCTTTCAATATTGGCGAGAGGGTGGGGATCTCGCTAGCATCAATGTGCAAGTTCACAACCCTAAAAGCCGATCCCCCTTTAAAATTTCAGAGCTAAAACAACTGCCTGCGACGGCTTTACTGATTTTCCTATCGGCCATCATCACGCTGCTCATCGATTTCGGTGGCAATGCCAGCTGGATGGTGAGATTCAGTTTTGCCGACTTTACACTCAGCTCCAGCCAGATTGAGTATCACACACTGAGTACTATGCTCTCATCGGGAGAGTTGTGGCGGATTTGGACTCCGATGTTTATGCACTTCTCTCTGCTACATATCTTGTTTAACCTGCTTTGGGTCTGGATGATCGGTGGTTCGATAGAGCGCCTTCAGGGGACGACCCACTTCTTGCTGCTGGTGCTTTTCTCGGCAGCTCTCTCTAATCTGGCTCAGTTTTGGGTGACGGGCCCGCTCTTTGGTGGCCTCTCTGGTGTCGTCTTTGCTGTGTTGGGTTACACCTGGTTATGGGATCAATTGAGCAGTAGGCCATTGTTTAGGCTCCCTAAAGCGCTGTTTGGGTTCATGATTTTTTGGTTGGCTCTGGGATATACCGGAGCGCTGGAATTCATAGGTTTAGGGGCTATTGCTAATACCGCTCATTTGGCCGGTCTGCTGTCGGGTTTGGCCTTCGCACTGATTAGCCGAGTTTGGCTGCCCAAATCCTCTTAAAAGCCAGTATCAAAAGCCCTCTCAAACGATCCTCTCTATGGTATTCTGAACGCTTGAAATTTGAATGAATGGGTAGCGGTTTGAATTACGAAAAAATGATCGAAACCATGACGCCTGATGTCTATCAGGCGCTCAAAGTGGCCGTTGAAATTGGTAAATGGCCCAATGGTGAAAAACTATCTCCTGAACAGCGTGAGACCAGTATGCGTGCGGTCATTGCCTATGAGGTGGCGCGTGATATTCCAGAGGATCAGCGTGTAGGTTTCATCGATCGTACTCGTCCTGATGGAAAACAGCATGGTTCGGATCCAATGCAGCCTGACGTGTTGAGAATCCTAACCGATGACTAATGACGCTTTATCGCTGCGAGCAGAGGGTATATTGGAGAAGATGCGAGTGCATCTCGACTCTCCTGTCCGTTATGAGCTATCCCTGAACGGCGAGGCTGGTCCGTTAGTGAATGATTTTATTGGCCAACCCATTCGCCTTGAATACATCGGACAAATCAACTGCCTCTCCTGTGGTCGTAAATCCAATAAAAGTTTCAATCAAGGTTTCTGTTACCCCTGTTTCAAAAAACTTCCGGGCTGTGACACCTGTATCGTTAAGCCTGAAACCTGTCACTTTGCCGAAGGAACCTGTCGTGATGAAAGCTGGGGTTTGAAGAACTGTTTTGCCCCACACATCGTCTATCTAGCCAACTCTTCGGGGCTCAAGGTGGGAATTACTCGCAAAACCCAGATCCCGACTCGCTGGATTGATCAGGGTGCTGTGCAAGCACTTCCGATTATGGAGGTCGATAACCGCCTGCAGTCAGGTCTTGTTGAAACGATATTTGCTAAACAGGTGGCCGATAAAACCAATTGGCGTGCCATGTTGAAAGGCGATGTTCTGCCTCTTGATCTGAAACAGGAGCGCGATCGTCTGTTTGAACTCTGTGATGAGCCCTTGCAACAGCTCATCAGTGCTCAATCTGGCGATGCGATCCGTAAGCTTGATGCAGAGGTCGTTAAAATTAACTTCCCAGTGCGTAACCACCCTGCCAAGGTAACCAGTTTTAACTTTGATAAAACGCCCGTTGTAGAGGGCATCCTAGAAGGGGTTAAAGGCCAGTACCTCATGTTAGATACGGGCGTGATCAACCTGCGCAAGTTTGGCGCCTACAACATTAAATTTTTCGCGTGATTGGAGAGACAATCTTGAGTGCACAACCCAACACAATTTATCTAAAAGATTATCGTGTTCCTGAATTTTTGATCGATTCAGTAGCGCTTCGTTTTGAGTTGGATGAAGAGGAGACGTTAGTCTTTGCGACGTTGCAGATGCGTCGTAACCCCGACTCTCATCTTCGCAATGCCCCTCTGATTTTAAATGGCGATAAAGACCTTCAGCTCAAACGAATCTGCATTAATGACCAACAGGTGCCTGAAGGCGAGTATAAGGTCACGGATGAATCACTGACGATTGCGGTTGTTCCTGATCAATTTACCTTGCAAACGCTCTGTTGCATTCAGCCACAGCTGAACACTGCATTGGAGGGTCTCTACCGTTCGGATGGTGTCTTCTGTACCCAATGTGAGGCAGAGGGCTTTAGACGCATCACTTATTACCTTGATCGCCCTGATGTGATGTCCCTGTTTGAGACAACCATCATTGCTGATCCCGAACAGTATCCCGTGTTGCTATCCAACGGTAACGCCGTTGATAAAGGGGTCACTGATGACGGACGTCACTGGGTTACTTGGCAGGATCCACACCCCAAACCCGCCTACCTATTTGCTTTAGTGGCGGGTGATTTAAGCTGCATTGAAGATCAGTTCACAACAGCCTCTGGACGTGAAGTTCAGCTGCAAATTTTTGCTGAACCTAAAGATCACGACAAGCTTGCCTATGCGATGGACTCCCTAAAGAGATCGATGCGCTGGGATGAAGAGGTGTATGGCCGTGAGTACGATCTTGATATCTACATGATCGTGGCCGTCGACTTCTTCAACATGGGTGCGATGGAGAATAAAGGGCTCAATATCTTCAACACCAGTTGTGTATTAGCCAGTCAAAAGACCACAACAGATCTTGGGTTTCAGCGAGTAGAGGCGGTGGTTGCTCATGAGTACTTCCATAACTGGTCAGGCAACCGTGTCACCTGTCGTGACTGGTTCCAGTTAAGTCTTAAAGAGGGCTTTACCGTCTTTCGTGATGCGGAGTTCTCGGCCGATATGAACTCGCGAACCGTGAAGCGAATCGAAGATGTGACACTGCTGCGAACGGCACAATTTGCTGAAGACGCTGGCCCCATAGCGCATGCGGTGAGACCGGAATCGTTTATCGAGATCTCAAACTTTTACACGCTGACCGTCTATGAGAAAGGCGCAGAAGTGGTGCGCATGATCCATCAGCTTTTGGGTGAAGAGACCTTCAGAAAAGGTACGGATCTCTACTTTGATCGTCATGATGGCCAGGCCGTTACGACGGATGACTTTGTGGCCGCGATGGAAGAGGCTTCAGGGCGCGACTTAACACAGTTTAAACGCTGGTATTCCCAAGCAGGTACTCCTGTGGTTGAGGTCTCTGATCAGTGGGATGCTGCATCAGGAACCTACCAGCTGACCTTTAAACAGAGCTGCCCAAGCACTCCAGGTCAAGATCATAAAGCACCCTTCCATATGCCCATCCGTTTTGGACTGCTCACACAGGAGGGGACGGAACTCTCTTCAGGTGTTTTGGAACTTACGGAAGAGGTACAGAGCATTAGTTTCGAAGGCCTTTCTGAACAGCCAACTCCGTCTCTGCTTCGCGGCTTCTCAGCACCGATTAAGTTGCGTTTTAACTACACGGATGAGCAACTGCTGCATCTGATGCGTTTTGATACTGACGGCTTTAACCGTTGGGAGTCGGGACAGCGCTACTTAGTGAACAAACTGCAAGCAGGCATTGCGGGTGCGGCGGTCGAACCCAACTCAGCGCTTTTAGATGCTTGGCGAGCGTTACTGGAAGATGAGTCTTTAGATGAGGCGATGCTGGCTAAGTTATGCACTTTGCCAAGCGAGGCTTATCTGAGTGAATTGGCTGAGGTCATTGACGTTGAAGCAATTCACGCGACTCGTAAAGCCTTTGTTAAAGCCCTAGGCAAAGCCCTAGCACCAGAGTGGTTGGCAGTCTATCAGCGTTGCACCTCTAAAGAGGCTTACCAACCAACTGCAGATCAAGTGGCTAAGCGCAGTCTGAAAAATTTAGCCTTGAGTTACCTGATCGCGGCTAACTATGAAGGCGCCATTGAGTTAGCAATGGAGCAGTTCAACAGCGCTGACAATATGACGGATCAACAGTCTGCACTGGCGGCACTGGTTCACTCTGAAGATGCCCAAGCAGCTAAACAGGCGCTTGCGGCATTCAAGCAGCAGTGGTCAGGTGAAGCGCTGGTGATGAACAGTTGGTTCTCACTGCAGGCCTGTGACTCCAAAGAGGGCGCTCTGGATCGAGTTAAAGCACTTGAAAACGATGAGCTATTTGATGCAAAAAACCCCAATAAACTGCGCAGTCTGATTGGTGCTTTTGCCAGTGCAAACCCAGTTCAATTCCATGCGCCGGATGGCTCGGGTTACCAATACTTGGCTGATTGGATCATTCGCTTGAATGAACAGAACCCTCAAATTGCATCGCGAATGTTAACGCCTTTAACTCGCTGGAAGCGCTATACTAGTGATAAGCAAAAGTTAATGAGAGCTCAACTGGAACGCATCATGAAGCAGAAGGCGCTGTCGCCCGATGTTTATGAAGTCGTCAGTAAGAGCTTGGTGTAATAGGAGTCATCGGTATGGCTATCTCTATCGATTCTGCGATTAAGTTTGATCTGCAACAGAACTACCGTCGTTACCTGAACTTTCTAGATCAGTACGGGGCTGAAAACGATGCACTGAAAAATGCGCGAAGCTCTAAGGTCTGGATTGTTGCATTGGTGCTACTGATTTTCGCTCTAGCCTCTGATTTCTTCTTAGGCGCGAGTGCTGCTCTGTTTGGTATCTTCTTCTATCGAGTCGTGATGGCTTGGTTGGAGGTGAGAAAAGCGGAAGAGGAGCGTGAACAGGCAGAACGCTGGTTCTCGACTAAGGGGTTTAAGTTCGAAGGACGCGTACTCTTCTTCAAAGAGGACGAAATGCTGGAAGAGCCTGTAGATCCTTTTGATGAGCGAATCTACAAATAGTCTCAATCCCAAAGGGGCAGATCATTGATCTGCCCCTTTTAGTTTAAGCGTTATCCTCAAGGATCATGTCAGACGCTTTCTCTGCAATCATAGTGATCGGTGCATGAGTATTACCCGAGGTAAGGGTTGGCATCACTGAACCATCCACTACGCGCAGACCGTCAATGCCGTGCACTCTCAATCGCGCATCCACAACGGACATCTCATCACTGCCCATTTTTGCGGTGCCGACCGGGTGGAATATTGTTGTACCGACATCACCTGCGGCCTTCGCGAGCTCTTCATCCGATTGAAACTGTGCGCCCGGTTTTAACTCAATTGGATTAAATTCACGTAAACGCTGAGTCGCCATTAGCTTGCGAGCGTGGCGTAAGCTATCTGCTGCAACCTTGCGATCGCCGTCCGTCGAAAGGTAGTTCGGTTTAATTGCTGGCGGAACATTAGGATCGGTCGATTGAATATGACAGGTACCGCGGCTCTCTGGACGCAGGTTACAGACCGAGACGGTGATAGCCGGAAACTCGTGCAGATCCTCACCGAATTTCTCAAGCGATAGAGGTTGAACGTGATACTCAATGTTCGCCGTAGCATGCTCATCCGAGGATTTAGTAAAGATACCGAGCTGACTGGGGGCCATTGACATTGGGCCTGAACGTTTTAAGAAGTATTCAGCCGCAATTTGCGCTTTACCCAACAGGGTTGACTGCCACTCATTCAGAGTTTTTGTGTTTTCAACGGTGTAGATGGTTCGCAACTGTAGGTGGTCCTGTAGGTTTTCACCGACACCAGGGAGCTCGTGCACCATCTCGATTTTGTGCTCCG
The DNA here is from genome assembly GCF_013282925.1 of Marinobacterium sp. xm-g-48. Classification (NCBI taxonomy): domain Bacteria; kingdom Pseudomonadati; phylum Pseudomonadota; class Gammaproteobacteria; order Oceanospirillales; family Oceanospirillaceae; genus Marinobacterium; species Marinobacterium sp. xm-g-48. Next base: position 591,462 of record NZ_WBYQ01000001.1, read on the forward strand.
CTAAAACCTTGGCAGGGCCAATGCCAGAAAGCTGTAGAATTTGTGGCGAATTGATCGCACCGGCACTGAGCAGTAGCTCTTTATCGGTCGTTACGCTCGCAACTTGCCCGTTAACGATGAGATCAGCACCCACAACGCGTCGGTTTTCAATACGCAGCTTGGTGACTTGAGCGTGAGTCATAATGGTGAGATTAGGACGTGCTTTAACGGGGTTGATAAAGGCTTTGCGTGCATTCCAGCGAATGCCATTTTTTTGGTTAACTGGGAAATAACCTGAACCCTCATTATCACCACGGTTGAAGTCTGAGGTTTTCGGTACATCAACCTCTTCAGCCGCCTCTCGAACGGCTTCTAGAATCGGCCAGCTCAAGCGCTGCTCTTGAACGAACAGTTCCCCTTTATCATTGTGGAACTCATCAGCGGGTTGGTAGTGTCGTTCAGAGCGTTTGAAATAAGGAAGAACCTCTTGCCAGCTCCAGCCTTGATTGCCTAATGATGCCCACTCATCATAGTCACGCTCTTGCCCACGCATGTAGATCATGCCGTTAATCGAAGAGCAGCCCCCCATTACTTTACCGCGAGGGTAGATAAGTGAACGACCATTAAGCCCCTCTTCGGCATCGGTTGAGAAACACCAGTCAGTTTTTGGGTTGCCTATACAGTAGAGGTAACCCACTGGAACATGTACCCAAAACTGGTTGTCACTGCCACCCGCTTCAAGCAGAAGCACACGAGTATTTGGATCTTGACTCAAACGGTTGGCTAATACACAGCCGGCAGACCCAGCGCCAACGATGACGTAATCGTAAGTTCCAAGATCTTTGACAGTAGACATGGCGTTATCCTTTCTATGCTTATTAGTGTGTGCACCATCTTATGATTATTTGTGCAGTAATTTTTGATTATTTTGCTGGTTTGTTGTGCTAAATTGCACAGATGATGGATGATAAATTGAATTGGAACGATCTGCGTTACTTTCTCGAGGTCGCTCGCGCGGGTCGTTATTTGACTGCAGCAAAACGAATGGGCGTGAACCATACAACGGTGTCGCGTCGAATAGCCGCTCTTGAAGATGCGTTGCAAACCCCACTGTTTGAGGCGGATGATAAAGGCTTGCACCTCACTCCGGCCGGTGAAGCTGTTTTGCCTCTGGCTCAACAGTGTGAAGACATTACTGTCTTGACCAAAGAGAGAGCGGCTTCAGATCAGCGATCCCTATCCGGGAACCTAAGAATTGGGGCGCCAGATGGTTTGGGAAACCTCTTTATAGCAAATCAATTAACCCATTTTGTCCATCGTAACCCTGATCTAAACCTACGCTTGGTACCCGTTCCACAGAGCCTTAACTTGATGAAGCGTGAGGTGGACATAGCGATCACATTGGAGCCCTCTGAGAGGCGGGATATTCATTGTAAGAAACTGACGGACTACCAGCTTTTTCTCTATGTAGGTCGTGAGTATCTGCAGAATAATTCCGTAGATTTAGAGGATATTGAATCGGTTAAACAGCACCCGTTTGCCGGTTATATTCCCGATATACTCTACACTGAGCAGTTAGGGTTTAACCGATTGATCGATGACCAACTGATTGAGCGCTTTCAGGGGGCAACCGTGATGTCCCAATTCCAGTTTATTGCTAATGGTGGAGGGTTTGGGGTGTTACCCCATTATATGGTGCAAGATGACCCGCGTTTTGTTCAGGTTCTGCCAAAGGAGATTAGCTTTATACGAAGCTACTGGCTGCTGACGCCTCTAGAGCTGAGGCGTCGCGCCAATGTTCGTTCTATCTCAACTGAGTTAGAGCAGTTAATCGCGCAGCACAGAGATCAGTTTTTGCCGCGCTCCTGAAGGTATCGTTCGACCGTATCGACAATCGCTTGCGTTTGAGGGTCGATCTCTAGGTTGATCAGATCACCTACCTTAGCTTTGCCAAACAGTGTGCGCTCCAAGGTTTCTGGGATTAGCCAAACAGAGAAACGGTCATCCGTTACTTGCGTCATCGTCAAACTACAGCCATTCAGTCCGACAAACCCTTTATCCAATAGATAGGGTGCCCATTGGCTCGGACGATCAAACTCAACTCGGCAATTGGTCTCTGTCTTTTCGATCGCTGTTATCGCTACTCGGTCGCAAATATGGCCCGACATTAGGTGCCCACCAATCTCATCGCCAATCTTAGCGGCACGTTCAAAATTGACCAGTGACCCGACCTGCAAATCGCCAAGGTTGGTCAGTTCTAGTGTCGATTGGATCGCATCAAACTTGGCTCTGTTACCTTCAAATGAGGTAATCGTTAAACAAGTACCATTAAGTCCGACACTGGCTCCGATCTGGAAGTTATCACAACAGTTTTCCGGGAACTCAAGCTGCAATGTCATAAAATTATCGGCTGGGGTGAGGGCAGTGACTGTCGCCACACCTTGAACAATACCAGTAAACATTATCGATTCTTCCTTTAGCTTTAGCAGTCCGAACGCTAGCATGGGACGTAGATAAAGCAAACAGTTAAGGGTTTAACAGCATGCACATTCTTTTGACAGGCGGTACAGGGTTTATTGGTGATGCAGTCGCTAGAGCGCTCGTCGCTCGAGGTGACCGAGTCACTCTATTGATACACAAACGATCCTCGAAAGTGGCCGGTGTTCAAACAATCTCAAATTTGTCTGACTTGAACACCGCTGTCGATGCCATTGTCAATTTAGCAGGCTTACCGATCGCTGATAAACCTTGGACTCACTCGCGAAAAGTGGCCCTGCGTGCCAGTCGTGAAGGAGTTACGGGGCAGTTAGTGCGTTGGATTGCTCAACAAGAGGTTAAACCCAAGGTGCTAGTCAGTGGCTCAGCGATCGGTTTTTACGGGGCGACTCGCAGTAATCAGACGCTTTCTGAGGCGGATCAACCTCTGGTTCAAGACTTCTCCAGTGAGCTTTGCAAAAGCTGGGAGAACATTGCCTTAAGTGCTGAACAAGAGGGTGTCAGAGTGGCGCTACTGAGAACAGGCATCGTGCTTGGTAAGGGTGGCGCCCTGAAGAAGATGCTACCTGCCTTTAAACTGGGCTTAGGTGGTCGCATTGTCGACGGCCAGCAGATGATGTCCTGGATTCATCTAGACGATCAGGTCAACGCCATTCTATTTTTGATTGATAACCCAGATGCGAGTGGGCCTTTCAACTTGACCGCACCTAACCCAGTTTCCAACCAAGTCTTTACAGAGGAGCTTGGCAGAGTCTTGAAGCGTCCAACCTTTTTCCCAATGCCAGCTTTTATGCCCAAGTTGATGCTTGGCAAAGAGGGGGCTGCACTGCTGACTGAAGGGGTGGCTGTGATTCCTGCGAAGTTGACTCAGCACGGATTTGATTTCAAATACCCTTCACTGGATCAAGCATTAACCGCTGTTATCTAATCCTTTAATCTTTGGGTGAGCGCTTTTCAGACTCGAGCGTTTGAATCTGCTCCAACGAAGTCACCGCTTTATTGAGGTTTTGTTCTATTCGCTCTAAACGAGCTTCAAGCATCTGAAGGCGTCGCACCATAGCGTCTTCCCGGTCATTTTTCTCCTCTTCATCTTTTTCGATAAAAAAGACAGAGAAACTAGCGGTCAGCATTGAAAAGATCGCGATGCCAACCAAAATCAGAAGCATGCCAACGATACGACCCTCAAGGGTGGTTGGAACAAGGTCGCCGTAGCCGACGGTTGTCATCGTGACCCAAGCCCACCAGAAGCCATCGATCGGGTTTTTAAACGCCGGATCCAGTCCAGAGATGAGGAAGGCGGCTAGGATCAGAAATCCCAGTGCGATCGCCAGAGTTACTCCAAGGTTATGCCGGCCCAACACCGAGCGAAGGTCGCTAGATAGGCGTGTGAATATACTGGCAAAAATCAGCAATCTCAGCGATCTTAAGACGCCACTTTGTAAGCCTAAAGCGTTCAATAAAATCGGTATTCCGGTTAGCACGATGACCAGACTCATCCAGTTGCCTTTTAGGTATCGTAGTCTGTTGTCTACCAACGCCAACATAACCACAAGATCTAAGGCAAAAAAGCCCCAGATCACCCAGTCGTTGAGACCGATAATGGCGAGCTGTTCGTGATGGTTTGTGGTTTGAAAATACCAGTCGATCAGTATCCAAAACGCCAGAAATAGGAGTGGCCACTCAAAGAGTCGTCCCCACTGTTTGGCTCTATGGTTCTCACGGACATCAACGCCTTGGACCCCTAAAATGCCCATTAAACGGTTGTGCTTATTGTGCTGAGTCACCGGTTGATCTCCTGAATAGATAGATGAATATTATTTATGACACCGGTGACTTAAGCAAACTGTCATTCAGAATGACCACTCTGTATAATTCGCCCAACTAAAATTTCGATTGGATAATCATGTTATACGACCTAGCCCGCTCTTTGATGTTTCGCTTAGATGCCGAGAAGTCTCACGACCTTGCACTGAGCAGTATGAACTTGGCCGCCGATCTGGGTATGCCGAAGCTTCTTGGTGCGAAAATGGTGGAAGCACCAACAGAAGTCATGGGCATTCGTTTTCCAAACCCCGTTGGATTAGCGGCTGGTCTGGACAAGAATGCGGGTGCTATTAACGGTTTGGCGGCTATGGGTTTTGGTTTTGTTGAAGTCGGTACCGTGACTCCTCGTCCTCAACCGGGCAACCCTAAACCCCGTCTATTCCGCATACCTGAGCACAGCGCGATCATCAATCGCATGGGGTTTAATAACCTGGGTGTAGATCGACTGATCGAGAATGTTGAGGCGTCGAACTTTAAAGGCGTACTGGGTATCAACATTGGTAAGAACAAAGATACCCCTAATGAAAATGCGGCCGATGATTACCTTATCTGTTTGCGTAAGGTCTACCCCTACGCTACTTATATTACGGTTAACATCTCCTCCCCGAACACGCCGGGTCTTCGTGATCTTCAGCAGGGTGAGAGTCTCAACCTTCTTTTGGACATGCTGAAGAATGAACAGGCCCGCTTGGCAGGTATTCACGGCAAATACGTCCCGATCGCGATCAAAATTGCGCCCGACATGGATGAAGAGGGTTTCGTAACGACCGCTAATCTTCTCAAAACTTACGAGATGGATGGTGTGATTGCGACCAATACCACCATTGAACGAGGTGGTGTAGAGAGCTCTGAATTTGCAAAAGAGGCGGGTGGTTTGAGCGGTGCTCCAGTACGCAACCTATCGACTCGTGCGATCCAAATCTTGGCACGTGAGTTGGATGGTGCTTTGCCTATCATTGGTGCTGGTGGTATCACTGAAGGTTTTGACGCTGTCGAGAAGATCGAGGCGGGTGCTAGCTTGGTTCAGGTCTACACAGGCTTCATCTACCGTGGTCCTAAACTGATCACTGAAGCGGCTGAGGCGATTCGTGATCGTCGTTTGTTGGGACACCGTTAAGCTCAACGCTTTGACACTGAATAGCCGCTATCGATTAGCGGCTTTTTTGTATTTATAGAGCAGTGTTAGCGGGATGTGGCATAAACTATGATTCTCGGGATGACGTGTCAGTCGGTCCTGGTGCTCGTCATCACTTTTGACGTAGTTGGATAGGGGGAGTACCTCAATAGCCAGCTGTTTATAATCCTCGCGGCTTTTGAGTATTCGGTGTGCTTCGTCCAAGTGTTCGCGCTCTCGACTGTAGATCCCCGTTCTGTATTTGGGACCAATATCTTGGCCTTGTTGGTTGATGCTGTAGGGATCGATTATTTCAAACAAGCACTCGATCAGCTCGACTAGGGCTATCTGTTCAGGGTCGAAGTCGATCTGTACACACTCCGCATAGCCATCATACTCAACGTCTGTCCTGTTAGACGTGCCATTAGCTCGGCCTGCTTGCGTGGTGATGACGCCAGGAACATGCCTCATGAACTCTTGGACACCCCATAGGCAGCCCCCAGCAAAGTAAATCTGTTCCATTAGCCCTGCTCAAAATTGGTGTTTAACTGTGAAGGTGGGATCTTAAAACGAAAAAGGCTCCTATGGGTATCATTAGGAGCCTTACTTGATTAAATGTTGTTAGTGATAACTTGGATTGACCTGTATCGCTGAAACACCTGATTGGCCATTCCAGTGGGCTTCTCGCCCTTCGCGCCATCCTGTCATCCAGTGGCTGCGTAAGTCTGTCGTTGATACCGGACAATCTGACTGTGATTTACCCTCCAGTCCGGCAGTAAAACCGCGTTTGTATAGTGAATTGCTACGTTCTCGTTTCTGTCTTTTCATATATACGCCTCGTATTGAGTGAGTATCTGCTTTCGCAGTGATTTTTTGGCGACAACAATTGGTAGTCACAGCTTAGTAATAGACCAGATTGGCAATTTAAAGTAATTGTATTGCTCAATTTAAATTCCCCATCTAATAGATTTAACCTTTTCGCGTCAGCAGCAAAGTCGGCTGAATCAGTGACTTACAGATGAAGCGTAATGCTTTAAAATAGGGCCAATATAGCGGATGAAAATTTTTCATTTCATTCGGCGTTAACCAAATTGAGTGTTGAAATGAAATTATTCGTTACCTGCCCCAAGGGCGTTGAGTCTCTACTGCTAGCCGAGTTGAAGTCGATCGGTATAGAGGGGTTAAAAGAGACTCAAGCAGGGGTTCAGGTAGAGGGTGATCTTGCCACAGCCTACACGATCTGTTTGTGGTCACGTCTTGCAAACAGAGTACTGTTGCTATTGAAAGAGGCTGATGCGACTTCGACAGAAGCACTCTATAACGATATTAAGTCGATTAATTGGCTGGAGCACATCCGGGCTGAGGGGACTTTGGCCGTTGATTTTAACGGCCGTAATGAGTCGATCAATAACACCCACTTTGGCGCTCTTAAAGTGAAAGATGCGATTGTTGACTCCGTTCGTGAAGAGACCGGCAGTCGTCCCTCCGTTGCCAAACAGTACCCTGATCTGCGCATCAACGTTCATCTGCGCAAAACGACAGCTCAGGTAGCAATTGATCTGTCCGGTGAGAGTCTGCACCGCCGTGGATACCGACTTCAAACCGGTGCTGCGCCGCTTAAAGAGAACCTTGCAGTAGCGCTATTGATGCGTGCGGGTTGGCCCAATCAAGGTGACTTTAAACAGCTAGTTGATCCTATGTGTGGTTCTGGAACCTTAATCACTGAAGCTGCATTGATGATGGCGGATATTGCGCCGGGTCTGTTACGTCGTCGCTGGGGCTTTGATCGTTGGTGCCAACACCAGCCGTCTATCTGGCAAGAGATCTACCAAGATGCAAAACAGCGCCGTGAAGCAGGGCTAAACAGAGAGGGTTACCCTCGTCTAACTGGTTTTGATGCCGATTCAAATGTTCTGCAGCGTGCAAACAACAACGCTCAAGCCTTAGGTGTCGAGTCACTCGTCCATTTTGAACGTTGTGATCTGGCTAGCTTGTCACTTCCATCACCAGAAGATAAAGGGTTGTTAATTACTAACCCCCCTTATGGTGAACGATTGGGTGATCGTTCAAGCCTAAGATTTTTGTATAGCCAGCTGGGTGATTTCTTAAAAGCCCAAGCGCATCACTGGCGTGTGGGGGTGTTTACTTCGAACCCTGAGCTTGGCAAGGTGATGGGTCTGCGTGCAGACAAGCTCTACAAGCTCTTTAATGGCGCACTGCCCAGTCAATTACTGCTATTTACCGTCTACCCGCAGGAGGGTGTGCCGCAAAACAGTGCAGATTCCGATTCGGATGTTGTGCACCAAGATAGTGCACCCCTGTCTGAAGGGGCGCTGATGTTAGAGAACCGACTTAAGAAAAACCTTAAACAGCTCTCTAAGTGGGTGAAACGTGAGTCAATCGAGGCATACCGAGTCTATGACGCTGATTTGCCAGAGTACGCGGTCGCAATCGATCGATACGCTGATCAGATTGTGGTTCAGGAGTATGCGCCGCCTGCGAAAGTCGATCCTGTAAAGGCCTTTAAGCGACTTCAAGATGTGATGGCCGTTGTAGGAAGAGTGTTTGCTTTGGGCACAGACTCGATTGTATTGAAACAACGCAAGCGTCAGCAGGGCAGCGATCAGTATCAACGACAGACCGAACAGGGTGAGACGCTGACGGTACAAGAGCATGGCTGTCTGTTCGAGGTCAACCTAAGAGATTACCTAGATACAGGTCTTTTCCTAGACCATCGTCCTGTTAGGCAACAGATTCAGTCTCTCGCTAAGGGTAAACGTTTCCTAAATCTTTTCTGTTACACCGCTACCGCCAGTGTCCATGCGGCTGCCGGTGGTGCGATCAGCACGACCAGTGTCGATATGTCGGCAACCTACCTCGATTGGGCCCGACGCAATTTTGAACTGAACAAACTGGATGCTAAACGTGCTGATTTCGTTCAAGCGGACTGTATCCAGTGGCTTGATCGCCCTCGTTCAGAGACCTTCGATCTCATCTTTATGGATCCACCGACCTTCTCTAACTCTAAGAGAATGACTGACATCCTAGATGTGCAGCGTGATCACGTCATGCTGATTAAAGGGGCAATGGCGTTGCTTGAACCCGGTGGTCTTCTGATCTTTTCAAATAACTATCGTCGTTTTAAGTTGGACTACGAGCAGCTCGACGCTTTTGAGATTGTGGATACATCTCATCGTACGATTGATCCTGATTTCAAACGTAACTCGAAGATTCACTACAGCTTTGAGATCCGCCATAAGGCATAAAATTCGTTTAATGCCCAAAGTTGGTACGTTACTTGCTAACTAATGCACAGTCTTGCAGCACGGAGTTTGCTGAAAGTGAGTGATTAGTTTTTAAGTTATTGAAAGTAGATAGAAAAAACATTTTATCTTTTTTTATTAAGCCGTCTAAAACTCATCGCATAGTCATTAAATGCACCAAAAGTGTGCATGAAATATAGAGCTGCACCCTATATGTGCATTTCTAAGCAATTTGAGGAGATTAAGGGTGGAAACGATCAACAGTGCCGTTGAAACACTGGTACAAAGTTCCAATACACTATTCATTTTGATGGGTGCCATCATGGTATTCGCGATGCATGCTGGCTTCGCATTCCTTGAGGTAGGTACTGTCCGTCATAAAAACCAGGTCAACGCACTGGTTAAGATCATGACCGACTTCGGTTTCTCTGCAGTGGTCTACTTCTTTGTTGGCTACTGGATTGCCTACGACGTCACCTTCTTTGCCGATGCAGCCACTTTAGCGGAAGGTAACGGCTATGAGTTGGTGAAATTCTTCTTCCTAATGACCTTTGCGGCAGCGATTCCTGCAATTATCTCGGGTGGTGTGGCTGAGCGTGCTCGCTTCTACCCAATGCTTATCGCAGCTGCACTCTGTGTGGGTCTAGTCTACCCGTTCTTCGAGGGCATCATCTGGAACGGTAACTACGGTTTCCAGGGCTGGCTTGAAGAGACCTTTGGTGCAGGCTTCCACGACTTCGCTGGTTCTGTCGTAGTCCACGGTGTCGGTGGTTGGATCGGCCTAGCGGCTGTTTTGGTTCTAGGTTCACGTAAAGGTCGTTACCGTAACGATCGTGTTGTGGCGTTCCCACCATCAAACATTCCATTCCTCGCTCTAGGTGCATGGATCCTATGTATCGGTTGGTTCGGCTTCAACGTGATGTCGGCTCAAACACTGGACGGTATCTCTGGTCTGGTTGCAGTCAACAGCTTGATGGCAATGGTCGGCGGCATCATCGTTGCGACCCTTCTTGGTAAGAACGACCCAGGCTTCATTCACAACGGTCCGCTTGCGGGTCTTGTTGCGATCTGTGCTGGTTCTGACGTTCTACACCCAATGGGCTCGCTGTTTGTAGGTGGTATTGCCGGTGCACTATTTGTTTGGCTGTTCACACTGGCTCAGAATAAGTGGAAGATCGATGACGTACTGGGTGTATGGCCTCTACACGGTCTATGTGGCGCCTGGGGTGGTATTGCAGCAGGTATCTTCGGTAGCCAAGCACTAGGCGGTCTTGGTGGCGTAAGCCTAGGTGCTCAGGTTGTGGGTACTCTTGCAGGTATCGCAGTGGCCTTGATCGGTGGCTTCCTGGTTTACGGTATTGTGAATGCAGTAGCGGGCATCCGTCTGGATGAAGAGGACGAGTTCCGTGGTGCGGATCTAAGTATTCACCGTATCGAAGCCACTTCGGATGATCGCAAATAAGCGATTGATCCCGTTGCTCTAGGGAACCTGCGAATAAGTCCATGGCATCTCAGGCTTACAGTCGAATTCATCATCAAGGCGTGGTTTCGAAGGCCTAGCGGGCTAAGTCAAGAAAGCGCAACACAGAGGGTGGATTTGACTGTAAGCCCCCAAGGGCGTGGCCTGCAATATGCATCTACGGCGTTGCTCCTCTTGCTAAGGGCTACGGCCATTAGCGGCGAGAAGCGCCTTGTATCTGCACATTTCAGGTCTCGCTGAGATACTATGGACTTGTTCGCAGGTTCCCTTGCAACAATCACAAAAAAGCCGAGTTATTTAACTCGGCTTTTTTAATGTTAGATCGATGGTGGATTAGTGGTGGTGACCGCCAGCTCCATGAACATGACCGTGCTCAACTTCTTCAGCGGTTGCTTCACGTACTTCAACCACTTCAACATCAAAGTTGAGCGTTTCACCAGCAAGCTGGTGGTTGCCATCAAGAGTGATCTGGTCGCCTTCAACTTTAACAACGGTTACAGGCTGCTCCCCCCAAGGTGTTTGAGCCATAAACTGCATGCCAACATCGATATCATCAACGCCCTGGAACGCACTGCGATCAACTTCTTGGATCAATTCATCACGAATCTCGCCATAGCCTTCAGCCGGTTCAACGGTAACCTGAAGTGCATCACCAACCGCTTTGCCAGTTAGGGCGTTTTCTAGACCGGGAATGATGTTTTGAGCACCTTGTAGGTAGACAAGAGGATCCTGTCCTACAGAGCTATCAATCGTCTCGCCCAGAGCATTGGTAAGAGTGTAGTGAATAGAGACAACAGTTTTGTCAGCGATTTGCATCTTTCTCTCCTTATATTGGAGATGCAGACCATTAGTGAATCGCAGTGCTCCGTGAATGTAGGCGACTATGCTAACAAACTACAAGGGCAGGTTGTAGGGTAAATCACCGATGACTAAGAGCCGATGACAGGCTGAAGCCAGTCACGGTTACTCCGTAGATAGTTCAAAGCACCGGTGACAGTAATTTGCTCCTGCAATTACCGCATACAGCACATCCGTGTACTTAACAGGTTTCAACCTGTCATCCTCTGTATCGGTCATCCGAAACCTCTATCTGAGCGTAAATATTGAAGTAAAAATCAACACCGAGGCGCACAATGAAGCTTATGAAAATATTAACCCTACTGGCAGCCGTTTTTGGCTTTAAAACAGCCTCAGCTGATACTTGCACTAACGTGCTGAATCATACCGTTCGTGAGCTAGCCGGTGAAAAAGAGGTCAACCTCTGCGAAGAGTACAAAGACAAAGTGGTCTTGATCGTCAATACAGCCAGTAAGTGTGGTTTTACCGGGCAGTATGAAGGTCTTGAAGCGATGCATGCTAAGTACAAAGACCAAGGCTTTGCAGTGTTAGGTTTCCCTAGCGGTGATTTCGCCAATCAGGAGTATCGTGAGGAGGGGCAGATCAGAGAGTTTTGTCGTTTAACTTACGGTGTTAAGTTCCCGATGTTTGAGAAGTCAGTGGTTCGTGGGGATCAAGCGAGCCCTCTATGGGCGGATTTGATTGCTGCGACAGGAACCGCCCCGAAATGGAATTTCTACAAGTACCTGATTGGCCGTGATGGTAAAGTCATTGATGTCTACTCAAGTGTCACATCGCCCGAAAACAGAGGCTTCATTAATACCGTTGAAAAGGCCATTGCGGTAGAGCCCAATTCATAGGATCAATATGCCAAGGATAGCTATTATCGGCGCTGGTTTAGCCGGTGCTACACTCGCCAATAGACTGACCACTTCAGGTTTTACTGTTGATCTGTTTGAGAAATCACGAGGAACGGGTGGGCGTTTAGCCTCTTCTCGCGTGGGTCAACTCTCTGCTGATCTAGGTGCTCCCTATCTAGATGGCTGTTCCAGCGAGTTTGAGCGTTTCTTAAATGCCTATGTCGACACCGGTGTGATTGAGACCTGGAGTACCACGCGCTCGGATTTTAGCCTCACACAACATGAGTCCGTTGAGTACAAGATCGGCGCGGGTCGTAACAGTCTGTTTACTCGTGAACTTCTCAAAGGTACTACTCTCCACACTGAAACCCGTATAGGTGTCGTGTGGAGCGATAAGCAGGGTGTACTGATTCGAGATGATCAAGGTGAACTGATCGACTATTTTGATGCGGTAGTTGTTGCCGCGCCCGCGCCACAGGCGGTGCCACTTCTTGAAACCTCACCACGCTTTGCTCATCGCGCTGAGCAAGCAGCAACCTCAGCCAATTGGATTGCACTGTTTCAGTTAGAGACGCGACCATCGCGCTTAGACGGAGTCTCTGTGATTGAGGGAGAGCATCCAGAGTTCTACCGTATCGTGGTCGAGAGTGACAAACCTGGCCGAGAGGGGCTGTTGGTTCGAGTTGAAATGCGTGAATCTTGGAGCGAATCACACATTGATGATGATCGGGGGGCTCTGCTGAAAAAAATAGAGGGCTTATTGTCTGATTGGCTGGGTGAATCGATAGAGCCTAGCGCCTCAAAAATTCACCGTTGGCTCTACAGTCGAACTCTGCAGAGTGCTCAATTAACGGAACCTTTGTGGGATGCTGAACTTTCGATTGGCGCCTGTGGAGACTGGATTAATGAGCCCGGTTTGGCAGGAGCTTGGAAGAGTGCCAATGAATTGGCCGATGTCATTATTGACTCTTATAGTACAAGCGGTAGTCTGTCCTAACACCCGCATAGTTAAGATGGCACAGATTGATTGAGTTCGAATATACCCTAGAGCGATCCAGTAGACGTCGAACTCTGTCGATTCAAATCGACAGGGGTAGAGTCGTTGTCAAAGCACCACTATTCATTAGTGAGGCTGATATTCAGCAATGGGTTCTGAGCAAACAGGCCTGGGTCACTCCTAGGCTAGTACAACAGCAGAAAGCATTGAGTAAGCACTCCATTGATCTGCATTCAGAGACTCTGGTCGTTAATGGCATCAACTACCAACTTGAGAAGGTCTCTCAATTAACACCCGAAGAGAAAACAATCTGTCACACTGGCCGTTCCGTCAGGGTTAAAGTCAATGCGCGCTCAACAGATCAGTCAATCAGACGACAGCTTCAATCTTCACTAAAGGGGGCTGCCCAACAGCAGTTAATTGCACGTTCTGAGCAGTTATCGAGTTTCACTGGTCTAAAGCCCTCATCCGTCAATATAGGCAGCTATACGAGTAAATGGGGGCAGTGTTCCAGTCGCGGTGAGATCACGCTTAACTGGCGATTGATACACCTTTCACACACTCTGCAGGACTATGTGATCATTCACGAACTCTGTCATTTGAAAGAGATGAACCACAGTCCACGCTTTTGGGCCCTGGTTAGCCGCTTCTTTCCAGACTATCAGTTGGCCAAACAAGAGATAAAAGATCGCTTCGCCTACTTAAACTGGTAGAGGTAAGTTGTTAGACTGGCGTGACTGTTTATTAGAGGTGTACGGTGCAATCGTTTCTATTTTCGACTGAAGATGATCGTGGTGGTGTGATTTTGTGTGATATCGACACCCTTGAAGAGGTCGTACCTTACCTTCAAGCACGATTCAAAGGTGTTATTCGTGTCGAGCAGGGGCGTCGTGCATGGACCATTGAAAATGGGATCGCAGACTTTACGCCACGTCCCATTACCGATGAAGACTTAGCTTAGCGGCGACGCTTTTTCTGGCTGCGCTCTTCGATACGAATCGGCTGCAGAACAGGCTTTTTAGACTGAATATTTGTGCTGATGATGTACAGTGCTGCAGCAATACACAGAGCGCCTAGAATAACCATTTCCATACTCACTTCTCTCTGTTTTTGTTAATTAAAACCACTCATCCTGTCTCTTCTTACGACGAGGAAGGTGGGGAAGGATCAATCCAACGATCAAACCTGCTAAGGCGATCAGTCCGCCATGCGTTAACCAGCGCATTAGGTTTGATTGATCCATATTAGCGACTTGAAACTCAAGTTCGCGAATCCGTTTATCTTTGATGACAAGCTCTGTGGTCGAGTCAGTCGCTTCATCGCGGTAGCTTGCCAACTCTGTTTCGAGTTGGGCGATTTGATCGTTTTTCTTTGCCAAATCTTCACTAAGCGACGCTAGCTGCTGTTTTAGATCCGGTAGCTCAGTCTGCAGAACTGTCAGTTTGCTTTGTCCCTCTGCTAAGTAGCGAGTGAGAACATAACCCTCTTTGCCATCGGCCAGTTTGATCTTGGTGTAATCTTTGCCGCGCTCTAACAGAGTCACGGGATCGCCACTGCGAACTCTAGAGACGATGCGGTATTCGTAAGAGGGGCCGCTGTGCATGAAGAGCTGAACATCATCGGCGATATGGTAATCAGCCGCATAGAGGTGGCTTGACATTAGAAGAGCAAATAGAGAAAAAACTGAACGCATAGCTGGGAAACTGCTTTACCTAGGTTATAGTGTAGATATGGGAGTGATTTTATCACTATCAACCTTACCCGCAGCTTAAATTTAGCCTTTTTGGACGTTTAACTATGCCTGATTTGCAATCTCTTATGGATACCTACTTAGTCCCATGGTCTATCAATATCGCCACGGCTTTGGCCATCTTTGTGGTGGGTCGTTGGTTAGTCAAATTTGCAACCCGACTGCTTGAGAGAGGGCTGCACCGTACATCAATGGACAATATGCTGGTCAACTTTGTCCGCTCCGTCATCAGCATTCTGTTGACGCTGCTGGTTATCGTTGCCGCGCTGGGTCAATTGGGTGTTGATACCACCTCATTGATCGCTCTGGTCGGTGCCGCAGGTTTGGCAATCGGTCTGGCACTGCAGGACTCGTTGAAAAACTTTGCTGCGGGTGTCTTGCTGATCTTCTTCCGCCCATTCAAAGAGGGTGACTTTGTCGAAGTGGCTGGCATATCCGGCGTAGCTGAAGAGATCACGATTTTTAATACGGTGATGCGTACCGGAGATAACCGCGAAGTGATTGTGCCAAATGGTTCGATCTATTCAGGGATCATCACGAACTACAACCGTAGACCGACACGTCGTATCGATATGATCTTTGGTATCAGTTATGACGATGATCTGCGTAAAGCAAAACAGATCTTAACAGAGGTTGTGACGGCCGATAGTCGAGTCTTGGAGGATCCTGCCCCTAAAATTGCGGTATCAGAATTGGCCGATAGCAGCGTTAATTTCATTGTGCGCCCATGGGTTAAAACCGAAGACTATTGGGAGGTCCGTTGGGCACTGACCGAAGAGATTAAAGTGCGTTTTGATGCGGAAGGCATCTCTATTCCTTACCCGCAAATGGATGTTCATCTCAAAAAAGAGGAGGCCTAAAGCCTCCTCTGATTCTTTACTCTGCGGGTACTAACTCTCATCAGTTGAGAGCCCCAATCGTGCTTTCAGTGTCTGGTTTTCATGGGTTAGCTTCTGTATCTCTAAGCGATGCCCATGAATCACTTCGTACTGACGATCAACCTTCTCCTCTAACACCTTGTTCGCATTTTTTAGCTTAGCGAGCTCGTTGTTAAGCTGTTCGTTATTATCTTGCAGCGACTCAAACAGAGGACTGTTTTCGGTTTCTGAACTGCTCAATTTTAATTCGCTGGCAATGTGAGAGAAGAGCGCTTTTAGATCGGCGGATTCTCGGTCGGAGTAGCGAATAGACTCTTCAATTGCTGAATGTGCACCTGCTGCGCCAATAGAGCCGGCTAATCGTTGCTCGAGTAGTCGATGAAACTCCATCAATTCGACAATGGTGAAATGAGTGCGAGCACCTAGCTGGAGGTCCGTCAAAATGCTGCCAAGTACCTGATCCGCCGCATCACTGCTTAGAAAACGGTTGAGAAGAAGCTCAGCCTCTTGGGTTTTCGGCTCACGCTCAATATAGGCTTCAAGCCCAGTGGGGCGGGCATTGCGATATCGGTCCGTTAACATCTCGTTAGTGGCGTTAAACAGCTCTTCTGTCTGAGCTCTCTCAACCTTACGAGGCTTGTAGAGTTTACTGCCAACCACATACAGCGTGATGTTAAACAAGAGTGACCAGAATACGCCGTGGGCGAGTGGGGGTAAAAATTCCAGTCCAAACAGTGCATTAGGACGCAGCCATGAGTGGCCAAACAGTCCATTCGTCATAACACTGGCATCGATCCAGCCCTCACCAACCATAGGCGGTAGCACTAAGGTGAAGCCCCAGAGAATAAAGCCAGACAATAAGCCCAGTGCTGCGCCTAAACTATTCCCTTTACGCCAAAATAGACCGATTAACCCAGCGGGTGCTAACTGCAGAACTGCCGCGAACGAGATTAAACCCAATGCAACTAACAAGTAAGGTGCATCGAGTTGGTTGGCAAACAGATGGGCAATTAACGCAATGCCTAGAATGAGTATCCAGCGCAGATGGAGCAGTGAGGCGCCTAAATTGAGATCCGGTTTAAAACGACGCCAGATGGGAATCACCAAGTGGTTTGATGTCATCGTCGCTAGGGTAATTAGGGTAACGATGACCATACCCGTGGCGGCGGCGAATCCGCCTAGGTAACCCACCAGGGCCATCACCTCACTATTAGCGAGCTTAGGTATCAATAGAACGAACTGATCACCAGAGCTTTTTGGAAGCCCGAGCAACAGCCCGGCCAGTGCGATAGGAATAACAAATAGGTTGATGCCAAGCGTGTAGATAGGAAAGAGCGTCAGGGCGCTCTTGATGTGTGTCGTACCCGGATTTTCAACGACCGTGACATGAAACTGTCTTGGCAGCATCAGGATGGCGGCTGCGCCTAGTATGATTAGGGCAACCCAGGTTAAGAAACTGTCCGATCCACCAAAGCTGTAAACCGACTGTAAGTTGGCCTGCTCCGCTTGCTTGAGGAGATCGTCAAACCCATCAAACAGACCAAAGGTGACAAACAGACCCAGGGCAATGAAGGCAAACAACTTTACCAGACACTCGGCGGCTAACACGGCAATAATGCCCTGGTGACGTTCAGTCGGATCAATTTTTCGGGCACCGAAAAGAATCGTAATAAACGCGAGCGTCAGTGTGATGATGGCAGCCGACCAGCTACCTTGGGTTGCTGAGTCGTTGGTCAGTACATCAAACGCACTATTGATCGCACGCAACTGAAGAACGATGTAAGGCAGCAGCCCTAGAATCGCAATGATGGTCACCAGAGCGGCAATGCGCTGAGAGCGTCTGTAACGCGTTGATATGAAATCGGCAATGGACGTTAAACGAAAACTCTCTTTGGCCAGAACCATTTTTTTGATCGCTTTGGCACCAAAGAGTAGACCTAAAATGGCACCGATATAGATGGCAAAGAACTGGAGTCCGTTCTCGAGCGCGAATCCAACGCTGCCATAGAAGGTCCAAGAGGTAAAAAAGACCGCTAATGAGAGGGCGTAGATGGGTCCCTGGAAGCTAAGACCAGACTGTTTCCTTACCTTACGCTCAACAAAAATCGCTAATGCAAACAGAAGAGCCATGTAGAGCAGAGCAATGCCTGTAAGGCTGGCAGTAGAAAACACGATCAGTGCTCCTTGTTCTCAGGGTGTGAACAGCCGCAGCTTTGTTCGGCAAGTTCTTGTTGATAACTGCTCTCAAGCTCACTGCCTGGAACCGGATCTATCCCACCATCAGACCCTGGATGGCAGCGTCCAATGCGTTTTAAACCGAGCAGTGTGCCTTTGAGGGGGCCGTACAGTTGAATCGCTTCGATCATATAGCTAGAGCAGGTTGGGTAGAATCGACAGCGCGGACCCAGTACAGGACTGATGAACAGTTGATAGAACCGAACCGTCAGTACGAGAAGATGTTCAAAAAAATGTTTAACCACACCGGACTCCTTATTGACGCAATGGTAGTCCTTTAACGCCAATAAACCAATCCGGTGGGGTCCCAGAAATAGAAAGAGTTAGGCCGCTTGAGAGGCCTTTTTCTCATCCAGTTGTAGTGTCTCAAGCGTTTTAGCCCGCACCGTGCGAAGAAGATCGCTATTGGTCGCCAATGATTCACCGTAGGATGGAATCATCTGTTTTAGCTTCTCGGACCAGTTCGACTTCTGCATGCGCTCAGCAAAGCACTCTTCGATGATCGAGATCATCGTGCTGGTTGCCGTTGATGCACCCGGTGATGCGCCCAATAGTGCCGCTATCGAACCATCAGCTGCAGAGATCACCTCTGTACCGAACTCTAGCTTACCCTTGGTTTCATTGCCCGGTTTGATGATTTGGACACGCTGACCGGCGTAAGAGAGTTCCCAATCGTTCTCTTCAGCATCTGGGAAGAAGTTGCGAAGTGACTCTACACGTGAACCGTGCGTCTGCATTACTTCACTGATTAGATATTTGGTCAGATCCATGTTGTTGCGGGCAACTGACATCATTGGCATCAAGTTGTCTGGGCTCAATGACATCGGCAGATCCATCAACGAGCCATTTTTTAGGAACTTAGTAGTGAACCCTGCAAAAGGACCGAACAGCAGTGCTTTTTCACCATTGATAACACGGGTATCCAAGTGGGGTACTGACATGGGTGGCGCACCAATGGGGGCCATGCCGTATACCTTGGCTTGGTGACGCTCGATGACCTCTTTGTTCTTACAGATCAACCACTGACCACTAACTGGGAAGCCGCCGTACCCTTCACCTTCAGGGATGCCAGATTTTTGCAACAGAGGTAGAGCTCCACCACCGGCACCGAGGAAGACAAACTTCGCACGGACTTTGTAGGTGTCTGGCTTAGCAGAGTGTTTCAGTTTGACGCACCAACGGCCATCCTCTTCCTGTTTAAGATCTTGGACTGTTGACGACAGTTTGAGTTCGAAGTTGCCACTAACTTCAAGGAAATTGACCATGAAGCGCGCAAGTTCACCAAAGTTAACGTCCGATCCATATCGCACGCGAGTAGCAGCAATCGGCTGGTTATCTTCGCGGTTTTGCATCACTAGAGGCATCCACTCGCGAATTTGCTCAGGATCTTCGCTGTACTCCATCGCCTCAAAAAGAGGGTGCTGTGAAAGTGCTTGGTGGCGCTTACGAAGGAAATCGACGTTATCTTCACCCCAGACAAAACTGCAGTGGGGCGTTGTGTTGATGAACTTCTTAGGATGAGGAAGCGCACCTTTATTCACAAGGTATGACCAAAACTGCAAGCTGATCTCAAAACATTCGTTAATTGAGAAAGCTTTGCTGCAGTTAATTGAGCCGTCAGCCTGGCGAGGGGTGTAATTCAACTCACAATAGGCTGCGTGCCCAGTACCCGCGTTATTAAGACCATCGGTGCTTTCGCTAGCCACGTGGTTGAGACGTTCGACCATCATCATTTTCAGATTAGGGTCCAGCTCCTGGAGCATAACGGCAAGCGTCGTACTCATCGCTCCTGCGCCAACTAACAATACATCTACTTCTGAATCCATAACTCGACTACCATCTGTGTGTTGAACAAATGTGCCTTACGACTCAATCTCCTATAAGCTTTTGGCAAATAGGCCTTGGAAGTGAGGCGGTGGGTAACAGATAAATGTGTCACCCATATTTCAGTGGTGCCAATTATATTGCGCCGCATCATGGTTTCTAGTCTCTATCGCCTAACTGTTTTGTTATACAGCTATGACAGATAACTATAAGCCACGTAGTTACTGGACTTCGGCGAAATGGACGGTTTTTCAAGATAGACCAATGTCTCAGATGGATGTATCCAATGATCGACTTAAAAAGTCTAAAACCCCTTGAATTGTGGGGATTTGTTGAAGATGCGCTGGTGGAAAAAGGGCACCCTTGGAGGGTGTTTACTCTCTCTACAGTGGATGATGCTGGTCGACCGCAATCACGCTCTGTTGTCTTAAGAGAGATCGAATCGAATAACTGGCTTTTGCGTTTCTATAGTGACTCCCGATCACCAAAAATTTTGCAGCTGCAACATAATCCAAATGTCTCACTCTGCTTCTGGAATCCACAGTTAAAACAGCAGTTACGAGCTGAAGGGTTAGCGACGTTAATGAGTGACAAGGAAGCCATTGATGAACGTTGGGATAGGGTCAAAGAGGGGCCGACGGTTGCGGACTACACGACCAAGTTACCACCGGGTTCAGAAATTGATCCACTGGTGGAATTTGTCGAACAGAACTGGTTCTGTGTGGTGGAGATTAAGATCAGCTCGTTTGATCTTCTGCAGCTAAATCGCGAGGGTCATCAAAGAGTGGCCGTGACCCCAGATGGAGTCACAGCACTGGTACCCTAAAACGGGATGTTTAGAGATGCTCTTCGGCGTATTCGGCCAGTTTAGAGCGGAAGATTCCCTCAAAGTGAACGCTGGCAGAGCCCTCATAGTCTCTAAAGCGTTCAACAATGTAAGTTAAGCCTGAAGTGAGTGCGGTTAGGTAGTTTGAATCAATCTGGGCCAAGTTTCCTAGGCAGACCATCTTGGTGTTTTTACCACAGCGAGTCAGGATCGTTTTCATCTGTTGCGGCGTTAGGTTTTGGGCTTCATCAATCAAAACAATGGCGTTCTGAATGCTTCGCCCACGTATGAAGTTGAGAGACTTGAACTGAATGTTAGCCTTCTCAATCGCATACTTAACACTGCTTTGCGGGCGTTCGTCCTGTTCGTGCATCGCTTCTAAGTTATCGTTAATCGCACTCATCCATGGAGTCATCTTCTCCTCTTCGGTGCCTGGTAAAAAGCCGATATCTTCAGCGACCGGTGGCGTCGAGCGAGTGACAATAATTTTATTGTAGCGACGCTGTTCAATAACCAACTCCAGAGCACTGGCTAGGGCAACCAAGGTTTTACCCGAACCGGCGGACCCAAGCAGAACGGCTAGATCAATATTAGGATCCAGCATCGCTTCCATGGCAAAGGCTTGTTGAATATTGATGGGTGAAATGCCCCAGCAGTTTTGCTGCATCAGGTTTTGGTAGCCCAGATCCTGAAGGATGACCTTGTCACCTTCGACACGGCTGGTTTTAGCGGCAAAATCCTGCGAGTCGTCCCAAATATATTCATTAGGGTAGGTCTCTGGCAGCACCTCGCGGTCTACTCTGTGACAGGTGTGCTCGTTTTCGTGATAGCTTTCAACGGAATCAACCCCCTCCCAAAAAGGGGTCTCTAAATGAAGATGGCCCGCAGGGAGTAGATCGATGTCCGAGACGAGCTGGTCGGTACGGTAATCCTCAACGCGTTTTAAGCCAGCTCCCATCGCCTTAAGACGCATATTCAAATCTTTAGTGACCAGAATCACCTGGCGCTTAGGAAGCACTCGCTGTAAGTGAAGGGCGCAGTTAATGATTCGGTTGTCTTTATTGTGGTCTGCTGGCAAGAACCCTTTGTCATGAGCCAGTTCATGATCAGGGTAGATGGAGAGCTTACCAAATACGATCTCGCGCTCTTTACCATCCAATAAAATCTGCACACCGTCTAGAATCTCTGAAGGGTCTTTGGCGTTGCTCAGAATTTTATCAATTTCGCGAATCGCAGCACGCGCTTCTGCCGCTACGTTCTTCTTCCGATCTTTGATGTCGTCGAGCTCTTCAAGCACGGTCATCGGAATGGCAATATCTTGCTCTTTAAATTCGACAAGACACTTGGGGTCGTGCAACAGCACGTTGGTATCAAGGATATAAAGCTTGGATGCGCTCATTGGCGGTTCCTTCTGCAGCAGAGAGGGATCGATGAAAAACTCACCGATAACTTTAAACTAATCGATGCATTCGCCTTTGGCAAATATGTTCTGCCGATTAGCTGAATGTCATCTATCCTTCATGTATAAACGTAAATAATAACATCGTGATTACGCGAAGGAGAGTGTTATGAGCGATCTATTTGTCAGTGCCAGTGTCAAACCTCTTGAGAGTTTGGATATGCTCTCACCCTATGAAGTAGAGCGTATTCGGGATCGAAGCGATTCTGGGCTATACCCTCTATTTCGCCAATGCGCTTTGGCGGTACTCAACTGCGGTAGTGAGATGGACTGTACGGCCGAAGTGCTTGAGAAATACCAAGATTTTGATGTGCACATCGTCAATAAACACCGTGGTGTGCAGCTGGATCTGATCAATGCACCAGCGTCGGCTTTTGTGGATGGTGAGTTGGTCGATGGTATTCGTGAGCACCTTTTCTCGGTGTTACGAGACCTTGTCTATGTAGTAGACGAGCTTAATGATGTCTGTGAGGGCTTAACGCCAGGTGAGAAACTGACCAATACAGTATTTCACATTTTAAGACACGCTAAATCGCTAAGACCCAACATTAAACCCAACATTGTGGTCTGTTGGGGCGGTCACTCTATTGCTCGCCATGAGTACGCCTACACCAAAAAAGTGGGTTACGAACTGGGCTTAAGAGGCCTCAATATCTGTACCGGCTGTGGCCCGGGTGCTATGAAAGGTCCAATGAAAGGGGCCACCATTGCACACGCTAAACAGCGCATTAGCGACCCAAGATACATAGGCATTACTGAACCCGGCATCATTGCGGCTGAATCGCCCAATCCGATTGTCTCTGAACTGATTACCATGCCGGACATTGAGAAACGCCTAGAAGCTTTTGTGCGACTCGGTCATGGCGTCATTGTATTCCCAGGCGGAGCGGGCACAGCAGAAGAGATTCTCTACATGCTTGGCATCTTGCTTCAAGAACAGAATCGCAATGTAGAGATGCCCTTTATCTTTACAGGCCCTGCAGGTAGCGAGGCCTACTTCGAGCAGATCGATCAGTTTGTTAAAGCGACGCTCGGTGAAGAGGCCAGCAAGCTGTATCAGGTTGTGATTGATCATCCGTCGAAAGTGGCTGCATTGATGAAAGAGGGTCTCAACCGAGTCACCGAACAGCGTAAAGAGTCCGGTGAGGCTTACCACTTCAACTGGCAACTGCAGATACCTTACGAGTTGCAACTGCCTTTTGAACCGACACACGACAATATGGCCGCGCTGAATCTTCACAAAGGTCAGCCGATCTCTGAACTGGCGTCAGAACTTCGTAAAGCACTATCGGGTATTGTCTCAGGCAACGTTAAAGAGCCTGCTGTTAAAGCGGTTGCGGAAAAGGGGCCTTTCATCCTAGATGGCGATCCCGAGGTGATCACTGCACTCGATAAATTGTTGAATGGATTCATTGAGCAGCGTCGAATGAAGATTGATTTTGCGGGTTACGTTCCCTGCTTTAAGCTTGCTAGTTAACTTAGAAGGATGACTGGCTTTAGCCTGTCATCCGCAATCTAGTTAATCTCCAAAATAGAGGTCAGCCCCCGGTCGTTTAATCAGTTATACTTCCACTAGCTTAAAGACAGGGAGTCGCTATGTGTGAGTTAATGGGTATGAGCGCTAATGTACCCACCGATATCTGTTTCAGTTTCGCCGGCTTGATGCAGCGTGGCGGTGGTACTGGACCGCACAAGGATGGATGGGGTATCGGTTTCTACGAAGGAAAGGCTCAGCGAGCCTTTCATGACCCGCAACCCAGTGTCGACTCACCCATTGCTCAGTTGGTCTGTCACTACCCGATCAAAAGCAAGAACGTCATCAGCCATATTCGCCAAGCCAATGTAGGTTCAGTCAATCTAGAAAATACCCACCCATTCAGTCGCGAACTCTGGGGTTTTACCTGGACCTTTGCCCACAACGGACAGTTGGATCCGGTGATTTTTGATTGGCCTCTACGCTTTTACAAACCAGTGGGTACCACCGATTCGGAGTATGCCTTCTGTTGGTTGTTGGATCAGGTTCGACTAGCCTTTCCAGAACCTCCCCAAAAATCGGAACCTCTGTTTGAATTGATTACCCAGTGCTGTCATAAGCTTCGTGCGCTAGGGGTTTTCAATATGCTGCTGTGTGACTCCGACTGGCTCTTCTCATACTGCACTACTAAATTGCATTGGATTACCCGGCGCGCGCCTTTTGGTGTCGCTCAGCTAAAAGATTGTGATTTGACGGTCGATTTTAGAGGGGAGACACAGGAGAACGATATCGTCACAGTGATCGCGACAGAGCCACTGACCGATAACGAGGTATGGCAGCCTATTCAGTCAGGTGAAGCTCGGGTATTCAAAGAGGGAGAGACCTGCTTCTATCGCAGTGAATAAGATGTCTCAATTGCCCCTCTCAATAAACAGCCTTTCGCAACTGCCTCAATGGTTATCAAACCAATACGCCAATGCACCTGCCGTACGGGAGGGTAATACACAGCTATCCTTCTCTGAGCTGAATGGTCACTGCCGCGCCGTGTCACAATGGTTTGTCGAGGTTCTAAACCTCTCAGCAGGGGATAGAGTCATTGTTCAGATGCCCAATGGTGCTCACTACCCGGTGCTGTTAATGTCGCTTTGGCGTGTCGGTTTGGTTCCAGTCTGTTTGACAACCTCCGCTGATATCACCGAGTTAGAGCGGGTCGCGAAACTGACGCAAGCCAAGGCACTGATTGCCTGTCACTCACACTCTAACTTAGCCGAATTAGCAGTCCGTCGAGGCCATGGCCTAACCACTGTAAGCTGCTCCCCTGAAGACTTTTCAAATTGGTTTCTGTTTCCACTTAAGCGACTTTGGCGCCATATATGCAAACGCTCACCCAATTTGGCGGATTTTCAATTTCGTGAAGCGATTGTCTATCACTCAGACTCCTTGATGCTCAGTGCACGATCAGAGGTGGATGAGGTGGCAATGATACAGCTGACCAGCGCTACCACGGGGCAGGCAAAAGCGGTGCAATTGAGTCACAGAAACCTGCTCAGTAATGTTGGGCAGTTAAATCATCGGCTTGTAGATATCGGTATCTCTGGCCCGCAAAGATTACTGATGCCCTTGCCGATCTATCATAGCTACCCCTCAATGATCTGTTTAATGACCTGGTGTCAGGGTGGGGTGGTTGAGATGGCATCGGATGTCAAAGAGATCAATCACATTGCAGAGCTGTTTGATCGTTTTCGCCCGACCCTGTTTGCCGGTGTGGCTCCACTCTTTATGGGCTTAGTACAGCATCCGCTCTTTCCTCAACTCGACTTCTCAATGCTCAAATGCACTCTGTCAGGTGGTGCACCACTCAATCAAGCCATTGGTGATCAATGGCAAGCGATCACTCACTGCGTTATCTCGCAGGGCTATGGCCTAACCGAGTGTTCACCCGTTGTGACGCTGGACTCGAGTGGCAGGTTCGTGACCGGCGCAGTCGGTCGACCGCTGCAAGAGACTGAGGTACGTATTCAAGATGAGTCTGGCAGTGAACTGCCTCAAGGCAGTGCAGGAGAGATCTGCATTAGAGGCCCCCAAGTGATGTTGGGGTATGCCGGTCAAGTTGACACCCAGTTTGAGCAAGGTTGGTTTAGGACAGGTGATATAGGACGTGTGGACCCAGATGGTTCACTGCATATGATTGAGCGCCAGTCTGATGTCATCTCACTGGTTGGAAACTTTAAGATTTACCCCTCTGAAGTCGAAGCGCTCATCTCCCAGCACCCTGACATCACCGATTGTGCCTTCGGCAGTTATCAGGAGGATGGCGAAATCAAGCTCCGTCTATTCGTAGTGACCAACAACCGTCGTTTGACGCAGAAAATGATCCGTAACTACTGTCGTCAACGTTTAACGGCCTATAAAGTCCCACATCTTATTGAGCTGAGACGGGCTCTGCCCCATAGCTCTGTCGGTCGAGTATTACGATCGGGACTGGTTGATTAACCCTAACCCTTGGGCCAAACCAACTATTTAATCGCTTCTCTGGCAGCCTTTTTACCAGTTGGGTAAAATTCGCGGCTATCAAAAATTATGAGTCCCATTGTGCATCCGACATTAAAACCGTTTATTGACCGCCTCGAGCGTTGCCAAATACGCGACCAATACCCTATTCGTCGTGCATTGGAACGACTCTCCGAGGCAGCAGAAATCGATGAAACGGCACTGCAAAAGGCGGTTGAACGCATAGAGCGATCGGAAGCGATAGTGGCGCAGAAGACCGAAAAAGCTCTGCTACCGATCGACTACCCAGACCTGCCGGTGACGGGTGCACGCCAAGAGATACTCGATGCAATCCAGCATAACCAAGTGGTGGTGGTCGCAGGTGAAACCGGGTCCGGTAAAACGACCCAGTTGCCAAAACTCTGCCTAGAGTTGGGGTTAGGCTGTAAAGGGTTGATTGGACATACACAGCCACGACGATTAGCCGCGCGCACGGTTGCCAGTCGCATTGCTGAAGAGTTGAAAACTGAACTGGGCTCTAGAGTCGGTTATCAAGTTCGATTCCACGATCAGATTGGCGAAGAGACTCAGATTAAACTGATGACGGACGGTATCCTTCTGGCCGAAACTCAGCACGATCGATACCTGAACAAATACGAAGTCATCATCATCGATGAGGCGCATGAGCGCAGCCTCAATATCGACTTCTTATTGGGCTACTTCAAACGAATTTTGCCTAAACGCCCCGATCTTAAGTTGATCATTACCTCTGCAACCATCGATGTGCAGCGTTTCTCGAAACACTTTGGTGATGCACCTGTGATAGAGGTCTCCGGAAGAACCTTCCCGGTAGAGACACTCTACCGCCCATTGAACGAATCCACGGATGAGGATGATGAGGCGAGTGGTGATATTCAGCAGGGCATTCTCAACGCTGTCGATGAACTCATTGCCATCGACAGAGCTAAACCGAGTGGTATGCCTGGCGACATTCTGATCTTTTTACCGGGTGAACGAGAGATTCGAGAGAGTGCAGAGAAATTGCGCAGGGCTGATCTCAGAGATGTCGAGATTATGCCGCTCTATGCAAGGCTGTCGTTAGCGGAACAGAACAAGGTCTTTACCTCGGGTCGCTCAGCAGGGCGTCGTATCGTCTTAGCCACCAACGTGGCAGAGACCTCCGTGACAGTGCCGGGGATTCGTTATGTCATTGACCCCGGTCTGGTTCGCATGTCGCGCTACAGTTATCGATCTAAGGTACAGCGCTTACCGATTGAGCCAGTGTCACAAGCGAGCGCCAACCAGCGTGCAGGTCGCTGTGGGCGAGTAGCTCCCGGCACCTGCATTCGACTCTACTCGGAAGAGGATTTTCTCTCTCGTCCTGAGTTCACCGATGCGGAAATTCGTAGAACCAATCTCGCCTCCGTTATTCTGCAGATGCTGCAACTTCGATTGGGTGATATTGATCGTTTTCCCTTTATCGATCCACCCGATAAACGCTTCATCAATGATGGTTATAAACTGCTTGAAGAACTGCAAGCGGTCGATGCAAAGCGTTCAATCACCAATTTGGGTAAACAGCTGGCGCGCTTGCCTGTCGACCCAAGGATTGCACGTATTATTGTTGAAGCGGGTCGTCAGCACTCACTGCGTGAGATATTGATCGTTACCAGTGCACTGAGTGTCCAAGACCCTCGCGAGCGTCCGCAGAATAAGCGCCAAGCAGCCGATGAAAAACACAAGTTGTTCCATGACGAGAAGTCCGATTTCATCACTCTGATTAATTTGTGGAATGCCTTTGAGGAGCAACGCCTTGAGCTGAGCCAGAATCAACTGCGCAAGTGGTGTACTAAACACTACCTTAGCTACCTAAGAATGCGAGAGTGGCGAGATCTGCATCGACAGCTGCATCTGAGCATCAAGTCGCTTGATCTGAAAGAGAACAGTGAACCGGCCAGTTACGATCAGGTTCATCGAGCAATTATCTCGGGTTTCTTGGGACACCTCGGTTTCAAGCAGGAGCGTGGTGAGTATCTTGGTGCGCGTAACCGCCGCTTTAAAATATTCCCTGGCTCAGGCGTATTTAAGCAGGCACCGAAGTGGGTGGTCGCTGCAGAGATGATTGAGACCAGTCAGCTGTTTGCTCATACCCTTGCCGAGATTAACCCAGAGTGGGTTGAGCCCTTGGCTAAGCACCTCATCAAACGTAGCTACTTAGAGCCGCATTGGGAGAAAAAACGTGCTCAGGTAGTGGCCAGTGAGCAGGTCAGACTTTACGGCCTAGTTATTGTGCCTAAACGTAAGGTGCACTATGGTCCGATCGATCGCGAAGTCTCCCATGAAATTTTCATTCGAAGTGCACTGGTCGAGGGTGAATATCAGACTAAGGCGCCGTTTTTCCAACACAATCGAGATCTTTTAGAGTCCGTTGCCGCGCTTGAGGATAAGTCGCGCCGACGCGATCTGTTGGTCGATGAAGAGACACTGTTTCAGTTCTACTTAGAGCGTCTGGATCAACACGCGGGATCAGATATCGTCAACGGAGCTGGGTTTGAATCTTGGCGCAAAAAAGCAGAACAGGCCTCCCCTAAGCTGCTCTTTTTGACCGAGCAGGATGTGCTGCAACGCTCGGCAGATCATGTTCGAGATGAACAGTACCCAGAAGTATTGTTGATCGAGGGTGCGCCTTTAAAACTGAGCTACAAATTTGAGTTAGGTGCGGTCGATGATGGCTTGAGTATTGATTGCCCTCTGCCACTGCTGCCCAGACTCAGTACCGAACGTCTAGCCTGGCTGGTACCGGGTATGTTGGCCGCCAAGCTTGAGGCGTTGCTACGTGGCCTGCCTAAGGCTGAGCGTAAACAGTTTGTGCCGATCCCTAACTACGTCACCGAGTTAATGGAGAAGCTGGCATTTGGTGATGGCGATCTGTTTGAGGCGGTGTCACTGCAACTGCTGCGTCTGACTGGGCACCGTGTTCAGGTGGATCAGCTGAAAAGTGTGCAGCTTGAGCCGATTCATCAAGCCAATATTCGCGTAATCGATGAGCAGGGTAACCTATTAGGGCAGGGGCGTGATTGGTCCGAGCTACAACGTAAGCTCGGTGATGCGGCACAGACAGCGATTCAGCAAGCACCTAAACAGAGTTGGGGTGAGACAGAGTTAACGGAGTGGAGTTTTGGCAAACTCGATAAACAGAAAACCGTTAAACATGCTGGCGGTATCGAAGTGGAAGCCTACCCTGCACTGATCGATAAGGGTGAGAATGTCGAGCTGACCTTATTGAGCCAGCCCTTGGATGCACAACGCCAGTCACATCGAGGTGTGGCACGTTTGGTGCTGATATCTCTGCAAACTCAGGTTAAAGATATTCGTAAAAGCCTGCCTAATTTGGCGCAAGCGATTCTGCAGGCGGGTAAAAAATATAATGAACGCTTCCTGCAAGAGCAGATCATTATGGCCGCGGCACTGAGCCTGATCGATCAGGACAATCTTCCTACCAGTGAGTCGGAGTTTAGCCAGACGCGAGATCGGGTGAGAGCCGATCTGCATGAACAGGCCAAAACTATTGCAGCCTTTGTCATAGAACTTCATCAACGCGTGCATCGCATATCGAAGACGTTGAACGGTAAGGTCTCATTAGAGACGGTACCGGTACTGAATGACATTCGTGCGCAACTTGATCGATTGATTGATAAAACCTACCTCACCGAGACGCCACCGCAGTGGCTGGCACATCTACCGCGCTACCTCAAAGCGATTGAAGTGCGATTAGATAAGTACCAAAGAACCCTACGCCAGCAGGTTTTGTGGTCGGATGAGCTGGTTAAATGGCAACAACAGTATGAAGCAGCCGTTGCCAAAGCGCGTGATACTGGCGAAGTGGGTAGCGAGTTGATCGACTTTAAGTGGTGGATCGAAGAGTACCGAGTCTCACTGTTTGCTCAAGAGCTTGGCACAGAATTTAAAATTTCTGAGAAGCGTCTTAAGCAGAGGTTCACAGAAGTTTCTGGATAATAGATCCATTAAAGAATTCTTGGCCTATACTTCATAAATCATTGGTTAGGCGCTAACGGATAATTAGGTAGTTTTTAATGAACGTTTTAAATAAGTTGTTGGCTCTTTTTGTACTGAGTCTGTCACTCAATTCGGTCACAGCAGTGGCTCAAGATTCGGAGTTAAATGACCCTTGGGAAGGCTTTAACCGTGGTGTCTTCAACTTTAATGAATCCCTAGATCGCGCCATTCTTAAGCCGGTTGCTCAAGGTTACCGTTTTATCATGCCAGATGTGGCCGAGCAGGGCGTCAGTAACTTCTTTGATAATCTGCGTGATGTGGTCACCTTCTTTAATAACGTTCTTCAGCTTAAACCCGTTGAAGCAACCCAGGATCTATCGCGCGTTCTCATCAACACCACCATCGGTATTGGTGGTCTGTTTGATGTGGCATCAGCCATGGATATTCCTAAAAACGATGAAGACTTTGGACAAACCTTAGGTGCATGGGGTGTTGAATCAGGCCCTTACCTTGTTCTGCCTCTGTTTGGACCTTCCACTGTTCGTGATGGGGTAGGTATTATTCCCGATATGTACCTAGACCCACTGAACCAGGTTGAGTCTGATGAGCTACGCTACGGCTTAAAAGCGCTGAAAGTGGTTGATAAGCGTGCGTCGTTGCTTGATCGTGAAGGGGTTGTTACGGGTGATCGTTACACGTTCATTCGAGATGCCTACCTGCAGAAGCGTGAATTCGAAGTCAATGATGGTCGTGTAGAATACAACGCAGACGACTTCTAACAGCAGTTTACTTCACACCTTCGCAGGAGTAGTCTCGGTACTTAATATGTTGCTACTTGTTTGACGAAACCTGCGATGGATTCACAAGAGACTCGAATTTTAATCTACTCCTCGGATACCGAGACCATAGATGCTATTTTTGATCTTTGTGAATTGAGCCAGGTGGATGGTCTTAGATTGGCCACCTGCGCGACACTCGATGCCGTCGAAGATTATCTAGAACACCACTCTACCTCGCTTCTCTTTTTCGATTTCCACTCCTTTCCTGAAACTCAGCAACTCAGTGAATTAGCGCAACGAGTCAGTCCAAAACCGACCATCGCATTTATCTCTCAGCTTGAACAAAACACGCTCGTGCGAGCCCTTCGTAATGGGGCCGATGGTGTGTTCAGTCTTGATGAAGTGCGCAATGACCCGTTAAGTCTGGTGCGCTCATTAGATCGCCAACTAGACCGTGCCATCGCGATTGAATCGGCGCGCTACTTAAGAGATTCACTGAGCCAGAGTTTAGAAGAGCTAAAAGCCGATCAGGATGCGGCTGCGCAAATTCAGCAGCGACTGCTGCCGCCTACTCATCAATCGCTTGATGAATCGCTTAGCTGCGAATATCTGTTGCGACCCTCACTTCTGTTGAGCGGTGACTTTATCGATCTGATTCCGCTGAAAAACGATCAGTATCTATTCTATTTGGCTGATGTGTCAGGACACGGAGCCTCGTCCGCACTGGTGACAGTACTACTGAAAAACATGACCAATCGCCTACAACGAGCCTACTTTAAAGGCGAAAGTGATCGGTTGGAGAATCCACAACAGCTGTTAGAGCACTTCAATAAAGAGATTCTACTGACCAGTTTTGGTAAGCACATGACGATGTTGATTGGTGTGGTTGATACCAAAGCCGCAAAACTGACCTATAGTATAGGTGGGCATCACCCCTCTATGGTGTTAGTGCAGGGCGATAAAGCGCACTACTTAGAAGGGCGGGGAATGCCAGTGGGGCTGTTTGAAGAGCCGCTCTATGAAGAGCACAGCTGCGAATTGGCTTCTGACTTCTCAATCTACCTCTTTTCGGACGGTATTTTAGAGATCATAAAGGGTGACAAACTCGAAGAGAAAGAGCAGAATCTGCTCCGGTTGTGTCAGGCTGAACAGCCCTCTCCAGAGACTTTGTTAAAACGGGTCGTAGATGAAGAGGCGGAGTTGCCTGATGATGTTGCAATAATGATGGTTTCACGTCGATGTTAACGACAGATGGCGGCTTGTTGTTCGCCTTTCAAGATGGCCACTATGTGGTTAAATTTATTGGTGATGTGCGTCTGACGCTCTGCTCAACAATAGATCAACACCTGCGCTCAATGCTCAGTCGAGATGATGTCACTCATACATTGATCGATCTGACCGAGACCACCAATATCGACAGCACCTCTCTTGGACTGATCGCAAAGCTGGCCGTTAAAAGCGCCAAATGTGATATGCCCCGTCCAACCATCGTATCAACCAACCCAGACATCACCAAAATCCTATACGCCATGGGATTCGATCACATCTTCCTGCTTCTAGAAGAGCTGCCCACCAGTAAGAAAGATCTAACCGAAGTGCCATTCGTTCAAGAGTCCGACGAAGCCGTGCGCGCTAAAATCATCGAAGCCCACCGCATTCTCATCGACCTAAACGACAAAAACCGAGACGAATTCAAAGGCCTAGTCGAAGTCCTAGAGTGCCAAAAATAACGCCTGCTCCACCGTAGGAGCGGTCTTACAAAGGCCGCGAAAAATCCAGATTCAAGCTCAATCGCCTCATCTGCGATAAGGCTCCAACAGTTAAACCCGCTCCCCAGTTATAGCAGTCTTGCAAAGGCCGCGAAGCTCTCGATTTAAGTCCCATCGCCTCATCTACGATAAGGCTCCAACAGTTCGATCCGTTCCCTAGTTGGAGCGGTCTAGAATAGGCCGCGAAGTTCTCGGTTAAAGTTCCAATCGCCTCATCTACGATAAGGCTCCAACGTTTCCTCCCGTTCCCAAGTTGGAGCGGTCTAGAATAGGCCGCGAAGTTCTCGGTTAAAGTCCCTATCGCCTCATCTACGATAAGGCTCCAACGTTTCCTCCCGTTCCCTAGTTGGAGCGGTCTAGAATAGGCCGCGATAAAAATAATCAAGCAAACCCAGAAATTTCATCTAAGCTAAACGTTTCATAGCAGTCAAGGATGAATGTATGAAACCGGGTACCAAAGCCCTTCGCAAAGGGCGAACCTCAATCCCTAATCAGATCTACCATCTAATCGCGACAACAAAAGACCGACGTCCAGTGTTTAACGATTTTCGGTTAGCCCGATCAGCGGTCTATGCTATCAATAGCCAACCAATATCCACGTTAGCCTACGTCGTGATGCCAGATCACATACATTGGTTACTACAGATGGGGCATGACGCTATTGATTTGGGAAAACTGATGCAATCAGTTAAAACATCCGTATCACGCAAGCATTATCTTCGTTTCAGCCACGGAAATATTTGGCAGCAAGGTTTCTATGATCATGCCATTCGCAGTGAAGAAATTATCGAAGATATTGCTAGATATATAATCTACAACCCTGTCAGAGCAGGGTTGGTGAAAACGGTTCGAGAATATAGTCACTGGGATGCTAAGTGGGTTTGAATATGAATCGCCTCGTTGGAGCACTTAGCCTTTCTCGTTGGAGCGGTCTTGCAAAGGCCGCGAAGCACTAGGTTTAAGTCCAATCGCCTCATCTGCGATAAGGCTCCAACAGCTCGAGCCGTTTTCTTGTTGGAGCGGTCTAGAATAGGCCGCGAAGTTTTCGGTTTAAGTGCAATTGCCTCATCTACGATAAGGCTCCAACAATTAAACCAGTTTAGGAACGCGTTTTAGCTGATGTCTAAGGCGATGCTGTGCATGCTCGACAGAGATCGGGTAGAAGAAAACCTCGGTCCCAGGTGTGGCTTGGGCTAGAAGTGCTAGATCGGCTCGGCAGATCGAGCCGATCTTCATATATCCCCCGATCGTTTGGTGATCATTGAGCATAATGATGGGGTGGCCATCGGCGGGGATTTGAACGGCGCCTAGATTGATACCCTCAGATCGAATACCCCCTACAGGTGGCTTGATAGGGTTATCGGCTATCAATCGGTAACCCATTCGATCTGCCAGTGGAGAGACTTCAAAACGCGTTTGGAAAAAACGATCAAAAGCCTGCCAGTCATAAAGGTGGCTCTGTAACCCTTTCACTAAGCCCAATCGAATCGAGCGTTTAAACTGTGGAATTTGATCAACTGAGAGAGCCACCGAATCAGTGATGCTGGGTTTTGAAAGTGGAAGTTCATCACCAACCGATAATTCACTGCCTAAGCCTTCTCGGGTGCAGGTCGAGGCACTGCCAAACAGTCTCTCTGTATCAAACCCACCCGATGCCGCTAAATAGAGACGAGCCCCTTCTGAAGCGGGTTTGATTTCAAACCGATCACCTTTGTGCAGTTTAATGGTCTGATACTGGTCTATTGGAGTGTCGTTAAGAAGCAGAGGCGCTTTTGCACCGGTGACGGCCAGACTGACGTCACAACCACTGGTAAACGCAAAACCACCTAGCGTGATCTCTAAAACTGGTTCAGATTCCGCATTACCCACCAGTGCATTGGCGCAGCGCATCGCCCACTTATCGGCCGCGCCTGATTCGGTTATCCCTAAATGAGCAAATCCGGTTCGTCCGTTATCTTGAATCGCAACCTGACCAAGTACCTTAGTGATCGTCCAGCTAGACATAACTGCCCTCCGACAGAGACCAGTGTTCTGGGCACTGTTTGATCCGCTCAAATGTATCCTGATTGACGGAGACAAATCGAACCCGATCGGCAGGCTGAATCAGAGAGTAGGGTGCTTGAGTTGGATTAAACAGCTCAACCGGACATTGACCAATAATATTCCAGCCACCCGGTGACGCAGCAGGGTAGACAGCCGTCTGTTGATCGGCGATGGCAACAGACCCAGCAGGTACAGAGACTCTTGGCGTTTCCAGTCTTGGAGTTGCGATGCGTTGGTCTACTTCGCCTAGATAAGCAAACCCAGGAGCAAACCCCAGTGCAAAGGCTCGGTAGTCAGTACCGCTGTGGATCTTAATCACCTGATCAACTTCCAGGCGGGACTGTTGTGCCACACGCTCTAGATCCTGACCGACCTCTTCAGAGTACCAGACCGGCAGGTGGACCAATGATGGGTTAATCGATTGACCGGCTTCTAAAGGCTCCTGTTGCAGAAGGATTAGAGCCTGTTTGAGCTCGGACTCACTTATTTTACAGACATCATAGCTCAGCAAAATAGAGCTATAGGATGGAACCAAATCGATAAGAATAGGCGCTAGTCGCTCTATAAGTAGTGAGTTGAGCTGCCCAACAGACTCATTTAATGAAACACTCAGCTCACCATCAAAGTAGATCATGATGGCGCACTCTGAGGCGGTCTCAAATCGCCACTGTGCCATTAGATTAGCGCTCGAATCTGTTGCACAACCTTAAGCGCCTCTGGATTATCACCATGCACGCAGATTGATTCGACAGGGAATATTAAAGGGTGGCTGTTTTCAGACAGGATAACCCCTTCCTCAACTAATCGAAGCACTTGATTAATTGCATCAGACGCCGCATGGACCGCATGGGCTTGGCCTCTGGAGACCAACTGACCTTGGTCAGTGTAAGCGCGATCGGCAAAGGCTTCAAAGATCAGTTCAACCTTTTTACGATCGGCCAAAGCCGAAAACTCAGTGTGTTTGTCGTTGGCTAATAGCATCAGTTTGAGTGGTTTTGAGCAGCGCTTGATAGCATCCAAAACAGTATCAAACAGCTCACTATCAGCCATCATATCGTTATAAAGTGCACCGTGTGGCTTCACGTAGTGAATCGGGTATTGCTCCTCTTCAGCTATCTGACTGAGGGTATCGACCTGATGGGTGATCACCTCAATCAACTCTTCCCTAGGCAGAGTCATAGAGGTGCGACCAAAGTTTTCAGAGTCAGGGTAGGAGGGGTGTGCGCCTACTTCGACGCCGTACTCTTTTGCGAGTCGCAGGGTGTCGCGCATGGTCTTCAGATCGCCAGCATGCACGCCGCAAGCGATATTAGCCTGATCAAGCAGCGGCATAAGCTCAGCATCCATGCCAAGCAGTTTACCGTTAACGCGTTCGCCTAAATCTGCATTTAATTTCATGCACTCAGTTTAATCGCCCCCAACTTTTGAGTCTATCTACGACTACGTTGGAGCCTTATCGAAGATGAGGCGATAGAAAATCTAATAAAATAAATCGCGGCCTTTATAAGACCGCTCCAACAGGTGGTTTTAGTTTTATCGCAGATGCAGCGATTAGATCTAGAGTGATCCCAGCTTTAGCGAGCTTCCTCTAACGAATTGCAGAATCAAAAACTAATGTCTAGTATAAAGGTTCTATTAACAGGTCCAGCTAAAAGGTTTCTTAATGCGTTTCTCAGAAGATATCGTCCCGCTGAAGGATTTAAAGGTTAATCCAGGAAAAGTGGTCACACATACACAAACAGCCAAACGTCCTGTTCTGTTAACCAGTCGCGGTCGTGGTGTTGCTGTTATTCAAAGCTTAGCTGAGTTTGAAGAGCAGAGTGATCAGTTAGAGTTTGTTAAAGCCGTCGCTAAAGGTTTGTTGGAAGAAAAGCAGGAGAAAACTCTAACCCTCGATGAGCTTAAAGCGGATCTCGGGATCTAAATCGTGCAGATCAAATTCACTCACTCAGCTCGAACGGATCTAAAAGAGATATTGGAACACTTCAAATCTGAAGGTTTAGAGGTGAGAGGCGAAGAGATAGTGGGTGATCTTATTCACGCAATGGAGTTGGTGTTAGAAAACCCTAAAATGGGGCGAGTTGTTCCTGAGTTCCAAGTCGATACACTGAGGGAGCTCATCCGTCCTCCATATCGAGTCGTTTATCGAATCACAGAAAATTGGATTACAGTCGTCAGAGTTTGGCGCTCAGAGAGGTTGATGAAGCCAATTTCAGAGTAGCCTAAAATATCATCGCGGCCTTTGAAAGACCGCTCCAACATTGGAGAGCTGTTGGAGCCTTATCGAAGATGAGGCGATTAGGACTAAAGGTAATCGCGGCCTTACAAAGACCGCTCCAACATTGGGGAGTTGTTGGAGCTTTATCGAAGATGAAGCGATTAGATCTTACAGAAATCGCGGCCTTTGCAAGACTGCTCCAACCCTTAGGCTTTTGAAGCCAACAGCTTCTCTAACTTAACCTGATCGATCGCGAAGTTACGAATACCCTCTGACAGCTTTTCAGTCGCCATAGCGTCTTCGTTCATGCCCCAACGGAACGCTGATTCGGTTGGGCCCACTTTGGCATCCTGGCTGCTAGCATTCGCTGCAACGAGACGCTGTTCGATAGAACCTGTCGCAGCAGCTAGCTCTTCAAGTAGGCTTGGACCAATGGTGAGACGATCACAACCCGCTAAAGAGATGATCTCGCCGGTATTACGGAAGCTGGCGCCCATGACAACGGTGTCGTAGCCATTCGCTTTGTAGTAGTTGTAGATACGCGTCACTGACTGCACGCCAGGGTCATTATCACCAGTGAAATCAGCGTCAGGAGTCTGCTTTTTGTACCAGTCCAAAATACGACCGACAAAAGGTGAAATCAGGTAAGCACCAGCATCGGCACAAGCCTGTGCCTGAGCAAATCCGAATAACAGCGTCAGGTTACAACGGATGCCGTTCTTCTCGAGTTCACGAGCGGCTTGGATGCCTTCCCAAGTTGAAGCAATCTTAATTAGCACACGGTCTTTGCTAATGCCCTGCGCTTCATAAAGCTCAATCAGACGGTAGGCCTTTTTAAGTGTCGCTTGAGTATCGAAAGAGAAGCGTGCATCAACCTCGGTAGAGATGTAGCCCGGTACAATTTTAGTGATCTCACTACCAATCAAAACTGCGAGGTGGTCGGTCATGTTAGCCAGCTGCTCACTGTCACTTCCGCCCTGTACTTTAGCCCAGTTGATCGACTGTTCTAGCAGGTGAGCGTACTTAGGATCTTCACTCGCTTTTAGAAGCAGTGAGGGGTTGGTGGTCGCATCCTGTGGCGTGAACTGTCGAATAGCATCAATGTCACCAGTGTCGGCAACGACGGTGGTCATGGATTTAAGTTGGTCTAGTTGATTCATCTATCTCGTCCTTGTAGCTGATCGACTTAGAGTATCGTTACTCTGTTACAAATTTAAGAGCTTCGCGGAAGGTTTCAACACCCGCTTCGCGTTTATGTCCGTTTTCACTGAGATGGCGTCTAAACTGCTTACCACCGCGCTCGCCATGAAATAGTCCTAGCAAATGTTTCACCACACCATAGAGCGAATGGCCATTGGCCATGGCCCGTTCAATGTAAGGGATGAACTGCTCTGCCACTTCGGTTCTAGCAAGCGGTGTGCCAGTTTCACCAAAGAGTCTTGAGTCTACTTGGCTAAGAAGCGGGTAGGGGTTTTGGTAAGCTTCACGCCCAATCATCACACCATCTACATGCTGCAGGTGCTCTTCGCACTCATCCAGTGTTTTGATGCCACCGTTGATCACAACCTCTAACTCTGGAAACCGCTGTTTGATCTTATAGACATTGTCGTAGATAAGCGGTGGTACTTCGCGGTTCTGTTTAGGGCTTAAGCCATCCAGAATGGCTTTACGAGCGTGGATGGTGAAGCTGTTGATACCGCTTTCAGCAACCGTCTCAACAAACTGCTCTAGCAGCTCGTAGCTGTCGAGATCATCTATGCCTAAACGGTGTTTAACGGTCACTGGGATTGATACCGCTGCCTGCATCTCGCCCAAACACTCTTTAACTAATTGAGGGTGTGCCATTAAGCAGGCACCGATCATATTGTTCTGGACACGATCCGACGGGCAGCCCACATTAAGGTTCACCTCATCGTAACCCCACTCTTCGGCAAACTTTGTGCACTTAGCGAGATCCTCAGGATTACTACCTCCAAGCTGCAGAGCAAGCGGGTGTTCCTCGGCGTTATAGTCCAACCAGCGAGCAGGGTCGTTATGAATCAGTGCACCCGTCGTCACCATTTCGGTATACAGCAAAGTATGGCGAGACATCAGGCGATGAAAGAAACGACAATCACGCGTCGTCCAATCCATCATGGGAGCGACTGAAAATTTGCGGGAGAAGCTTGTTGTAGTCATTAAACACACCAAGGTCTGACCTTCGGTCTGACCCTACTCTCTAATTACACTGTATCTGTTGGAGCCTTATCGAAGATGAGGCGATCAGACTTGCAAGAATCGCGGCCTTTTCAAGACCGCTCCAACATCGGTTAACTCAAATCACCAAAACGCGCTGAAATATCGGCAAGCATTGGCAAATCACCACCATTTCGCTCACAGGTTACTGCCGCAGCATGGGCTGCAAATTTTATCAGTTTTGCCGCATCAAGGTTATCCAGATTATCAGGGCCACCTTGTTGGAATATTTCGTGAATTAATCCAGCCTGGAAGGTATCACCTGCCCCAACGGTATCTTTAACGGTAATCTTTGGTGCCGGTGAGTGGAAGTACTCTCCTTTGGCTCCAAAAGCATGCGCTCCGTCACCACCCTGAGTAACAAACACCCAGCGTGGGCCAAGTGCTAAACAAGCTTTGGCGTAATCTTCGATTGAACTGCCAGGTAACAGGAACTCGATATCCTCATCGGACATCTTCATTACGTGAGCGATTTTGCCTAAACGATCAACCTTGGCCTGCCATACAGCGGGGTCTGGTTGAATGCTTGGGCGTACATTGGGGTCATAGGCAATCAACGCACCCGCGTTTCGTGCCTCACTGGCAAACCACTCCAGTGTGCTTGCACCCGGTTCAACAACCGTGCTGTAGGAGCCTAACGAGATGGCTGTAAACTGAGAGGGATCTGGGCACTGTTCTTGAGTTAAAGAGACATCTGCACAACCATCGATGTAAAAAGAGTAGGCAGGGTGGCCATTTTCGTTGAGAGCGATCATCGCCAGTGACGTGTTGAGATCGCTACTGGCTAAGAACTTAGTCTCTACGCCGTTAGCAGCAAGGTGCCCCGCCAATTTTTGACCCAATGGATCGTTGGAGTTTGCGGTTAAATAACCGGTAGGGTTGCCCATGCGTGCTAGGCCGATAGCGACATTCAGGGGGGATCCACCCACCGTCGCATTTAATGTCACCTGACCAGTAGAGGCAGAATCGCCAGGGAAAACGTCATACAAGGCATCGCCGCAACACAAAAACATCAAAACTCCTTAAGTAGAGCGTTATAACGCTCTATAATGTCAAACTTTAGTTTTATAAGTGGATTTTAACCTCATGGAATGGTTGCTTGATAGTGCTGACGTAAAAGATTGGAAGAGAGTATCACCAACGGGTCTATTCTCGGCCGTCACGACCAATCCACTTCTGATTCAAAGAGCCGGTCTGCACTGCTCAATCGACACTTATAAAGCGCTGCTTGATCAAGCGATGGATCTAGGCTTTGATCACCTGCAACTTCAGGTTTTCGGTGACGATTGGGAAGCGATGGCAGAACAGATTCTATCGATCAGTGATAACACCCTCGTTAAAATCCCAGCCAATGAAAGAGGCTTTGTTCTGGCAACCCAATTGGCCGTGCCTGAGCGTACGACCATTACGGGTGTCTACTCAGTCCATTTAGGAGCTGCAGCAGAGCGCCTAGGCGCTGCCTATGCTGCTCCCTATTACGCCCGATTGGCGGAATCCAATCGTGATGTGGACGCTATTTTTACAGGCTTGCGCGCTGCCTGTCAGAACACAAAGATCCTAGTCGCAAGCCTGCGCTCGATCGATCAGTTCGAGCATTTGGTCACGCTCGGTCATCGTTGCTTTACGATTCCGGGTGCCTTGCTGAATGATCTATTGAGTGATGAGATGACGGAAGCAGCCATCGCGCAGTTTGAAGAGGCCGCGAAGAGCTGAAATGTCGGTTTAAGATCAGACAACAGTTCTTTATAATTCACGCCATTATTAATTTTCGGATCTATTAAGTTTATGACCGTTCGTACACGTGTTGCTCCATCTCCAACAGGCGATCCACACGTAGGTACTGCCTACATCGCACTGTTTAACCTTGCCTTTGCTCGCCAGCATGGCGGCCAATTTATTCTGCGAATCGAAGATACCGATCAGACTCGTTCAACGCCTGAGTCTGAGCAGGCAATCCTCGACTCTATGCGCTGGTTAGGTTTGGAATGGGATGAGGGTCCAGATGTGGGTGGTCCGCACGGTCCTTACCGTCAGTCTGAGCGAAAAGATGCCTACAAAGACTTTGCGATGCGTCTTGTTGAAGAGGGTAATGCCTTCATCTGTTACCGTACCGGAGAGGAGCTTGATCAGCTACGTGCATCTCTAAAAGAGCAGGGCATAAATCGTGCGCTTAAAGAGTGTGATTTGGCTCTACCTGCTGATGAGGTTGAGAAACGTCAGGCTGCGGGTGCGCCATTCGTTGTTCGTATGAAGGTGCCTGTTGACGGTGTGTGTGAAGTTGATGACATGCTTCGCGGTACCATTGAGCTTGACTGGGCTTTAGTAGACGCGCAGATTCTTCTGAAATCTGATGGCATGCCAACCTATCATTTAGCGAACGTAGTTGATGATCACTTAATGGAGATCACGCACGTGATTCGTGGTGAGGAGTGGATTAACTCGGCGCCTAAGCACAAGTTGCTATACCAGTACTTTGGCTGGGATATGCCTCAGCTTTGCCACATGCCGTTGTTGCGTAACCCTGATAAGTCAAAGCTCTCCAAGCGCAAGAACCCAACTTCGATCCTGTTCTACAAACGCATGGGTTACCTACCAGAAGCATTGTTGAACTACCTTGGCCGTATGGGTTGGTCGATGCCAGACGAGTCTGAGAAGTTCACTCGTGATCAGATGTTCGAAAACTTCGATATCCAGCGTGTATCACTCGGTGGTCCTGTTTTCGATCAGGAGAAGCTGAGTTGGTTGAACGGCCTATGGATTCGTGAAGAGTTGGATCCTGCTGCATTTGCCGCTGAGTTCCAGAAGTGGGCACTTAATCCAGAGTATCTGATGCAGATTATTCCACTGATCCAACCACGTGTTGAGAAGTTCTCTGATGTGGCACCTTTAGCGAGTTTCTTCCTGTCGGGCATGATGCCAATCACCTTAGAGAGCTTTGCTCATAAGTCGCTTCAAGAGGAAGATGTTCGTCGTATTCTGCAATTTGCAGTATGGCATCTTGATCAGCAGCGCGAATGGGATCGTGACTCACTCTTTAATAGCCTAAAAGGCTTGAGTGATGCGATGGAGTTCAAGATCCGTGACTTCCTATTCCCGCTGTTTGTCGCGATTGCAGGTACGTCACAGTCTGTCTCTGTCGTAGATTCAATGTCGATTCTGGGTCCGGATATGAGCCGTGCTCGCTTGCGTCATGCGTTGGACATCGTCGGTGGCCCGTCCAAGAAGCAGACGAAGGCTTGGGAGAAAGAGTTTC
Organism: Marinobacterium sp. xm-g-48; assembly: GCF_013282925.1. NCBI lineage: Bacteria > Pseudomonadati > Pseudomonadota > Gammaproteobacteria > Oceanospirillales > Oceanospirillaceae > Marinobacterium > Marinobacterium sp. xm-g-48. Next base: position 633,562 of record NZ_WBYQ01000001.1, read on the forward strand.
GCTCGATCGTTTAATGAGAAAACCAGACAGGTTTAAATGCCTGTCTGGTGCTCAACTAAGATCTAAACCCCAACTGCTCAGAAATTCGCTCTCCCGTTGCCTTTAGGTCAGCGATCCACTCCTCTTTGCGTCGTTCGATAGGCGCTGATACAGAAAGTCCTGCAGCCACCTTACCGTTGCGATCGTAAATCAGCACGCCAATACAGCCCACACCAATTTCGGCCTCTTCATCGTCCAGTGAATAGCCTCGTTCAACCGATTCGTGACAAACTCTTTTAAGGGCGTCTATGTCGCTAAGTGTGTTGCGAGTGTATGCAGGTAGGTTAGTTCGTTTTGCATAACCATCGATACTGGAGTCGCCTCCCAAGCCTAGCATCAGCTTTCCGACTGCTGTGACATGCAGTGGTGCACGGCTGCCGATCAGTTGGTTAACGTGCATCATACGATTAGGTGTCGCTTTCTCAAAATAGATAACGACATCGCCTTCGCGCAATGTCAGGTTCACCGTTTCGCCGGTACGATCACGCAGTGCTTCCATGTGGGGTAGGGCAACGGCTCTAATATCGACTTCTGAGTGCAAGCCGCTAGTCAGCTGGATCAGTTTTTGGCCAAGGCGATATTCACCATTACCACTGGCTTCAACGAATTTGTTGTCGCTAAGAGAGTGCAAAATACGGTGAACAGTCGATGGGTGAAGTCCCGTTTCGGCGCTAAGGATCTTTAATTTAACCGGTTTTGAGTAGCGAGCCAGTGCTTCTAAGATTTGAACAGCACGATCGATTACCTGTATTTTAGATCCGGAATTATCACTCATTTTGGGCTTCTCAATAATATTGTCATCTAGTTAGTGTATTTTTCATGATGCAGTAAGTTTTTCAAATAGTGAATATTTCATATTGTGAATTTATTTCAGAATGAAAATTATTATCTCTCTCGCACTCTTGAGAGATTAGCAGTTGCAAGGGCTGTTCGGTTTGATTAATATCCTGCTTGCTCTGATGGGGCCTTAGCTCAGCTGGGAGAGCGCTTCGCTGGCAGCGAAGAGGTCAGGAGTTCGATCCTCCTAGGCTCCACCAAATAAAAATGGCTACCGTAAGGTGGCCTTTTTTGTTTGAACTTCACTGAACTCGAACGTATGAATCTTTTATGATTTTTCTAAATCGTTCAGAGGTTGTAGACCAGTCTACAACGTCTACCGGCCAAACTAGGTCACACCGATCAAATGCGTCTTTGATCGAAGCAATTTTGCTCAAGCCAAGAGGGGTCTCAGTCATAATAGCTAAATCTAGATCTGAGTAGGGTCGAGATTTTCCAGTTACTCTGGAGCCAAATGCTATGACTGAAATGCCAGAGACTTCCGATTCAAGGATGCCTCTTACCGTTTCTAATTCGTGCTCACTGATCCGTAAATGATCTAGATTGAGTTCTGGCATTTGTTCGTTAATATCTTTTGCAGGTGAACAGCTTCATCAATAAATGCTGGAATTCCTTCCACTACTTGGATGGCAACGCTTTCGTCATAAGTATGGCTAGTTTTACCCCTCATCTCTCGATAAGTGCTCCAATCTGACCAGTTGCCTTTAATTAATTTCTTATCAGAAGCCGTGCGAATTAAACCCTGAAAACTGAGTTCATTAATACTGTCACTGTTGGCGGAACTCTCAACAAGGTACCGGCGAATCATCTTATGTGCGAGTTCGTACGTGAATTCAAAGCGTTGAATTAAACCGTCACGGACTTGATCGTCTGAGGTATCAAGCTGATAACGCTCCAATCCTTCTATTAGCTTCTTAAGAGCGTTGTTAAATGGTGTTAGATCTAATTCCATAATCATCACATTGTTTGAACTAAGTCTTATTTAAACACACTTTCCACTCAAATTGATGCCCAGACAACTTCAAATAGTTGCCCATAAAAAAGCCCCGGCAACTCAGTTACCAGGGCTCTTTCAAAGCAATTTCAGCTTATTGTGGGATAGAACCTTTTAGGCCTTCTACGTAGAAGTTCATGCCTGCAAGAGTACCATCATCCGCTGTTTCGCCTTCAGCCAACCAAGCAGAACCGTCTTGCTTGTTGATTGGGCCAGTGAATGCGTGGTATTCGCCAGAAGCTAGTGCATCACGTAGTGCGATTGCTTCAGCTTTCACGTCTGCAGGTACTGCAGACGAGATCTCGCCGATGCCAACCATGCCAGCGCCGATACCGTCCCAAGTGTTTACTGATTCCCAAGTACCGTCTAGAACTGCTTGAGTACGTGCGATGTAGTATGGTGCCCAGTTATCGATGATCGATGAAACGCGTGGCATTGGACCGTATTCAGCCATGTCAGATGCCTGACCGAAAGTGATTACGTTGCCCGCTTCCTGTGCAGCAGCCTGTGGTGCAGTTGAGTCAGTGTGCTGAAGGATAACGTCAGCGCCTTGCTCGATTAGAGCTTTAGCTGCATCTGCTTCTTTAGCTGGATCGAACCAAGTGTAAGCCCAAACAACGTTGAACTCGACATTTGGATTCGCTTTCTTAGCGTGGATGTAAGCCGAGTTAATGCCACGGATAACTTCTGGGATTGGGAATGAACCGATGTAACCAACTTTGTTGGTTTTAGTCATTTTACCCGCGATGTGACCCTGAACTGCACGGCCTTCATAGAAACGAGCAGAGTAGACAGATACGTTGTCTGCTTGCTTGTAGCCAGTCGCGTGCTCGAACTTCACTTTAGGGAACTTCTTAGCAACGTTGATGGTTGGATCCATGTAACCGAAAGAGGTTGTGAAGATCAGATCAGCGCCTTGAAGAGCCATCTGAGTCATAACACGCTCAGAGTCAGCACCTTCTGGAACGCTCTCTTGGTAGATCGTTTCAACGCGATCACCGAAGTGCTTCTCAACCGCTAGGCGGCCTTGGTTGTGCTCGTAAGTCCAACCACCGTCACCCACAGGGCCAACGTAGACGAAACCAACTTTAACGTCGGCTGCGATTGCTGCAGAGCTAAGCGTGATCGCCGCAGCCGCAGTAGTAAGGATTGATTTAAGTTTCATAGGGTCTCCCTAGTGAGTTTTTTAACCTCAGTTTGAGGCGTGGAACAGGCGGCCAAGGGAGGCGGGTGCCCCGTGATTCCCTTTTGCCGAAATAATGACCAGTACGAGAATTGTTATCAAAAACGGTGACATAGACAAGTACTCAACTGGAATTGCGACACCAGCTGCTTGCAGATTAAGCTGCAGCACGGTGATGCCACCAAATAGATAAGCGCCCAATAGTGCTCGCCAAGGCTTCCAGCTGGCGAATACAACAATTGCCAGTGCGATCCAACCCGCACCCGCTGTCATACCCTCGGTCCACTGTGGGGCACGAACCAGACTGATGTATGCACCGCCCAAGCCAGCACAAGCACCACCGAACATGATCGCCATGAAGCGGATACGGATAACCTTATAGCCCAGGGCGTGAGCAGCATCGTGATTTTCACCTACTGCGCGAAGTACCAAACCGATGCGCGTGTACTTAAGAACAAACCAAACGGCTGCCACGATCAGAATAGAGATATAGACCATTGGATCGTGTGAGAACAGCATAGGCCCCAATACAGGGATGTCTGATAGAACGGGAATCTCGAAGGCTTGAAGGGTGGGTGACTTGATCCCTTCATAAGGTTTACCCAACAGCGCAGAGATACCTAAGCCGACTAAGGTTAACCCCAAGCCAGTCGCCACTTGGTTCGATTTAAAGAAGAGCACCAAGGTTGCGAAGATAGTCGATAGCAACGCACCGGCAATAGCCGCCGTTACAAACCCCAGTGCAGGACTAGTCGTATTAACGGCCGTTATAAAACCGACCACCGCACCGACAATCATCATGCCTTCAACACCTAGGTTAAGCACGCCGGACTTTTCTACGACGGTCTCACCAATGGCAGCCAGCAAGATCGGAGTGGCTGATACCATTAAAGAGGCGATCAAAAGGACGGGGCTGATTCCTGAAAGATCCATTATTGAGCCGCTCCCAATCGAATTCGGTAGTTGGTAAACATATCCGTCGCCAGCAAGAATAGAAGCAACATACCTTGGAATAGCTGGATGGAGGCGCCGGGAAGTCCCAACATCAACTGTGCTAATTCACCGCCGATGTAAGTCAGTGCCATTAATAGACCAGCTAACAGAATACCCACTGGGTGAAGTCGTCCTAAGAAGGCAACGATGATGGCTGTAAAGCCGTATCCAGAGTTGAAGTCGATGGTGATTTGGCCTGCTGGGCCTGCCACTTCAAACATTCCTGCTAGACCCGCCAAGGCTCCAGAGAAACCAAGACAGAAGACAATTAGACGTGTCGTAGAGACACCGGCAAATTGGGCTGCTTTAGGTGCTTCACCCATTAGACGAACTTCAAATCCGCGAATGTGACGAGTCATCATGACGTAGGTAAAGATCACCGCAATAAATGCAGTGATGACGCCCCAGTGCATGCCGGAATTGGCAATCACTTCACCATTGAACGCACTTGGGTACTGTTGCAGGTTGCGTGAACCCGGGAATCCATATCCGTCAGGGTTCTTTAAAAGCCCTTGCGCTACGGAAGCTAGAATCGATTCAGCTACGTAGACCAGCATTAACGAGACGAGAATCTCATTCGTTTTAAACTTGGTTCTAAGAACTGCAGGGATCATAGCCCAGAGCCATCCGCCGAAAGCGCCAGCAATGATCATGGTGGGGAAAATAAACGGTGATTCAGCAGGGTAGACGGCCAGTGCAGCAGCGGCACCAAAGATAGCCCCCATAATGTACTGACCCTCAGCGCCAATATTCCAGATGCCCGCTTTAAATCCGACCGACAGACCAATAGCAATCAGAATCAGTGGGCCTGCTTTAACCAGTAGTTGTGGTCGTGAGTAGGAGGCGAAGTTCTCATCAAAGAGTGGATCCCAAAAGATGATGCGTATGGCTTCAAACGGATCTTTACCCAAGGCTGCAAACATAATGCCGCCGGCAATCATGGTAAGGATGACTGCGATAATTGGAGTCAGGATGGTGGTTGTTCGTGACGGCGCTAACCGTTTTTCAAAACGTATCACTGTGCACTCTCCTCAACAGAGGCAGTCGATCCGCCCATCATCAAACCTATTTGATCCATACCTAACCCTGCAGTGGGAACGATTTCAGAGAGTGAGCCCTCATTTAGCGCACAGAAGTGATCACTGATCTCTAACAGTTCATCCAAATCTTGGCTGATCACTACGACACCCGCACCATTATCAGCAAGGTCCAATAGTTTTTGCCGAATAGAAGCCGCTGCAGCCGCATCGACTCCCCAAGTAGGTTGGTTAATGACCAGCACTTCTGGCTTTTGCAAAACCTCACGGCCCACGACAAATTTTTGTAAGTTACCGCCTGATAAAGAGCCGGCTGGAGTGTGAGTGCCAGGGGTGCGCACGTCAAAGTCTTCAATAACCTCTTCGGCATAGTCATTGGCGCTAGACCAGTTCACAAAACCACTTTTCAAAAGCCCCATACGGCGAGCTGCAGTAATCACAGTATTCTCTTTCAGTGACATGGCAGGAGCGGCTGCATGGCCTAGTCGCTCTTCGGGTGCACTCAGAAGACCTAGCTGACGACGTTTGATAGGGCCTAGCTCACCGATGGGTTCGCCATTAAATTGAATGGCATTTGCGTTCGTTTTAAGTTCGCCAGAGAGTGCCGAAAGGAGTTCATCCTGACCATTACCAGCAACTCCGCCAATACCCAGTATCTCACCGGCTTTAAGGTCGATATTGATCGATTTAAGTGAAGTGCCAAATTGATCTTGTGAGGACGAAGAGAGGGCTTTAACAGAGAGTATGGTTTCACCAATATTTCGGCTGGATTTAACCGGGTTTGCAAAGCTGGCACCCACCATCATCTCCGCCATCTCGCGAGCCGTGGTTTTTGACGGCACACAGGTTGCGACCTTCTCACCATGGCGAAGTACGGTCGCTTCATCACACAGAGCACGAATCTCTTCAAGCTTGTGTGAAATGTAAAGAATGGAGGTGCCTTCCTCTTTAAGCTGGCGCAAAGTTTTGAATAGGATCTCGACCTCTTGGGGAGTCAGAACCGACGTGGGTTCATCCATAATCAAAAGCTCAGGGTTTTGTAACAAGCAGCGAATAATCTCAACGCGTTGACGTTCACCCGCCGACAGGGTCCCTACAATACGGTTTGGCTCAAGCGGTAATCCATAGGCATGTGAGACGAGCTCAATACTTTTGGATAGCTCACGTGGCTTGGGTGCGTCATCCATGCCCAGTGCAATGTTTTCAGCAACGGTTAACGCATCGAAAAGGGAGAAGTGCTGAAACACCATCGCAACACCTGATGAGCGAGCCGCGTTGGGCGACACTGGCGAGTAGTCGGAGTTGTTGAGTGTCATTTGGCCAGAGTCAGGTTTAACCAGGCCGTAGATCATCTTAACCAGTGTGCTTTTACCGGCACCGTTCTCACCTAAAAGGGCATGAACTTCGCCCTTTTTGATTTCGAAAGAGACATTGTTATTGGCGACAACACCCGGGTATGCCTTCGTCAGGCCATTAATCTTTAAGAGCGCATCTGCCATTAAATCGCTTTCTCTTGGTGGCTGAAAGAACAGTCGCTGTCTGACTGTCTGGTTAACAATTGAGTAAGAATACCTAGGGAAGGATCATATGTCATCACTCTGTCACTGAGTGATTCTATATTTAGGGGTTAGATAAAGTATTTGGTAACTGGGAAGGTTTTCTTAGTAATTTTAGGCATAAAAAAACACGACGCGTGGTCGTGTTTTCTCTAGATGCTCTCTTTGTACCTAATGAATGGTACCGATGGTCGGACTTAGAGACTGCCCAAGTACACCACCTTTCCTTGCAAAACATATACTTACATACCTTAGGTTCACCCTCAAGAGACCTTTTTGTGTCTACGGTTTTGTCTACGGATAAGTCCCTTTACCCGTAGGACGCTCTAACTCTCTTTCTGAGCTAAATTCACCGAAAATCTTTAAGACACTCATCAATTGAATCGGATAATGAGTAACCCCCCTTCACCCTATCAAAAATCGCAAGCACTAATTAGCAAGTAGATTGAAATTCAGATTCTTAAGTTCCCCTAACGATAGAAAGTTAGCTCGTAAGTGTTCTCTATATGGAACACTTAAATCATTGCAACCCGCATGAAACCTGACTTTCTAGTTTCTTTCAATTAGATACTAAAGGGGATAAAAAATTGACTTGTAGACTAGATGCTTCCGTTTTTGAAGTTGCAGAACCAACATTTCCATATGAAGAACGATCTTGGGGAAGATATAACCATTCTATGCAGCGTAAGATCGTTGAATGTCTCAAGCAGGAAGGAGAGCCAGATATCGCATCACAAGTTTGTCTAGATAATGAAGCAAATGAACAACTAGTAACCTACTCAATTAATACTGGTTTGGTTCTAGATGTTAGACCATGCAATTTAAAGGACGAAGTAGTCAACTTTAGACAGTCCCATCCAATATGGTCTCTTTCTCAGGAAGACCATGTCAGGCTCTATTTTAAAACCTATCAACATATGGAGTTAACTGTCGATCGCATGTCCTATGCTTTGACTGAGAACCTTAGCAAAGCTGCGCGCAAATACCTTACTTATCTACAAGATAATGTATTAGGAAGAAATTACTGTTTGGTAAACATTAGTGACCTGACGGCATACGTTGGAGACGCCTATAGAAAAGCTAAGCTTGAGTTGACCAGATTCAATTTCTTGCGCAACGTTAAAACACGGCTTCCTAAGCAATTGAGCCTAGTGCAAGTAAATCCATTGCTAATGTATCGTGGCATGCCTTTAAGTCAGAAAAGCAGCCCTGTTGATGATTGGTACAAATCTATAAAGCCCAGGGTGAAGGGGGGTTACTCATTATCCGATTCAATTGATGAGTGTCTTAAAGATTTTCGGTGAATTTAGCTCAGAAAGAGAGTTAGAGCGTCCTACGGGTAAAGGGACTTATCCGTAGACAAAACCGTAGACACAAAAAGGTCTCTTGAGGGTGAACCTAAGGTATGTAAGTATATGTTTTGCAAGGAAAGGTGGTGTACTTGGGCAGTCTCTAAGTCCGACCATCGGTACCATTTATTTGGTATAGATTACAGAGAGACACTTTAGAAACCTTGAGATCCCTTAAGGTATCCCATTGTTTTCCTTGCGAATCCTCATGATCCGCGTCCAAGGAGTAGACAATGGGTCCCCAAAGGTAGCTAGTGTTACTTGCCCAATATTTTCCTAGTTACTAGCGTGATATAAAGATGAACCAAGCTCTTCAAATTTACCTGACATCTCTTTCATACCATGTGCTTTGATATCAGCATATTCTTTTACTTCCTGGCTGATCTTCATTGAACAGAATTTAGGACCACACATTGAGCAAAAATGGGCTACCTTTGCTGCGGGTGCAGGCATCGTTTCATCATGAAACTCTCTAGCCCTGTATGGATCAAGCGAGAGATTAAATTGATCTTCCCAGCGAAACTCAAATCGAGCTTTTGACAGGGCGTTATCTCTAACCTGTGCGCCAGGGAAGCCTTTAGCGAGATCAGCGGCGTGAGCTGCAATTTTATATGTTATCAGCCCGTCCTTCACATCCTCCTTGTTAGGTAGGCCTAGGTGTTCTTTCGGGGTCACGTAACAGAGCATAGCGCATCCATACCAACCAATTTGAGCTGCACCAATCCCTGAAGTGAAGTGGTCGTAACCAGGTGCTATATCCTGAGTCAGAGGTCCTAGAGTATAAAACGGTGCTTCATGGCAATGTTCTAACTCTTCAGTCATATTTTCCTGAATTCGCTGCATCGGAACATGACCAGGACCTTCGATCATGACCTGAACATCATATTCCCAAGCAATTTTCGTCAACTCACCGAGTGTTCGAAGCTCACTAAATTGAGCCTCATCGTTCGAGTCCATGATTGAGCCTGGACGCAGCCCGTCACCGAGAGATAATGCTACGTCGTAGGCGGCACAGATCTCACATATCTCCCGAAAGTGAGTGTAAAGGAAGTTTTCTTGATGATGAAAGAGACACCATTTAGCCATAATGGAACCACCGCGAGAGACAATCCCTGTTAAACGATTGGCAGTCATAGGTACGTATTCAAGAAGCACCCCTGCGTGGACCGTAAAGTAATCTACGCCCTGTTCTGCTTGTTCAATAAGCGTATCTTTTATGACTTCCCAACTAAGGTTCTCTGTAATCCCGTCAACTTTTTCTAGTGCCTGATAAATGGGTACTGTTCCGATGGGTATGGGTGAATTACGAATAATCCATTCACGCGTCTGATGGATGTCATCGCCAGTTGATAGATCCATCAATGTATCCGCACCCCATCGAGTTGACCATACAAGCTTTTCTACCTCCTCTTCTATTGAAGAAGTAACTGCTGAATTACCAATGTTAGAGTTCACTTTTACTAGGAAGTTGCGCCCAATAATCATAGGTTCAGACTCAGGATGGTTGATGTTAGAGGGTATAATAGCCCTGCCTTCTGCAACTTCTGTACGCACAAACTCTGCTGTTATTTTTTCAGGAATATTGGCTCCGAAGCTCTCACCTGGATGTTGTTTACGTAGCAGCTCGCTTTTTATCGCTTCCAGGTTTTGATTTTCACGGATAGCGATAAACTCCATTTCTGGGGTGATGATCCCTTTTCGCGCATAGTGCATTTGAGTAACACATTTGCTCTTCAAGGCTTTGCGAATACGAACTCGTTTTTGAAAACGCTTTGCTTCTCCTCGAATATCTATCTGTTGTAAGCGAGCATATTCAGAACTTAAAACATCTAAGACCTCTGTGTCTCCACGCTCAGTGATCCATCCCTCACGAAGAGGCTCAAGCCCTTCTGTAACGTCTATGTGCTTATTGGGGTCCGAGTATGCACCCGCTGTTTCGTAAACATAGATAGGTTCGTTCTGCTCCCAATTTGAGGCATCTTTCTCATCAGCTATCGGTGTTGGATTACAACTAATTTTTCGCATGGGAACTTGTATGTCCGCTCGAGATCCTTGGACATAGATTCTCTCCGAACCCGGCAAAGGGTTAGATGATAGTGAGTAGATAAAGTCTCTCGCAGACTCTTGAGCTGTTTGTGAGCTGGTAGGTTTTGTATTTTCTGACATAAGCACTCCTGAACTAACTGGATTGCTTGTCGAGTGGTATCGAATAGATACGTGGCGACCCAAGATAAGGGTGACTGCAGAATCAAGAAATCTTGTTCCCTACGCGGGTTCTAACCCGTTCAGGTTCTGCGGATCCCGCACAATGTGCGATCTCAGCCAATAAGGCACTCCGACAAGTTTTTTTAAAATAAACACAAAAATGAAACAAATCAACAGAGATCTATTTACAAATGCGAGCGTAAAAAATACATTGAAAAAAGACAGGGGCGCCAAAAGGCTGAGAAGCACCCTTAGTACCTGAACCAGATAATGCTGGCGTAGGGAGTCGAGAATCCACTAGTCATAAAGCTAGGATTCCCCGTCTCTCTGTGGCCTTGGAGAGACCATGGAAAATATCGGACACTACCTTGATCAGATGCGTTCTGCATCACCACTAGTTCACAACATCACTAATTTTGTAGCCATGAACAGTATGGCAAATGTTTTGCTGTCTGCTGGTGCATCACCAGCTATGGTGCATAGCCTAGAAGAAGTTGAAGACTTTGCCGCAATTTCAAATGCACTGACTGTGAATATTGGAACCCTGGAGCCTGCTTGGTTGGAAGCTATGTGTAAAGCAGCCAAGCAGATGAATTCTCAGAGTAAGCCCTGGGTATTTGACCCTGTAGGCGTTGGTGCAACCAAGTATAGACAACAAGCCTCTAAACAATTACTGGCTTTAAAACCAACCGTAATACGTGGTAATGCGTCTGAAATCATGGCTCTCGCTGGTCTTGAAAGTTCGGGCCAAGGCGTTGATGGGCGAGATTCAGTAGAGTCAGCTATTGATGCAGCATGCACCCTAGCTAATCAGCTCGGATCTGTTGTCGCAGTTACGGGGGCGATTGATGTCGTCACTGATGGTGAGCGAACTGTAGAGATCCCTCATGGCAGCTATTACATGAGTAAAGTAACGACTATGGGCTGCTCTTTGAATGGCGTTATTGCTGCGTTCTGTATTGGTCAACCATCATTTGAAGCTACTGTTTCAGCTTTAACGTACTTCGGTATAGCGGGTGAGATTGCAGAGAATAAATGTAAAGGCCCTGGTTCGTTCTGGGTAGAGTTCATAGATACACTTGCATCTCTGTCTGGGGAGGCAGTGACTAGTCGTTCACAGGTTACATTGTGAACAGACTTGGCCCTATTTATGTCATCACCGATACTGAATCACCCTGGTCTATTAGAGATCAGGTTAACTTTGCGGCTGAAGGCGGTGCGCATTTAATTCAGTATCGTGACAAACATATCAGTGATGCTGGCTATTTCAGTAAAGCAGTTCTGCTTATGAAAGACCTCAAGGGATATGATTGTGAGCTAATTCTGAATGACCGAGTAAACGTGGCTAAAGAGTTGCCTCAGTGCGGACTTCATGTAGGTCAGAGTGATGGTGAATTAGCTGCTATCAAAGCATCACTTGCCCCAACTCAAATTTTGGGTCTGTCCATTGAGCATAGTTCTCAAATCAATGAAGCGAATCAGCAGATTGCTGATTACTTCGGTATAGGCCCTATCAGAGCAACTCAAACAAAGTCAGATCATGCTCCACCTATTGGGTTTGATGGTTTGAAAGATGCTGTCAAGCAGTCATCTATTCCAACATATGCGATAGGAGGAATGTCATCATCTGATATCCCTATTCTTAAATCTATTGGAGTTTCAGGTATAGCAGTTGTATCAACAGTTACACGTTCGGATGACCCAAAACAATCGGTAGAAAACCTTAGAAAAGAATGGAGCAAAACATGATCAAGAACATTCTTACTATTGCTGGCTCAGACTCATCAGGTGGGGCGGGCATTCAAGCAGATATTAAAACTATCTCTGCATTAGGTGGTTACGCAATGTCGGTTATCACAGCAGTGACTGCACAGAACACCTCTGGGGTTAAGGCTGTAAAGTTGATAGAAGCTAGTTTAATCAAAGCTCAGCTAGATGCTATTTTTGATGATATTCGTGTGGATGCCATAAAAATTGGAATGCTGGGATCAACCGAAATAATTACAACTGTCGCAGAATGTTTGAAAACCAAAAATGTTCCTATCGTTTTAGATCCTGTGATGGTCGCCAAAAGTGGTGATCCTTTGTTGGATTCAAATGCCGTAAATGCACTAAAAAATTCTCTTCTACCACTAGCCACTTTAATAACGCCAAATCTTCCGGAGGCTGCTGTGCTTCTGGGTCAAAAAGAAGCTATTAGTAGAGCTGAAATGGAAGCTCAAGCCAAAGACCTTTTGAATCAAGGAGTAGAATCCATTTTACTTAAGGGAGGGCATCTAAAGGGTAAAGACAGTCCAGACCTTTTAGCAACCGACGGCAGTCTGATATGGTTTGAGGAAAAGCGTTTTGAAACGAAAAACACTCATGGAACAGGATGCACTCTTAGTTCAGCACTAGCCACCCTTATTGGTAAGAATTACTCGATCCAAGAAGCCATTTTAGAGTCTAAAGGTTATATTACCAACGCTATTAAAGCAGCAGATAGGCTTTGCGTAGGCAATGGTCATGGCCCCACTAATCACTTTTGGAGTCTTGCAGAATAATAGTTTGAACCTAACTTAGTTACTTCAACATAGCAGTTGTCTGTATTCGACCCATAAGAGACACTTCGCGTAAACTCTGCAGCTCAGTCAAAAGGAGAAGCTAGTTATTCTTCAAGTGTAACTATTGATGTTTTTATATCGCCTTTCAATCTAATGACAGGTTTAGGTTGCATGATTTGATGGAAGTTATCTTGAAGGTAAAAGTAATGCGGAAAAAATCACTTAGACTTACCTTGGCCAGTGTTTTATTTGTTGCTGCATTTGCTGCTTATGCACACTCTGGTGCAACTGGAGTTGTTAAGGAGCGAATGGATAATTTTAAGCAGGCTAAGAAATCCATGAAAACCATCAAGCAGGCGATTAAAGCTCCTGATTTTCAAACAATCACTTTAGAGTCGGAGAAGTTGGTAAAGTGGGGGAATGAAATGCTTAACTATTTCCCAGTGGGTTCAAACCAAAAGCCATCTGAAGCTATGCCATTAATTTGGCAAGAGTGGAGTAGATTTGATGCGCATCGTCAAACTTACCTATTAAATTCAATTACCCTAGTAGAATCCGCCACATTGCAAGATCTCGATGCTGTTAGGGATGCATATGGTGAATTAGCGAAGTCCTGTAAGGCTTGTCATGACAGGTACAAAGATTAAATAACTATGTTCCAAATTAAGAGTTTGAATCACACTGTAGTCATCGTTATCAGTGCCTTACTTGCAGTGTCACTATTTCTATATTTCAGCTTCCAGCAACCAGATGAGCGTATCCCCTACAAAGATGCAGAGGCTGTAGCGAAGGGAAAAGCAATTTACTTCGCTGAGTGTGCTTCCTGCCACGGCTCCAGTCTGGAGGGCCAAGTTAATTGGAAACAACGTGATTTAAAGGGCTACTTACCCGCTCCACCGCATGATGAGTCAGGACACACTTGGCATCACGATGATCAGCTTTTGTTTAAGCTTACTAAATTTGGTGTACAGGCAATTGCAGGCAAAGAGTACAAATCAAATATGCCAGCGTTCAAGAAAAAGCTAACAGATGAGCAAATTTGGCATGTTTTAGCTTATATTAAATCTGAGTGGCCTAAGGACTTGGCTCAACGACATACAGAGATGGTTAACAATAAATAACGTAGAGGAAATTACTATGAATAACATTAAATTGTATGTTGAAGGGATGAACTGCGGAGGGTGCGTATCATCAATTCAGGAAGCATTGGCTGCAGATACTGCAATCAGTGAGGTCAGTGTAGATCTTGATAGTAAAACAGTTTCACTGGCGACAGAAAAACCCATAAATGAAGTTCTAAGTCTACTCCAAGATGCAGGCTATGAATCTGAAGTGGTAAATCAGTGATAAATAAAAGTTTAAAAATGCTTCTTTGTTCTTCGTTTGTTCTGGGGTTAAGTGTTCCAGTACACGCAGGTCATAAAGAGAATCACGTCGATGTTAAAACTGGTGCGCTGAGCGATAGAGCCAAGTTTGGCGCCAAAGTATTCAAGGATAACTGTGCGCAATGCCATGGTGAAAATGGATCAGGTAGTGATAAGGGACCTCCTTTAATTCACTCAATTTACAATCCAGGGCATCATTCAAATCAGTCTATTGTGAGTGCTATTAAAAACGGTACACGGCAACATCACTGGCCATTTGGTGATATGCCTGCACAAGAACAGATTACATTCATGCAAGTTCCTGCAATCATTCAATATATACGTGAAATGCAGGAGATAAATGGAATCAAAACGGTTCCACATAAGATGTAAAAAGATTGTCTGGGCGTGGCTCATGGTTATTTTTTGTGAGCCACAACTGAATATTCTTTAGCTGACGACTGTTTATGACCTTCAGACGTCACTACAAATTAATTGGTTTGCCACAGTCGAAAAGTACGAAGTTAGGCTCAGAAATAATTAGCGCCTAAAGTGCTAATAAACTTATACCCTGCAAAGCCACCAAACATTAAAAAAAGAACTCCACCTGCTCTGTGCAGCCAATGAAGCGGGATTTTTCTAACAAGAGCTTTACCCGCCCAAATTCCTAATACGGATATCGCAATCAAACCTAGGCTACCGCCAATCCAAACGGATAGAGCATCCATAGTGGTTGATAATGCCGCTACAGCTATTTGGGTTTTATCACCAAACTCTGAAACTAAAATCATTAAAAAGGTTGTTATGAAGATACCATGACTCGCTTTCTCTTCTAGCTCAATATCTTCCTCATCTTCGGTAGCTCTAAGTGCCAACACACCAAAAACGATAAACATCACTGCTACAGTCGCTAAAATTATTGATTCAGGTACCAACGCCGCTATGGTTGAACCAAAAATAACAGCTAGCAAGTTTAAGACTAGAAATGCTATTGCTGCACCCCAAAATACTGGCCAATGACGGTAGCGTGTAGCAAGCGCCATACAGACCAACAGACTTTTATCGCCAATTTCTGCTAGTGAAACTAAAGAAAATGTAGAGACCAAAGTTGTAACAAACTCAGACTGAATCACAATAGGAGCCTTATGGAGTTTTAAAGATTCTAATCTTTTCAAAAGAAACTTTTTAGTTAATTCGTTACATTAAATTGATCTTCATAATATGGCTACTTTGTGCCGTTAGTCGTCATCATTAACGCGCATAGCTCTGGTCATCCAGTTGTGCAAGGTTTTAAGTGGGTAGCCATTACCATAGCCTTGCCCAACACTTTGAACACTCCAGCCACCTAACTGGTCTATAAGTTCTGAAGGTGCATCTGCTGCTCTCAATCTATCTCTAAAACTGTGGCGTAGTCCGTGAATAACGGCGTCCTTTCCTGCAATTATTTTTATCCACTTGTTCAAAGCGGCGCTTGCAGAGTTTGTTTTACATTCATTTTGGTTTGCATATCTTGGGAAGCAAAACTCATTTAGGGGGCTCTCTAGGAGTCGTTTAGCAGCCCACAATGAAGACCTTACGAGAGGAATAACTCTAGCGCTTGCAGAGGTCTTTAAGGGCCTGTGTGAGTGCTTTTGGATTATGATATGCGGTGTTTCTGCTTCAAGGATAATATCTGTTCTAAGAAGCCCTACAGCCTCTCCTAAACGTATACCTGTGTCGCTTATGAGAGCTATGAGATGTCTTAGGTCATCATCTAAAACCATGCATTCCTGTTGAATCTTTTTGATGCTATCTAATGGAATGGGCAGGCGCTTATGCTTATCACTATCATTAGCAAGGTAAACACCTTGGAACGCGTTATTACACTCAAGACCAAGCTCATTAATTGCAAAAGACACAACGGCTTTAATACACGTGAAATTACGCTGAATGGAACTCATTTGAAGCCCACGTTCAAGCAGCCAGTCTCTTAGTTTGGATGCGTCTGCTGTTGTGTATTGGTCTAAGCAGCGAAGACCCAAGCATTCATTCAGATATCCTATGGCTCTCTTGGTATGGCTAAAGAAATACTTTCCTTTACTCCGCCCCTTAACTGAAAGGTAAGTCTCCATAGCTTCATCAATTGTAGGAAGAGTGGAGTCCAGGTTGGTTGTTGCTTGAGAGGTCAGTAGGTGTGCTGCAGGCACGTTCATCTCCTTAAGACGCAGACCTAGCCAGTAGTCATCTAAGCGAGATGAAAGAAGTTTAGATGCTGTTGCTGCTCGTGTAGATGATTTGGTGCGAAGGCTCTGAACAATCCTTGAAGACTTGTAGTGGTGTCTAAGATCGCTAGGAACAGCTCTAGAAAAATAATAGATAGAGTCTTTAACGAAGGTGTACGAAGGATGCTTTTGTGTATACGCCATTGTCTACTCCTTGGACGCGGATCATGAGGATTCGCAAGGAAAACAATGGGATACCTTAAGGGATCTCAAGGTTTCTAAAGTGTCTCTCTGTAATCTATACCAAATAAATGGTACCGATGGTCGGACTCGAACCGACACGCTTTATAGGCAACGGATTTTGAATCCGTCGTGTCTACCAATTCCACCACACCGGCAGAGAGTGTGGCGCATTATAAGCGGGTTTCAGAATAGGTCAATCTTCTGTGACGTTTTTAAGTAGATTTTGTTAATATTTGCGCCCCGCAATTTTAACGCTCGGTATCTATGAAGCTTAGTGATTTTGATTTTGATCTGCCTGAAGAGTTGATCGCACACTTCCCGTTAGAACAACGTACCGCCAGTCGCCTGTTGCAGGTCGATGGGAATACGGGTGAACGTGTGCATGGCTCGTTTGGCGACATTCTCGATCTGGTCGAACCTGGTGATCTGATGGTCTTTAACGATACTCGGGTCATTCCGGCACGTCTGTTTGGGCAGAAAGAGAGTGGCGGAAAGGTTGAGTTGTTGGTGGAGCGTGTCATCGGTGAGAAGCGTGCCCTTGTCCATCTGCGTGCCAGTCGTACTCCAAAAGAGGGCGCTAAACTGCAGTTCGAAGGGGGTATAAACGCAGAGGTCGTAGGTCGTGAAAATGGCCTGTTCGATCTGCAGTTTGATATTGACGAGTCGATCATTGAAGCGCTAGAGCGTGTTGGCCACATGCCATTGCCGCCATATATCAAACGTGAGGACCAACTCTCTGACCGTGAACGTTATCAGACTGTTTACAACAAAAAGCCCGGGGCTGTCGCAGCGCCAACTGCTGGTCTGCACTTTGATGATGAGTTGATCGCTAAGTTAGAAGCCAAAGGTGTAGAGCGTGCGTTTGTCACTCTGCATGTCGGCGCGGGTACCTTTCGTCCAGTAAAGGTGGATGACATTAAAAACCATGAGATGCATGCCGAGTACATCGAGGTCGATCAATCGGTATGTGATGCGGTAAACGCGGTCAAGGCGAGGGGGAATCGAGTCATTGCGGTGGGAACGACCAGTGTGCGCTCGCTTGAATCAGCAGCCCAATCAGGCCGTATTGAGCCAACTTTTGGCGATACGCAGATCTTTATCTACCCAGGCTATCAATACAAAGTGGTGGATGCTCTGGTCACCAATTTCCACCTACCGGAGTCGACACTGTTGATGTTGGTCTCTGCGTTTGCTGGATATGAAACCACCATGGCGGCTTATAAAGAGGCCGTTGAACAGAAATATCGATTTTTTAGTTACGGTGATGCGATGTTCTTAACGCGCAACACCCAAGGTTAAGCAGGAAAGTAGATGAGCCGTCACTGTTTTATGAAATTTGAGACGATTACGAGCGAAGGTAAAGCGCGTCGTGGTCGTTTGACCTTCCCGCGTGGTGAGGTCGAAACCCCTGCGTTTATGCCTGTGGGTACCTATGGAACTGTAAAGGGTATGCTGCCACGTGATGTTGAGGCGACAGGTGCTCATATCTTATTAGGTAACACATTCCACCTGATGTTGCGTCCTGGTACCGATCTGATCGAACTTCATGGCGATCTGCACGACTTTATGCAGTGGGATAAACCGATACTGACAGATTCAGGCGGTTTCCAGGTATTTAGCCTAGGTAAAATGCGCAAGATCACAGAAGAGGGTGTCTCTTTTCAATCGCCTGTGAATGGCGATAAGGTCTTTGTCAGCCCCGAAGTCTCGATGGAAGTCCAGCGCAAGCTAGGGTCTGACATCGTCATGATCTTTGATGAGTGTACGCCTTACCCTGCCACTGAGCAGGAGGCGGCTGACTCTATGCGTCTCTCTCTGCGATGGGCACAGCGATCTAAAGATGCGCACGGTGAAAGTCCTTCGGCTCTGTTCGGTATTGTGCAGGGTGGTATGTATGAACACCTGCGTGATGAATCTCTAGAGGGGCTCACTAATATTGGCTTTGACGGCTATGCGATTGGTGGTCTGTCGGTGGGTGAGCCTAAGCATGAGATGATCAAAGTGTTGGATCATTTGGCGCATAAGATGCCGGAGGATAAGCCACGTTATCTGATGGGCGTGGGTAAGCCTGAAGATTTGGTGGAAGGGGTGCGTCGTGGGGTTGATATGTTCGATTGTGTCATGCCAACCCGTAATGCACGAAACGGCTTTTTATTTACCCGTGAAGGGGTTGTAAAAATCCGTAACTCGTCCCATAAAACAGATATTGGACCAGTGGATGCGGAGTGCGGTTGTTACACCTGTCAGAACTTCAGTCGATCTTACCTGCACCACCTTGATAAGTGCGGCGAGATTCTAGGTTCGCAGTTGAATACGATTCACAACTTGCACTACTACCAAGACTTGATGGCAGGTTTGCGTGGAGCCCTTGAACAGGGTACATTGACCGCCTTCGTAGATGAGTTCTACCGTCGACGTGGCATGGAAACGCCAGCGTTGGCTGAATAACTTAAATAAACTTATATAAATGATGTTACAGGAGTGCTTTTAATGAGCTTCTTTATTTCACCTGCTTACGCTGAAGGTGCAGCTGGTGCTACCGATCCAGGTATGTTTAACCTTATTTTCCTACTGGGTTTCGGTCTGATCTTCTACTTCTTCATGTGGCGCCCACAAGCAAAACGTCAGAAGGAGCACAAAGCACTGGTTTCTGGTCTTGCTAAAGGTGATGAAGTGATCACTGCTGGCGGTATCATCGGTAAGGTTGTTCGTGTATCTGACGACTACATTGCACTTGAAGTATCAGAAGGTGTTGAGCTTAAGTTCCAGAAGACTCACGTTGCGTCTGAACTGCCAAAAGGCACTATTAAAGGTATTTAATCGACCTTGCTTACAGCGCTGTTACTGAACGGTAACGGCGCTTTTCTGTTTTTAAAAGGATGGGCCTGTAATGCTCAATCGTTTTCCCCTTTGGAAAAGCTTGATGATTGTTGTGACACTTTTGTTCGCAGCTATCTACGCTATGCCAAACCTATACCCTGACGACTTTGCGGTTCAAGTGTCGGGTTCCAAACAAGATTTTAAAGTGGATGATCGCACTCTTGCTCGCGTGACGGCTGCTCTGGATAACAACCAGATCGAGTACAAATCGCTTGAAGCAGAAGAGGGTAAAGGTCTGATCCGCTTTGCCGATGGTGATGCTCAGCTACGTGGCCGTGAAGTGATCGGCCGTATCCTGGGTGAAAATTACACCGTAGCTTTAAACCTAGCACCCACGACACCTAGCTGGCTGACAGACATCGGTGCCGGCCCAATGAAACTGGGTCTGGACCTTCGTGGTGGTGTCCACTTCCTGCTAGAAGTGGATATGGTGACTGCCGTCTCTCAGCGTCTTGAAGTGTACGTCAGTGAGATCAAATCTAACCTGCGTAAAGAGCGTCTGCGTTACCGTCAGGTAGAGACTCTGGATGATGGTACGCTAGCGGTTCGCTTTGCCGATGCTGCTACGCGTGATGAGGCCTCTTCGCTACTCAGAAAGAGCTACCAGGAGTTTTTGATCACTGATCTGGATGAAGAGGACTACTCGAGCCTGCAGATCTCTTTGAGTGAGCAGACACTGCGTGATATTGAAGATTATGCCGTTAAGCAGAACCTGACAACGCTGCGTAACCGTGTCAACGAACTGGGTGTGGCTGAGCCGCTGGTACAGCGTCAAGGTCGTAACCGTATCGTGGTTCAGTTGCCGGGTATTCAGGATGCGGCCGCCGCCAAACGTATCATTGGTAAAACGGCTAACCTTGAGTTCCGTCTAGAAGCAAAACCTGACACCTCTCGTGCGCTGACTGAAACCTACCCATTCCGTTCAGACGAGAACCGTAAAGCGAATCTTGAGCGTGATGTCATCATTACCGGTTCTAGCGTCTCTAATGCGCAGTCGAACTTCGATGAGAACGGCATGCCTCAGGTATCAATCAGCCTTGATTCCAAAGGGGGTCAGTTAATGAACCGCACGACGCGTGATGCTATTCAACGTCGCATGGCGGTTCTGTTTGTCGAGTTTAAGGCGCGTATGGTGACTGAGACTGTTGATGGTCAGCAGGTTGAAAAACGTGTGCCATACGTTGAGAAGAAGATCATCTCCCTTGCAACGATTCAGAGTGCGTTGGGCTCTAGCTTCCGTATTACCGGTCTAGATAACCCGCAAGAAGCGTCTGAGCTGGCGCTGTTGCTACGCGCTGGTGCACTAGCAGCACCTATCTACTTCGTCGAAGAGCGCACCGTAGGTCCATCGATGGGTGCTGAAAACATCGAGCTTGGTTTGACGTCCGTTCAAATTGGTTTCGCGTTGGTGATGCTCTTTATGCTGGCTTACTACCGTGTATTCGGTCTAATTGCCAACATTGCATTGACACTGAACTTGGTGATGTTGGTGTCGGTTATGTCGATTCTTTCAGCCACGCTGACCCTGCCTGGTATAGCAGGTATTGTTTTGACTGTCGGTATGGCGGTGGATGCCAACGTGCTGATCTTTGAGCGCATCAAAGAGGAGCTTAAAGTCGGCATGCCGGTGCAGTCAGCGATTCACTCCGGTTTTGCACGTGCCTTCACAACGATCCTGGATGCCAACGTCACGACATTGATCGCAGCGTTGATCCTATTTGCGATGGGTACGGGGCCGGTGAAAGGGTTCGCAATTACGCTGTCAGTCGGTATTTTGACCTCAATGTTTACAGCCATTCTTGTGACTCGCCTGATGGTGAATCTGGTGTATGGCGGCAAACAACTTAAGTCGATCAAGCTGTAAGGAGGTCTAGAGATGTCAGAAGTTCATAAACTCTATAATTTCATGGGCCTACGTAAGGCCTTTGGTATCTTCTCGATCGTTTTGATGATCGCCTCAGTCGCGTCATTAGCGGTTAACGGTCTTCGCTTTGGTCTCGACTTCACAGGCGGTAGCTTGGTTGAAGTGGGTTATGAAGCCTCAGCGGATCTGAACCTTATTCGTCAGCAGCTGTCGACGGCGGGTTATGAAGATGCTGTTGTGCAAAACTTTGGGTCCAGTACCGATGTGCTAATCCGCTTGGGTGAGACGCACGACCCTAAGTTGGGTGACAAAGTGGTTGAGGCGCTTAAAGCTGATGGCTCGGCAGTCGAGTTGCGTCGCAACGAGTACGTCGGTGCACAGGTCGGTGAAGAGCTTCGCGAACAGGGTGGCCTAGGCATGCTGCTGGCGCTTGCGATGATCATGGTTTACCTAGCGTTCCGTTTCCAATTCAAGTTCTCTCTTGGTGCTGTATTGGCCTTGGTTCACGACGTGACCATCGTGCTTGGCTTCTTCTCGATCATGCAGTTGGATTTCGATCTGACAGTTTTAGCGGCGGTGCTTGCGGTGATCGGTTACTCGTTGAACGATACGATAGTTGTCTATGACCGTATCCGTGAAAACTTCCGCATCATGCGTAAAGGTGGTCCGCTTGAGATATTGAACAGCTCGCTGTCGCAGACGTTGAGCCGTACATTGGTGACCTCTTTAACTACCGCGCTTGTGCTGGTTGCGCTGTTGGTCTTCGGTGGTGAGACGATTCGTGGTTTTGCGATTGCATTGCTGGCGGGTGTTGTAATTGGTACCTACTCTTCAATCTATGTCGCAGCGAATCTGCTGTTGGCACTCAAGATTACGAAAGAGGATCTGATTCCTCCGCCTAAAGAAGAGTCAGAAATAGACGAAATGCCCTAACGCTAAAGCCGGCTCATGATGCCGGCTTTTTTATTTCAGGTTAATATGAATGAAACACTTTTATGGATTGGATGATTAATGAGTAAACAGTGGCGCGAAAATGACCCTAACGCACAGGAAGAGGCGGGTAAATACGACCGACCTGTGCCCAGTCGAGACTACATTATTGAGTTTCTTCGTAAGTGGGGTGCTCCTATAAGCCATGCGCACCTGTGTGCCGAGCTCAAGCTCAGTCATCCAGATGATATTGAAGCGGTGCGTCGTCGTTTGATCGCAATGTGCCGTGATGGGCAGTTGATTTCGGATCGTCGCAATCAATTCGGCTTGATTGAGAAGATGGATCTGATTCCAGGTCGTGTCATTGGTCACCGTGATGGCTTTGGCTTTGTGAAGCCCGATGCCGGAGGTGATGATCTGTTTATCAGTGCTCGCCAGATGAAGCAGCTATTTGATGGCGACCGTGTTCTTGTTCAAGAGATCGGGTCTGACCATCGTGGTCGACCTGAAGGTAAAGTGATTGAACTGCTAGAACGTCCTTTGAAAAAGGTGGTGGGACGTTTTGATGGTGAGAATGGTTTCGGCTCATTGATCCCAGAAAATCAGCGTATTACCAATCAGATTGTGGTCATGCCGGATCCTGATAAAGATCTTAAATACGAAGATGGCCAGCTGATTGTTGTTGAGTTGGTTCAACAACCGGATAAACGCCACCCGGCGCGCGCCAAAGTGGTTGAAGTACTGGGTGATCACTTGGCGCCGGGCATGGAGATTCAAGTTGCCATTCATAACCACGACATTCCCAATGAGTGGAGTGCCGGCGTCCATCAAGAGATCGGTGATTTAACTCCTGAGGTTAGGGAAAAGGACAAGACCAATCGTGTCGATCTGCGTGATCTCCCGTTTGTCACGATTGATGGTGAAGATGCTCGCGACTTTGATGATGCTGTCTATGCTGAGAAGAAGCGTATGGGTGGCTGGCGTCTATGGGTAGCCATTGCGGATGTCTCTTACTATGTCAAACCGAATAGCGAGCTGGATAAAGAGGCGGTTAAACGGGGTAACTCGGTCTACTTCCCCGAGTATGTTGTGCCGATGCTGCCTGAGCTGTTATCCAACGGACTCTGTTCGCTGAATCCCAACGTTGATCGTTTGGCGATGGTCTGTAAGCTCAATATTAAACGAGATGGCTCTATCGGTGATGCGGAGTTTTTTGAAGGGATCATAAACTCTAAAGCCCGTCTGACCTACACCAAAGTGGGTGCTATGTTGGATCGCGATGATGACTCGGCTGACGCTGAGTTATGGCGTGATCAATATAAACAGGTGCTACCTCACCTACAGACGCTTCATGGGTTGTTCCACCGACTTCGCGAAGCGCGCGATGATCGTGGAGCGATCGATTTCGATACCACCGAAACACGTATCGTCTTTAGTGATGAGCGTAAGATTCAGAACATAGTACCTGTGACACGTAATGATGCGCATAAGCTCATCGAAGAGTGTATGTTGGCTGCCAATGTGGCAACGGCTAAGTTCTTAGCGAAGCGCAAAAAACCTGCTATCTACCGTATCCATGACGGCCCTAAAGAGCAGCGTCTGGAAAACCTGCGTGCCTTTTTAGGAGAGTTGGGTTTGGCGCTGCCGGGTGGTGATTCACCGGAGCCTAAAGACTATCTTAAACTGGCGTCGGCGATCGAAAACCGCCCGGATCGACACATTATCCAAACCATGATGCTTCGCTCGATGCAGCAGGCTGTGTATAGCCCTGATAATCATGGCCACTTTGGTTTGGCGTATGAGGAGTACACTCACTTTACCTCACCGATTCGACGTTACCCTGATCTTCTTGTCCACCGGATGATTCGATCAGCGATTCACGAAGATAAGAAGATTAAAGGGGCAGCGAGACCGGATGGTTTTGTACGCAACCCAAGCTTTGTCATGAACTACAGTGCAGAGCAGATGCTGCAATTCGGTGAACACTGCTCGATGACTGAGCGTCGTGCCGATGAGGCGACACGTGACGTGGTCTCTTGGCTGAAGTGTGAGTACATGCAGAGCCAGATTGGTGAAGAGTTCACTGGCGTTGTCTCTGCGGTAACAGGCTTTGGTGTATTTGTTGAGTTGGATGATCTTTTTGTCGATGGCCTCGTTCATATCACTAGCCTACCAAGTGATTACTACCAGTTCGAAGCGGGCAAGCAGCGTTTGATCGGCGAACGTACAAGACGCGTCTTTAAGCTAGGTGATCGATTAGGCGTGCGCGTTGCACAAGTCAATCTGGATGAGCGTAAGATCGATTTCGAACTGCTCGATTCAGAGAAAAACAAACCGACGAAAAAACCATCAGTCCGAGAGCGTTTGGCCATGGGGCTGTTTGATCAGAAAGGTAAGGGTGGTGCTAAATCAGGTGCGCGCGTTAAGGGTTCAGGCTCTGGGCGTTCAAGCGGTGGTCGTTCAGGCGGTAGCTCGGGTGAAAAGTTTGGCGGTAAGACAGCCAGCAAAAGCCGTGGAGCAAAAAAGAGCGGCGCGTCTAAGCGCAAGCGCTCTTAACTGGGTATAATCGCATACAGCTTTCTTTGACTCGAGTAAGAGAATGAACGAACTGATTTTGTTGACCTTGTCTGGTTCCGATAAACCGGGCGTCACCGCGGGTATTACTACGATTTTGGCTAAATACGATGTTGAGGTTCTAGACATCGGTCAAGCAGTCATTCACAACACCCTATCCCTAGGTTTACTGTTAAAAGTACCTCATGAGGCTGAATCTTCACCGCTGCTGCGTGATCTGCTGTTCAAAGCGCACGAGATGAACATGGTGCCGCGCTTTGAACCGGTCACTCTAGATGAGTACCAAAGCTGGGTCGGTGCACAGGGTAAGTCACGTCACATCATCACTCTGCTAGCACGACGCATTTCGGCTGAGCATATCGCCAAAGTGACTGAGGTGGCTGCGCGTTACGATCTTAATATCGATAACATCTCACGCCTATCTGGTCGCGTCTCAATTGATGCAGTTGAAGAGGAGAGCAGTAAAGCCTGTGTCGAGTTCTCTGTACGTGATATGTCTGCGGATGAAGCTGAAGTGCGAGCGACTCTGCTAACT
Source organism: Marinobacterium sp. xm-g-48 (assembly GCF_013282925.1). Classification (NCBI taxonomy): domain Bacteria; kingdom Pseudomonadati; phylum Pseudomonadota; class Gammaproteobacteria; order Oceanospirillales; family Oceanospirillaceae; genus Marinobacterium; species Marinobacterium sp. xm-g-48. The sequence continues at coordinate 658,889 of NZ_WBYQ01000001.1, forward strand.
TTGGCATCAGAGCTGGGTGTGGATATCGCCTTCCAGCGTGACGACATCTATCGTCGTAACCGCCGTCTGGTGGTGTTCGATATGGACTCGACACTGATTGAAGCGGAAGTGATCGATGAACTGGCCAAAGAGGCCGGTGTTGGCGAGCAAGTTTCTGAGATTACCGAAGCGGCTATGCGCGGTGAAATCGACTTCAATGATAGCTTTAAGCGTCGTGTTGCTCTGCTAGAAGGGTTGGATGAGTCGGTCCTTGAAGGCATCGCTCAGCGCCTGAAAATGACCGAAGGTGCCGAACAGTTAATGTCACAGCTTAAACGCACTGGATATAAGACTGCCATCCTTTCAGGTGGCTTTACCTACTTTGCTAAGTTCCTGCAGAAGCGCTTAGGTTTTGATTACATTCACGCTAATGAGCTCGACATCCAAGATGGCAAAGTGACCGGTAAAGTGGTCGGTACGGTAGTCAATGGTGAGCGTAAAGCGGAGCTGCTGCGTGAGATTGCTGCCAAAGAGGGTGTCTCTCTAGAACAGACCATCGCAGTGGGGGATGGTGCAAACGACCTGCCAATGCTCTCTATCGCGGGCTTAGGCATTGCCTTTAGAGCGAAACCTCTAGTGCGTGAGAATGCTAAGCAGTCGATCAGCACCCTAGGCCTAGATGGCATTCTCTACCTGATTGGTTTCCGCGATCGGGATGTGTGATTGAGCGTCTGAATCAAAAAAACCTCGCCACGGCGAGGTTTTTTGTTGAAGCATCTCTTAAAGAGGTCGCGATCAATACCCAGAAAATCGCCTCATCTGCGATAAGGCTCCAACAATGCTAAAGTCACTAGTGTTTAGTTTTAACTGTTGGAGCGTCCTTGAAAAGGTCGCGATCAATACCTAGAAAATCGCCTCATCTGCGATAAGGCTCCAACAATGCTAAAGTCATTAGTGTTTAGTTTTAACTGTTGGAGCGTCCTTGAAAAGGTCGCGATGGAAATATGAGATTGATGTGGTGATGAAGCAGTATTACTCAAAAAAATGGCAGGGGTAGCAGGACTCGAACCTGCGCATGGGAGGATCAAAACCTCCTGCCTTACCACTTGGCTATACCCCTAGAATGGTGGCAATGACGGGATTCGAACCTGTGACCCACGCATTATGAATGCGTTGCTCTAACCAACTGAGCTACATTGCCATGCTTGAAAGACTTAGATGGCAGGGGTAGCAGGACTCGAACCTGCGCATGGGAGGATCAAAACCTCCTGCCTTACCACTTGGCTATACCCCTAGATGGTGGCAATGACGGGATTCGAACCTGTGACCCACGCATTATGAATGCGTTGCTCTAACCAACTGAGCTACATTGCCATCTTTCAAGGCCGCGAATTATTCCTTCTATAGGCTTCTATGTCAATAGAATCTAAGGGAAAAACCCAAATTCGGCCTGATAAAATTGTGAATCGATCAATCGCTGATCAATTCACAAATTTTCGTTTTAAACGTTGAAACGGAAGTGGATAACGTCGCCATCTTTGACGATGTAATCTTTACCTTCTAGGCGAGCTTTACCCGCCTCTTTAGCGCCTTTTTCACCTTTATATTCGATGAAATCATCGTAGCTGATCGTCTCAGCACGGATGAAGCCTTTTTCGAAATCGGTGTGGATGACGCCTGCAGCCTGGGGTGCAGTAGCACCGATCTTGACGGTCCAAGCGCGGACCTCTTTAACACCGGCTGTGAAGTAAGTTTGCAGACCCAGTAGCTGGTAACCTGCACGAATTACACGATCCAAGCCTGGCTCTTCCATACCCATGTCTTGTAGGAACTCAAGGCGTTCGTCATCTTCCAGTTCTGAGATTTCAGACTCTAGCTTGTTACAGATCGCAACGACTTCAGCGTTCTCATTAGCGGCAAACTCACGAACCGCATCTAGATGAGGGTTATCTTCAAAACCCTCTTCAGAGACGTTAGCGATGTACATGGTCGGTTTAGTCGTTAGTAGGTGGAATCCCTTCGCTAGTTTCTGCTCGTCATCAGAGAGCTCTAGTGAGCGAACTGGCTGACCCTCTGATAGGTGAGGGATTAGTTTTTCCAGCAGTGCTTTCTGTGCAACCGCCTCTTTGTCACCGCCTTTAGCTGAACGTTGTACACGCTGCAGCTGCTTTTCACAGGACTCCATATCCGACAGAGCCAACTCTAGGTTGATCGTCTCAATGTCTTCAAGTGGGTGGATACGGTTAGCGACGTGAATGACATTATCATCTTCGAAACAGCGAACCACGTGTGCAATGGCATCCGTTTCACGGATGTTAGCAAGGAATTTGTTACCAAGACCTTCGCCTTTTGAGGCGCCTGCTACCAAGCCTGCAATGTCCACAAACTCCATCGTGGTTGGCAGGATGCGCTCTGGGTTTACGATCTCCGCCAGTGCGTTTAGGCGTGGATCTGGCATAGGAACGATGCCTGAGTTCGGCTCGATGGTACAGAATGGGAAATTCTCTGCATCGATACCCGCTTTAGTAAGCGCGTTAAAGAGCGTTGATTTGCCGACGTTTGGTAGGCCGACGATGCCACATTTAAATCCCATGATACTGTCCTATTTCGCTGATGCGTTAAAACTGTGAAGTGTGTTCATTGCTTTGGCATGATCCCCTGAGACAATCATCGGGATGTATCTCAACGTTTCATCAATCGCCTGTTGGGTAGAGTTACGTTCAGCAATCGGTGCTTTGCGCAGTACAAATCCTGCAACCTGTTGAGCGCTGCCCGGATGTCCAATACCTAAACGGAGGCGGTAAAAATCTTTGTTATTGCCCATGCTGGCAATAATGTCACGCAAACCATTGTGTCCACCGTGACCGCCGCCTTTTTTTAGACGTGATACACCCGGTGGTAGATCTAGCTCATCGTGAGCGACCAAAATGGATTGAATGGGAATCTTAAAAAAGTTTGCAAGTGCTGCAACGGCTTTGCCTGACCGGTTCATAAAGGTCGTTGGGACCAATAGATGAACGGGTTGTCCGTTGATTAGGATCTTGCTGTAGAGCCCAAAGTAGTTTTTGTTGGGCTGAAGAGGTGAACTGTGTTGAGCAGCGAGCTGCTCAACCAGTTCTGCACCAGCGTTATGGCGTGTTTCGTGATACTCAGCACCTGGGTTGCCTAGTCCGACAATGAGGCTGATACCTTCCATAAGCTGGCACGTATTAGGCTATTAGCCTGCTACTTTAGCACCGCGTGGTGAGTAACAGTAACCGATGCCTTGGTCGTGGTCTTCGCCGCGACGCAGAGCAACGATTTCAACACCTTCTGGCAGAGCGATGTCTGAAAGGTGAGCAATCTGACCAGTCTGGATCTGAGAAAGGTCACAAGAGACTGACTCAGGAAGGTCTTTAGCTAGACAAGTTACTTCTACAACAGCTGTTTCTGCAGCGAATTTAGCAGATGCTTTAGCAGCCGCTGATTTTTCGAAGTTAACGAACTGAAGTGGAACGCGGATCTTAATGCGCTGGTTGTCATCGATGCGCTGGAAGTCAGCGTGAAGAACAACAGGCTTCGCAGGGTGGCGCTGTAGATCTTTGATGATTACAACTGTCTTAGTACCGTCTAGGTCTAGCGCGATTGGCGATGAGTAGAACGCATCGTTTTGAAGTGCTTTACTTAGTTCGTTTGCGCTTAGGCTGATGCTCTGTGGCTCAGCTGAACCGTAAACGATTGCTGGTACTTGGCCAGCGCGACGCAGGCGGCGGCTCGCACCTTTCCCCTGATCTTCGCGGGCAGTTACATTTAGAGTGAAGTTAGACATTTTATATACCTATATAAATTTAAAAACTGCAGGGACCCGCGACCAGATCTCTACAGCTTTGTTTGCCCCGAAGGGCGTTTAGTGAGCCGAAGCTCTTAAAATCAGCTGTTCTTAACGGAACATCGCGCTGATTGATTCTTCGTTGCAGACACGGCGTACCGCTTCTGCCAACATGGGTGCCAGTGAAAGTTGGCGAATTTTGCTACAGCCTTTCGCGGCTTCGCTTAGTGGGATGCTGTCAGTAACAACCATCTCATCAAGCTGAGAATTTGCAATGTTATCAATGGCTGGGCCAGAGAAAACCGGGTGTGTGATGTAAGAGACAACGCGTTTCGCGCCTTTCTCTTTCAATGCAGCTGCTGCTTTACACAGTGTGCCTGCTGTATCACACATGTCATCAACAAGAATACAAGTACGACCTTCAACGTCGCCGATGAGGTTCATAACCTGTGATTCATTCGCACGCTCACGACGCTTATCGATGATCGCAAGATCCGTATCAAGCTGTTTGGCGACTGCGCGAGCACGAACAACACCACCGATGTCTGGTGATACAACCACAACATCGTCATAGTTCTGGTCGTTAATGTCGTCTAGAAGAACAGGTGAACCGTAGACGTTATCAACAGGGATATCGAAGAAACCCTGGATCTGGTCTGCGTGCAGGTCTACTGTCAAAACGCGGTCAACGCCTACGTTGGTTAGCATGGTCGCCACAACTTTAGCGCTAATCGGTACACGTGCTGAACGTGGACGACGATCTTGGCGGGCGTAACCGAAGTAAGGAATTACCGCTGTGATACGTGTTGCTGACGCACGACGGATAGCATCAATGAAGACCATAAGCTCCATTAGGTTGTCGTTTGTCGGTGCGCAGGTCGACTGCACGATGAAAACGTCTTTACCGCGAACGTTCTCTTGAATCTCTACACTTACTTCACCATCGCTGAAGCGGGATACTGTCGCTTGGCCAAGATCCAAATCTAGGCGCTCTGCTACACGTTCTGCCAATGCTGGGTTTGCATTGCCAGTAAATACCATCATCTTAGACACGTCGTAGTCCTGCTCTTTGTCAAAAGAAATGTATGATGAAGTCGTTTGTTGAGGATCTGTCATCGTAATAAATGGCAGGGGTAGCAGGACTCGAACCTACGAATGCTGGAATCAGAATCCAGTGCCTTACCAACTTGGCTATACCCCTAGCGCTCTCCAGTGGTTTCCCACTAAATTTAAGAGGCGCACATTTTAAATTAGAGGCGCTATAAATCAACCCCTGTTGACTGTTTTTTACACAGAATCAGTGTGGGAATTGCCAGTCAGAGATGATTAAGGTGACATCCAGTTGGGTGTGGCTCATTTTAAGCTTGCGAGGTGCTGTCTTGCCGCTGCTAAGAGTCGTCTGTGCGAGCGTGCTAATCTGCCAGTCGTTTTGCAGAAATTGCCCAGGCTCTTTTGCAACGAAGGGTTGTCTTGGATCGGGTCTGCCTTGAATCCAGTAGAGGGCATGATTTACTGGAAGTTGCCAGCCCAATAACTCCTGCATCAAGGCTTCGGCTGAATCTGCTACGTAGCTCTGTTGATCGTCCGTTTCGAGCTTTGCAAAACGATCATTGCCGGTCAGTCTCATGACCTGGCGGCCAAAGGGGTCGATCAGCGCTAGGTCAAACGTCTGTTGGTTTTGGGTCCAGTTAAAGCGGGCGCTTTCGCTGATCTGATCTCCGCGTACACCGAGTTTTCCGCTCACACTAAAGGAGAAGTGAACGGGTTCAGTCAGCGGTTGCACAGGAATAGGTTTAGGTTTTGTTATGCACCCGCTTAGGTACGCGATTGAGCTGATCAGTATAAAAAGTTTTACAAGCTGTTTAGCCACTGCTCGGCCTCAAGGGTATGACGGTTTTCAGGGTGATCTTGAAGCAGAGTGTCCAGTAATGTCTTGGCTTCGTCAATCCGTTCCAATTTGGCCAGCACCTGAATGTAGTGTTTAGCGACCTCTGGGTCGGGAAAAGCTTTAAAGGCTTGTTCGATGTAGATCAGAGCTTCTTGATAGTTATTTGATAGATAAAACGCCCACCCCATAGAGTCGATGACTGCTGGATCGTCCGGGGTTGACTGGTAAGCCTCTTTAATCAGGTTAAATGCCCTCTCAAAATCGTCTGAATAGAGCAGCATTGAGTAGCCTAGAGCATTTTTAAGGCTTGGGTTCTCTTCATCCAATGAGAGTGCTAGTTCAAGGTTGATCAGCATCTGCTCAGGATCGATCGGTTCAAAAGCGATCGCTTTCGCATAAATCAGCGAGTTGGCTTGTGGAACAATTTTTAGCTGTTCGTCGATCAGGTCGATCGCCTCTTGATTGCGTTGTTGATCCAGTAACCATTCGGCGGCGATGCGGGTCAAAGGCTCTATACGTTCTGGATCTTGTTTGATGAGCGTCGTTAGGCGCACCTCTAACTCACTGCTAGATGTTGCTGGATCAATGAGCTCTAAGGTTCTTGCAAAAGCGTTTAGTAGATTGTCACCTGATTTAACCTTGCCGTAAGCGTTCAGAGCCGCTTCGGTGTTGCCACGCTGTTGCTCGATGGCTCCTTTGTAGAGGTAGATATCGCTGTTCTCTGGATCCATGGCAATCAGGCGGTCTATCCAACGCTCAGCCGGGTCGAGCAATTCGTTTTCCAGCAGTAGCAGTGCGTAGTAGTAGATCAGTTGTGGATCTTCATTACTCTCGTTGATGGCCGACTCAACTAGGTTAGGGACTTGATCTGGGCTCTCTATTAGAAGCAGTCGAATTTGGAAAGCCTGAAGCTCTCTGTGGTCTGTATGCTCTATTAGTGCAGGCTGCATGAGATCCAGTGCGCGTGGGATCTCTTCAAGGTCGATGCCAATGACGCGTGCCTTATCCAAAGTTAGATCGGCATTATTAGGATCAATGGCCAGCCCCTGATCAAGTAGATCAATGGCCTTGTTGGGTTGCTGAAGTGAGCGTTGGATGCGCGCTTGAAGCAGAATATTGGGTAGCTTTTGTTGTTGCTCTGGCCCTAGATGCTGAAGGAGATCGAACAGTGCATTGAGTTCCGTGGGTTGTAAGGTTGCACGGTGGCTTTCGATCAGGCCATAAGTCTCAGCACTAAATTCGGAACGGCTTGCTAGGAGCTCCAACGCTTGATCGATTTTGCCCTCTTGAAAGTAGAGGTTAAGCAAAATTTGAAAGGGTAAGGCTTTGTTTGGATCGAGCGTTTGCCATAGTGTTGCCGACTGCTCGACAAGCTCTGCATCACGCATGAATTGTGAAATGCGAGTAGCGCGTTCAGCCAGTTCAGGGCTTTGCGAGAGTTGTGCTTGCTTGTAAAAAAGTGCTTGGGATTGAGCAAAGTCCCGATTCTGACCATAGAGCTCAGCGCTGATCAAATCTAGCAAAGACTCTTGGTTAAGTTCGCCCGGTGTATAGATGGTAGTCGAGTCGGCGCTTTTAAGTTCTGCCTGCTCTGAAGGGCTGTTTGGTTTTGTAGGAGTACAACCCGCTAGAAGAGCCGAAAGGGCCAATGCACTGATTATTGTCGATCTCAAATCTCAACTCCTAGGTTACCAATCTCATCACTATAGAAAACCGATCGGGTGTTGTCATGTGTATAAGCTGCAAAACAGAACAAAAACAGTGGTCTAGGTCTTATTAGACTAGTCTTTACCGTGTATTATTAGCGACCTGTAATATTTAGGTACAAAAGGGATTCATGTCTTTACTCGCTTTAGGGATTAACCATAAAACCGCTCCGGTTGAGATCAGGGAGCGTGTCTCCTTTGCGCCCGAGTCTTTGGTTGACGCTGTAAAGCAAGCCTGTGAAGAGGCCGCACTTGAAGAGGTGGCTATACTCTCTACCTGTAACCGTACTGAGTTGTACTGCCGTTTAGAGGGTGATGGATCAGATCAGTTGCTCAACTGGTTGGCTAGCTATCACCAGGTCGATAAGTCACAACTCGCCAACTGTATCTATGAGCACTGGGATTTAGGTGCTGCACGTCACATGATGCGTGTCGCATCGGGTTTGGACTCCTTAGTGTTGGGCGAACCTCAAATCCTTGGGCAGTTGAAAGACTCATACTCTGTTTCGCAAGAGGCGGGACGAGCGCATGCAGAGTTAGGTCGACTCTTTAGACAGACTTTTTCTGTGGCCAAACAGGTTCGAACCGAGACCAGTATTGGACAGAACCCAGTCTCTGTTGCCTATGCGTCGGTCAGCTTGGCGCAGCACATTTTTGCCGATTTGGCGGATAGCCGAGCGCTACTGATTGGTGCCGGTGAAACCATCGAGCTGGTGGCTCGACACCTGAAAAATGCTGGAATCAAATCGATTACCATCGCGAACCGAACGCTATCACGTGCTCTGGCATTGGCTGATGAGGTAGATGGTAAAGCGGTTGAGTTTGCCTCTATCCCTGATGAGCTTCCTAACGCGGATATCGTGATTACCTCTACGGCATCGCAGTTGCCTATTTTGGGTAAAGGCAGTGTTGAGCGTGCGCTCAAGGTTCGTCGTCACCGTCCTATGTTTATGGTGGATATTGCCGTTCCTCGTGACATCGAAGCCGAGGTGGGCGATCTTGAGGATGTCTACCTCTACACCGTTGATGACCTGACGGAGGTGATCGAAGAGAATCAGCGCTCACGACAGGAGGCCGCGCAAGAGGCTGAGGCGATCATTGAGCAGGGTGCAGAACTTTTCATGCGTCAATTGCGTGAGTTGGATGCCGTCGATACATTGACTGCTCTTCGACAGCAGCAGATGAGCATAGCCGATGAAGAGCTAGAGAAGGCGCTATCGCAACTGCAAAATGGTAAGTCACCTGAAGAGGTGCTAAAGCGTTTAGCGAATGGTTTAACCAACAAGTTTTTACACGAGCCTAGTGTGCAGTTGCGCAAAGCGTCTGCCGAGGGTCGTGACGATCTGCAGCGATCGGTTCAAGAGCTGTTTCAACTCAATCCGCAATCGAAAGATTAGCGTCGGAAATTAAAGATGAAAGAATCCATACGTCAGCGACTGGAGTCGTTGGTTGATCGTTTTGAAGAGCTGTCGGCTCTGCTGAGCGATCCGAGTGTTATTAGCAATCAAGATCAGTTCCGTGATTACTCACGTGAATATTCGGACCTAGAGCCGATCGTCGCCACCTTTAACCAGTGGAATCAGGCGAAAGAGGATCAAGAGACCGCGCTTCTGATGATGGAAGAGGACGACGCTGATCTAAAAGAGATGGCGCAAGAGGAGTTCAAAGAGGCTAAAGCCCTAGAAGAGCAACTTGATGCTGATCTGCAAATTTTGATGCTGCCGAAAGACCCTAATGATGGTCGTAACGTCTTTCTTGAAATTCGAGCGGGAACCGGTGGTGATGAGGCGGCTATTTTTGCCGGTGATCTGTTTCGAATGTACTCACGCTATGCCGAGAAGATCGGTTGGCGGGTAGAGGTCATCAGTGCGAATGAAGGTGAGCACGGCGGTTACAAAGAGATCATAACTCGTGTTATCGGCGATGCCGTTTACTCTCGACTGAAGTTCGAATCGGGTGCGCACCGTGTACAACGTGTGCCTGAAACCGAATCCCAGGGACGCATTCATACTTCGGCCTGTACCGTTGCGGTAATGCCTGAGATGGATGAGTCGGCCGAAATCGATATCAATAAAGCGGACCTGCGAGTTGATACCTTCCGTGCATCCGGTGCCGGTGGTCAGCACGTCAACAAAACAGACTCCGCAATTCGTATTACGCACATCCCAACAGGTGTAGTGGTTGAGTGTCAGGAGGAGCGTTCGCAGCACAAAAACCGTGCTAAAGCGATGGCGCTGCTCGCCTCACGTCTGCAGCAGGCAGAGATCGATAAGGTGCAAGCGGAACAGGCCAGCGCCCGTAAAAGCTTGGTTGGATCGGGCGATCGTTCAGAACGTATTCGTACCTACAACTACCCTCAGGGACGTCTGACCGATCACCGTATCAACCTGACCCTCTACAAGCTAAATGAGGTGATGCAGGGTGATATGGATGAGGTTCTCAATACGCTAATGCAGGAGTATCAGGCAGAGCAGCTAACGGCGCTGTCTGACGATTAATTGATGCGCATCGACGAGGCCCTAGCGAAATCGGCAGAGCTGAAATCAGACTCTGCTCGCGTCGATGTAGAACATCTACTCTGCTTTGTCCTTCAAAAAGACCCCAGTTATCTTAGAACTTGGCCGGAAAAAGAGCTGACAGCAGAGCAGCTTAGCCAGTTTGATTCACTCCTAGTTAAACGGTCACAGGGCACTCCTGTCGCTCACTTAACGGGACGTCGTGGCTTCTGGTCGTTTGATCTAGAGGTCAATCAACACACGTTAATTCCTCGTCCTGATACCGAAACCTTGGTTGAGTGGGCCCTTGAGTTGCCTCTCAATTCGAAAGCATCTGCAGTCGACCTAGGTACAGGAACGGGTGCTATCGCCATCGCGTTGGCGCTGGAAAACCCTGCATGGCAAGTGAGTGCTGTGGAGTTCGTTGCAGAGGCCGCTGAGTTGGCAAGACGAAACGCAGTTCGTTTAGGCGCCTCTAATTTAACGGTGCTATCCGGTTCTTGGTTTGAACCTTTGGCCGGTCAGTACGATTTAATCGTTTCAAATCCACCCTATATTGATCCTAAAGATACTCATTTAGAGCAGGGTGATGTCCGCTTTGAACCCCTAACGGCATTGACTGCCGAGGATGAAGGGCTAGCCGATCTCTTCTATATTATTGAGATAGCTCCAGCCTATTTGAAGGGTGATGGCTGGTTGCTACTAGAGCATGGCTATGATCAAGCGGAGCAGGTGGCCAATAAACTTAAACAGGTTGGATTTGAACAGGTTGAAACACGACAAGATTATGGGGGTAATCCCAGAATTACCGGTGGTTGTTGGAGAGTCTGATGTTAAATGATGAACAGTTATTGCAATACAGCCGACACCTTCTGTTGCCGGAAGTCGACGCGGCCGGTCAAGAGGCTTGGTTAAACGCCAAAGTGTTGATCGTTGGCTTGGGTGGATTAGGCAGCCCAGTTGCACTCTATTTGGCTTCGGCAGGTGTGGGTGAGTTGGTACTGGCTGATGATGATCGAGTCGAGCTAAGCAACCTTCAGCGTCAGGTGATCCATACGCATCAACGATTGGGTGAGTTTAAAGTAGAGTCGGCCCAAGCGCAGATTGCTGAGATCAATCCCAATACCCAGGCCAGCGTGATCACTGATCGATTAGATGGTGAGTTGTTGCAACGCACCGTCAGCAGTGTGGATCTGGTCGTTGATTGTACCGATAACTTCCAAACCCGCCATGCACTGAATCGAGCCTGTTTTGAGGCCGGTAAGCCGCTGGTCTCAGGTGCTGCGATTCGTTTTGAAGGGCAGGTCAGTGTTTATGATCCTCGCCACCCTGAAACACCTTGCTATCAGTGCCTCTATCCTGCGGATGCCAATGTTGATCAAAACTGTTCAACCTCTGGCGTGTTTGCGCCTCTTGTTGGTATGGTCGGTACGATTCAAGCAGCGGAAGCACTCAAAGTGTTGGCTAGCATCGGCGAGGTTTTAGAAGGGCGGTTGCTGCTTATTGATGCCAAGACGATGCAATTTCAAACGTTGAAGTTATCTAAGCGAGCAACTTGTGAGGTCTGTGGTTAAATCTTAGTGGGATTTAAAGCCAACTGTCTCTCAATGTTTTGTCAGCTACAATGCGGCTGGCGTAGCTTTGAAAGGTTTCAGAGGCTTCTGTTAACTGTTGCTCGTTCAGTCTGACACCGGACTCAATCAAAAACTTCATCAGCTCTCTATCTTCATTTTTAATTGCGAACACAATCGCTTCAGTCGCACCGTTGAGGTCACAGCCATGTTGTGACACTAGGCTGAGCAGGGCCATTCGATCACTCTCCCTATTGTTTACAATAAACCTACTCAGCTGATTGATTTGCTGGTTGGAGATGCGATTTAACCCCTCTCTTAGTAACACTCTTAGGGTCTTGATCGGCTGTTCAGTGGTGCAGGCTAATAGCCCGTAATTAAGCAGTGTCTCAGTGTCAGCGATCTGCAGTTTCTGCAGAAGTGACTCTAGATAGTCAGGTGCGGACTCGTTAATCGTCGCTTCAATGAGCTGTGTTGATGCAGTTGATAGTTCAGCAGGGTCGACTCTGTTTAGGATCTCCCTAAAGCCTTTGAGATCCTCTTTGAGTAGAGCCTTTTTGAGTTTATCGATGTTTGATTTAAACAGCTTACTCAGCATTGATGCCAAACATCCAAGAGTCCATGGCGATAGCGCTGTGTCGGACTTCGTCGTTCATATGTTTCAGATTGATCCACTCATCACCTGCCGCACCCAGTGCGAAGTAGAGCGGTATAAGGTGTTCATCAGTGGGGTGGGCGGCTTGTGCATAAGGGGCCACTGAACGGTAGTTTAGTAGAGTGGCCAGTTCACGTTTTTCCAGTCGAGTTTTTAGCCAGTCGGTAAACACGGTTACGTACTCAGGCTGACCAGGTTGGCGAACATCTCTTAGATTGTGGGTCGTGCTGCCGGATCCAATGACGAGCACCCCCTCTTGTCTTAAGGAACGCAGTGCATACCCCATTTTGTAGAGTGATTCAGGCGTGCTGGTTCTTGGCATAGAGAGAGCCACAACCGGAATATCTGCGTCTGGATAGAGATGTCTAAGCGGGGCCCAGACTCCGTGGTCTAAACCGCGTTGTGCATCCAACTCCACTTCATAACCGGCAAAGGTGAGTAGCGACTGCGTGTAAATCGCCAACTCTAAATCCCCTTTGGCAGGGTATTGAATAGCAAACAGCTCATCAGGGAAACCGTAAAAATCATGAATGGTTTCAGGCTGGAGTGATGAGGTCAGTTTAATCCCGCCAGTAAACCAGTGGGGCGACATGATGAGTATTGCCTTGGGTTGCGGGTATTTTTCTAGCTCATCAAGGCGCTGCTGTTCAGATTCCCCGAACACCAATGCATCAAGCGGTGAGCCGTGGCTCAAATAGAAAGAGGGCAGTGCTTGTTTCATCAGTCGTTTGGATCCAGTCCCGTAGTCTTACGGCGCATCATTGGTGCATTGCCATCGCCTAATGCAGCAGCTGTTGGTTGACGACGCTTGCCGATATCCTTCTTATCGCGAGCGCGCTGTTTAACCTTAGGCTTATCGCTGCTCTTACGTTTATCAGACTCTTTGCGCTTTTTAGTACCCGCTGCGCGGCCGTTCTTACGAACTTTTTCAGGCCCCTTGTAGTGACCTTTTAGTCCCGCAATGGATCGCATCTCAAACGTCACTTTAAGGTAGCGCTGGATGGTCGCGGATAGGTTCCACTCGTTCGACATGATCAGGTTGATGGCCAAACCTTTGCGTCCCTGTCGACCACTGCGGCCGATACGGTGAACGTACTCGTCACCCTTACGCGCCATATCAAAGTTGATGACGAGGTCGACACCTTCAATGTCCAATCCACGTGCAGCAACATCGGTTGCGATTAGGTGGTTGATGCGGCCATCTCTGAATAGCTGGAGAATACGTTTACGTTCCGGCTGCTCCATCTCGCCATGAAGAATGCCAATGCGACGACCTTCACGTTGTAATTTAGTACCAAGCTGCTCTGCAAAGGCACGGGTATTACAGAAGATAATCCCTTTCTCATGCTCTTCGTTATCTAGAAGCCAAAGTAGTATCTTCTCTTTGTGACCAGGGTGATCAGCTAGGATCATCTGCTGTGTGATCGTCTCAACAGCATCTTGTGCAGTCGCTAGCTGCAATCGAACCGGCTCTTTAAGACCAACATTGATCAGGCTTTGAAGTTTGCTGTGGTTGAGCGTTGCAGAGAGCAGTAGCGTCTGACGCTCTGTAGGGCAGGCATCAATAATAAAGCTCATCTCATCTTTAAAGCCCATGTCGAGCATGCGATCGGCTTCATCAAGAACAAGATACTCAAGATCATCAAAATCGAGGGTGTTGCGCTCAAGGTGCTCTTTCAAGCGACCTGGTGTGCCCACTAAAATTTCTGGGTTTTTACGTAGGCGAGCAACCTGGTTTGACCAGTTTTCACCGCCACATACGCTCTGAACCTGAATTTGTGTGAATGCCGCTAGCTCGGCGCACATGTTTTCGACCTGTTCAGCCAGCTCTCGAGTAGGGGTCAGAATCAATCCGCGTGTGCCCGAGCGAGGTTTAGGCGTATCGAGCAGCTTTTGCAGCAGTGGCACAACAAAAGCGAGTGTTTTACCGCTGCCTGTTTCTGCACCAACCAGAAGGTCTTTACCTTCTAACGCGACAGGGATGCTCTCCTGTTGCACTGGGGTGGGTTGAGTAATGCCCATTTGGTCGATCGCTTTTAAGATACGATCACTGATATCGAGTTCGCTAAACACGCAAAGTTCCTACATAAATGAATGGCGCGATTCTATCAGATTAGGCAACAGGGCTCTCTATTTATTGTTGTTATAGGTTTTAAATATGGAGTGATTAGTTTTAATTAATTTTATTAAAAGATCTGTTTCTCATATTCTAAATCTATCGAAACGAACGAGCTTTACATATAGGAGTTAAGCCATGACGAACCGTGAAGGACAAGCAGTTCCACAGGTTACATTTCCAATTCGTGACAATAACGAGTGGGCTAAAGTCACAACAGATGATCTTTTCAAGGGTAAAACGGTCATTGTGTTTGCATTACCGGGTGCATTTACACCGACCTGTTCAAGCACGCACTTGCCTCGCTATAACGAATTGGCTCCTGTCTTCGCCAAAGAGGGTGTGGATAGCATCATCTGCCTATCAGTGAATGATCCATTTGTGATGGATGCCTGGGCTGGTGATCAGGGTGCAGAGAATATCTACATGCTTCCTGATGGAAATGGCGAGTTTACCGACGGCATGGGTATGTTGGTTGATAAAGCGGATCTTGGCTTTGGTAAGCGCAGCTGGCGCTACTCGATGCTGGTTAAAGATGGCGTCATCGAGAAGATGTTCATCGAACCGGATGTGCCAGGCGACCCATTCAAAGTGTCAGACGCTGACACCATGTTGAACTACATCAATGCGAATGCGGAACAGCCTATGCGCGTTACTGTGTTTACCAAACCAGGATGCCCGCACTGTACTCGTGCCAAAAAGGCGCTGCGCGAAGCGGGATACAGCTACGAAGAGATAAACCTAGGTGCAAAAGGCCTAAGTTACTCAACCTTAGCGGCTGTTACCGGTCAGGGAACCACCCCTCAGGTATTTATCGATGGGCAGCGTATTGGTGGTGCTGATGAACTAGAGGCTTGGTTGGCCAAATAATATATAGCTAAACCCTTATCAAACAGTGCCAGACAGGTTTATAGACCTGTCTGGCACTGGCTGGTTACAATGGCTCATCAATCTAGATAGGTGAGTTATGCAGCGAACAGTTGTGATTACAGGTGGTGCTTCGGGGATAGGTTTGGCGATTGCAGAGCGCTTTGCTGAGCTGGGCGATAGGGTATTTAACCTCGACATCAGCCCAAGCGCCGTTGGCGAGACGTTGATCTGCGATGTGACGGATCATCAAAAGGTAACGAACGCTGTTAATCATATTGCCGATCAATACAGCATCGATGTGGTTGTATCCAACGCTGGGCGTCATCTATCCGCTAATATTGAACAGACGAGCGAAGCGGATTTTATTTCGATGTTTGATCTGAACGTGAAGGGTGCCTTCTCGCTTGTTCAAGCTTCTGTGCCGCACATGAAAGAGCAGGGCGGTTCGATCATTTTTATCGGTTCAGATCAATCGTCAGTCGCTAAGTCGAACTCCTGTGCATACAACATGACCAAGCACGCTCTGGCCTCACTCGCCAAAACCACTGCAATCGATTACGCCCAGTTTAATATCCGCTCCAATATTGTCTGCCCAGGTACGATCGAGACGCCGCTCTACACCAAAGCGGTTGAAGCCTATTGTGCTCGCTCAGGTTCAGATCTCAATGAAGTGCATCAGGCAGAGGCCAATGAGCAGCCTATCGGGCGCATTGGGCAACCTAATGAGGTGGCCGCAATGGTGGCTTACTTGGCCAGTGATGAGGCGGGTTTTGTCACCGGTGCCATGTTGCCGATTGATGGCGGATACACCACGCGCTAATGATCAATATTACTGATCCGCACCTGCATCTGTTTAATCTTGCTGAAGGTGAGTATGGTTGGTTGCAGCCAAACTCAGCCCCATACTGGCCTGATAAATCGAAACTACTCAGGGATTTTGGAGCGTCTGATCTGTTTCTATCTGATGGGCTAAGCCTATCTGGATACTCTCATATAGAGGCGGGCTTTAATAATTCAAAATCTTGGTTGGAGGTTGATTGGGTAGAGTCTCAAGCAGCGCTGCCCATCAAGACAGTGGGTTGTGTTGATCTTTGTGTAAGCCCTGACCAGTTTAATCAGCAGCTATCTGAATTGTCTAAACGCACTTCACTTGTTGGAGTTAGAGATATTTTTGATGATCAGCTAGATACGATTCTTAGTAGCCCGAATACCCTGCTTAATTTGCGAAGTTTAGAGCAGGCTGACCTTATCTTTGAACTGCAGTTTGATGTTACCGAGCTCGATGATGTTGATAAGGTGTTTAATCTCTTTAAACAATTTCCTGCACTTCAAGTTGTTCTGAACCATCAGGGTTTCGGTTCATCTGCTTTGCCTGAGACAGAGAGTGAGATGTGGCTGGCTGGACTTAAAAAGCTATCTGGATTGGCTAATCTAAAAGTGAAATGTTCTGGCTTTGAAATGCTCGATCGGTCGTTTACCGAAAAAACACTTAAGCAGACGATTGAAACTGTCGTTTCGATTTTTGGTGAGAGTAGGGTGATGGTCGCTTCCAACTTTCCTCTGATTACACTCTCTATGAGCTATAGCGACTATTGGTCGATGGTTGTGCGAGTGTTGCAAGAGGCAAGTTTGCCAATTGAAAAGTTGGTAGACCTCAACGCGCGTGAGATCTACCGATTCTAGTCTTCTATTTGACTACTTAACCTTCACATTCGGTGAGCGGTAGACAATCTCATCGTTCAGTTCAATGCCGATACCAGGAAGGTCTGGAACACTGAACTTACCGTTTACTGGCTGATAATCCTGAATACAGAGCTCACGGTTCCACGATTTGATGGCATAGGTGTGGTGCTCGTGAATAAGGAAGTTAGGTATCGCCGCTTCCAGTTGCAGTGACGCGGCGGTTGCTACGGGTCCACCACACACGTGGGCTTGAATGCGAATGTCGTAGACATCGGCGTAGTCACACACCTTCTTAGCTTCAGTGAAGCCGCCACAGAGGCCGACATCAGGCTGAAGTACATCGATCGATTGATCTTCAAAGTACTGACGAACATCCCAGCGGTGATATAGGCGTTCACCCCCTGCGATGGGCACGTTAACACCCTCGGATACTTTTTTGTGCACTTTAGAGTTGAGGTAGTTCACCGGCTCTTCGTACATCATGCAGCCCACCTCTTCGATCACTTTACCCATCTGGATGGCCGATGCGGCACCCATTAAAGAGTGTGATTCGAAGATAATGTCGACTTCGTCACCGACTTCGTTACGAATGGCACGCAGTCGATCCCCAAACAGCTTCATCTGTGCTGGTTTAAAGAGCTTGGTGCGGTCAAAGCTTGAATCACCGTTAGCATCGTAGACGATCGGATCGACTTTAACGGCATCATAGCCTTCTGCCATCGCCTTGGAGGCCGCACGGGCGTAATCAGCAGGCGTCAGCATCTTGGTGCAATCTTTATCCCAGTCGAACTGTAGTTGGCTGGCATAGGTGCGCAGGTTGTCATTCGTCTTACCACCGAGAAGTTGGTAAACAGGCAGACCCAGTGCTTTACCTTTGATATCCCACAGTGCGGTGTCGATGGCACTCATCGCCGAATAGAGAACAGGGCCTCCGCCAAGTCCCCAGAAGCTCTCACGTAGCATGCGTGACCATAAAAGCTCTGTCTTAAACGGGTCAAAGCCGATCAAAACCGCTTCGGCGATCTCTTTAACCATTGCGGCCGCTGCACTGTGTCCCCAGTCGTAGGCGAGGCCCGCTTCACCGAGGCCGTGAATACCTTCATCGGTATGAATGCGGACAAAGACAGGGTTCCAGGGCGGGCGCTCTGGACAGTGAATATCAAAAATCTCTACTTCGGTGATTTTCATTGCTTAAACTCTAATAATTATTGATCAAATTCTGGGTAAGCTTGTTTAACTTTTCGTAGCATCGCTGGCCAAGCTTTTTGGCCACCCGTTGTTCCGGTATGTACGACATTTGCCTGGGCTTTGATGCCATCGATCACGCTTTGTGGAACAGGAACAATATCAGTCGCGTTATGCTGCATTTTGACCTGTACTTCACAGGCCATAATCAGGTCGTACATGTGCATGAAAGCGTCGCCAATGGTTTTGCCCATTGTCAGCGCACCATGATTTCGCAACATGAAGAAGTTGGCGGTGCCAAGATCATCCTGAAGACGCTTTATCTCTTCTGGGTTAACCGCCAAACCTTCGTACTCGTGGTAGGCGATGCTGGCTAGCGCAAAGGCTGAGTACTGACTTAATGGCAGTAGTCCCTTTTTGCGAGTCGCAACTGCTATCAGATCGGGGTGATGCAAGTGAAATGCGCACTGATCTTCGTGACGTGCAAGGTGCACCGCGCTGTGAATGGTAAAACCTGCAGGGTTAATGTCGTACGGAAAGTCTGGATCGATTTTATTGCCATCAATGTCGATCTTGACCAGATTGGAAGCGGTTACTTCATCGAATCGTAGGCCGAACGGGTTGATCAGTAGCTCTTCTGTACCTGGGATGCGTGCCGAGATGTGGGTATAGATAAGATCATCCCAACCATGCAGTACGACCAGTCGGTAGGCTGCGGCTAAATCGATGCGCGTTTGCCACTCGATATCGGATACTTTGCCCCGAAGATTGACCTGAGGAATGTTGTACATAGCGTTACTCAATGTAGAAATTGTTAGTCGAATCCTATCACAGGGCGGTCGCTGCAAGTACTGACATTCATCACAATTCGCTAAGGCGTTTGTTGGAAGATTTCCGATTTATGTCGCTTGTCTGATCAATCCTTGAACAAACTGATCATTGGGTGATCAAAAAAGAACTTTTTTTCACTTTTTTGTGAATTTTTTGTGGCTAATGGTTGACAGAAAAACTGAGGACGGTAACATCTGCGCCCATCCTAACGGAGGGATGGCTGAGTGGTCGAAAGCACCGGTCTTGAAAACCGACGAGTCGAGAGGCTCCCAGGGTTCGAATCCCTGTCCCTCCGCCATTAGGATGTCCAAGGTTTATTCCTCGATAGCTCAGTTGGTAGAGCAGTAGACTGTTAATCTATTGGTCGCTGGTTCGAGTCCAGCTCGAGGAGCCAAACCGAGATTTGGAGTGGGTCGTTAGCTCAGTTGGTAGAGCAGTTGACTTTTAATCAATTGGTCATAGGTTCGAATCCTATACGACCCACCATTCTCACAAATCTCACATTACCTGTTCAGGGTCGTTAGCTCAGTTGGTAGAGCAGTTGACTTTTAATCAATTGGTCATAGGTTCGAATCCTATACGACCCACCATTTCTTGCTACTCATATCGTATCGCCAATATCTCATACCAGAGTGTTCTTCCGTCTGGTGTATTGTGTTCTATCTCTTCGCCCAGTTGACGCTTTAGCAGTTTTTTCGACAGTGGGGCGTCAACGCTGATGTAACCTAGTTTAGGGTTGATCTCATCGGCTCCGACAATTCGGTACTCAATCTCGTTATCCTCTTCATCAACTAGGGTCACCCAGGCACCAAAGAAGACGGTATCGCGTTGCTCTGGTAGATGTTCGACCACTTTAAAGTGATCCATACGTTTAGCGAGGTATCGAACGCGCCTATCGATCTCTCTGAGCTCTTTTTTACGATAGATGTACTCTGCATTCTCTGAACGGTCGCCCTCTGCAGCAGCCTCTTTGAGGGCTTGTGTGACCTCTGGGCGTCTTACCTTCCAAAGATGTTTAAGCTCTGCATTCAAGCGCTCATACCCCTCTTTGGTAATGTAGGGGGAGCTCTTCTCTGCAGGGGGTCGCCAACGGCCCACTAGAGCCAGCCTTTGCGCTTAAGTAGGTAGACCAGTAAGCCGGTCGTACCCGATAGAGCTGCTAGGAAAATGAAAAACGCTGAACTGTTGTCAGCACCGGGTATACCACCAAGATTTACTCCGAGTAGACCGGTTAAAAATCCTAAGGGTAGAAAGAGTCCGGAGATGATGGCGAGAAGGTATAGACGCTCATTCAGTTGCTCTGACAGCTGGGCCATGATGCTATCTTGTGCCGCACCTGCGCGTTCTCGCAACATGTCTAGATCTTCTATATGACGAGTGAGGTGGTCATTCGTCTCAAACAGCGAGGCGCGATGATCGTCATTGAGAAGAGTGCTCTTAGAGGCTATCAATTGTGTCAGAGCCTCTTTTTGTGGGCCTAAATAACGTTTGAGTCGAGCGTTAGTCGTACGCATCTCGGCTAGCGGTTCACGCAGGCTCTTTGAGCCCTGTTGCTCCAGTTGCTCTTCAAGGGACTCAAGCCGCACATCTAACTCTTCTACTAAACGACCAATACGTTCTGTCAGGCCGTCTGCCAACTCTGTGATCAGATCCGAGAGGGTGTTTGGGCCTTTGCCCTGTTGGAGCTGTTCAACCAGTTGTGTCACAGATTGTAGGCGACGCTTGCGTGTCGTGATGAGACAATTCTGTTTAAGAAGAAGGCGTATAGAGACCATGTCTTCAGGGTCAGAATTGACGTTTAAGTTGACCCCTCGCAATGCGATGAGCAGTTCATCATCGAGTCTGGTTGTTCTTGGACGCACCTTATCTGCTAGAAGGGTATCGATCGCTGATTGCGATAGACCTGAGTGCTCCTCTAGCCAGGTGTGGCTCTCTTTTTCGGTGTAGTCCAAATGTATCCAAACTTCACCGTCAAGCTCACTCCGCTGAGAGATCTGTTCAGAATTCAGTGCAATAGCACCGCCCTGACCATCTAGCAAAAGAGCGTGGAGTAGTGCAGGCTGTTTTAGTTCGTATTCCATACAATTTTCTCCTCGACCCCCTGGTGGACTTTATACCACTCATCGGGCTCATCTCCCTCTTGCCAGCCGGAGGCGATACAGCGAGTTTGAGTCTCCATCTCTTTCGCGATTTGATGCGCACATTCGAGATCGGTTGCCCAGGGTGTCTCGCTGCTATCAAACCAAACAGAGCTCCACGCTTTACCGATAACACGCTGTTGAATCAAAACGGGGATTTCAACATCGCCGATGAGGAGCTTAGATTTTATCGACTCTTTAGTGCTCTTATCGGTTGTCAGGGTGCCGAGTGTTTGGACCCACTCTAGGATCTGTTGGGCTGTGCGCTCTTTGACGTAGACCTCGATGTCGGGGTGGCGTTGCTCGCTCATCACTGTTCCTTAACGCGAATGACAGGGTATAGGGGTAATTTAGGCGCTTTTCTTGAAAACTGCGAGATGAATATCCACTTCGGTCGTGAATTGTTGATAATCAGCCAGCTGTTTTGCTGCGCGTTGGCCGTGGGGGGTCATCATAAATAGGTTATGCAGTGCGTCGCGTGAGGTGAGTTCAATCTCAAAATGAACACGTCGCTCATCAATGCGTTCGAACTGTGTACCTAAAGCGCTTTCGGGTGAAGAGTCGGTTTCTCGCACCTCATCGTAGATCGCTTCGCGCAGTGAGTAGAGGTGGCGCTCGCCTGGATAGGCAATGATTAAGTGTCCATCTTCTTTCAGGGCGTTTGCGATAGGCTCGCCGAGTATGCGGCTGAATACGATGACAGCGAGATCTAAGCTGTGATTCTCTGTTGGGATGTTAGCTGATGATCCAACCACCCAGGTGATTGACTTCGAGCGTTTGCAGGCCGCTTTGATGGCGTGTTTGGAAATATCTAAGCCTAGAATCTCGGCCTGATCTAAGGTGTTTTGCAGTGCGAGGGTGTAGTAGCCTTCGCCGCAGCCTAAATCGATAACGCTTGGGTGGGTGTCAGTATATTGCCGAGCTAGTTCGTTCAAAGTGTCTGAGACTGGGGCGTAATAGCCGGCATTCAAGAAGTCACTTCGCGCAGCAATCATCTCGGGGTTGTCACCAGGATCCTTACTGCGTTTGTTTTGCACTAAAAGCAGGTTCCAGTAGCCTTGTTTGGCTCGATCAAAGCTGTGATTGTTATCACATCGGAGCGTTTTCTTTTGCTCGTTGAGTGATAGTCGCTCCTGACAGACAGGGCAGATCAGCTCCATGTTAGGCGTCAGTCAACAGGTTGATCATGACCTGTTCATAAATCTCGGAGAGGGTGTCTAGATCGGCGACAGAAACGTTTTCATCAATCTTATGAATGGTGGCATTAACAGGACCTAGCTCAACCACCTGTGCACCTGTCGGAGCGATAAAGCGACCGTCTGATGTACCACCGCTTGTTGACAGTTCGGTCTCTCGGCCTGTGACCGATCGAATGGCATCACGAGCCGCATCGACTAGATCACCGGCTGCCGTTAGGAAAGGCTGACCCGATAGGTTCCACTCAATCTCATACTCAACATTGTGCTTCTCTAGAATCGATTCAACACGCGTTCGCAGTTCAGTGTCAGTCACCTCGGTTGAGAAACGAAAATTAAACTTCACTTCGACTTCGCCAGGTACAACGTTGGTCGCACCGGTGCCTGCGTTGATATTAGAGACTTGAAAACTGGTGGGTGGGAAGAAGTCGTTGCCCTGATCCCACTCAGTTTGTGACAGTTCGGCTAATGCTGGCGCGAATTCGTGAATGGGGTTGCGCACCAGATGAGGGTAGGCGACATGGCCTTGAACCCCTTTCACTTTCAGGGTGGCGCCAAGCGATCCGCGACGACCGTTCTTGATGACATCGCCAACCAAGGTTGTGCTCGATGGCTCGCCCACAATTGCCCAGGTGATCTTCTCGTTGCGAGCTTCCAAGGTATCAATGACTCGCGTTGTGCCATTGACGTAGGGACCCTCTTCATCACTGGTGATCAGAAGAGCGATAGAGCCTTTATGATCCGGATGTTTAGCAACGAATCGATCCAGTGCCGTCATAAAGGCAGCTATACTGCCTTTCATATCAGCCGCGCCGCGCCCGTGCAGCTGACCATCAATGATGGTCGGTTCAAAGGGTGGAGTTTTCCAGCGCTCAATAGGGCCGGTTGGTACGACGTCTGTGTGTCCTGCGAAACAGAGTACAGGACCCTCTTGGTTTCGACGTGCCCAGAAGTTGGTCACCTCTTCAAACGGCATATGATCGATAGTGAAGCCCAGCGCTTCAAGGCGCTCACACATCATTGCTTGGCAACCTGCGTCCTCTGGGGTAACAGAAGGGCGGCTGATTAGATCGCAAGCAAGTTCGAGAGTGGCGGAGCGCTGAGTCATCTTCTATCTACCTTTGTCTTTCAGGATTAGTTGTGAGCGTGTAGCTCTTCATTCAACTCAATTGCTGACTTGTTTGTTTTAACTTCGATACGGCCGTTTTGTGAGTTACGACGGAACAGTAGATCCGACTTGCCAGCCAGTTCAGACGCTTTAACCGTGGTTACTTCGTTGTTTTGGTCATCAAGAATGGTCACTTTCGAGCCGCCTGTTACATAGAGGCCCGCTTCCAGTGTGCAGCGATCCCCTAGTGGAATGCCTAGACCTGCATTGGCACCTAGCAGTGCGTTCTCACCAACAGAGATGATGACATTGTTGCCGCCAGAGAGAGTGCCCATAGTCGAACAACCACCGCCTAGGTCTGAGCCGTTTCCTACGACGACGCCGGCAGAGATACGACCTTCAACCATGCTGACACCCATAGTGCCTGCGTTGAAGTTGATGAAGCCTTCGTGCATAACAGTGGTGCCTTCACCTACGTGAGCACCTAGGCGGATTCGAGATGCGGCACCGATACGAACACCCGTTGGCACAACGTAGTTCGCCATCTGTGGGAACTTGTCGACTGAGTGAACGTGAAGCATGCGACCCTGTGCACGAGCGGCTAGCTGGCGCTTAGAGAGCTCATCGACCGCGATTGGACCTTCGTTCGTCCAGGCGATGTTCGGTAGCAGACCAAAGATACCGGTTAGGTTCTGGCCGTGAGGCTTAACGAGACGGTGCGAGATCAATGACAGCTTAAGGTAGACTTCAGCCGTGGTCGTTGGTGCATCGTCAGATTCAAGGATCGTCAAGATGACGGGCTGTGCGGTTCCTTCAAGAACCTCGACAATCTCGGCTTGATCTTCAGCGCCAACGCTCAAAAATGCAGCCTCTAGAGCTTTTAGCTGAGCGGCATCTACCTCGATCGCAGCGTTGCCACCGGTGTAACCCACGGCTTTACCTGCAGCATTAACCAGTGCTGAGTCTGCATTAAGTAGTGGTTGGTTGTAGTAGACCTCTAGCAAGTCGCCAGCCGCTGATTTAGTACCTACACCTAGGCCAAATGCAAAATTAGTCATCTCTATATCCTCGTGTTAAATCGTTAATGCCGATTGAGTATCAGTGGTAAAACCGACCTCAATCTGACCATTGAATTCAAAAATTGGGCGTTTGATCATGCTGGGCTGTTCGCTCATCATATTGATCAATACAGACTCATCTGTAATCGCTTTAGTGGCATCGTCCAACTTGCGCCAGGTTGTACCGCGTTTGTTTAGGACAACCTCAATACCGGCCGCGTCAACCCACTGCTTAATCTGTTCGGCTGTGGGTGGGCTCTTTTTAAAGTCGATGAAGGTAAACTCCACACCCTGATCAGTGAGCCACTTGCGCGCTTTTTTTACCGTGTCGCAGTTTGGAATGCCGTAAAGGTTCATAGCCATCCTTACAGCGACTCGATGTAACGGCGAATTCGCCAAGCCGCTTCGACACACTCTTCAACCGTTGCTACCAGTGCCATACGAACATAACCGGCACCAGGGTAGAGTCCTGCATCGGTCTCACGCGAGAGGTAACGACCGGGTAGTACTGTTAGGTTTTGTTGTTCAAACAGTCCTGCGGTAAAAGCGTCGTCATCGATCGGTGTCTTCGCCCAAAGGTAGAAGCTAGCATCTGGCATTTTGACATCCATAACCGGTTCAAGAATCTCAAGAACAGCTGCAAATTTCTGACGGTACTGTTCACGGTTATCTTGGACGTGAGTCTCATCATTCCAAGCGGCAATGGAGCCTTTCTGAACCTGAAGTGGCATCGCACATCCATGGTAGGTGCGGAACAACAGGAACGGCTTGATTAGAGCGGCATCACCGGCGATAAAACCTGAGCGAAGTCCAGGCAGGTTGGAACGTTTTGAGAGACTGTGGAATACGACACAATTTTTGTAATCGTGACGGCCAAGTTGCGCACAGACCTCTAGGAGACCTACGGGTGGGTTCGCTTCGTCAAAATAGATCTCGGAATAGCACTCATCAGAGGCTAGGATAAAGTTGAATTTATCCGCTAGCGCAATCAGCTTTTTGATGGTCTCTGCAGAGTGGACTGAACCGCTTGGGTTGTTGGGTGAACAGATAAATAGCAGCTCACAACGTTCCCAAATATCATCAGTGATCGAGTCGTAATCTGGAATAAACCCATTTTCAGCCAAAGTGGGTAAGAAGTAAGGCTCTGCTCCCGCTAGGTAAGCGGCCCCTTCATAGATCTGGTAGAAGGGATCTGGTGATAGTACCAAAGCCCCTGGTTTGCGATCGACTGCACACTGAGTGAAAGCAAAGATCGCTTCACGAGTACCCATTACCGGTAGCACGTTCTGCTCTCCAGTTAGGCTATCGCTCTTCAGTTTGAAGCGTCGTGTGGCCCAAGCGGCAATCGTATCGCGAAGCTCGGCACTGCCTTTGGTCGTTGGGTAGTTTGCAACAAGATCGACGGTTTCGTTTAACACCTTAGTCACACACTCAGGGGCAGGGTGTTTCGGTTCACCGATGCCCAATGAGATGTGCTCCATCTCTTGAGGTGGTCTTAGACCGCCCAATAGCTTTGCCAGTTTTTCAAAAGGATAAGGCTGTAGTAACGAAAGATCTCGATTCATAAACAGTGTCTCAAGCGACCAAGCGCTCTAGTCATTAAAAATGGGTGCGACAGTATAACGTAAGGCGGCGATCCAATAAATGGATCGCCGCCTTAGAACACAGGTCGTAATTTGCTTTAAGGTGTATCGACCGAGTAAGAGCTGATCGGTTTCATTCCTAGCTTCTCCCGACCCCCTTCGATCAGTGTCAGCAGGGATGGAACCACAACCAGTATTAACAAGGTGCCATAACCTAATCCAAATACGATGGCAGCCGCCATTGGGATCAAGAACTGAGCTTGAATGGAGGTTTCAAATAGGATGGGTGTCAGGCCGCCAATGGTTGTTAGTGATGTTAGCAGCACGGCACGCAGGCGCTGGCAGGAGGCTTCAATAGCCGCCTCTTTAATCGCCATACCCTGTTCACGTAACTTCTTGTAGAACGTCACCAAGACGATTGAGTCATTGATCACGATCCCGGAAAGACCGAAGAAGCCAAACAGTGACAGGATGGTCAGATCCAGTCCTAATACCCAGTGTCCCAATAGTGCGCCGGTCAATCCAAGCGGAATGGTCAGCATGATCGTGATTGGCCAGCTGTAGGAACCAAAGACCCAAGCCAGAATCACGTAGATCAGCACCAGTGCAATGACTAGGCCGGTTTTCATATCACCAAGGGTTTCGCGTTGATCACGGTTTTTACCCTCAAAGCTCGCGTCAACTCCATACTTACCGAGGATCTCAGGCATTACCTTCTGCTGCAGGTCAGCGATGATCTCATTGGCATTGTTGGCGCTCTCATCAAGGTCAGCCGATACGTTGATCGACAGAAGACCATCGATACGCTGCAGTGAATCGAAACCCTGACGTGCGGTGAAGTTGACGACGTTGGATACCGGTGTCACTCGACCATCCGGTAACACGATCGGTAGCTGACTGAGCGAGCTTAGTTGATTTTTCTGCTCATCGAGCATCTGAACGCGCACGCTGATCTCATCACGGCCCTCAAAGTAGCTCTGTACCTCTTGGCCATCAAAGGCAGCTCTTAACTGACGTCCAACCTGCTCAAGTCTTAAACCTGCCGCTTCACCAGCCGGAGTCAGGGTGTAGATTAGCTGAGAAGTACCAAACGGGAGGTCATCATCGATATTACTGAGCCCGTTATAAACCTTCAGCTTCTCTTGGAGCTCAAGTGAGGCTTGTTTCAACAGGTTGATATTGCTTCCCGTGAGTTGAACTTCAACTGGTTTGCCTGGAGGACCGCCTCGATCGACATCGATCGATAAGCGCTCTAGGCCGGCAGGTTGCTCAATGTTTTTGCGCAGTGCTCGTGTAAACGCTTTGGTCGAGACCTCTCGGTTGTCCCCTGGGGTTAGCTCAACCTGAATTGAACCATAGATATCCCCGCGTTTAGGCGACGCATTACGTGATGGTTGGGAGATGTTTTGGCGAATAAGTGCGAACTTAAGAATGCCGCCACCCAACTCTTCATCTGTTTTGTGAAGTTGATCTTCGATGTAGAAGAGAAACTCACTGACCTGATCACCACTGGTGCCAGAGACAAACTGAGTGTTGATCGAGAAGGTGTCTTGGTCGGTACTTGGGAAAAAGGTGAATTGAATTCGACCACCGACAAGCAAGCCAACAGCAAAGATCAGTACACCGACACCGGTTGCAATGGATGCCCAACGATAGTTGATTGCCGTTTCAACGAAGCGTCTGAAGATGCGGTCTCGGAAGTAGTTAAACCCATTATCCAGCTTGATTCGGATTTTCGATGGGTGTGCTGCATCCCCTCGTGCTAATGAGTGGTGGAGGTGGCCTGGCAACACCAAAAAGCTCTCAACCAGCGATGCGATGATGACGCAGATGATCACCAGCGGGATATCAAACAGAATGTTGCCAATGATACCGCCGATCATCATCAGTGGCAGAAAGGCCGCGATGGTGGTCATCGATGAGGCGGTCACAGGAGCGAGCATGCGAAGCGCGCCACCAACTGCGGCACGTCGAGAGCTCTCTCCCATCTGAGCATGTGCGAGGGTATCTTCACCAACGACAATCGCATCATCGACAATGATGCCCAGTGCCATGATCAGTGCAAACAGCGAAATCATATTGATCGAGCCGCCTACTAGGTAGAGCACCGCTAGGGTCGCCATGAATGAGGTTGGAATACCAATAGTTACCCAGAAGGCGACACGGCCGTTTAGGAAGAGGAATAGAATCAAGACAACTAGAACTAAGCCGCTAGCACCGTTTTCGATAAGAAGGTCGATACGGTCTTTGATCAGTGTCCACTGCTCATTGTAGGTCAGTAGTTCAACGCCTTCTGGCAGAGTGGGGCGGGTCTCTTCCAGCCAAGTGTTAAACAGATTGGCGGTCGTTAAACTGTTCTCTGATTCTGTTCGTTTCAGGCTCAGAACAATCGCTGGGTTGCCTTCATGGTAGAGGCGTACTTGATCCTCTTTGTCGCGCTGCTCGATCAACGCGATATCGCCAAGGCGAACCAGTTTGCCTTGGCCTGCAGTGATCAACGGTAGTTCTTCAAAGCCGGTAACATCGCGCTGTTGGCCTAAACTGCGAATTCTTCGAGCGCCATCATCCTGTGCTGCAACGCCCGCAGGTAGGTCAACTGAGCGTTGGCGAATTAATCCCGAAATATCGCTAAGCGTGAGGCCTAGTTGATTAAGGTTGTCTGGACTGAACTGGATAGCAATCTCTTGCTCTGGCATGCCGGTGAAATCGATTTTACGAATGCCGCGCTGTAGAAGTTGCTGCTCGTAGGTACGCGCCAGAGTTCTTAGCTCTTCAAGTGAGGCACGATCACTGGTGACGATCAGATCAGCAATGTTGTCGTATCGTGTCAGCAGCTGTACAACAGCATCTTCGGCATCAGAAGGCAGTGCTGAACGTGCGCCATCCATCTTCTGCTTTGCCTCTGACAGGGTGTAATCTACATCGGTACCGTCTTCAATCTCTAGACGAAAAACGGCACTGCCATCACGTGAAATGGCCGAGAGCTTTTTGATCCCCTCAAGCGCACGAAGCTCCTCCTCTACAGGAACCACGATAGAGGTTTGTACATCCTCAGCACTGGCACCGCTCCAGGGAACGGTTATGTTGATAATATCGAGCTCAAAGGTTGGAAAGAACTGGATGTTAAGACGGTTAAGGCCCAATAGACCGGCCGCTAACATCAATATCATTAACAGGTTTGCCGCAACCCGGTGGGTCGTAAATAGGCTGACAAACCCTTTAAGACCGGTTGCCTGACTCACTGTTTCACCTCAACCAACATGCCGCTGACCGCGTTGGGTAGCTGGGTTGTAATGATCTTATCACCGGCGTTGAGCTGATCGCTCTTGATCAAAATCTCACGCTTCTCATCTGAGTTAGTTCGATAACCTAGATGGTTGACTGTAACCGCTTCGAGTCGAGAGTCGGTGATACGATAGATGCGATCCGTGCCGTAAAGCGCCACTGGCGGCAGTGCGATGACATCATTCAGCTCTGGTAGCGTCAGTGCAACGCTGATGGTGCGACCAGGCTCGGGAAGGTAGTCTGAATCGACAAAACGGAACAGGCCATCCACACCGGTCGATCCAGTCGCAACTTCGGCACTGAGACGATCAAGTTCAAGTTCGAACTGCTGACCATCAATCTTTGCGACCGCCTCAAGGTCAGCGAGTGACGATTGGCTCTTGATAAGTGCTAGTGCACGGCTAGGTAGTTGAGCACGAACTTCAAGATCTGAATTTGGGTAGACAGAGGCAAGCGCATCATTGGCTCTTAGGCGGTCACCGACGGCAATTGAAATTTTGGTTGCACGACCATCGAAAGGTGCTTTCACGAAAGCGCGTTCGCGATCAAGCAGCGATTTATCTAACTGAGCCTGTGACTGGGCAATCGATGCTTTGAGTTGCGCAACGCGGTTGGGGTGGTCCGCTAAAGACTGCTTGCGAGATACAAGGCTCAATTGGCGCTGTTGGGTGTTCATCTCAGCGGTGTCGAGCTGCTCTTGGCTGGCGAGTTTTTTACCCGACAGGTTAAGCTGGCGCTGTTGAGAGCGTTGCGCAATCACTAGCATCTCTTCTTCAATCGCCAATGCTTTTTTATCGGTTTCAAAACGAAGCAGTTCTGCCGACAGTTGTGCTTTTAGAGCATCGATTTGGGCACGCTGTTGAGCGATTTGAAGATCGATGTCTCGGGTGTCGAGTTGAATCAGTAGATCGCCCTGTTTAATTGTTGCACCTTCGCGCACTTCAACCGATTGAACATCGGCAGCAATGGAGGCGCGCAGAACCACCTGGCGGGGGTTTTCAACTTCAGCATAGAGCTCAATCTCTGGCGCGATCGATTGAGGTGACGCGGCAATTGCATTGACGCTCCAAGATCGTTCCGTGATCGGTTTGGGTGGCATTTTGGGTTTGCTTGATTTTAACGAGATGAATCCAGCAATAGCGATGCCAAGAATGATGATTGGTAGAAGCCATTTCAGTAACCGTTTCACGGAGGCTTTTCTCCCTACGAAGTTAAATTAAAGTGTCAGTTAGTATACAGCTTGAGATCTACGTTCGCACAGCGAAACTGGACCGTTTCAATGAGATCAGGCAAGATTTTACAAAACTTTACCCAGCGTTTGAGAGTTCATGGAATTAAAATCGACTACTTATCATTTGGACGGTGACGACTATCGTGTCGCTTATTGGCAGAGTGGTTCTCCTTTGGCAAAAAAAGTGTTGTTTTGTGTTCACGGATTGTTAGGCCGTAGTCGTGATTTTGATGAGTTGATCGAAGCGCTAGGGGATGATTTTCTTTGTATTGCTATTGATCTGCCTGGACGTGGTCAGAGTGATTGGTTGAAACAACCTGAGCAGTACAGTCCAGAGAGCTATCTGCCGGCTATCAGTGCGGTGTTGAACGCTGTAGATAACCGGCCTGTCCATTGGGTAGGAACCTCCCTTGGCGGGATTCTGGCAATGGCTGCTGCTAGCCTGAAGATAGCCAACATTGAAAAACTTGTTCTGAATGACGTGGGTTGTCACATACCCAAAGCGTCTCTGCAGCGCATTGCAGCCTACGTTAAAGATCCTCTGTTTACTGATCAACAGGCGCTTATTAATCACATCAAATGCACTTACCCCAGTTTTCGCGATTTAACCGAAATGCAATGGCAACGAGTGGCTCAATATGGTTCGCGACAGGCTGATGATGGCCTGCATCTTCACTATGACCCAGCGATTGCCATTAACGTTCGCTTGGGTTCTAACGAAGACATTGATCTTATGCCATTATGGCAAACGATAGAGTGCCCGCAGATGCTGATTCACGGCACCGCATCTGACTTGCTGACGCAAGAGATTGTGGATGCAATGCTTGAACACAAGCCCGATTTGGAGTTGTTGCAGTTGCAGGGTCTTGGACACGCGCCGCCTCTAATGACGCCCTTTGAGGTCCAAGCAATTACAGTGTTTCTTAAAAGGAGTGATGCCTAATGGGCAGCATAGTGACCTGGCCTAAACATAGGTTGCCTGGTTCCCCAGAGATGAGAGCAAAGGCGCTTGATGCGGTCACTCGAGCATTTGCGCCGACCGTCGAATCTTTAGATGTCGATCTAGGTTTGAATGAGCTGTTTGAGCAGATCTACGTGCCCGTTGCTTGTTCTATATTGGATCGACTAACGCCGGGTTCCCCTTTAATTGTCGGAATTAATGGTGCACAAGGGGCAGGAAAAGCGACACTTTATAACCTCCTAGAGGTGATTCTCACCGAGGGTTTTGGATTGAAAGTAACGGGGTTTTCAATCGATGATCTCTATCTGACGCGTGCTGAGAGGGACGCGTTGGCACAGTCCGTTCACCCTCTTTTAAAGACACGTGGAGTGCCTGGTACCCATGATGTTGATTTGGGTATAGAACTATTAAATCGACTCAAGCACGCGGGGCCAGACGACCTTACTCGGATCCCAATTTTTGATAAATCGACCGATGAGCGTGTACCAGAACAGATGTGGCAAGAGTGGCATGGTTCTGCGGATGTCATTATTTTTGATGGTTGGTGTGTCGGTGGTATTGCCGAGCCTGAAGAGTCGCTCGCTTCACCTATTAATGAGTTAGAGACCCTCGAAGACCCTGAGGGTGTCTGGCGACACTATGTCAATCAACAGCTGGCAACCTCTTATCAAGAGCTGTTCAGCTTCTTAGATATGCTCGTCATGCTCAAAGTGCCCAACATGCAGGCGGTGTACGATTGGCGTACGGTCCAAGAGCAGAAACTCAAAGATCGAGCCTCATTGCTGTATGACGAGATAGCACCTGCAGACCCATTGCGGATTATGGATGGCACTGAGATTACACGCTTTATTGCTCACTATGAGCGATTGACGCGCTGGATGCTCGATGAGATTCCAACACGAGCGGACATTACGTTAGCGCTGAATGCTAACCACAAGATCGAGAAGATTATACTACCTTAAATAGGCAGAAATGGAGCTGTAGCAACACTTAGAACAATTCGATTGATGGTTCGATCTGTCGTCTGCGCAACAATCTCAGCGAGCATATCCTGAGTGGCAATCATCTTCCCGAAGAGTCGCTCGTAGCTGAGGTTAATCACTCCCTCATTCATGCTGTCAGTCAGAATGAACAGTTCGCCACTTGATGTTTTGAAGTTGTGCAGTTGCCAAGCGATCTTCTCTAAATTACGTGCCGAGTTATACAGTTTTTGTGAATCGATCTCGTTGAGCATAAAGAACTCTTCACGGTAGTTGTATGAGGCGTGAACCATACCTGTGATAGCGACCATTAGAGCGAAGACTCGGTCCCCTTGATACTCCTCATCAAAAGCCAGTTTGAGCGCATCAACTCCGTATAGGTGATTGAGTTCTGGATGACTGATAGGCCTTGGGTAGCTTAAAAGCTGTTTCAGACGCGTCTCAACGGTCGTACCAGCGGCCGCTTTTTTGAGTTCGCGTGGGTTGCGTTTGTAGAGTTTGATGGTGAGTTCACGACTCATCGCGTTGATCGTCTTAATGTGTTGATCAACGATCATATCGACGTCAGACTTGGCGAGATTCTGCAGGCGAAGCTCTTTGTTTTGAACACCGACACAGCCGCTAAGAGCGAGTGCCATGATGAGCGTCACTATTTGTGCAGTTCTAGCCATTTGAGCTGGGATCCTGATCAGATACCGGTAATAATATGTTTAGGGAATCTACGAACAAGTACATAGTATCTCAGCGAGGCCTGATATTTGCAGATACAAGGCGCTTTTCGCCGCTAATGGTCTAGCCATTAGCAAGAGAAGCAACACCGTAGATGCATGTATAAGGCCACGCCCTTCGGGGTTCACAGTCAAATCCACCCTCGGTGTTGTGCTTTCTTGACTTAGCTGGCTAGGCCTTCGAAAACACGCCTTGATGATGAATTTGACTGTAAACCTGAGATGCCATGGACTTATTCTTAGATTCCCTAAGTATAACTCTCGAAAATCTGAATGATAGGAGTTTCGATGTCGACAACCCAATTAAGTGATGTGCGTCGTGAATACCTCGTGGCAGGTCTTCATGAAGATAATTTAGTCAGAGATCCGATTCAGCAGTTTGATGCATGGATGCAGGATGCATTGGCTGTGGATCCTAAAGATGCTACCTCTATGACTCTGGCGACCTCTGATCAGTCGGGGATGCCCAGTGCGCGTATTGTTCTGTTAAAAGAGTTTAGTTCAGAAGGGTTTACCTGGTTTACTAACTACTCGAGTGAGAAAGGGGAGCAGTTAGCGGCCAATCCGCAAGCAGAACTTCTTTTCTACTGGTCGATGTTAGAGCGTCAAGTTCGCGTTCGCGGACAGGTTGAAAAGATCGATCGCATTGAGAGTGAAACCTACTTCCACTCTCGCCCAGTGGGTAGCCAGAGAAGTGCTGCTGTGTCTCATCAAAGTCAGCCAGTCGAATCTCGAGCTGTGCTTGAACAAGCGGTCAATCAGCTGTCAGATATGACTGAGGTTCCGTGTCCCGATAACTGGGGCGGTTATCGACTTGTACCGACCCGTTTTGAGTTTTGGCAAGGGCGTGAAAGTCGCCTGCACGACCGTTTTCGTTTTGAACCATCAGACACAGGTTGGGTCGTTACCCGCCTGCAACCTTAAGGATTTTGGATAATGAATATTTGTAAAGATGCTTACGTCACCTTTCACTACGCCATTGTAAGTGATGAGAGTGAGGTAAAAGATGGTTCGAGAAATGATGAACCGCTCACCTACGTCCATGGTTACAAGATGCTGGTGCCGGGTCTTGAGCAGGCGCTAGACGGGCGATCGGCTGGTGATCATTTTCAGGTTCTTGTAGAAGCGGGTCGCGGCTATGGCGAACGTGATGAGGAGCTGTTCGATGTACTTCCTCGTGAGGCCTTTGCTGATATGCCAGGTTTGCAAAAAGGGATGTTGGTTCAGCTAGAGGATGAAGATGGCGAGCCGCGCTTGGGTCGAGTTGCAGAGATCGATATCCGCGAGGTGAAGGTTGATCTTAACCACCCATTTGCAGGGCAGGATTTAAACTTTGATGTTGAGGTGATTGATGTCCGCATGGCCACTGAAGAGGAGCTAGCCGAGTTAGCCGAGTAATATTGCTATTGGCTATAAAACAGACCCTGTTAAATCCGAATGTTCTTGAGTCTGCCCTGCAAGCTTGAGTTATATCAATATATTGTTGCCGCCTTCGAGTTACAGTTATTAAAACTTGATAACTAGGAGTAACGAAATGTTCGGTATTGATGCATACACTTTTGAAACAGTTTGGCCAAGCCTTCTAGGTGTGGCTGCAATGGCAGGTGTAATGACTTGGGGTTTCTTCAAAGTGAAGAACCTGATGAACGAAGATCAGAAAAAGTAATCACTTTACATTCCTCTTCATGTCAGTAGTCTAAGCCTCTTCTTTAAGGAGGCTTATGGCTGCTTACTTCTCCCCAGTCGATCGATTTGAGTATGAGATCGAAGTCAAAAAAAGTCGTTTCATAGCGACCGCAATCCCTCTTAGTTCCACTGATGCACTCTATCAGCTGCAATCAGAGATGCAGCGTCTGCACCCTAAAGCCAGCCACCACTGTTTGGCCTATATTTTAGGCGCACCTCAGGCACCTAAGGCCGCTGGCTCCAGTGATGACGGCGAACCCAGTGGTACAGCGGGTAAGCCGATGCTTAATATCCTCATGCATAAAAATTTGGGAGACATCGGTGTCGTCGTGACACGTTACTTTGGTGGCACTAAACTGGGAGCCGGTGGGTTAATTAGAGCCTATGGTGCCTCGGTTAGTGAGCTCTCAGAACATCTGCTGACCATTGAATGTGCTCCTAAGATTGAGTGCCAGATCCGATATCCTTACGAGCTAGAGGCTGACATTCAACAGGTCATCGCTGCCGTAGCGGCTGAAGAGCTATCGGCTAGCTATACAGAGATAGTAGATAAAACACTGTTAGTTGAATTGGCTCAATTAGAGACCTTCAAAGTGGCGATTTTGGCTCTGGAGTATAGAGGTGTATCGCTAACGCTAGAGGTATAAAAAAGGGGCGCAATCTTAGATTGAGCCCCTTTTTAACTATCAACGTCGCTTAAAGGTTTTTAATCGACTCTAACTGTTTCTCTAGTTGAACTTTAGAGCGTGCAGCATCATCAGCCTTAGCGCGCTCTTTAGTCACAACGGCTTCAGGTGCGTTGGCAACAAACTTCTCGTTAGACAGTTTCTTATCAACTCGGTCAATCTCACCTTGTAGGCGATCAATCTCTTTCTGAAGGCGAGCCATTTCAGCCTCTTTATCGATAAGATCCGCCATAGGAACCAACAGTTCCATTGCGCCAACCAGCTGAGTCGCGGCAAGAGGTTTATCATCACCTTCGTTTAGGGTCGTGATGCTGCTCAATTTGGCTAGTTTCATCAAGAATGTTTGGTTCTCAGCTAAACGACGAGTGTCTTCACTGCTGCAGTTAGATAGCAGAAGTTCAAGATCCTGTGATGGTGCAATTTTCATCTCACCACGAATGTTTCGAACCGCTGTGATCACGCCCTTAAGCCACTCGATGTCAGCTTCTGCTTGCTCGTCAATCTTCTCTTCTGATGCAACAGGGAACTCCTTAAGCATCAGTGTCTCACCCTCAACACCGGCCAGCCCTTTGATTGTCTGCCAGATCTCTTCAGTAATGAATGGCATGATAGGGTGGCTTAAACGGAGAATCGTCTCAAGAACGCGAACCAGTGTACGACGTGTGCCACGTTTAGCCGCTTCAGACGCTTGCTCATCCCATAGAACAGGTTTTGACAGCTCTAGGTACCAGTCACAGTACTGGTTCCAAATAAAGTCGTAGAGTGTCTGTGCAGCAAGGTCAAAGCGGTACTCGTCTAGCTGTTTGGTGACGGTCGCTTCGGTGCGTTGTAACTGGCTGATAATCCAGCGGTCAGCCAGTGAGAGTTCCACTGGCTCTTGATTGTTGCCGCAATCTTCACCTTCGGTATTCATCATGACATAGCGGGCAGCATTCCAGAGTTTGTTACAAAAGTTACGGTAACCCTCTAGTCGCTTCATATCCCAGTTGATATCACGACCCGTTGAAGCGAGTGCTGCTAATGTAAAGCGCAATGCATCAGTACCGTGCGCCGTAATGCCCTCAGGGAACTGTTTCTCAGTACGTTTGCCGATTTTCTCGGCTAGCTGAGGTTGCATCATGTTACCGGTACGTTTTTCCAACAGATCTTCAAGTGAGATGCCATCGATCATATCGAGAGGGTCAAGCACGTTGCCTTTCGATTTCGACATCTTATCGCCGCTCTCATCGCGGATAAGACCTGTCACATAGACGTTTTTAAATGGCACTTGAGGTTTGCCATTTTCATCTTTCATGAAGTGCATGGTCATCATGATCATGCGAGCAACCCAGAAAAAGATAATGTCAAAACCGGTTACAAGGGTGTCGGTAGGGTGGAAGGTTTTCAAACGTTCCGTGTTTTCAGGCCAGCCAAGAGTACCAAAGGTCCACAGTGCCGAGCTGAACCAGGTGTCTAGTACGTCATCATCTTGGTGGAGCTCTAAATCGGCCGCCAAGTTGTATTTTTCACGCGCAGCTTCAGCTGAGTTCGCAACGTAGACGTTACCCTGAGCATCATAGAATGCAGGAATTCGGTGACCCCACCAAAGCTGACGTGAGATACACCAGTCTTGAATGTCACGCATCCAAGCAAAGTACATGTTTTCGTACTGTTTAGGGACAAATTTAATGTCGCCATCTTCAACTGCTTTGATCGCTGGCTTAGCCAGTGTCTTAGCATCACAGAACCACTGATCGGTTAGCATCGGTTCAATCACCACACCGCCACGGTCACCGTAAGGAATGGTCATCGCGTTCTCTTCGATCTTCACGAGAAGGTCGAGCTCTTCCAGTTCAGCGACGATGGCACGGCGTGCAGCAAAACGTTCCATGCCACGATATTTCTCAGGTAGCGTTGGATCGATCTCTTTGTTGACACTGCCATCGAAGTTAAAGGTTTGAGCCTCATCACGAATATCTGCGTTAAGGGTCAGAACGTTGATCATTGGCAGCTTGTTACGCTTACCCACTTCGTAGTCATTGAAATCGTGCGCCGGTGTGATTTTTACACAGCCAGTCCCTTTTTCCATGCTGGCATGTTCATCGGCAACAATCGGGATGCGACGACCGACTAATGGCAGTAGGATCTCTTTACCGATTAGGTCATCGTAGCGTTCATCTTCAGGGTTGACTGCGACACCAGTGTCACCCAGCAGTGTCTCTGGACGCGTGGTACCCACGACAATGTAATCTTTACCCTCTTTGGTTGTCACACCATCAGCAAGTGGGTAACGGATGTACCACATTTTGCCAGTCACTTCGCGGTTCTCCACCTCAAGGTCGGAGATTGCTGTGTGAAGTTTAGGATCCCAGTTAACGAGGCGCTTACCACGATAGATTAAGCCGTCGTCGTAAAGGCGTACAAAGACCTCTTGAACGGCATGGTAAAAACCAGAGTCCATAGTGAAACGTTCGGTTGGCCAATCGACAGAGTTACCTAGACGACGCATTTGGCGGGTAATGGTGCCACCCGATTCGCCTTTCCACTCCCAGACTTTTTCAATGAACGCATCGCGACCAAGATCGTAACGACTCTCGCCGGTCTCAGCAGCTAGTTTGCGCTCAACTACCATCTGAGTGGCGATTCCTGCATGGTCTGTACCAACCTGCCAGAGCGTGTTGCGGCCCTGCATTCGACGGTATCGAATTAAAGTATCCATTAGGGTGTGCTGGAAGGCGTGACCCATATGCAAGCTGCCCGTGACATTTGGCGGTGGGATCATGATTGAGTAGGCATCACCTTCACCTGAAGGTGCGAAAAAGCCTTTCTCTTCCCAGTCTTGGTACCACTTTTGCTCGATTGCTTGCGGTTGATACGTCTTATCCATGAGGTGCTGTAGTCTCTGTTTTCAAGTTCGGTAGCAGAGGATAGCTCCTCTCTACTTTTGGAAAAAATTTAAAGGGTGGGAGTATACCCTTTGAGAGCCCTTATAGACAGTGGTTGAGCGGTTCTTTATTCGCTCTGCAACGCTTCTATAGGTTCGATTTTGGCGGCTTTCAGGGCGGGTATTAAGCCACTGAGTAGTCCTGTTGCTGCTGCAATCAGCAGTGAAATAACTAAGAAAAGAATATTCGGTTCAAGAGGTAAGCCTGGGAGGAGCTGCCTAAAGCCGTAAATTGCAGCATAAGCAGTCAAAATACCTCCGATTCCGCCGATGATTGAGAACATAATCGCTTCGGTCAGAAAGAGCGATGCAACTGTTTTTTTACTGGCGCCTAAAGCACGTAGCAGTCCGATCTCGCTGCGTCTCTCATCAACCAGTGTCGACATAATGGTTAGAATGCCGATTGACCCGACCAGTAGGGAAATGGCCGCTAACCCTATCAGTGCAATTTTTAATACGTCTAAAATCTTATTGAGCGTAGAGAGCATCTGATCTTGGGAGGTCAGTGTGAAATCCTCTGCGTTGTGGCGCAGGCTCAGGTGCTCCTTAATTGATTGCATCAGTTGATCCGTTTTGCTGTTGGCTGAAAACGTGACGTCAATCTCCATCACGCCATCTCTGTTGAATAGGGTGAGTGCTCTCTGGGTGTCGATATAGACAATATCATCGAGGTCAAAACCCAACATTTGTCCCTTAGATTCGAGTACACCTAACACCCGATAGCGCTCGCCACCAACCCTGATAAATTGCCCAAGTATTGGCTGGTTACCGAACAGTTCACTGGCTACTTTTGCACCAAGAACTGCGTAGGGTAGAGGGGTTCGCCCCCGGCTGTCAGGTAAGAAATGCCCCTTCTGAATGGTGAAATTCCAGGCGTCAGGCATGCTGTAACTGACGCCAAGAATATCCACATGACGGACGCGATATTGATACTCAATCGCTCCGCTACCCTGAATAACGGGCACTACCTGTCGGATACCCGATAAGGTTTTAAGTGATTGGGCGTCGTCTAGCGTGAGCGGGCGAGTATTGGCGATGAGGCCACCGACGCCCCCCGTCTGTGTACGTCCCGGTGTAATAGCGATGATTCGGGTGCCAAATTGAGAGAAGCTATTGAGCATATAGTTTTGCAGGCCACTGCCTAAGCTGGTGATCAATGTCACCATAAAGATACCGACTGTAATGCCTAAGGCGGTCAAAAAGCTCTTTCTAATATCGACGGTCAGTGTCCCCGCTGCCAGTTTGATGAGATCAGCGATAGGCATTCATCTCACCTCGCAATGCGGCAACGGGATCGACCGTTGCAGCCTTTTTGGCGGGTAGCCAGGTAAAAATCAGAGAGACCGTGAGTGATACTAAAAGAGCGGCCAGTGTTGCCATATAAGGGATAGCAAAAGGAAAGCTTGGCCAAGTCAGATGAATGGCATACAGCGAAGCTATGCCTAGACTAACACCGATTATGGCTCCGGTTGTGGCTACTAAAATGGAGTCCAAGAGGAAAATGGAAGTGACGGTGTTATGTGAGGCGCCAAGTGCTTTGAGTAACCCAATTTCTGGAACCCGTTGTGAGACACTGATCAGAGTGATGTTCATGATCAATATGCCAGCCACTAATAAACTGATGCTAGCAATCGCGATGACGACCAGGGTGAGCTTGTTCAATAGGTCACTGAAGGTGTTAAGTAGAGAGTTTTGAGTCACGATAGTGATGTCTCTTTCACCTTGATGTCGCTCCATTATCAGCTGCTCTATAAGCTGCTGACTCTCTTCAATCTGTTGATCTGATTGTAGTTTGATTAGCATCCTGAAGAGTCCGGGAGCGTTAAAAAGGGTTTGAGAAGAGGTGACAGGAATGAGGGCAGTCTCATTCATGTTGGTACCAAAGTTGATGCCGCTGGGCTCGATAATACCAATGACCCGGTAGCGT
The DNA here is from genome assembly GCF_013282925.1 of Marinobacterium sp. xm-g-48. Classification (NCBI taxonomy): domain Bacteria; kingdom Pseudomonadati; phylum Pseudomonadota; class Gammaproteobacteria; order Oceanospirillales; family Oceanospirillaceae; genus Marinobacterium; species Marinobacterium sp. xm-g-48. The sequence goes on from NZ_WBYQ01000001.1 coordinate 699,166, forward strand.
CGATCAGAAAATTTGACCCACCCACCTAAAGCGTTTCCATTAGGGAAAATCTCCTGAGCAAGCGTGCTACCCAGTAGGGTGACTGACGCTGCCGTATCAACATCCCTTTGCGTCAAATTGGTTCCGGTTTTTACGGGTATTCCAAAGATAGTAAGTAGGCTTTGGTTGGTCCCAAGTACGATGATCTCCCGATTTAAACCGTTGCTATGAGCCTCGGTAATACCTGCAATAATCGGAACGATTTCATTCACTTGTGGCAGTTTATGGATAGCCTTTGCATCATCAAGGGTTAAGTCGCGAGTTCCCTCCCCAGTCACTGGAGGGATGCCGCCTTCCGTCTCTTTGCGCCCTGGAAGAACGATTAATACCTCTTTCCCTAGCAGAGAGAACTCCTGATAGACAAACTGTCTTGCTCCCTCCGAAAGACCGGTTAATAGAACAACGGACATGACTCCGATGCTTACCGATAGAAGTATCATCAACGCTTTAAATGCCTGCCGAGAGTAGGTCGCTAGGCTATACCGAAGATGATCAATCAAGAGCACGGCTATCCCCTCTTTTTGATCTCTATGAGTTGACCATCAACCATAGTTATCTGGCGTTTTGCTCGGGCGCCAAGATCACTGTCATGAGTCACCACTACTAGAGTAATTCCTTGGCTGTTTAGCGTTTCAAGCAGGTTAATGACCTCCTGACCTGATGCGCGATCAAGATTACCGGTCGGCTCATCGGCGAGAAGTATTTTAGGTTGAGTGACCACAGCGCGCGCTATGGCAACACGCTGCCTCTGGCCACCAGAGAGTTGCTGTGGCTTGCGGTTAAGAAAATCTTTTAATCCCAGGGTTTTCAGTAACTCGGAGGCTTTTTCTCGGCGTTGGCTGGCAGGAATCCCTTTAAGAATTAACGGCAACTCAACGTTTTCCAACGCCGTTAGTCGATTGATGAGATGATAGGCTTGGAAAACGAAGCCGATATTGTCGTTTCGAAATCGAGCCTTTTCTGCTTCGTTTAATTCAGTCGTTGCAGTGCCATCCAGACAGTATTCACCGGAGTTTGGTGAATCGAGCAGTCCTAATTGATTGAGTAGTGTGGATTTACCTGATCCAGAAGGGCCCATGATACTGAGGTAGTCACCTGCCTCGATATCGAGTGTGAAATCCTGAAGCGCATTCACCGTTTCACTGCCCATTGGATAGCTTCTACAGAGATGCTTAAGCTCGATCATTGTGGAATAACTCGTCGATTTAGAAGGTTTTCAACATCATTGGTGTTCTTCAGGAAACGGTCATTTAAATCGAGTCCTTCCGTCACCTCGCTCCACGTCCAGTTATAGGCGCCGACTTTAATAGGTCGAATTTCAAGCTCATTGGTTTTTTCGTTGAATATCACGATTTCAGATCCGCCAATGACAGATTCGGTAGGAACCCTTAACACACTGCCTGTTGATGAGGTCACCACTTCGATATCAGCACTGTATCCCACTAAAAGCGTCATATCTTCATCAGAATTGATAAAGGCAGCCTCGACTTCAAGCGTTCTTGCCTGCTTCTCATTGTCAGAAATTCGAGAGCCTAATTTGCTGATGACACCATCAAAGATTTCACCTCTAAAAGCATCTAGGGTTATACGGGCGTATTGACCTATCTTAAGTCGGGAGGCCTCGACCTCATCAATTGGGGCGGTCACATAGAGGCAGCTGGTATCAAGCAACTCAACAGCCGCTGGCGTCATGATGCCTGGAGGTGAGGGGGTCAGGTATTCACCGACTTCACCGTTGATCTTGCTAACGGTACCGGCAAACGGAGATTTTAGAGTACGCTGGTTCTGATCAATGCTAAGAAGATTAATTTTGTCTGCCGCGAGTTTTGATAGTGATCTTTGGTACTCACAGATATGGGCGCTGCTGGCTGATTCGCTATCCTGTTGATCAAATTGTTCGTTTGAAATGAGCCCTTTCTCCTTAAGGGACTGACCTCGGACGAGCTCGCGTTTTGCAAGATCCGCCAGTTCGCAGGCTCGTTCCTCTTCGATCTTTGCGGCTTGATACTCCCCTTTGGATAGTTTTATTTGAGCCCTTTGAACATCACTGTTCAATGTGAGTAGGGTCTGATCTTTTTCGACCACCTCGCCCTCAGCAATGTTGATTGACTCTATGATGCCCCCAATGGTTAGGGATAAGCTGGACTGACGGCAGGGGGTGATGGTTCCTGAGCGACTGTTAGCGGCGATCTGCTCGACTGCGCCCTGTTCAACTTGGACTAACTCAACGCTGATTGGAGGCTCTGGCCAAAAGAGCGAGTAGCTGATCACCGCAGCAGCAAGGAGGGGGAGAATAAGCAGTTTTTTCATTGAATATCCTCCGTAGGACAAATTTAAGATCGATCTCTAAGGTCTTGTCTCTGTAGCTCCCAACCGGCTGCTTTACGTGCGGCCCAAGAGTGTCGTGTGGCTGCAAGCACTGTTTCGGATTGAGTGACAATCTCGATGCAGCGAGAAGCTGATTGACAACCCTCTGGTGCGGTTAAGCCTAGATTGATAAACAGATCAATAGGTTCTGAGGGCAATTCACCACAGGCTATAGAGACAGGCGATTTAAGTTCAGTACCCAGTATGGCATGCGGTACAAAGCTGTCCGATCGAAAATTCCACAAAGTCTGATCTAGCTGATGTAGATCAGCTTCATTTTCAGTGTGTATATGGATGCGTTGGCCAAGGGATAAGGCTTTTTCACAGAGTTTACACGCCAGCAGTTCACGACTGTCGTGATCACTGCTGGGGAGTATGTAGTAGTCTGCGCGAGGCACGTTTAGGCCTCAATCTGCTCAGCAATATCGAGAAGATATTGCGTCAGCATAGGAACACAACGTCCCGTTGCCCCTTTGGCTTTGCCGCTATTCCAAGCAACACCGGCTATATCTAGGTGAGCCCAGCTAACCTCTTTGGTAAAGCGTGATAGGAAGCAGGCCGCGGTAATGGTCCCTGCAGGTCGACCTCCGATGTTAGCCATATCGGCAAAATTGCTATCCAGTTGTGATTGGTACTCGTCCCATAAAGGTAGCTGCCAGCCACGATCGCCAGCAAATTCACCTGCATCAAGCAACTTAGCTGCAAGCTCATTATCGTTCGCAAGAACTCCCGTTGCTTGATGTCCAAGTGCAATAATACAGGCGCCTGTCAGGGTCGCGACATCGATGACGGCTTGAGGATTGAACTGTTGCACATAGGTCAAAGCATCACAAAGTACCAGTCGGCCTTCAGCGTCGGTGTTAAGGATCTCTACTGTTTGACCTGACATGGTCGTTACCACGTCACCTGGTTTAGAGGCTTCACCTGAAGGCATGTTCTCAGCCGCAGCAACGATCGTAATAAGGTTCAATGGCAAGTTCATCTCTGCCACTGATTCGAAGGCACCTAACACGCTGGCTGCACCACACATGTCGAATTTCATCTCGTCCATCTCAGGGCCTGGTTTCAATGAGATGCCGCCGGTATCGAAGGTGATGCCTTTACCAACCAGAGCATACGGAGCCTCATTAGCATCCTCTGCACCTTGGTATTTCAATACAATGAGGCGAGGCGGAATGACACTGCCTTTGCCGACGCTTAGAAGCGCACCCATACCCAGCTCTTCTATCTGTTTCTCATCTAGAATGTCACAGCTGACACTGTCGAACTCTTCCGCAAGATTTTGAGCATGCTCTGCCAAGTAGAGAGGTGTACAGATATTGCCTGGCAAATTACCCAGCTCACGAGCAGTTGATACCCCATTGGCGATAGCAACGCCATCCAGAAGGGCACCCTCTCCAAATTCAGTATCTTCCTCAGGTAGGTGGATATGAATGTGCTCAAGTGTTAATGCAGGTGCAGACTTGGATTTGGTGGTGTCGTATTGGTAGAGCGCGGCCGACGAAGCTTCTACTAGAGTTCGTGTGTCACGGTAGATGTCGTCGCTATTGCCGCTGATCCGATCCAGGGCAAAGCAGAGTGTTTTAACACCCAGAGTTTTGATGGTATCCACCGCGCTTTTAATCAGTTGCTGCTGTTTGATGATGGTTCGTTCACTCTGTGCCCCTACACCAGCTAACAGGATGCGCTTAGTGTTGATACCAGGAAGGCTGCGCAGTAGAAGCAGAGAGCCCTGTTTGCCGGAAAAATCACCCGATGCAACAACATCGCTTATGGCCCCTGAACTGGCTTTATCAATCGCTTTAGCCGAGTCCGAAAGTTCACCGTCTGCCGCAATCGCAATAACGATACAATCTGCTTCTACACTCTCAATCGATCCGTTAACGATCTCAAAATCCATTTCTGTTTCCTCTAACAAGACAAGCACTTAGGTTTAGGTGATAATGTGCCCTACAGTATCGCATCTGTTGGATATCCATGCACCTATCGGATTAATTAGTGATTATAAATCGTTACCTAAGTCTGGACATACTCAAGACTACTTTTGCTGTTGTGATTGTTTTGTTGTTAATTATTCTCAGCGCCAGAATAATTGGCTACCTAAATGACGCTGCCGCTGGTCAGATACAAACCAGTGTTATTCTTGAGTTGGTTATTTACAGAACCCCTAAAATTCTTGAGCTCCTTCTTCCCCTCGGTCTGTTTTTAGGTGTCTTGCTAGCCTACGGTCGATTCTACTTAGATAGTGAAATGATTGTTTTGAAAGCCTGTGGTGTAGGGCCCTTTAAATTGGCTAGCTACGCAATTGGGCCAGCCGTTTTCATCGCCTTGTTAGTTGCTTTAATGACTCTTTACCTAACGCCTACAGGCATGACGGAGGCAAGAAAGATACTTTCAGAGCAAAAAGAGCGAAGTGAACTGGATATGCTGTTACCCGGTAAATTTCAGGTCAGTAAAAACGAAAGACAAGTCACTTACGCTCGACAGGTCAGTGATGAAGGGGAGTTGGTTGATGTTTTTATTTCGGGTATTGATGCGAAGGATGAACGTTACATTCTAGTTGCTAGGAAGGGTTCGCAGAGATTTCTTGACGATCAAGGGCGCTTCTTGGTGTTTGAGGAAGGCTATCGTTATAACTTTTCAGAGAACAATTCAGTTGAAGAGATTCAGTATCATGAGTACGGGCTTAAAATGAGAGATGTTGAGCGACAGTTCTCGATTAATGCCTTTGATGCTCTACCTACACTTGCCTTATTAGAGAATGATTCAGCTTTTTATATTGGAAGACTGCATTGGAGACTTTCTCTACCATTTTTGGCCATAATCGTTGTTTTATTGGCTGTTCAGCTATCAAAGACTAGTCCTAGGCAGGGTAGGTACTCGAAGCTTATTCCAGCAATCATAATATACCAAGTCTATGTTGGTGCTTTAACTGCAGCAAGGGCGCAAGTGGAACAAGGTGACGCTGGTAGTTGGCTAATATGGTTTGTCCATATTGCAGTGCTTATTATTGCTTTGAGTATGTTTGTTTTTGAGGGTGCTATTGAGCGTTTTTTCGAAAGGTTACCGAAATTTCCTAGACTTAAAAGTTTTAAAAGGCGAGCTCTTTGATGTTAAGTCGTTTGGATCGTTATATCGCTGCTCACACCTTGTCTGCAATTTTTGTTGTTTTGTTAGTTGTAGTCAGTTTAATGGGTATTAGTCTTTATCTAGATGAGCTTGGAGACGTCAGGGGTAGTTACACTTCAAAAGATGCCATAATTTACACCCTTCTTAGTATCCCTGGTATTTGTATTGAATTACTTCCACTCAGTGCATTAGTGGGAACACTTATCGGTTTAGGGGTTTTGGCCTCAAGTTCTGAATTGACAGTCATGAGAGCAGCAGGTGTCTCTATGTCAAAACTTATTTTAGGCGTCATAAAACCCATCTTCTTAATTTCCTGCTTTTCACTGTTTCTAAATCAAATCGGTATTCCTGAAGCTCAACAAAGCGCTAGAGCTTTAAAGGCAGCGAATCAAAATTTGAAATTATTCGAAGGTGGCGGCTGGTATCGTCAACCGAGTGAATACATTCATGTCTCTGCAATCACTCCTGACGGGCAAATTTTAGGTGTCACTCGTCACCAATTTGATTCAGAGCTTAGGCTCAAACAAACCAGTTTTGCCAAGTCGGGGTATTACTCTGAAGAGCGTCAAGGCTGGTTGCTAACTGACGTTGAATTAACGGCACTGATCAATGATCAGCGTATTGAAAAAGGTCATTTAGATGAGACTTTTTGGTCAACCGAATTGACGGAAGAGATGCTGCGAGTCATTTTGGTGCCCCCTGTTGAACTCCCTATCTCAGGTCTATCTTCTTACTCTAGCTATCTGAATGATCAAGGGGTGGATTCAACCTCTTATGAGTTAGCCCTTTGGAATAAATTGCTACAACCCTTGTCAATTATCGCTTTGGTGATGATTGGCGTTGCGTTTATTTTTGGACCGATGCGCGGTGTTACGGTAGGCCAAAGAATTATCACCGGTGTCGTGATTGGACTGGTATTTAAATTCAGTCAGGATCTTTTGGCGCCGGCCAGTCAGGTGCTAGGATTTTCTCCGTTACTGGCCGCGCTGTTACCCATTGCGATCAGCTTTGCCATCGCTTTATGGTTACTCTCTAGAGTTCGCTAACTCTTTTTGGCAGGTTTTGGTAGTCGAACGGTGACACTGTTTGACCAGCGCTCATGCCAGGTTAGGCGCTCATCACTTAACAGTGTCGCCCAGTAACCGGCTCCTAGAGTGACAATAGAGATAGCGGCACCAAAAAAGCGAATCAGTGCCTGAGTCCAGGTTAACGAAAACCCCTTTTCACTCTGCGCTCGCAGTCGCCATGCCATCATGCCGATCGTCTGACCGGAACGGGTCCAAGAGTATCCAAAGAATAGGAATGTTGAGCAGAGCAGTGCGGACTTTAAGGCCGCTTGGCCGAGAAAGCTGTCGACCGCTTCACCTTGATTTAGGATGACTCCAACAGCACCAATTAAGAACCAAATGGCAAGAATGATCAGAGTGTCATAGACCATTGCCATCACTCTAATGATTAGAGAGGGTAGTTGATGTTGGTTAGCATCATCGTGAAACGGTCTGGGCATACTGAACTCCTTTGTCGGAGCCGTAGTGTACTGAAAAGTTTACTTTAAACGAAGCAGTGGACGAAGCTTAAGTCCGATCACTGAACCGGCAAATGCAAACAAGATCCATAGCCAGCCGTGTAAACTGCCAGAGACCACACCGCCTACAAATGCGCCAATGTTACACCCATAAGCGATGGTTGCACCGTAGCCCAATAGCACGCCACCCAGCAGAGAGGCTAAGAAGTTTTGAATCGGCATTTTCATCTTGAGTGTGAATTTGCCGGCGATCGCCGCCGCTAAGAAAGCGCCTAGGATGACACCACCATTCATCAATGACGCGGGATCCTGGCTGAGACTGTTGTAGAGCGCCTCTTCACGGCCAGGTGCCATCCAGTAGGTCCAGAAGTCGATCTCTAGATCGAGCTCTAACCATTGAGCCACTTTCGCTCCCCATACAGGGTAAGCCAGGGCGACAGCCCATGGACGGCCCATTAAAGCGAGCGTCGCGAAGTTTAGAATGGTGAGTCCAACCGCTCCCCAAATCAGTGGCCAGGGTCCAGCAATCAGTTTGCTTGCAAAGCTGGTCGTGCCAGTACTTTGACACTCTTCAAGCGAGCCGTGAGCTTTAATTTCAAGACGTTTAGTGAACTGATAGATAGCAGTGAATAACAGCAGGTTTAGACCGATGGCGGTGATTGGACCCAGCAGTTCGATCAATCCAATGGGCGCTAGTTGTGGCAAGGTTGTCCACCACTCATAGTCAGCTGTTGCCCATAGCGCACCGGCACTAAAGCCTGCCATGACGGGAATGGCTCTCAGTTGTCCACCGCCAAGATGGTAAAGATTACCCGAAGCACAGCCACTTGCGATCTGCATACCTACACCGAACATGAACGCGCCGGCAACAACGGAGAGGCCGAGAGGTCTAACAAATCCTGCGACCGATTGTCCAAACAGCTCGCCTGAGGCCAGGGTCGGGAAAAATAGCAGTACACTCAGGGAGAGCATGATCATCTGAGCGCGGATGCCCGCACCACGACGTTTAGAGATAAGCTCTCTCCATGCGGTCGTGAAACCAAAAGACGCTTGAAGCAAGCAGACACCCAGGGCTGCACCTAAAATGAGAGCAAGTAGTTCAAAGGTGCCGTGCTCATTAAACACATAAACAGCGGAAGCAACCAACAAAGCAGAAGAGAGCATAAGCCAAAATAGCTTGTTTGGCTCAAGAAGCTGGGTTTTAAAGTCTGTAGATGTCGTGTTTAAAGTATTCATGCTCGACTCCTTTTAGGAGTGGCAATACTAATGATCTTTTAATAACTCTTCCAAGAATGTTTGGTGATTTTATATACAAATAAGTTATTAAAAATATTTCACTTATAAAAAAGAGCGCCGTAGCGCTCTTCATGACCCATCTGATATTGGTTATTTTATGTACTGCTGTGAGAGCTTGTCAGCAAGTGCTTTGGCTTCGCTCTGTTCGGTATCAGACAGTTTCATCAGCAGGCGTGCTTCAATGGTCTGAGCCGTCGTTGAGCCAGCATTGGCTGCCGCTTTCATCCATGCGTAAGCAGTAATGTCTGGATTTACAGAGAGGTCATTACCATTACCCGTAGCGTAAAGCGTGCCTAAGAAGAACATCGATTCAGAGTATCCCGATTCAGCAGCTTGCAGGTATAGCTTCTCTGCCTGTGCAAAGTTTTGCTCGGTACCGCTTCCGAAGTTGTAGCTTCTAGCCAAGTTGTGAAGCCCGACCAGTGAACCATTGTGAGAGGCTTTATCGAACCATTGCAGGGCAAGGTTTAGATCGCGTTCGACGCCTTGGCCAAACTCGTACATTTCACCAATTCGGTTTTGTGCATCGGCATCACCCGCTTCCGCTTTGGGAAGGAGTTGTGTGAACTCGGCAAGGTATACCTCATTTCGCATGACGCGAAGCGCATTGATACTTTTTAGGTGGCCCTGGCGAGCGGCACTGCTGAAGTACTGCTTGGCATCCTCTTTGCTCTTTTCAACACCTTGACCATCACGGTAAAGCGTACCCATTAGATAGAGAGCATCTAAATCACCTTCTTTGGCTAGAGGCTTAAGCTCTTCAAGGGCTTTGGTGTAATCGGCTGACTGAATGGCACGCTCAGCTGCGATGATGGATGCGGCTTCAACAGACATGACTGGAAGAGCCAATGCAAAGGCTAGTGATAATAGACGAGCTTTGGTCAAACCTGACCTCCTATTCTATTCCAACAAATTAATGGTCAATAACCGTTAGTGTTATCAAAGTGGCGCTATCATAACCTTTTCACTGCATAATCCACAGCGCTTGCTCTGAATTTCTATTATGAGTAACGTAATGATTGATGTAGCGCAGGTTAAACCTGTCAATTTAAATGGACATTGAGGATTATCAAATGTTTCAAGATATGACAAAGCTGTTCGAACAGAGTGTTGAATCATTTCAAGAGTTGGCGAAGGTTCAACAAGAGATGCTACAGCGCATTACCAATCAGCAGATTGAGTACACCCAGCAGTGTATCCAAGCGACCATGAATCAGGCTAATTCACTTCAGGGTCTAAAATCACCTGAAGAGTTCATCGAAGCGCAAAAAGAGTATACACAGCGCTTAGAGGCTGCACTTAAAGCGGCTGCTGAGCAGAATATGAAAACGGTTCAAAACGCCCAAGAGGAGATTCAAAAAATTGCCTCTCAATCGATGGGTGGCAAATAGTTTTTGATCCCTCTCATTTACGGAAGTACTACAGGCAATACTGAACGCGTAGCGCAACTCATGGTTGAGTGCTGGCCAGGGGAGGTGCCTCTAAAGCTAATTTCAATCGATAGCATGATTAATGCCGATGTTGAACAGGCTTCGTCACTGATTATTGGTGTGCCCACTTGGAACTTTGGTGAGTTACAAGAAGATTTCGAAGAAGTTTGGTCGAGTTTTTGTGAAATCGACTTCAGTGGCAAACGCGTAGCACTGTTTGGATTGGGTGATCAATTGGGATATGGCGATTGGTTTCTTGATGCGATGGGTACAGTTGCCGCACAGATTTCACAAAAGGGTGCTAAGCTGATAGGTGAATGGCCTGTCGAAGGTTACGATTTTGAGTCCTCAAAAGCGCTAATCCCTTGTGAGACTGCCTTCGTGGGTTTGGCCTTGGATGAGGATACACAGTCCTTTGAAACAAAAGACCGTGTTGAGCGTTGGCTCAATCTGATCTATCCACAATTGTAAGTTTAAGTGTTAACTCGGAGAGAGATTATGTCTTTGAAGAAAGTTGTATTAACGACTTTGTCTTGTGCTTTACTGGCTTCGCCTTTGGCACAGGCTGATCGAGCGGAAGATGCTATTGAATATCGCCAAGGGATCTTTAAAGCCTACGGTTGGCACTTTGGTGCTATGGGTGCCATGGTTCGCGGTAAGGTTGATTATGATGCAGAGCAATTTGCTCATCACGCTAAGTCGTTCTTAGCGGTAGCGCCGCTTGCGGCTGAGGGGTTTATCGAAGGTTCTGATTTTGGTGAAACGTCTGCCAAAGATGAGCTCTGGGAGAATTTAGATGATGTCAATCAGCGCTTTGTTGCTATGACTGAAGCCGCTGAAAAGCTAGTCGCTGTATCTGGCGGTGAATTGGCGGATGCCAAAGCAGCCTTTGGTGCTGTAGCGAAATCCTGCAAAGGGTGTCACGACAACTACCGCGAGAAACGTTAACCCTTTAATTCAGATCCAAAATAGGAGTGAGCTGACAGTCGCTCCTACTAGGATAGCTACAAAGAGAGGAATGCCGCCTCGAATCTTAGGTGCTTCCTCTTCACTCTCCTTTCTACCATGCAGCATGGCTTGCACCAGTTTTTCACCTTTGAAACGTTGATACCAAATAATGGCAGCCAGATGCAGGGCGACAAACAAAATCAATAGATTAAAAATCGCCTCATGCAGTTCCGTCATCGCTAGTTGAGCGTCGTAAGAGATTAGATAGGCTAATGGCCCTTCAATAAAAATGTCATCGTTACTAAACAGCCCCGTCGTCATCTGTAGAAACATTAAGCCTAGCAGGGCTATGACACTGAGTGCGCCAGCAGGATTATGTGTGTTGTAGTCTCTTTGCCCCTCTCCCTTGAGGTAGGCTATGACGCTGCTTGGACGTTTCACGAATTGGGAGAATCGAGAGGAGTCGCTGCCAATCACTCCCCAAATAATGCGGAATGTGATTAAGCCTGCAGCTACAAATCCAAAGCGAGTGTGCCAGATCATCCAGTTGCCACCTAATTCTGCACTCAGCCAGCTTAAGCCAAATAGCATGACTAGAAGCCAGTGAAAGAGTCGAGTGCTTAGATCCCAGACGGTGACAATTTTTTTCTGCATGTTGATAAGCTCGCTAATGAATACAAAATCACAATGTAAAAACTATATGGTATCCGGTTGATAGTGCATACCCAAGGAGTATCGCCCAACTCCATTTGAGGTGGGCTCTGAAAGTGTAGATGCCATTCGCCTGGCCCATCAGAGCCACACCTGCCGCTGAGCCAATCGATAGCAGAGAGCCACCAATGCCAATACAGAGGGTCGCCAATAGCCATTGGTTAGTCGACATCGGCATATCCATGCTCAGAATGGCGTACATCACGGGTATGTTATCGATCAATGAGGAGCTTAGGCCGATGATTAGATGGGTGGTGGTCTCTCCAAAGTTGCCGTAAAGCGACGTTGAGATCAGGGCTAAATAGCCCAGGGCAGCTAAACCACCAACGCTCAGTACAACGCCATAGAAGAACATTAATGTATCCCAGCTGGCGCGTTCAACCACTCGGAAATTATCAAAACGCATGACGACTTCACCGTGATCCCCTTTGAGGTGTTTTGTCATCGCACCCATGTGGTGTCCACGCAATTCACTCTCTTGCAACAGAGGATCCTGTTTTGACAATAGGTATCCATAAATCTTTAACGCGCCTAGCCCCGTCATCATTCCAATTACCGGGGGTAATTTCAGAAGTGAATGGATTAACACTGACGCCGTTATCGTGGCTAAAAAGAGTATCAGCATGCCGATCGCTCCAGGCTTCATGGATTGTTGTTCATGCGGGAGTTGCGCTGGGCCTGTCGGAAGATAATGGTTAAGCACTAAAGCAGGCACGAACCAGCTGATCAGTGCGGGAACAATAAGATGGGTAAATTCAAGGAATTTTAGTTTCTCCTGCTGCCAAACCATCAGTGACGTAATATCGCCGAAGGGGGAGAAAACGCCCCCTGCATTGGCGGCAATAACCACGTTGATCAAGCCGAGCACTACGAACGACGCTGTTCTGGTGCCAACAGCCATCACTACTGAGCCCATCAGTAGCGCTGTCGAGAGGTTGTCAGCAATGGGGGATAGGACAAAGGTCAACCCACCCGTGACCCAGAACACGGTTCTTAGGGAAAAGTCTCTAGCAATCAGCCAGCTACGCAATGCCAAAAATAGGTTGCGCTCCTCAAGGGCGTGGATAAATGTCATGGCGCTGAGCAGGAACAGAAAAAGCTCTGCGTACTCAAGCAGGGTCTGTTCCAGTAGTGCGCCAGCTTGCTCTGGTTGGCCATTGATGGAATAGCTAAGGCCGACTAATAACCAGATTAAACCAGCGGCCACCATCATCGGCTTGGATTTGGCTAGGTGAGTGCGGTCTTCGCTGATCACAAAATAGTACCCGACAAGGAAGGTGAGTACCGCTAGGTAGCCATATAGGGTGCCTGTTAAATCGATAAAATTTGTCATTCCCATACGATGGACTAGCTTGTCCGTTATCTCAATAGAGGTGCATGAAAAACGTTGAAATAAAGGCCGAGACGGTGATTTAAAGGTGAGGATAAATCCTGTAAAATGTGCCCCCTTTTTTAAGACCTTTTGGACATTTGCTCGACTATGGAAATTAATCCGATTGTTAACAGCCTTAAAGAGTATGCCGAACGCACTAAAGAGTTGCGTGGCTATCTCGAATATGACGAGAAGCTTGAGCGCTTTGAAGAGGTTGAGCGTGAGCTTGAAGATCCCAATATTTGGAATGATCAAGAGCATGCACAAAAGCTAGGTCGCGAACGATCAAGCCTTGAGTCTGTGATTAAGACCATCGATGAGCTGACTGAGGGGACTGCTGATTGCCTGGAGCTGCTGGAGATGGCAGTTGAAGAGGATGACGAAGATACCGTTGAAGAGGTTCGCAGTGAAGTTGAGCGTCTAGGCGGCATGTTATCGCAACTTGAGTTTCGCCGTATGTTCTCGGGTGAAGCGGATTCAAGTAACGCCTTCTTGGATATCCAGGCGGGTTCGGGTGGTACCGAGGCTCAGGATTGGGCCAATATGATGCTTCGAATGTTCCTTCGTTGGGGTGAGAGCAAAGGCTTTAAAACCGAGTTGATGGAAGTGTCTGACGGTGACGTGGCCGGTATTAAATCTGCAACGATTCGTTTTGAGGGTGAGTACGCCTTCGGTTGGTTAAGAACAGAAACGGGTGTTCACCGTCTCGTTCGTAAGAGCCCATTCGATTCTGGTGGTCGCCGCCATACCTCTTTCTCATCTGTCTTCGTCTCTCCTGAGATCGACGACAATGTTGAGATCGACATTAACCCGGCTGATCTTCGTGTCGATGTTTATCGTGCATCCGGTGCGGGTGGTCAGCACGTCAACCGAACTGAGTCGGCGGTCCGTATTACCCACGGTCCATCTGGAATCGTTGTACAGAGTCAGTCGCAGCGTTCGCAGCACCAGAATAAAGATAACTGTATGAAGCAGTTACGCTCCAAGCTTTACGAAATGGAGATGCTGAAACGTCGTGAGGCTGCCCAAGAGGTTGAAGATACTAAAGCCGATATAGGTTGGGGCAGTCAGATTCGCAGTTACGTACTGGATGATCAGCGTATCAAAGATCTTCGCACTGGCGTTCAATCGTCGAATTGTGATCGCGTGCTCGACGGCGATCTGGATATGTTTATTGAAGCTAGCTTAAAAGCTGGTCTCTAAAAGTTAACACAGGAAATAGACACCATGTCTGATAACACACAGCTTGATGAAAACCGCTTGATTGCAGAGCGCCGTGAAAAACTCTCTGCACTGCGTGAGCAGGGCCAAGCCTTCCCGAACACTTTTCGTCGCGACAGCTACGCAGAGGATCTGCAGTCTGAACACGGTGAGAAGAGCAAAGAGGGGCTAGAAGCTGCAGGCATTAAGGTCTCTATTGCCGGTCGAGTGATGCTCAATCGTGGCGCGTTCATGGTGATCCAAGATATGTCTGGCCGCATCCAGGCGTACGTTAACAAAGAGGCTCGTAGCTTTGCTAAGCAACTAGACCTTGGTGATATCGTCGGCATTAGCGGTGAATTGCACAAGTCAGGCAAGGGTGATCTCTACGTTGATATGGCAGAGTACCAGTTGCTGACAAAGAGCTTGCGCCCACTGCCAGATAAACACAAAGGGCTTCAAGATACTGAAATGCGCTACCGTCAGCGTTATGTTGATCTGATTACTAACCCTGAATCCCGTGATGTGTTTGAGACGCGTTTTAAGGTGATTGCCGCGATTCGTCAGTTCTTAAGCGAGCGCCGTTTCCTTGAAGCGGAAACGCCAATGCTTCAAGCGATTCCTGGTGGTGCATCGGCTCGTCCTTTTGTGACACACCACAACGCACTTGATATCGATATGTATCTTCGCATCGCGCCAGAGCTCTACCTGAAACGCCTGGTTGTCGGTGGTTTCGAGCGCGTATTTGAGATCAACCGTAACTTCCGTAATGAGGGTCTCTCAACACGTCACAACCCAGAGTTCACCATGATCGAGTTCTATCAGGCGTATGCTGATTACAAAGATCTAATGGACCTAACGGAAGAGATGCTTCGTACCGTTGCACAGCAGGTGCTAGGCACAACAACCATCATCAATACGGTTCGTAATGAAGAGGGTGAGGTGCTAGAGACGTTTGAGTACGACCTTGCTAAGCCGTTTACCCGATTGTCAGTATTTGATGCCATTCTGCAGTACAACCCTGATATCACAGCGGAAGCATTGGCGAATGAACATGCCGCTCGTCAGATTGCCGAGCGTCTGGACATCGACGTAAAAGATAGCTGGGGTCTGGGTAAAATCCAGATTGAGATTTTTGAAGAGACCGTTGAACACCTTCTGCAGCAACCAACCTTCATTACAGAATACCCTACCGAGGTCTCTCCTCTCGCTCGTCGAAGTGACGACAACCCATTTGTGACCGATCGATTCGAGTTCTTCGTCGCGGGTCGTGAGCTAGCAAATGGCTTCTCGGAGTTGAATGACGCTGAAGATCAAGCTGAACGTTTCCGCAAACAGGTCGCTGAGAAAGATGCAGGCGATGATGAGGCGATGCACTTTGACGCTGATTTCGTTGCGGCACTTGAGTATGGACTGCCACCAACAGCAGGTGAAGGGATCGGTATTGACCGTTTGGTGATGCTACTGACTGACTCACCATCGATTCGTGACGTCATTCTATTCCCTGCAATGCGTCCACGCGCTTAAGCGCAATTAAGCGTACAGAAGGGTTTTGCTGTGTTGTCGAGGCTGTTTCCCAAACAGAAGCGTGACTTCACAGCGAAGCGCTATCTCAGTATAAGCCTGCGAACTCTGCACCTTTTTGGGGTTGCAGGTTTTGCGGGCTTTTTCTTGTACGACTTACCCGAATCGCTTTGGCGGCCCTATGCCATACTGGCGCTGACGACTGGGTCCTTAATGCTACTGGTCGAACTCTACGTTGATGCAATTTGGTTGATTCAACTGCGGGGTTTGGCAGTCATTACTAAAATTTTTCTACTGTTGTTAGCGATGAACGCTCCTCACCTGACAACGGTGCTGTTCTGTCTGATCGTCATTATCTCAGGCTACTTCTCACATGCGCCTGGCAAGGTTCGATACTACTCACCCTTTTTCGGGCGAGTCATAAAAAGCTCAGCCGAACTTAGCTTTAATCAGTCGCATTCAAGGTAGGTGCCGATGCTTTCTAAGGGTTGGCAGCAGCTGCTGAAAGAGATATCCGAGACACCAAGCTATCAATCTCTTATGGCGTTTCTGGATCAACGAACAGCTGAGGGTGTCACAATATACCCACCTCAAGATCAGTGGTTTCGTGCTTTGGAGCTGACCCCGCTAGAGTCGACACGCGTCGTCATTCTTGGCCAAGATCCTTATCATCAGGCAGGCCAGGCGCATGGTTTAAGTTTCTCTGTCTTACCCGGTATTCAAGTGCCACCATCTCTGAGGAATATCTACAAAGAGTTGAGTAGTGATTTAGGAATAGCTGCACCAGAACATGGTTTTCTTGAAGCCTGGGCAGAGCAGGGAGTCCTTTTACTCAATGCGGTCCTTACGGTAGAGGATAACAACGCCAATGCACACCAAGGCAAGGGTTGGGAGAGTGTCACCGATCGTATCATTCAGCAGGTTAATGATAGCTCCATGGGCACGGTGTTTATCCTCTGGGGAAGCTATGCTCAGAAAAAGACGAGCATGATCGATCAGGCAAAGCATCTGGTGATTCAATCACCTCACCCTTCGCCTCTATCAGCACACCGAGGCTTTTTTGGTAGTCAGCCGTTTTCTAAAGCCAACAGTTGGCTCGCTGAGAAGGGGTTTTCTGAGATCAACTGGGAGCTGCCGGTGATAGGACAAGCAGATCTGTTCGGTTGATGGCTAACGCTTGGATTCAAATAGCTTTGGATCTAAGGTGTAAGGTAGTTCCAAAGCGTTTAGGGCTGCGCCACTCTCTGTAAAAATCGCACCCTCTTTTTCTGACTGTTGAATGACAGCAAGTAGAGAGGTTTGATCAGTTGAGCTAGTCAGTACTACGCTGCCGACCTCAACTTGGTCAGCATTAAACAGTGGCTCCCCAATGCTGATGGAATGGCCCTGCGGTAGCGTGAACCCGTACATCGCTTTTTTCAAAATACCGCGATGCTGTAGACGGGTTACTATCTCCTGACCGGTGTAACACCCCTTACTGAAGCTGACGCCATCAATGGCTTGTAAATTACACATCTGAGGAATGAATGTCTCTTGGGTGGCCTCTCTTAAATCGAAGATGCCAGCGCGGACATTGATCTCATACCAATCCTCTAATGAGCCGGTAGCATCCTTGGCCAATCTATTTTGTACTTCAAGATCGGTGGTCCAGAACTCAACGTGCTCGGCATCGATTTGAGCCGCAAAGGATCGGTCACTTTCAGAACTTTTAACAGGCTCTAAATAGTCGCTCGATAGGCAAAACCCATTGGCGCTATCTATGAAATTAAGCTGCACCTTGGAAAAGATGCTGTATTTCTTTAGGTTGTTAAAGGCGCTCTCGGCGATCTCTTGATGGACCCGCAGCCAAAAACATTCGTCACTGATGCGCATGACTCTGAAAAGCCCAACCATGCTTCCCTTAATTGAGCAGTGTGCGGCGATGAGGTGCTCACCGATGTTAAGTGCAGCCACATCGGCGGTTAGCTGGCCTTGTAAAAAAGAGGCTGCATCAACGCCTTCGACGGAGAACAGTTTGGCATCCGTTATCGCAATGTTCATAGCTCAGCTCACTAAAAAGGGTTGTGGTATCACTTAAGACTCTGTTTGATGGGCAATGACTTCACCCATCTTGACCGGTGCGCCGGCCGCTAGATGGTCGCGCCAATTGATTACGCCTTCAGGGTAGAGAAGGATCACCGTTGAACCGAGTTTGAATCGGCCCATTTCTGCACCTTTCTCCAGTAGAAGAGGGGCGTCAGCTTCTGTGCTAAACAGTTTCATAGCCTCTTTTTTGAGAGGGGCTACCTGGCCACTCCAGACGGTCTCTATACCGGCAACAATCATTGCGCCGACGAGTACCATCGCCATTGGGCCACGCTCTGTCTCAAATAGACAGACTAGGCGTTCATTACGAGCAAACAGGCTGTCAACATTGTTGGCTGTGGTTTGGTTGACCGAGAAAAGATCACCAGGAACGTAGTAGGCCTCTTTAAGTGCACCGGCTACTGGCATGTGTACGCGGTGGTAATCTTTTGGTGATAGGTAGATGGTCGCGAACTCGCCATTGATGAAGGGTTTTGCTCGCTCGGTACAACCACCCAGCAGAGAAACGGCGCTGTAACTATGTCCCTTTGCTTGCAAAATACGCCCATATTGAAGGGTTCCCATCTCTGAGATTGCCCCGTCAGCAGGCGACACCACGACATCTTCGCCCTCTGCAATCGGTCTAGCTCCCTCTTTAAGGGCGCGAGTGAAGAAGTCATTGAAGTTGATAAATTGTTCCGGTTGCTGGCGCTCCGCTTCACTCATATCGACGTTAAACTGTTTTATAAATCGCTGAATAATCCAGTTCTTAATACGGCTATTTGTGCACTCAGCTAGGCGGCCAACGGCACGTGATAACAAGTGCTGTGGCACGATGTATTGAAACAGAATGAACAGTTTATCTTTCACTAAAAACTCCGCCTGAGTGATTCTTTAAGTTGGGTTGTGATGATACCTGAGCTAGTGCTTTTTCACTATCGCACCGTGAAGTCAGATTCCAACATGGAATCCAAAATCTGTTTGTAACTGAAAAAGCGCTGCTCGCTGATGACGCCCATGTCGATCGCATCATAAAAAGCACAACCAGGCTCCTGTTCGTGCTTACAGTCTCTGAACTTGCAGTGGCCTGTGACCTGGCGAAACTCCTTAAATCCGTCAATCAGATCGTTGGGATCAATGTGCCATAGACCAAATTCACGGATGCCAGGAGAGTCGATGAGATCGCCCCCTTCGGGTATGTGGAATAGACGCGCGGTGGTTGTTGTGTGTTTACCGGTTCGATTCGACTCAGACAGGGCGCCCACTTTCAGATCAACGCCAGGCAGTAGCGCATTGACCAGCGACGATTTACCCACACCAGACTGTCCAACAAAGACGGTCGTGCGATCTTTTAAGAACTCGTGCAGCTCATCTAAGCCGTTGGAGTTCTCTGTGGATGCATAGATGGTGCGGTAGCCAATTTCGGCATAGCTATCCAGAAGAGGTATCAATCGTTCACGATGCTTGTCATCGAGTAGATCGGTCTTATTTAAGACAATAATAGGCTCTATGCCAGAGAGTTCAGAGGCAACTAAGTAACGATCAATCAGGTTGGCGTGCGCATGGGGTTCGACGGCGATGACTATTAATATTGCATCGATGTTGGCTGCGACTGGCTTCAACTCACCATGATTGTTTGGGCGCTTAAGTTCAGAGTGGCGATCCTCAACAGCGACGACCACACCCGCATCGGGGGAGGGACGCCAGATCACTCTATCCCCGGTCACCAATTGCCCTAGGTGGGTACGCATATGGCAGCGAATGATTTCACCGCTACGATCGCCATCTAAGGCTTCAATATCGACCTGTTTTCCGTAGTGCGAGATGATCAGGCCACGCTGTTCGGCACCTAAATCGCCCCCTTCGAGTTGTGAGTCGATTTGAGTGTCACGTTTATTGGCTCGAGCGGCACGCTCTTCTTGAATCTTCTTAATACGCCATGCTTGGCGGCGATTAACTTTACGTTGCGCCATTCAATCTCTGCTAAATCGCTGTGTTAGTCGGTATACTGTGCATCATACTTTGTTCATAAAAGATTAGACACTTTAAAGGGAGCTTTGGCATGTCACGACAAGATAATCTTATCTGGATCGATCTAGAGATGACGGGTCTGGATGTCGAGCGTGAGCGCATCATTGAGATGGCTGCGATTGTGACCGACTCTGAATTGAACACTCTAGCCGAAGGTCCTGTGATTACCGTTCACCAATCCGATGCACTGATTGATGCCATGGATGAGTGGAATACAAAGCAGCATGGTGGCTCAGGTTTGATTGAACGAGTTAAACAGAGCCGTACCAGTGAGTCCGAAGCAGAACAGCAGATGTTGGCGTTTTTGAGAGAGCATGTCGACCAGGGTACTTCGCCGATTTGTGGAAACTCTATCCATCAAGATCGTAAGTTTTTGCATCGTTACATGCCCGAACTAGAAGCCTTCTTCCACTACCGTAATTTGGATGTCAGCACGCTGAAAGAGCTGGCACGCCGCTGGCGCCCTGATGTGACTGAAAAGGTGGTTAAAAAGGGGGCTCATTTAGCCCTGGATGATATTCGTGACTCCATTGAAGAGTTAAAAGTCTATCGTGAGCACTTTTTACAGGTCTAAACGTTGAGCAAGTGGGAAATCGATAATTTTCAGTGCGTTCGCATCGGCCGTTCGATTTCTTAAATGCTCAACCGCCCATTGAGCGTGCTCTTTTATTAGCGCGCTCTCGTTAGAGGCTAAACAAGCTTCAAGCAGCTCAATGACTCTGTCACCACCCTTACTGTTGCCTAGGGCTACCGCAATGTTTCGTTTAAATCCCTGGTAGCCCGTTCTGCGAATGGCTGATCCTTCAGTTCTTTGTAGAAAGGTCTCTTCGCTCCACTGAAACAGCTCAATCAGATCGATATCGTCGAGTTGATGGCGTGGCGAGAAATCACACTCCTGGGTGTGCTGAGCAAAACGGTTCCACGGGCAGACCAGTTGGCAATCGTCGCAGCCAAAGATGCGATTGCCCATCAGCGGGCGTAACTCTTCTGGAATACTGCCAGAGTACTCTATGGTCAAATAGGAGATGCATCGTCGAGCATCCAGCTCATAGGGTTTGGGAAATGCGTTGGTGGGACAAACATCCAAACAAGCGGTGCATAATCCGCAGTGTGAAGCCGTTTCTGGTGGATCTATAGGTAGCTCGACATCGGTAAACAGTGAGCCCAAAAAAAACCAAGACCCCGCGCTTTTATTGAGCAGTAGTGTATTTTTGCCGATCCAGCCCAGACCAGCGTCACGAGCAAGCGGGCGCTCTAATATCGGAGCGCTGTCGACAAAAGGGCGGAAGTTAATCGTGGTTTGGCACTGCTCTTCTAACCACTGTCCAAGCTGTTTAATGCGTTTTCGAATCAACTTGTGATAATCACGCCCCAATGCGTAACGTGCTATGTAACCCTTGTCGGCATTGGTCAACGTTTTGAACAGGCTGACATCGGCGGGAAGGTAGTCCATACGCAGTAGAACAATACGCTGAGTGCCTTCAACCAGCAGGGTTGGATCGATTCGCTTTTCGAAATGTTCGGCAAGAAACCTCATTTCGCCATGGTAGTGCTTATCCAGCCAGCTACGCAGGTGGCTCGCTTCATGTTGTAGATCTGGCAGGGTGATTGCGCACTGCTGAAATCCAAGCTGCTTCGCTCTCTCTTTTAAACCTTCGGCAATATTGGACAGTTCGATCTTGTGCACGCGAGTCATTATCAGCTTGTTTTCATGATGAGGTGTTACTATACGTCAAATAAGTCAGCATCAGGAGTGCCTCGAATGAATGAGTCCCCAATTGGCTCTTCGCTCTTTACTGCCGCTCAATGCAAAGTGATTGATCGTTTGGCCATTGAGTCTATGCCGATACCGGGTTATCAATTGATGTGTCGTGCTGCACGATCGGCGCAACACTGGATCACACGACTCTATCCGAAGGCCAGCTCGTTTAATCTTGTATGTGGTGCCGGCAATAATGGTGGAGATGGACTGGCGTTAGCCAAACTGCTGTTTAAGTCAGGTCACGCTGTGACAATCACTCTGGCTAGCACTGATTTTGAAGTTCAGCTAAGCGGTGAAGCTTTAGAGGCTTGGAATGACCTGCCTGCTGACCTTCCAAAACGTCCCTTTGATCCGGCTGTTAATGACGAGTCAGATCTCATCGTGGATGCTCTGCTAGGGATTGGTCTGAATGGCGAGGTTCGCTCAGACTCAGCTGCTGTTATTCATTGGATCAACCGGCAGCAAAGGCCTGTTTTTTCATTGGATATCCCATCAGGTCTGTCGGCTGATACAGGATCAGTGCTGGGTTCTGCCGTTAAAGCCGATGCGACCTTGACCTTTATCGCTCCCAAGCAGGGGATGTTTATCAATCAAGCGCGTGACTATGTGGGTCGTGTGATGGTGGATAGCTTGGGCGTGCCAGCAGATCTCTTCCCAGAGTCACAGAGTCAATTGATCTCTGAACCGATGCATCGAATAGCTCCATTGAATCGCGCTGCGCACAAAGGCAGCCAAGGGTCCCTCGTAGTGATTGGCGGTGATTTTGGGTTTGGCGGTGCGCCGATGCTATCGAGTGAAGCTGCGCTCAGAACAGGGGCGGGGCGGGTCACGCTACTGACCAATAGTGAATCGGCGGTCACAGCGATGCTCTCTCGTACGCCAGAGGTGATGGTGCGTTTAGCCAGTGACATTGCGGCCTTTGAGTCGATGATTCAATCCATGGATGCCATCGCGATAGGGCCCGGTTTGGGGCAGAGCGATTGGGCTCTCAGCTGTTTAGAAAGGGTCAACTCTTTAGATAAACCGACTGTGGTGGATGCGGATGCACTGAACCTTATTGCACAGAATAAAGTTGGTTTTCATCCTCATGCTGTCTTTACGCCACACCCCGGTGAGGCTGCTAGATTGTTGGGCTGTTCTATAGCAGAAGTCCAGTCTGACCCTGTCAGGAGTGCATTTGCGCTTCAGAGCCAGTTGGGTGGTGTCATCGTGTTAAAAGGTGCCGGCAGCATTGTCTGCAATGGTCATAAAGCCTTTATCTGCAACCTAGGCAATCCAGGTATGGCAACGGCTGGGATGGGGGATCTGCTTTCTGGTATCATCGCAACGTTTTTGGCGCAGGGGTACTCTCTGTTAGATTCTGCGCAGATAGGTGTTTGGCTCCATGCTAAAGCGGGTGATATGGCCAGTGCCGAGGGTGAAAGAGGGTTGATTGCGACAGACCTTCTTCCTCATATCAGAAGTTTATTAGGGTAATGAATTCGTGACACAATCGATCTCATGGTCTCTTGCAGATGAGGCTGAAACAATCGCTGCTGGTGCATTGATTTCCCGTGCAATGAGTTCGGGGGTCCTCTTTCTGCATGGCAACCTTGGCATGGGCAAGACGACTCTTGCACGTGGTGTGATTCAGTCGTTAGGCCATCAAGGCGCGGTGAAGAGTCCTACCTATACGCTGGTAGAACCCTACGAGTTTGATGATCGTAGGGTCTATCACTTCGACCTTTACCGCTTGGGTGATCCTGAAGAGCTCGAGTATATGGGGATTCGCGACTATTTTGAGAACAGTTCGCTCTGTCTGGTCGAGTGGTCAGAGAAGGGCGAAGGTTTCCTGCCAGCTGCTGATCTAGATCTCTTCCTTGAACCCGAAGATTTGGGACGTAAAATAACAATCTTTGCTCGCACCGAGTTAGGGCAATCCACTGTGCAGAGACTCCAAGAATTGAGGTCTGTTAAGGCTTAATGATGTTATTAAGGAATCAATCAGCGTTGAATCAGTTTAAGAGACTCTTCTTTGGCTGCGCTCTGTTAGTGCTTCCTCTGCTCTCTTGGGCTGCTTCGGTTGATAGTTTGCGCCTGTGGCAGTCGCCTGACAGCACTCGACTGGTCTTTGATCTGGACAGCTCCACCGAACACTCGCTGTTTACCCTCGATAATCCGGATCGAATTGTTATCGATATACCCAAGGGTCGAGCGAAATCCAATTTTAGTACCGTTGATTTGACGGGAAGTCCTATCAGTCGCATTCGAACCGGTGAACAGAGTGATAAGTTGCGTATCGTTCTAGATCTAGCGCAACCGGTTAAACCCTCGAGTTTTACGTTAGCGCCCAATGAGAAGTATGGGGATCGATTGGTAATCGATCTGGCCCATCAAGGTGGAGCGCAATTAAAACCCACTGCTGCGCCTAAGCCTGTGACTTTGCCTACGGGGCAGCGCGAAATTGTTGTTGTTTTAGATGCGGGGCATGGTGGTGAAGATCCGGGTGCGCTTGGCCCCGGACGCCTTAAAGAGAAGCAGGTTGTTCTCGCCATCACCAAAGAGGTTAAAAAGCTGATTGATCAGCAGCCGGGCTTTCGTGCTGAGCTAACACGAACCGGTGACTACTTTATCCGCCTTCGTGATCGTACCAAGAAAGCGCGCCAAAAAAATGCCGACCTATTTGTATCGATTCATGCAGACGCCGCACAAAACAAACGGGCACGCGGAGCCTCTGTCTGGGTTCTTTCAAACCGCGGTGCCACCAGTGAGATGGGTCGTTGGCTGGCGAAAAAAGAGAACGCAGCTGATTTAATCGGCGGTGTCGGTAGTGTCAGTCTTGAAGATAAAGATGAGACGCTCGCCAGTGTGCTGCTGGATATGTCGATGACCTATGCGCGTACCAGTAGCTCAGAGGTGGCGCTAGCGGTTCATCAGAACATCGCGCGCTTTGCCAAAATGCACAAAAGCTACGTGGAGAAAGCGGGGTTTGTGGTGCTTAAATCTCCTGACATCCCCTCCATTCTTGTTGAAACGGGTTTTATTTCGAATTCACAAGAGGCTAAAAAGCTTCGTGATCCTAAGTACCAAAAGCGGATGGCGAAAGCGATTGCGGACGGCATTATTAGTCATTTTTGGAAGCGCCCGCCTGCGGCTACGCTTGTCGCCTCTTTGAAGGCTCAGGGGAAAGTGCCTAAGAATATCAATCGAAGCCATAAAGTGGTTCCGGGTGACAGTCTCTCAATGATTGCCGAGCGTAATGGCGTCAGTTTGGACGCACTGCGTCGTTATAATAATTTGAAGTCTGATCGTATTAGAGTGGGTCAGGTTCTAAAGATACCTGCAGGTTAATATGAGCAGTCGAATACATCTTTTATCGCCGCAGTTAGCCAACCAGATCGCTGCCGGTGAAGTGGTAGAACGCCCCGCATCCGTCGTCAAGGAGGTTTTGGAAAATGCCATCGATGCGGGTGCAGAAAAGATCTCGGTGGAGGTTGAACAGGGCGGTGTGAAGCTGATCCGTATTCGTGATGATGGTAAGGGGATCGATAAAGAGGATCTGCCACTGGCGTTGAGTCGTCATGCGACTTCAAAGATCACAGCGCTTGAGGATCTTGAAGCGGTGGCAAGCCTCGGCTTTCGCGGTGAGGCACTGGCCAGTATCAGTTCGGTCTCTCGTTTAACTCTCACGTCGCGCTCAGTCGATGATAATAGCGCCTGGCAGGTCAAGGCGGAGGGGCGGGACATGGTCGCTGAGGTATCACCTGCAGCTCATCCGCAAGGGACAACCGTTGAGATGCGCGACCTGTTCTTTAATACCCCTGCGCGCCGTAAATTTTTGAAGACAGAGAATACTGAGTATCGACACCTTGAAGAGGTGGTTAAACGTCTAGCATTGAGTCGTTTCGATCTTCAGTTTCAGCTCAGCAATAACAACCGTGTGGTGCATCAACTGAAGCCGGCCAACAGTGAGCAGATGCGAGAGCGCCGTATAGCCTTACTGTTAGGATCTGGCTTTATTGATAATGCACTCAGCTTAGACATCAGTGCAGAAGCTTCAGGTCTCAGATTGTGGGGTTGGATCGGTTTGCCAACCTATTCGCGCTCGCAAGCTGATCAGCAATATTTCTTTGTTAATGGACGTATCATTCGTGACAAACTGGTGACTCATGCTATTCGCCAAGCCTATGCAGACGTTCTCTATAACGGTCGACACCCTTGTTATGTTCTCTATCTAGAGCTCGATCCGGCGCTGGTTGATGTCAACGTACACCCAACCAAACATGAAGTTCGATTCCGAGAAGGGCGCTTAGTTCACGATTTCATATTCCGTACCATTCACCGGGTGATCGCGGAAACGCGTCCCGGTGAACAGAACAGCGATACCTCTGTGTCATCCCTTTTGCAGGGGCAGGCTCAACCGATTCAGCAGCAGTTTGATCAGCAGCGCATCTCACTTCAGTCAACCGGTTCAGGTACTGGGCTAGGTAGTAGCACTTCAGGGATTAACTTCTCTAATTACGTTCGACCTGCAACGCCATCAGCCGGTGAGGTGAAGCAGCAGCTAGCCGGTTATGGGGCTCTTCATCCTACCTCTACACTGAATCAGGATGGTTCATTGAACCCGTCGTCAGAGACTCAAGATATTCCCCCAATGGGTTTTGCATTGGCGCAACTGCATGGCATCTACATTTTGTCCCAAACTGCAGAAGGACTCATCTTGGTCGATATGCACGCCGCGCATGAACGTATTGTTTACGAGCGAATGAAGAGTGCATGGGAATCTGATGGATTGCGCAGTCAGCCGCTATTGGTTCCGGTTACTCTGAATTTAAGTGAAGCCGAAGTGGATATTGCTGAAGAGCGCTCCGAGGTGTTTGCTAAGTTAGGCTTCTCTGTTGAGCGAATGGGCCAAGAGTCTGTTGTGATTCGTGAAGTGCCTGTTGCACTGGCTCGATCGGATGTTTCGCTCTTGGTTCGTGATGTTCTATCCGATATGAAGGTTTATGGCAGTAGCAGCCGTATTGAAGAGAGCATTAATGAGCTGTTGGCGACCATGGCATGCCATGGCTCGGTTCGGGCCAACCGCCAGCTTACGCTACCAGAGATGAATGCTCTATTGCGTGATATGGAAGCGACTGAACGAAGTGGTCAGTGCAACCACGGCCGTCCTACCTATGTGCAGATGACCATGAATGAGCTGGATAAGCTCTTCCTAAGGGGGCAGTAGTGGCCGAAAAGTTGCCAGTACTCTTTTTGATGGGGCCAACAGCCTCAGGCAAAACGGACCTTGCCCTTAATCTGTTTGATCATATGGACGTTGAGATTATCAGTGTTGATAGTGCTCTTATATACCGAGAGATGGATATTGGTACGGCCAAACCTGATCGCGAGACATTGGAAAAGTACCCGCATGCGTTGGTGGATATTTTAGATGCAACAGAGGTCTATTCAGCCTCAGACTTTGCTGAGGATGCACGTCAATTAATCGATCAAGCACACGCGCAGGGCAAGTTGCCTGTTCTTGTGGGGGGGAGCATTCTCTACTTTAAGGCGTTGGCAGAAGGGTTGGCAAAACTCCCCGAAGCCAATGCAGAGATCAGAGCGGAGATTGAGGCTCAGGCTGAGCAGGAGGGTTGGCCGGCCGTTCACGCTCGCTTAGCTCAGTTAGATCCGGCTTCGGGTGAGCGTTTGGGGCCCAACGATCAACAGCGAATCCAGCGTGCATTGGAAGTCTTTCTGATGACAGGCCGAAGTATTGAGAGCCACTGGCAGGAACAGAAAGCCCTAGAGTTGCCGTGGAACCTCATTCCCGTCGCGTTAATGCCAGAAGATCGCGCTCAACTGCATCAGCGTATTGAGCTGCGTTTCAAGCTGATGTTGGAGCAAGGCTTTGAGGCGGAAGTGGTTAGGCTTCGTCAGCGTGGGGATCTGAATCTGAATCTGCCTTCAATGCGTTGTGTTGGTTATCGCCAAATGTGGCAGTATTTGGAGGGTGAGTTGGATTGGCAAGAGATGCACCATAAAGGAGTGGTAGCGACACGTCAGCTAGCTAAACGTCAGATGACATGGTTGCGCAGCTGGCAGGGTGCAGAGGTGATTGATCCCTTTGGTGAAAATCTTTTTAAGAAAACTTTGGCATTGATTCCACGAATCTAATATCATTTTCTCTCTACGTAATGGCTGTATCGAGGATTGTCTCGAGCCTGAAATATTGGGCGGCGGTCGTAGAGTCTTAATAACGATTACTCTAAAGGTGATGACTATGTCAAAAGGGCAAACCCTACAAGACCCTTACTTGAACGTTTTGCGCAAAGAGCGCGTTCCAGTATCAATCTTCCTAGTAAACGGCATCAAGCTACAAGGCCAAATTGAGTCTTTCGATCAATTTGTCATTCTGCTTAAAAACACCGTTAGCCAGATGGTTTACAAACACGCTGTTTCGACAGTGGTTCCATCTCGTCCTGTAAAACTACCTCAGGTTGACGAAAAGCCAGCTGACTGAGGTTTCTAATTGTTTTTCGATCGTCCCGAATCGGGCGAGACAGCGATTCTCGTCCACATTGATTTCCCTGGACCTAATGCGAATGACAATCCTAGAGAGCTAGAAGAGCTGGCTCTCTCTGCCGGTGCTGATCCCGTTGAGTATCTCTTCGGGACTCGCTCCGAACCCAGTTCAAAATTCTTTTTAGGCAAAGGTAAGGTTGAAGAGCTTGCAGAGCTCGTGCGCCTGCATGATGCCAAACTGGTTATCTTTGATCATTCTCTAACCCCCGGCCAAGAACGAAATATCGAACGTGAAATTGAGTGTCGAGTACTTGATCGTACAGGCCTGATTCTTGATATTTTCGCACAACGCGCTCGAACCCATGAGGGGAAGCTGCAGGTTGAGTTGGCTCAGCTTGAACATATGTCGACTCGCCTAATCAGAGGTTGGACCCACCTTGAGCGTCAAAAGGGTGGTATCGGTCTGCGTGGCCCTGGTGAAACCCAGCTTGAAACCGACCGACGTCTACTGCGCGCCAGAATTAAAGCGATTACCGGTCGCCTAGAGAAGGTTCGTAAGCAGCGAGAACAGGGCCGTAGAGCACGTGCCCGTGCAGAGATTCCGACTCTCTCTTTGGTTGGTTACACCAACGCAGGTAAATCGACACTGTTTAATCGAATTACCGAAGCGGACGTCTATGCAGCCGACCAGCTGTTTGCGACACTCGATCCAACCCTAAGAAAGTTAGAGCTAAGTGATATTGGTTCAGTTATTTTGGCTGACACGGTTGGATTTATCCGAGACCTCCCCCATAAACTAGTAGAGTCCTTTCGTGCGACCCTTCAAGAGACGGTTGAAGCTACACTGCTTCTTCATGTCATTGATGCGGTAGATGAAGAGCGTCGTGAGCACATTGCACAAGTTAATAATGTGTTACACGAGATAGGAGCGGATGAAGTTCCTACACTGGAGGTCTACAATAAAATTGATGGACTCGAGGGTGTAGAGCCTCGTATCGATCGAGATGATCAAGGCGTGCCTGTTCGGGTTTGGTTATCGGCTAGAACCGGTGTAGGTACTGATCTTCTTGTTCAAGCGCTGCGCGAGCGTCTGGCCAATGATATGTTCCACGAGATTGTGGAGCTTGATCATAATCAGGGGCAGTTCAGAGCCATGTTGTTTGCACAAAACGCGGTGGTCGATGAACAGTTTACCGATGACGGTCGTATTAGGTTAGAGGTAAGGCTCCAAGAGAAGGAGCTGAGAAAGATTTTAAGCCGTTTAGATATTCCGCATGAGCGCTATCTGCCGGCTGAAGAAGAGCAGTGGTAACAAGTTTAGCTTGTTTTAGATTTTTAAAGTAATGGAGCAATACTATGGCTTGGAATGAGCCCGGTGGTCGTAAAGACAACCAGGATCCATGGAACTCAGGTGGCAATAATGGCCGCCGTGGTGGATCAGGCGGCCCTGAACAGGGACCACCCGATCTAGATGAAGCGTTGCAGAAGCTGCAAGAACGCTTGAACTCTATCTTTGGCGGTAAACGCTCTGGTGGTTCTGGTGGTTCTAATGGTGGTGATGTTAAAGGACCTGGTGCAGGTTTTTTCGGCATCATTGCTCTGGTTGTAGTGGTTGCTTGGGCTGGCTTTGGTTTCTACACAGTCGATCAACAGGAACGTGGTGTTGTTCTGCGCCTTGGTAAGTACCATGAAACTGTACAGCCAGGTCTGCAGTGGAACCCGCCACTACTGGATGAAGTCACTAAGGTGAATGTGACTCGAGTTCGTACCCACGACCACGGCTCTTTGATGCTGACTCGTGATGAGAACATCGTAAATGTAGAGATGACGGTTCAGTATGTGATCAGTGATCCACGTGCATTTGTTCTTAATGTTCGTGACCCTGAAACCAGTCTGTCACATGCATCTGAATCATCACTTCGCCATACGGTTGGTTCGACTAACCTGGACGGCATCTTGACCGAAGGTCGTGAGATTCTCGCGACACAGGTTCAGGCACGTCTACAAAGCTACATGGACAGTTACGGCACAGGTCTTGCTCTTTCACGTGTCAATATCAAAAACGCAACCGCACCACAGCAGGTTCAAGATGCGTTTGATGACGTGATCAAAGCGCGTGAGGATGAGCAGCGTGTTAAAAACGAGGCGGAAACTTACGCTAACGGTATTGTTCCGGAAGCTCGTGGTACCGCTCAGCGTGTGATCGAAGAAGCGAATGCTTACAAAGAGGAAGTCGTTGCTCGAGCAAGCGGTGAAGCTGATCGTTTCACATCACTTCTGCAAGCATATCAGATGGCTCCTGGTGTCACCCGTGAACGTCTCTACATCGATATGATGCAAGAGGTGTTGGGCAAAACGCCTAAGGTGATGGTGGATGTCGATGGTGGTAATAACATGATGTACCTACCGCTGGATCAATTGATGAAGCGCCAAGCAGATACCATTGCTAACACGCCACGCTCTGTGCGTTTAGATGACTCCAGCATGCGTGAGTTAACGCAGCAGGTGATTAACCGCATCGGCAGCTCAAGCACTAGTACACTACGGGAGGGTCGTTAATATGAAACCGACTTCGATGTTTACATCGGTACTTGCCGTATTGGTGTTGTTGATTGTTAGTAACTCGGTCTACATCGTTAAAGAGACCGAGCGTGGCGTGAAGCTGCAGTTTGGTGAAGTGGTCGAAAGCGATCTAAAACCCGGTCTGCACTTTAAAATTCCATTTGTGAACACCGTTCGTAAGTTCGATGCTCGTGTTCAAACCTTGGATACTCGCCCACAGTCGTTCCTTACACTAGAGAAAAAACGTCTAGTGGTAGACTCTTACGTTAAGTGGATTATCTCGGATGTGGAGAAGTACTACACCGCAACCTCTGGTGACTCGTTCCGTGCGGCAGATCTTTTGTCGACGCGTATTGAGACCAGTCTGCGTAACCAGTTTGGTACTCGTACCCTAACTGAGGTTGTCTCTGGTGAGAGTGAAGAGGTGATGGATACCGTCGTTTCATCACTGACAGAGCTGAGTGAAAAAGAGCTAGGCTTAAGCGTGATTGATGTTCGTGTTAAACGAATAGATCTACCGTCTGAAGTGTCAAACTCGGTCTACCAACGTATGCGCACAGAGCGTGAGCGTCTGGCACGTGAGCTTCGTTCACGTGGTCAAGAGCTTGCAGAAGGTATCCGTGCAGATGCTGACCGTCAGAGCACCGTTATCCTAGCGAACGCTTATCGTGAGTCGGAGGTGACTCGAGGTGAGGGTGATGCAGAAGCGGCACGTATCTATGCAGAAGCATTTAACAAGGACAGTGAATTCTACTCTTTCTACCGCAGTCTTCTTGCCTACAAAGAGTCATTCAATAATGGATCTGATGTACTGCTGCTGAAGCCGGATAGTGAGTTCTTCCGTTACCTGCAGAACGCATCTCCAAACGCGACCAACTAAACCAAGGTCGGGTTAAAAAGCGGGTGCCATTGGCACCCGTTTTCGTGTTAAAATTGATCAACCGGGCGTGCCCCGGTTTTTTTGTGATTTAGCAGTACTTAAGATGTCTGAACTTTGGCACGAGCTTTGGCTCGCATTTTGTTTGGTTTTAGTGATAGAAGGGATCATTCCTTTTCTCTATCCACACCGCTGGCGCTCTATGGTGAGTCAACTGGCGATGGTGAATGATAAGACCCTTCGTGCTTTTGGCCTGGCCTCTATGTTAATAGGCACTGCACTACTCATACTTTCTAAATAAAGAGTATCGGAGTTTTTTATAATGGCGTTGGCTGATCGCTGGCTACTTCCTGACGGTATGAAAGAGTTGCTCCCTCCCGTTGCGCGCGAGGTTGAGCTGGTTCGTCGTCGAGTGTTGGATCTGTTTCATGGCTGGGGGTACGAGTTAGTGATGCCTCCGGTTGCTGAGCACCTTGAGTCACTGTTGACCGGTGTGGGTGGTGACTTAGGTCTGCGTACCTTCAAAGTGACCGATGAGACTTCTGGTCACATGCTCGGTATTCGAGCGGATATTACGCCACAGGTCGCGCGTATTGATGCCCATCGTCTGCGTTCAGATGGCGTGAGCCGTCTCTGTTACTGTGGTTCAGTACTTCACACTCGTGCGGTGAATATGTTGGCATCGCGCAACCCCATGCAGATTGGCGCTGATATGTTCGGGCACGAAGGCGTTGACAGTGATGCAGAAGTCATCGCTCTGATGCTCGACACTTTGGTTCAGGTCGGTGTCAAAGGAGCAATCAATCTGGATCTAGGCCATGTAGGTGTATTCACTGAATTGGTGGCTGAAGCGGGCCTCTCTGAAGCAGAGATTACCAGCTACATCGATATTCTAGAGCGTAAGGCGTTGCCTGAGCTGGCGCAATTTGTTGATCAGCTTGATCAATCAGACTCGATCAAAAACAAGCTTGCCGCCTTGGGTACCTTAAATGGCTCAGAGCAGGCGCTGGAGCGTGCACGCGAACTCTTTGCGGATAACGCGGCCATTCTTGCTGCTGTCGATCACGTTGCTGCGATTGCTGATCGTGTTAAAACAGCGCACCCATCAATCGGTATCTACATTGACCTGGGTGAACTGCGCGGTTACAGCTACCATACAGGCGTTGTATTCGCGGCCTACTCGCCTAAGTTTGGCCAAGCACTAGCAAAAGGCGGTCGCTATGACCAGATCGGAGCGGACTTTGGTCGTGCGCGTCCCGCTACTGGCTTCAGTGCCGATCTGAAAACACTGGTTACATTGGCGTTGGATGAAGTGCCAGAGCCAGGTTTGGCGATTTTGGCGCCGAAAATGGAAGATTCATCGTTGGTCCTAGCTGTCGCAGCACTGCGTGCGCAGGGCGAACGAGTGGTTTATGAGCTAGACAATGCAGCAGTGCCAACGCACTGCGATCGTCGTCTGGTAAAAGAAAATTCTGAGTGGACTGTTACCACTCTCTAAGTAAACGAATAGTTGAGATACTAATGGGCAAAAATGTCGTAGTTCTCGGTACCCAATGGGGTGACGAGGGCAAGGGTAAAATCGTTGACCTTCTAACGGATAAAGCATCAGCGGTTGTTCGCTTTCAAGGCGGACACAATGCGGGCCACACTCTGGTAATCGATGGTGAAAAGACCGTCCTTCACCTGATTCCTTCAGGCATTCTTCGTGAAAACGTTCAGTGTTTGATTGGTAACGGTGTGGTGTTGTCTCCGCACGCTCTGTTAAAAGAGATGAAGCAGCTTGAAGAGACCGGTGTTCCTGTTCGTGAACGTCTACGTCTTAGCCCAGCTTGCCCCCTGATTCTGCCTTACCACATTGCGCTGGATCAGGCGCGTGAGATCGCTCGCGGTAATGCCAAGATCGGTACTACAGGTCGTGGTATTGGACCAGCATACGAAGACAAAGTATCTCGCCGTGGTCTACGTCTTGGTGATCTTCAGGATCGCGAGATGTTCGCTAAGAAACTAGAAGAGGTGATGGCGTACCATAACTTCATGCTAGAGAATTACTACAAAGTAGAACCGGTAAGCTACGAAGCGGTCCTTAAAGAGTGTTTCGAAATGGCAGAAGAGTTGCTTCCGCTTGTCGTGGATGTGACCGCTAAACTGCACGAAATGCGTAAAGCGGGTCAAAATATCATGTTTGAAGGGGCGCAGGGCTCTCTTCTTGATATCGACCACGGTACTTACCCATACGTAACCTCTTCGAATACAACGGCGGGTGGTACTTCTACGGGTTCTGGTTTTGGTCCACTCTACCTAGATTACATCCTAGGTATTACTAAAGCTTACACGACACGTGTTGGTGGTGGTCCTTTCCCAACTGAATTGGATTGTGAAATCGGCCAGCGCCTTGCTGAACGTGGCCATGAATTTGGCTCGACTACAGGTCGTGCTCGTCGTTGTGGTTGGTTCGACGCAGTTGCACTGAAACATGCGATTCAAGTGAACTCTGTGTCTGGTATCTGTCTGACTAAACTGGACGTATTGCATGGCCTGGAAGAGATCAAGATCTGTACCGGCTATAAAGATGCTGAAGGTAACGACGTATACTCTTTGAACGGCAGTGAAGATTACGAAAAAGTGACTCCACAGTACCTGTCAGTGCCTGGTTGGAGTGAGTCGACAATCGGTGCTCAAACTCTAGAACAGTTGCCAGAGAATGCGCGTGCATACATCGCTAAGCTCGAAGAGCTAATGGAAGCGCCTATCGACATCGTTTCGACGGGTCCAGACCGTGTTGAAACCATCGTTTTACGTGATCCCTACGACGCGTAATTCGTTGCTTGATACTAGAAAGCCGGCTTAATAAGCCGGCTTTTTTTTGCCAGCAAAGCTGGTATTCCCAGCTCCATTTCATCCGTGAAACCGCTGGATACATCCCATCCTGGATATGCCCAGCTCTATTTCATCCCTGAAACCGCTGGATACATCCCATCCTGGGAATAAAAAAGCCCCCTGGCGGGGGCAAGCACTTTGGAAGCGTTAGAAGAAACCCAGTGGGTTAATGTCGTAACTGATAAGCATGTTCTTGGTCTGTTGGTAGTGATCCAGCATCATCTTGTGCGTTTCACGGCCAACACCTGATTTCTTGTATCCACCAAATGCTGCGTGAGCAGGGTAGAGGTGGTAACAGTTCATCCATACACGACCGGCTTGAATGCCGCGACCCATACGGTATTGAACGTTGCTATCGCGTGTCCATACACCAGCACCAAGACCGAAAGTGGTATCGTTAGCGATTGCCAGTGCTTCCGCTTCGTCTTTGAAGGTACAGACTGAGACAACCGGTCCAAAGATCTCCTCTTGGAAGACGCGCATGTCATTGCTGCCTTTAAGAAGAGTTGGTTGGATGTAGTAGCCTTTGGATAGATCGCCATCCACTGCGTGAACGTCACCACCCATCAATACCTCTGCACCCTCATCACGACCGATCTGTAGGTAGTTAAGAATGCGATCGAACTGCTCTTGTGATGCCTGAGCACCCACCATGGTGTCAGTATCCAGTGGGTTACCACGTTTGATCTGTTTAGCGCGTTCAACCACCATCGCAAGAAACTCGTCTGCAATATCTTCTTGTACAAGAAGACGTGATGGACAGGTACACACTTCACCCTGGTTAAAGAAGGCTAGTACCGCACCCTCAACGGCTTTGCTGACAAATTCAGGTTCAGCGTTCATAACATCCGAGAAGTAGATGTTAGGTGATTTGCCGCCTAGCTCAGTGGTTGATGGAATAATGTTTTCGGCTGCACACTTCATGATGTGTGAGCCAACAGGCGTAGAGCCTGTGAAGGCAATCTTCGCAATGCGTTTGCTGCTAGCCAATGCCTGACCGGCCTCTTCACCAAAGCCGTTTACAATATTAAGTACGCCCGCTGGTAGAAGATCGCCAATCAGCTCCATTAGAACCAAAATTGAGGCAGGAGTCTGCTCTGCAGGCTTAAGAACCACACAGTTACCGGCGGCAAGAGCTGGTGCCAGTTTCCAGGCAGCCATCAGTAGTGGGAAGTTCCATGGGATAATCTGTCCAACCACGCCCAGTGGCTCGTGGAAGTGGTAGGCAACCGTTTTATTATCAATTTCACCAATGCTTCCCTCTTGTGCACGAATACAGCCGGCAAAGTAACGGAAGTGGTCAGAAGAGAGTGGGATATCGGCTGCTAGGGTTTCACGAACGGCTTTACCGTTGTCCCAAGTTTCAGCAACCGCCAGCATTTCACTGTTTGCATCGATAACGTCAGCAATTTTTAACAGTAGGTTAGAGCGTTCTGTAACAGAGGTTGTGCCCCATGCATCTTTAGCTGCTTCAGCAGCATCAATCGCTAGGTTGATATCCTCTTCAGTCGAACGTGGGATTTCACAAATCGCTTCACCGTTTACAGGAGTGTGGTTTGTGAAGTATTGGCCTTTAACTGGTTCTACCCATTGGCCGCCGATGTAGTTGCCGTATTTTGCTTTGAAAGAGACAACAGCGCCTGCGCTGCCTGGATTTGCATAGATCATCGAAGAATCCTCATTTGTTTTTTTTAGTCGAGGGGCTATTGATTAGCCTGACCTCACTATGAAGAGTTTCGATAAGATCCCCTATCGGCCATAAGGCTCTTTTTAATTGGTACTAAAGTACCGTTTTTGAAAGAGCAATGTGGTGTGCGGGAAAGTAGTGATAGAATCGAACTACTTTCAAGGAGTAGTCAGTGACCACAAAACGTTTTCTCAAAACTTTTGACGAGCTATCGATTGATCAGCTTTACAAGATCATGAAACACCGCTCGAACGTTTTTTTCTTAGAGCAGAGCTGTCAATGTGAAGATCTGGATGATAAAGATCAGATTGCGCAGCACCTCTGGTTAGAAAACAGTGCCGGTGAACTGGTTGCCTATGCACGACTCTTCTTACCCAACCAAGTCTATGCTGAATCCTCGATCGGTAGGGTCCTAGTTCCCAAAGCCGAACGGGGAAAAGGGTTTGCAAACACCCTAACAGAAGAGGCGATTCATATACTGGAGACCCTCGCGCCGGGTGTCGCTATTCGCTTGTCGGCACAACTACCCGTCGAGGCGTTTTATCAGCGCTTTGGTTTTCAATCCTATGGTGAAGTCTACGATGAGTGCGGTATTGCTCACATTGGCATGATTCGAGACGCTTAAACCTATGCCTTCTTACCAGTTCCTAGTCGTTGATGATCACCCCCTCTATAGAGAGGCGGTCGTTAATGTTTTAATCGACCTCTACCCCGATGAGCAAGTCGCCGAGTGCGGTCAATTCAGCGAGGTTGATCAACTCATTGAAGCGCAGCAGCCGGACCTGGTTCTATTGGATCTTAATATGCCTGGGGTTCAAGGTTTATCAGGACTGCAACACATTCGATCTCACCATCCCGATGTTGCGGTTGCCATTGTCTCCGCAGAGGAGAATAAACAACTAGTACTGCAAGCTTTAGCACTTGGAGCCGTGGGTTATGTGCCCAAGTCTCTGCCTAAGCAGGCCCTCGGTAAGGCGATAGAGCAAATACTGGCGGGTGATCTCTACATGCCTGCAGAGCTGTTGCGCCAAGCGTCACCTCAGCAGAATAGTAGTCATCAGCTTCACGATACGCTGAGGGCGCTGACTCGAAAACAGCTTTTGGTGTTAGAGCAGCTTGCCCAAGGGCGCTCAAACAAACAGATTGGTGATGAGTTAAACCTTTCAGAGAGCACAATTAAAACGCACGTCTCTGAAATACTGCGTCGATTGGGTGTCGATAACCGTGTTCAGGCGGCTAATCAAGCCTCTTCCATAGACTTTTCGATCTATCTCTAGCCCAACAGCTGTCGCAAGCGCTGCCTAAAGAGTAAAGGCTTTAGCGGTTTGTGCAGCAGGCTAAAACCCTCTTGTCGAATCGTCTCATTGAGACTCTGGCTATGGTTGGCCGTCACGACCAGTACAGGAATATCGATGGAGCTCTGCTCAAGTAAACGCTTCGCGAGATCGATGCCGGTACCCTGATCCAGATGGTAATCTACGATTAACAGATCAACGCTTCCCAGATCGATCTTATCCCCTAAGGCTTCACCGTTCAGTGAGGTCGCGACATTAGCCCCCCAGTGTGTGAGAAGCTGACTCATGGCTTCACAAATGGTCGCATCGTTATCGACCACGAGGATCTGTTTACCCTGAAGGGATGAGGAGAGAGAAGGATGGAGGGGGGATGGATCGTTAGCCGGCTCCTGTGCTCTATTTAAAATTGGGATCTCAAGGCTGAAGACTGATCCTTTGCCCAGTGTCGATGTCACAGTCAACGTATGGTTTAACACCTTTGCAATTTTATCGACGATCGATAGGCCAAGCCCTAACCCTTTATCGTGCGCTTTGTCCGCATTGGGTAGTCGTTTGAACTCATCAAAGATGCTCTTCTGATCCTCTTGGCTAATTCCCTCACCAGTGTCCCATACCTGTATCAGCAATTTGTCACCACGTTGCCTTGCGGAGAGTAGGACGCCGCCTGTTTTGGTATAGCGGATCGCGTTGGTCAGAAGATTGCGCAGTAATCGAATCAGTAGCAGCGAGTCACTGTGTACCCAAGCGTTACAGGTTCGATGTTTAAACTTCAGTCCGGCATGTTGAGCCGCAGCCTCAAACTCCGTTGAGAGTTGCTCCAAAATCGGTGCAACTCTGATATTGGTTTTATCCGCATGGACAACGCCTGCATCCAACTTGGAGATATCGACCAGCGTTCTCAAAAGGTTCTCTACATCGTTGAGTGAACGAGTCATCGAATCTACCAGTGACTTTGGACGATCATCCAAGGGTTGCTCGGCGAGAGTGGTGGCGAACAGTCTGGCGGCATTCAGAGGTTGCAGTAGATCATGGCTAACGGCCGCTAGGAATTTCGTTTTTGAGAGATTGGCTTGCTCGGCGACTTGGTTGGCTTGACTCAGCTCTCTATGGCTTAGGTTAAGCTTTTCCAGCGCTTGGTTCAGTGCATCGGTGCGCTCTCTGACCTGTTCAGCAAGCGTAACGGAATGCTCAAAGGCGGAGTAGGGGTTTGCCAGTTGAACGGCGCCTGACTCCAGTCGCTCTATCAGCGCTTGGTTGATCTTGCGCAGCTTTGCGTTCTCTTTCTGCGCAGCGTCTAACTCAGACTGACTCATTCAACCGTCTCTGTCCGATGGCGACTGCAGTAAAAGTTTGGTTAATATGCATGCCTGAGAATTGCTCACCGTAGGTGTTCAAACCAATCACATTAAAGGCTTTTAGAAGTTCTGAAACCTGCTGATCTTCACCTTTAAGTTCGGCTTCCCTGCGTCGTAAAAAACAGTCGCAGCCAATCACTATCTGTGGTTTTCCAATGCGACTCTCAATGCCATTGAATAGATCGATCAGATTCTCTTTTAAATCCTTGGGCTGCATCAGTGTTAACGCGATGCCATTCTCCATTGCGCAAAAGAACGTCAGGCTGGAATCGGGCTCAATGGATTGGATGGAGCGAATAAAATACTGCTCACCAATTTTGACAGCCAAGGGGTTGAGCGTGCAGATATCGTTATTTAACTGATCGACTGATAGCTCAAGTGCATCGGCATACTCGGTCGCCGCTAGGTCGGCATTGAGTTCATTGACTTTTCTGTTTTGCGGTTCAGCGTCCGTCACCACAAACTTGTTATCGGTTGGGAGTAGGTGGTGGGTTGTAAAAACCTCAAACTCAAATCGTGTATTGACCATCAAAACGGCCGCCGCGTCGGTATGGAAATCACCGTCAAAAAAGACATGGGTGGTGGCTAGATTGACGTCATCACCCGCCGATCCGCCAAAGCTGGGGATTGAGCCAAGTGCAGAGTTGAGGGTGGCAAGAAAGATCTCTTCGTCAATTGAAAGGCCATCAACCAAAGTAATGGCAAAGCCGTTCAGTGCAGCGCTTGAAAGGGTGCACTGTGACCGCAACTGATCCAGCATGGTTTGAGCATTGCCTAGAGTGAAGCGTTTCAGGTTCTTCACGGAGCCGACTTGAACACAAAAATCCTGGTTAGAGAAACCAATGGCTGTAATCGACCCGCGCTCATAGCCGTTAGGGGTTATCTCTCCGGCTGTCGTGCAGCCTGAAATGCCAATGTCATGAAACTGTTCGTTTAATGCATAGCCCAACTTCGCAAGATTGAAAGAGGCTGAACAGAAGAACAGTACAAATTGAATTGAGGGATCGTTGAGCTGATGTTTCAGCTCTTTCACGGCCAGTTCGGGATCGCTGTTGCTGGACGAAGCGGTAAATATCGATTGAGCGTTCACTGTTGTGTTCTTTTTGTTTTTAGAACACCCAGT
Source organism: Marinobacterium sp. xm-g-48 (assembly GCF_013282925.1). Classification (NCBI taxonomy): domain Bacteria; kingdom Pseudomonadati; phylum Pseudomonadota; class Gammaproteobacteria; order Oceanospirillales; family Oceanospirillaceae; genus Marinobacterium; species Marinobacterium sp. xm-g-48. The sequence goes on from NZ_WBYQ01000001.1 coordinate 738,826, forward strand.
ATAGAAAAAACAGAGGCGGGATCAACCCGCCTTTAGAATGATTATTTAAGGCTATGAACCTTGGTAACCAGTGCTTTAAACAGTTTCGGGTTAGCGGCGATCAGCTCACCTTTGCCGCGGATGTCAGTTCCGCCTGTAAAATCAGCCGATAGGCCACCCGCTTCGCGAAGAATGAGTAGGCCTGCATCGACCTCTTCTGCCACCACGCCTTTCTGAACAACGCCGTCAATTCGACCGGCTGCAGTGTAAGCTAGATTCAGTGCGACAGAACCGGTGCTGAAAATGTCAGCGTTCGCTTCAATCAATGCGCGGTTAATGTTCAGTTGTAGATCAAGGTTGCTCTTGTCTGAAGGACGACCCAAGAAACCGGTTCCGATCAGAGTGCTATCAAGCGCTTTGCTGTTGCTGACACGAAGGCGTTTGCCGTTTAGCTGTGCGCCTTGACCGTTGCTCGCAGTAAACTCTTCACCGGTAATGGGGTTAAGAATCAGTGCGTGTTCAACTTTACCGCGGATAGTTCCAGTAATGCACAGCGCAAAAGAGGGGATTGCGTTTGAAAAGTGAACAACACTGTCGATAGGGTGTACTCGCCACTCACAAGGGTTAGGGCCCTCTTCTTGAGCTGGGTACTCACCTGAATACTCACCGAAGATGCTGTGGTGTGGGTTCGCTTTTTGGATGTTAAACGCAATAGTGCGTTCAACGTTTTTGCACGTATCGCTTAAAAAAGTAGCGACACTCGACTGCTCGCTTTTAATGAGGTCGAGACGTTCTAAAGCGTGAGTGATCTGTTCACTAGCCTGACGGGCAGCCCGTAGGGCGATGTTAACCATTGGTTGCATCAGTAAGTATCCGGAATTGTTAAAAGAGCGAATTTCATTATACCTCAGACCGCTACAAAACCGCTACTATCGAGCAGATGTGATTCATGGCGTCATCTGTTAGAATCACGCCCGCTCAGGGAGAGACAGATGTTAGATAAAATCCGAATCGTGTTAGTTAATACCACCCACCCAGGGAACATTGGTGCTGCTGCGCGTGCTATGAAGAATATGGGGCTGTCTGAACTCTGTCTGGTAGAGCCCAAACTCTTTCCTCACCCTGAAGCCAATGCTCGCTCTTCGAGAGCGGATGATATTCTTGAATCTGCACTGGTCGTTGAGTCGTTACAGGAAGCAGTTGCGGATTGTCAGTTGGTGGTGGGCACCAGTGCTCGAGGTCGTCACATCCCTTGGCCGATCGTTAACCCTAGAGAGTTATCAGCTCAAGTTTCAGAGCGACTCTCCCACTCTTCAGATGATTTCAAAGTAGCTATTCTGTTTGGTCGTGAAGATCGTGGCTTAACCAATGAAGAGCTGCACGCTTGTCATCTGCATGTTCATATTCCGACCAATCCCGATTTTAGCTCATTAAATGTCGGCGCAGCTGTGCAGGTGATCGCGTATGAACTGCGCATGGCGCTGCAAGAGTCGGTGGTTGAAGAAGCGCCGCAATGGGGTGTGGATTGGGATATTGAGTTGGCAGATCAAAAAGAGATTGAGCTGATGTTTAATCATCTTGAGCAGACACTGATCGATATTAAGTTTCTCGAGCCTGATAATCCAAGACAGTTAATGACTCGGTTAAGAAGACTGCTACTAAGGGCGGTACCAGACAAAGTAGAGGTCAATATTTTGCGTGGCATTTTGACCAAGATAAATCGCTCAATCCGTAAAGATTAATAGTTGACTAAAATTGTAGGATTAATAGTTGACTGTTTTTGTAGGGTTTTAGATAATACCTTTAACACAATAGGGTGTAGGAAGGTCTTATGCGACTTACAACCAAAGGGCGATATGCCGTAACCGCGATGCTTGATTTGGCGCTCAACAAAGAGAAAGGACCAGTCAGTTTGGCGGATATTTCTGAAAGACAGGGTATCTCTTTATCCTATCTTGAGCAGCTTTTTGCCAAGTTGCGTAAGTGCGCACTGGTGACCAGTGTGCGGGGGCCAGGTGGAGGCTACCTGCTCAATCTGGAGTGCGAACAGATTACTGTAGCATCTATCATCGATGCGGTTAATGAATCGATTGATGCTACAGGCTGTAACAGCCAAGGTAACTGTCAGGCCGGTGAGACCTGTTTGACGCACCATCTGTGGAGCGATCTTAGCGATCAGATCCACAACTTTCTTAGTGATATTAGCCTTGCAGATCTTTTGAAACGCAGGGATGTAATGGCTGTTGCAGATCGTCAAAGCCAAAGTACGGCAGCTGACGGGTTAATTCCCTCTGTTGCCAGCGCATAAGAGCCATAACTCAGTTTAACGTTTTTGGAGAGAGAGTATGAAACTGCCGATCTATCTAGATTACTCAGCGACAACACCGGTGGACCCTCGTGTTGCTGAAAAGATGATGGCGTGCCTTACCCCAGATGGTAACTTTGGTAACCCAGCGTCACGTTCGCACCTGTTTGGTTGGAAGGCGGAAGAGGCGGCTGAGACTGCCCGTCGCCAGGTAGCAGAGTTGATTGGTGCAGACCCTCGTGAAATCGTCTGGACCTCAGGCGCTACCGAATCGGATAACTTGGCCATTAAAGGTGTTGCGCACTTCTACCATAAGAAGGGTAAGCACATCATTACCTCTAAGATTGAGCACAAAGCGGTCCTCGACACCTGTCGCCAATTAGAGCGTGAAGGGTATGAAGTGACCTACCTAACACCGGGTAGCGACGGTCTGATTACGCCACAGATGGTGGCAGATGCGCTTCGCGATGACACCATTCTTGTCTCTCTGATGCACGTCAACAATGAGATTGGCACGATTACTGATATTGCGGCGATCGGTGAATTGACTCGTAAGCACGGTGTGCTGTTCCACGTAGATGCTGCGCAAAGTGCTGGCAAGTTACCAATCGATATGGCCGAGATGAAGGTCGATCTAATGTCACTTTGTGGCCACAAAATGTATGGCCCGAAAGGTGTCGGTGCACTGTATGTGCGTCGTAAGCCACGTGTACGTATTGAAGCTCAAATACATGGTGGTGGCCATGAGCGCGGTATGCGCTCAGGTACTTTGGCAACTCACCAGTTGGTTGGTATGGGTGAAGCCTGCGCGATTGCTCAAGCATCGATGGAGCAAGAGCATAAGCGTTTGGCTGAACTTCGTGATCGTTTCTGGTCACAAATCAGCGATATGGAAGAGGTTCATATCAATGGTTCTGTTGAGCAGCGCTACCCAGGCAACCTGAATGTGAGTTTTGCCTTTGTTGAGGGTGAATCACTTCTGATGTCTCTGAAAGATTTGGCGGTCTCTTCTGGTTCTGCTTGTACATCAGCAAGCCTTGAGCCCTCTTACGTGCTACGTGCATTGGGCCTCAATGATGAGATGGCGCACAGCTCGATCCGTTTCTCTTTTGGTCGATTTACGACCGATGAAGAGGTGGATTACGCAGCGGCACAAGCACGTGTGGCCGTAGAAAAACTTCGTGAATTATCGCCTTTGTGGGATATGTACAAGGACGGTGTGGATTTAACTAAGGTTGAGTGGGTACATCACTAATACTCAGTGAGAGGAGATCAGCATGGCTTACAGCGATAAAGTAATTGATCACTACGAGAATCCTCGTAATGTTGGCAAAATGGAAAGTGATGATCCACACGTAGGTACCGGCATGGTCGGTGCACCTGCATGTGGTGACGTAATGAGACTTCAAATCAAAGTCAGTGATGACGGCGTGATTGAGGATGCAAAGTTTAAAACCTATGGTTGTGGCTCTGCCATTGCATCTAGCTCATTAGTGACTGAATGGGTCAAAGGTATGACACTGGACGAGGCGGCTGAGCTGAAAAATGCTAAAATCGCTGAAGAGCTAGCGCTTCCTCCCGTTAAGATTCACTGTTCAGTTTTGGCAGAAGATGCAATCAAAGCAGCCATTGAAGATTACCGCGGCAAGCAGAAGTAATCGCATTTAACCTCTGGTAGACAGTTTAGGTAGAAGGTTTTTATGTCAATTTCGATGACGTCAGCAGCTGCTAACCATGTGGCTAAGTATTTAGAAAAACGCGGCAAGGGCATTGGTATCCGTTTAGGGGTTAAGACCTCAGGATGTTCAGGCATGGCGTACGTTCTGGAGTATGTTGACGAACTTAACAGTGAAGACTCTGTATACGAGTTTGAGGGCGTTAAGGTTGTTGTTGATCCAAAAAGCCTTGTCTATCTAGAGGGTACAGAGCTCGACTTCGTCAAAGAGGGGCTCAACGAAGGCTTTCAGTTCAATAACCCGAACGTCGCCAGTGAGTGTGGTTGCGGCGAAAGTTTCCATGTTTAAACCGGTTAAGGCTTAATTCTTGAATCTTTCTCAAAACTATTTCGAACTCTTCGGTCTTGAAGCAGGTTTTGTTCTTGATCGTACACTCCTCGATACAGCGTTTCGAGAGCTGCAAAAAGAGTATCACCCAGACCGATTTGCTCACAAAGGTGATGCTGAACAGCGCCAGGCTGTGCAGAACAGTACTCACCTCAACACCGCCTATGAAACGCTTAAGTCACCACTCTCGCGTGCACAGTACCTTCTCTCATTACAAGGTGTGCTGACCGGTGAAGAGTCAAGAAAGCAGCTGCCAATGGACTTTTTAATGCAGCAGATGGAGCTTCGCGAAACCTTAGCTGAAGCGCCCGAAGCCGCAGACCCTTTCGCTACTCTAGAAGCTTTAGAGTCACAAACTGTGGAGTTGGAAAAAGCCTGCTTTGATCATTTTCAGGTGGCTTATGCGGGTGGTGATTTGGAGTCGGCTGAAGAGTCTGTTCGCAAGCTGCAATTTTTAAAGAAACTACTGTCTGAGATAGAGGCCATGGAAGATCGCCTCGATGAGGAGTTTTAGTCATGGCGCTTTTGCAAATTGCAGAGCCCGGAATGAGTTTGGATCCCCATCAACGTAAGTTGGCGGTAGGGATCGATTTAGGCACCACTAATTCACTGGTGGCGTCGGTTAGAAATGGTGTTGCAGAGACACTTTCTGATGAGGCAGGGCGCCATTTGCTGCCCTCGGTTGTCCACTACTCAGAGGCTGGTGCCATCGTCGGTGCTGAAGCGCTGTCGAGAGTAAGCGACGATCCATTTAACACGATTCAATCCATTAAGCGCTTAATGGGTCGCTCCTCAAATGAAGTGTTAACTTTAGGCGATCAACTTCCTTATCAGTTTTCAGAAGGCGAGGGGGGGATGCCCTACCTCAAAACAGCCTTGGGTGATTTGAGTCCGGTTCAAATCTCTGCGGATATTCTTAAAGCGCTTTCAGCTCGTGCTGCCGAATCTTTGGGTGGTGAGCTTGAAGGGGCTGTTATTACAGTTCCAGCCTACTTTGATGATGCACAGCGTCAGGCCACCAAAGATGCGGCCACGCTGGCCGGCTTGAAAGTTCTTCGCCTTCTGAATGAGCCTACTGCGGCAGCGGTCGCTTACGGTTTAGATCAACAGGATAAAGGCGTCGTAGCGGTTTACGATTTAGGTGGCGGTACCTTTGATATCTCTATACTGCGCTTGACCAAGGGTGTGTTTGAGGTGCTGGCTACGGGTGGAGATTCGGCGCTGGGAGGCGATGATTTCGACCACGCTTTGGCTGAGTGGTTGCTAGAGCAAGCGCCTGAGCTGGAGCGTACACCTGCGGTTATGCGATCTCTTATGGTTCAAGCGCGTCGTGCAAAAGAGTCACTGACGGATTCAGATTCAGTCACTCTAACCTTGGCTAATGATCAAGAAGTTTTGGTGACGCGTCAGCAGTTTGAACAGTTGACGGCACCCCTTGTGTCGAAAACGCTTCGTGCCTGCAAACGTACCTTAAAAGATGCTGGCATCAAGCCAGATGAGATCAACGATGTTGTGATGGTGGGTGGTTCAACTCGTGTACCAGCCGTTGTTGCTGGGGTCGAGGCGTTCTTTAATCGCCAGCCTCATACCGATATCGATCCTGATCGTGTTGTGGCGGTGGGTGCAGCACTTCAGGCTGATATTTTAGCGGGCAATAAACCGGATGCAGAGTTGTTGCTGTTAGATGTGCTCCCTCTCTCTTTAGGGTTAGAGACTATGGGTGGTTTGGTTGAGAAGGTAATTCATCGCAATACGCCAATCCCTGTTGCTCGCGCTCAAGAGTTTACAACCTACCAAGATGGTCAAACGGCTATGTTGGTGCATGTATTGCAAGGTGAGCGTGAGTTGGTAGATGACTGCCGATCACTGGCTCAGTTTACTCTGCGCGGTATTCCCCCTATGGCGGCTGGCGCCGCTAAAATCCGAGTCACCTTTCAGGTTGATGCGGATGGTCTATTAAATGTCTCAGCCAAAGAGCTATCGACCGGTATTGAGAGTGCGGTTCAAGTGAAACCCTCTTACGGTTTGAGTGACTCTGAAATTACTCAGATGCTAACGGATTCTTATCAGTTTGCTGCAGATGATAAAGAGCGGCGCGCCTTGCGTGAACAGCAGGTTGAGGCAGATCGTTTAATCGTATCGCTTGAAGCGGCGATTGCTGAAGATGGCGAGCAGTTGCTGAACGATCAGGAGCGACAGGATCTTCTTTCAGAAATTGACGTTCTGCGTTCGCTTCGTGATGGTGCGAGCTCTAAAGCGATAGAGTCCGGCGTAGAGCATCTCGCCCAAGTGAGTGACTTCTTCGCAGCCCGTAGAATGGATCAATCAATTCAAAAAGCGTTGCAAGGCCAGCGCGTTGATCAATTAGATTAGGTAAATGTAATGACTCAAGTGATCTTCCTACCCCATGAAGAGTTGTGCCCAGACGGCAAAGTGATCGATGTGGAACCGGGTGTTACGATCTGTGATGCAGCACTGGCGAACGATATTCATATTGAGCACGCTTGTGAAAAATCCTGTGCTTGCACTACTTGTCATGTCGTCGTCCGTGAGGGTTTTGATAGCCTCGAGGAGTCCGACGAGTTAGAAGATGACATGCTCGATAAGGCCTGGGGTCTTGAGCCTGAATCTAGACTGAGTTGTCAGGCCGTTGTTGGTGATGAAGATCTGGTTGTCGAGATTCCTAAATACACCATCAATCAGGTATCAGAAGGGCATTGATTCTTCTATAGCATCTCTGAAAAGGGTCCGCACAGCGGGCCTTTTTTGTTGTGGTTGAAGGGCTATTTATCTTTCGTCGCATAACGTATAATCCGCGCACAAATTTTAACCCATAATTTAATTAAAGGATTACACAGTCATGGCTACTGAACGTACTCTATCTATCATCAAACCTGATGCTGTTGCTAAAAACGTTATCGGTGAGATCGTTTCTCGTTTCGAAAAAGCAGGCCTAAAAGTTTCTGCTATGCAGATGAAACAGCTTTCACAAGCAGATGCTGAAGGTTTCTACGCAGAGCACAAAGAGCGTCCTTTCTTTGGCGACCTAGTCTCTTTCATGACGTCTGGTCCAGTTGTTGTTCAGGTTCTTGAAGGTGAAAACGCTATCGCTAAAAACCGTGAACTAATGGGTGCAACTAACCCACAAGAAGCAGCTGAAGGCACTATCCGTCGTGACTTTGCTGAGTCTATCGATGCGAACGCAGTACACGGTTCTGACTCTGCTACTTCTGCAGCACGCGAAATCGAATACTTCTTCGGCGCATAATGACGCCCAAGGTGCTCTCCGTTGATCGGAGGGCGCCTTTTTTTTGGTCCAAAGCTCATGGCAGAACAGAAAGTAAACCTTATCGGTCTATCACCTACTAAGCTTGAAGATTTCTTTGAGGAGATGGGTGAGAAGCGTTTTCGTGCAACTCAAGTCCTAAAGTGGATTCACCAGCAGGGTGCCAGTTCGTTTGATGAGATGACGAACATCAGCAAAGCCCTACGTGAACGCCTATCTGAGGTTGCTGAAATTCGTGAGCCAGAGGTGTTACTGGATAAAACGTCCAAAGATGGTACCCGTAAATGGGTCATCCAGATGGATGGTGGTTCAGCGATTGAGATGGTCTTGATTCCTGAAGGGGATCGCCGCACGCTCTGTGTCTCTTCACAGGTGGGTTGTTCTTTGGACTGCAGCTTCTGTTCAACAGGCAAGCAAGGCTTCAACCGAAACCTTAGCGCTGCCGAAATCATCGCTCAGCTTCGTGTTGCTATCCGTTCCTTTGGGCCGTTTGACCCAAGTGGTGAACGACGCGTATCCAACGTCGTGTTAATGGGTATGGGTGAGCCGCTGATGAACTTTGATGCTGTGTTTGATGCAGTACAGTTGATGATGGAAGATAACGCCTATGGTCTCTCTAAGCGTCGTGTGACCCTGAGTACGGCCGGTGTGGTTCCTAAAATCGACAAGCTTGCTGAGTTAGGTGCTGATGTCTCATTAGCGATCTCTCTGCATGCTCCAAACAATGAACTGCGTGATCAGTTAGTGCCTATCAATAAGCGCTACCCGATCGAAGAGCTAATGGCTTCGGTCAAACGCTATTTCGATAAGCTGTCGGATCGACGTGTAGCAACGATCGAGTACACACTGATTGCTGGTGTGAACGATCAGCGTGAGCATGCTCGTCAGCTGGTTAAGTTGCTTCGTCAGGTGCCTTGTAAGCTTAACCTGATTCCATTTAATCCTTTTCCAAATTCTGGATACGATCGCCCCTCTGAGCAGGCAATTCAGGCATTTAAGTCTGAGATGTTGAAAGGGAATATCCTTACGACCGTTCGCCGTACTCGTGGCGATGATGTGGATGCGGCTTGTGGTCAGCTCGTCGGTCAGGTTGAGGATAAGACTCGTCGCAGTGCGAAGTACATCGAACTTCACAATCAAACGAGCTAGATTTATTGACACTATTCTACTATCGTTAATGAAACTAACTTTAAGTTTCTAAACGGTATTTTGTGTCCCTATTCAAAGCAGTAACTCTTTTTTGCTCTATTACTTTGGCAGGCTGTTCCGCTTTTTCATCGAGTGAACAACCTAAAGGGCGAATAGATCAATCTGCCCTAGCAGCCTACACCAAGCTGGGTATGCAATATCTCCAGGCGGGTGATACGGCATCGGCAAAAGAGTCTCTTCAACAGGCTGCTTTGGCCGACCCTGGCTATGCCCCAGCGTTGAATGGTTTGGCAATGGTGTTTCAAGCCGAGCGTGAACCAGAACTGGCCGATCAATATTTTCAAAGAGCCACTCAAGCAGACCCTAACTCTGCCATGATCTTTAACAACTATGGCGCCTTTCTTTTTTCTCAGCAGCGGTTTGAAGAGGCCTGTAAAGCCTTAGCAAGATCAACTGAAGATCCTTTCTATACACAGCGAGCACAAGCATTTGAAAACTTGGGTCGCTGCTACCGTCTGATCGATCGTGATTCCGCTGCGGAGCACGTCTTTAATCGTTCAGTGACACTGTCACCACTTCGGGTGACGGCTCATATTGAGCTTGCAGATCTTTACTTAGATAAAGGACAGGCTTCACTGGCCGCTCAACACTATGCAATCTTTCAACAGCAACTTGATGCTCAAGAGACCCAGCACTTTGCCAAAAGTCTTTGGGTTGGTGTAAGGTTAGCCAGACATAGTGGGAACCCATCAAAAGCGGCAAGTTATGCGCTGCTTTTGAAGAACCTTTATCCGAATTCCGAAGAGTATAATAAATTTAAGGATACTGGCCTGTGACAGACCATGATCTATTGGGCGATAGCCTCTCAGGATTTGAAAACCACAAGCTGATTGCTGCCCGTGAATCATTGGGTATCTCTGCTGGTGCGCTGCAGCGAGATCTGAAGCTAACCAGTGCTGTTTTTTCTGCGATTGAAGCGGGTGACCTTGATCAATTGGGTCAGCCGGTGTTTGCGCGTGGTTATATTCGTAACTACTGTAATCGAGTTGGGTTGGATCCCGAGACCTTTGTTGAACAGTACAATGCGGCTATTGGTCAGCGGCCTGTTAAACGCCGCTCAGCCATTAAATCAGCGGGTTCAGCGACCGCCGGTACGGTGATGAAACTCAACCCGCGTCGTGCAAGTTCGCTATTAACACTCCTCTTTCGGTTGGTCATCATTGCGGCTCTTTTAGCAGGTCTTGCTTTTGGGGCTTCTCAAATTAATTGGCCGACACTTGGGCTGTCCGGTTTGTTTGGTGGTTCTGAACCTGAAGAGCAGCAGAGCAGTCAGGCGCTTCCGCCATTGGCAGGAGAGTCTGAGGGTCTTTCAATACCTATCAAAACAATGACTCAAGAGTCTAATGAAGATGCGGTGGTTGAAGCGCCCAAAGCGATTGAGCTACCTAAGCCTGCTGAAACGCCTGATCTCGAATCTAAAACGGCGGCCGTTCCAGTCAAAACAGAGCAGCCCAAACCGGCGGAAAAGTCCGAGCCTAACGAACCCTTGACCGCTTCACCTGTTAATACGAGTGGTTCAGATGGTGTGACGATTAAATTTAGCGATGTCAGTTGGCTGAATATCAAAGATGCTACCGGTGAAGCGCTGTTTAACGGGCTATCAAAAAAAGGACAGGATCTGACAATCAAAGGTAAAGCCCCGTTTTCAATTGTCATTGGACGTGCGAATGCAGTCAGTTCTGTAACTTTTGATGGCTCAACAGTTGATTTAGAACCTCATACCAGAAAGAATGTAGCCCGTTTAACATTATCGCGATAATTAGATCGCACATTACGGGTTATAAAATTGGCAAAGCTACAAGCCATTCGTGGTATGAATGATCTTCTGCCAGACCAGTCACCGGTCTGGCAGTATCTAGAAACTCAAGTAAAAACGGTCCTGCAGGCTTATGGCTATGCTGAGATTCGTACCCCTATCGTAGAACAAACTGAGTTATTCAAACGCTCAATTGGTGAAGTAACCGATATCGTTGAGAAGGAAATGTACACCTTCGAAGATCGTAACGGTGATAGTTTGACACTTCGCCCGGAAGGGACTGCAAGTTGTGTTCGTGCAGCAGAACAGCACGGCCTTCTTTACAATCAAGTCCAACGCCTTTGGTACACTGGTCCAATGTTTCGTCATGAGCGCCCGCAGAAAGGTCGCTATCGTCAGTTCCACCAGGTAGGTGCTGAAGCTTTCGGTATGGATGGTCCTGATATTGACGCAGAAGTGATCATCATGAGTGCTCAACTTTGGAAGCGCTTAGGGTTGATCAATTCCGTTGAGCTTCAATTAAATACCTTGGGTTCAGCTGAAGCTCGTGCACGGTTTAAAGAGGACCTTGTCAGCTATCTGTCGGCTCGTAAAGATCAGCTAGATGCTGACAGTCAGCGTCGCCTTGAGTCTAATCCACTCAGAATATTGGACTCTAAAGATCAAAACACCCAGCAGCTATTGAACGATGCACCTCATTTTCATGATTACATCGACGAAGAGTCCAAAGCACACTTTGAACAGTTGAAGTCACTGCTCGAGGCTGCGGGTATCGAATACCGTGTTAATTCTCGCTTGGTGCGTGGTCTAGACTACTACGGTAAGACCGTATTTGAGTGGGTGACCGATGCGTTAGGCGCCCAGGGTACTGTCTGTGCCGGTGGCCGATACGATGGACTGGTGAGTCAATTAGGTGGCAAGCCAACCCCGGCTGTCGGTTTCGCAATGGGTGTCGAGCGTCTGGTTCTTCTCCTTGAAGAGCTGCAACTGGTTCCTGAGAGTGTTCGTCAACGTATCGATGTCTATGTCATCGGAATGGGGGATGATAATCTAGCGACCGCGATGAGTGTTGCTGAAACGCTTCGTCACGAGGCGGGCCTTCGAGTTCAGTTGCATTGCGGCGGCGGTGGATTTAAAAGTCAGATGAAAAAGGCTGATAAGAGTGGAGCAGATTTTGCCATTCTTATCGGTGACGATGAGCGTGCTGCGTCCGAAGTGAGTTTAAAACCGCTGCGTGGTAATGGCGATCAAGTTCGAGTTGCTCAAGATTCACTGGTCAGTGAATTGAAAGGTAAATTTAGTCTTTAGGTTGGAGAGTATAGTGGCTGAGCTACGTACAGAAGAAGAGCAGGTTGAAGCGCTCAAAAGTTGGTGGAAAGAGAACGGCAAATCCCTAATCATGGGTGTCGTAATTGCTGTGGCTGCTGTGTTTGGATGGCGTGGCTGGAATCAATATCAAGATGACTTTGCTGCAAACGCTTCCGCTATGTATGAGTCGATTCTCAATCCTGTCGCAACCGGTTTGCCACTGGATGAAGCCGCGGTTACCTCCTTGATACAGGTTGGGAAAGATCTTCGTGCAGATTATGCATCGAGCGCTTATGCCCCAATGGCGGCAATGGTGTTAGCTCGTGTATCAGTGAATGCTGGCGATTTAGAAGGTGCGCTTGAGCAGCTCGATTATGTTATTACGAGTGAAGTCTCGCCATTGGATATGAAGTCTTTGGCTACAATCCGTAAAGCGAAAGTGCAATTAGGATTAGGGCAAGCTGAAGCAGCTAAAGCGTCATTAGCACAGTTAAGTGGCTCAGATTTCCCATCACTATTTGCTGAGGTTCAGGGAGATGTGGCTGCTGCAATGGGTAACGCTTCGGAAGCGAGAGCTTCGTATGAAGCGGCAATGGCGTCGGCCGATCCTCAGCGCAAGCAGGTGATTAAACTGAAATATGATGATTTAGCGACTGGAGATGCATCGTAATGAATCTCATTAGACGTGCCTTTGTTGTAGCAGCTGCAACCAGTCTTTTGTCTGGTTGCGGTATTTTTTCTGGTGAAAAAGAGTCCGGCCCACAAGAGTTGGTCGCGTTTGAACAAGAGAAAGCCTTCAACCTTGTTTGGAGTGCAGATGTGGGTGCGTCGTTTGGGGATGAGTTTCACCAGTTTAAGCCAGGTGTGACAAACGATTCGTTACTGATCTCTGATAAGCAAGGACGAATCTCATCCTATGCGCTGGAATCGGGTGCGCTGAACTGGAGCGTTGACCTGGATGCCGAAATCAGTGCAGGTGTCGGTGCAGGGTTTGATCTAGCGTTAGTGGTTCTTGATAGCGCTGAACTGGTGGCGCTATCTGCAAAAGATGGTTCGGAACAGTGGCGAGCTCAGCTGAAGTCCGAAGTGACGGCTCAGCCACAAGTGGGCACGTCACTGGTTGTTGTTCAGCAGGTGAATGGTCAGCTAGCCGCCTTTGATCGCATTACCGGTGAATCTCGTTGGGTCTATGATGCTCAAGAGCCTGCACTGACGCTTCGTGGTACCGGTACTCCCCTCATGCTGAGTGATGGTGTCGTAGCTGGATTTGCTAACGGTAAGGTAGTCGCACTGGCGGGCGAAACAGGTATTCCAGCCTGGGAGATTCGTGCTGCTGATGCGATGGGTCGTTCCGAGTTTGAGCGTCTAATGGATTTGGATGGTGGCTTTGCAATAGCAAACGATCTTATTCTGACCGGCGGGTATCAAGGTCGTGTTGTAGCGATCAACCCGCGCACGGCGTCAACAGTCTGGACTCAATCTTTCTCTACTTATCAAGAGCTGGCGGTCGGTTTTGGTAATGTCTATGCGGTCGATGCAAAGGGAGCGGTTGAGGCCTTTGATGTCTCGTCGTCAGCCAGTGTTTGGCGCAACTCTGATTTTGCTAATCGAGGCTTATCGGCACCGGTAGTGGTCGGTAACGAAGTAATTTTTGGGGATGCTCTGGGCTACCTACATGCCCTGTCGCAAATCGACGGGCGTCCTATCGCTCGAGTCAATTTGGGTAGTTCACCTGTCACGGCGGATCCAGTCGTGGTAGGGGATACAACATTTGTACTCAGTAACTCGGGTAAATTGAGTGCTTTAACGCTAAAATAGCAAAAGCCTTTTAATTTTATATAAGGCGGTGACCTGACTTGCGGGTTGCCGCCTTCTGTTTTTTGGAATCAGGTGAGCAATATGCTTCCGGTAATTGCCCTAATTGGGCGCCCTAATGTCGGTAAATCGACCCTGTTTAACCGCTTGACCAGATCGCGTGATGCGCTGGTTGCCGATCTTCCTGGATTGACACGTGACCGTAAGTACGGTGAAGGTGATCTAGGGGAGCGAGACTACATTGTCATAGATACTGGTGGTATCACGGGTGACGAGAGCGGTATTGACCGTGAAATGGCACAGCAGTCTTTTCAAGCAGTTGATGAAGCCGATATCGTTCTGTTCCTTGTGGATGCTCGTGCAGGTATCAACCCAGCTGACGAAATGATTGCAGATCATCTGCGTCGTCACGAGAAAAAAGTCTACCTTGTAGTCAATAAGACCGATGGATTGGATCCTGATATCGCTCGCTCTGACTTCTATGCGCTGGGTATTGGGGATCCGCTCTCCATTGCAGCGGCTCATGGTCGCGGTGTTCGTCAGTTGATTGATATGACATTAGATGAAGCCGGTGTGCCATACCCTGAAGAGGGCGCAGAGCCGGAAGAGGAAGATGATGGCAATATTCGTATCGCCATTGTTGGTCGCCCTAATGTGGGTAAATCTACGCTGGTAAACCGAATGCTTGGTGAAGAGCGCGTAGTGGTATACGACCATGCCGGGACGACTCGAGACAGTATCTACATTCCATACGAGCGAGATGGCCAGCCATACACTCTAATTGATACGGCCGGGGTTCGCCGTCGTCGTCAAGTGACAGAGGCGGTAGAGAAGTTCTCAATCATCAAAACGCTTCAGGCTATCAAAGATGCCAATGTTGTTGTCGCAATCATTGATGCGCGTGATGGTGTCACTGAGCAAGATCTAAACATGCTCGGCTTCGTGATCGACTCTGGCCGAGCTCTGGTAGTTGCACTGAATAAGTGGGACGGCATGGACTATGAAGCAAAAGAGAAGGTTAAGACTCAAGTAGAGCGCCGCATGGGGTTTGCGACCTTTGCTCGTTTCCACTTCATCTCGGCGCTGCATGGAACGGGTGTTGGCGATCTTTATCGGTCAGTGAACGAAGCCTACCGTTGTGCAATGAAAAAATGGTCGACTAATGAGCTGACTCGTCTGCTTGAAGATGTTGTAGCTGATCATCAGCCACCAGCGGTCAATAATCGCCGTATTAAGTTGCGCTTTGCTCACCAGGGTGGTTCAAACCCGCCTATCATTGTAGTGCATGGAAATCAGACCAACGCACTGCCGGGCTCTTATAAGCGCTATCTTGAGAATCGCTTTACCTCGCTTCTAAAAGTGCGCGGAACACCGATTCGCTTCCAATTTAAAACGGGCGATAACCCTTTTTCTGGCAGAGTGAATAAACTCTCCGGTCGCCAGGAGGCTAAAAAAGAGAGACATCGTCAGCACATTAAAGAGATGAAGAAGCGAGCGAAAGATAAAAAGCGTAAGCGCTAATCTTTCTCCCACTCCTACAAAAAACGCACCTTATTAAAGGTGCGTTTTTCATTACTGCAAACCCAGTAAAAATAAATGTTCAAAAAAGTGTGTTTTTTTACAAAAAAGGGGTTGAATAAAAATCGGGTGTCGGTAATATACGCACCTCGCTTGAGACGAGTACTCAAGCAGCCACCAAGAGATCAGTGGCACGCTCTTTAACAATTAATCAGGTAATGCGTGTGGGCGCTTGTTGAGGTTGAGCACAAAAGCTTAACAAGACAAGCAACCTATATGTGAATTCATTTAGCGTAATGTTTTTCTTGAGCAAGA